>CBDDHW010000069.1:0-55665 GCA_965228575.1 Rhodospirillaceae bacterium | reverse complement strand
TGGCCTCCACGTGAAGGTGCACAATGCAGAGGGGGGAAAGAGGAAAGGAAAGGAGGTTTTCATGCACGTTTCTATTCCAACTGCACTGATGCTGGAGTGAGTACGATGTGTTCGAGGAACTCTGATCGATCTCGCTACACACTCTCTTCGTGATTACTTTTTGATCTTTCTTTCTTTCTTTCTCTCTCTCTCTCTCTTTCTTTCTTTCTCTCTTTCTCTTTCTCTCTCTCTTTACGACTTCTCTCTTTCTTTCTTTCTTTCTTTCTTTCTTTCTCTCTCTCTCTCTCTCTCTCTCTCTCTCTCTCTCTCTCTCTCTCTCTCTCTCTCTCTCTCTCTCTCTCTCTCTCTCTCTCTCTCTCTCTCTCTCTCTCTCTCTCTCTCTCTCTCTCTCTCTCTCTCTCTCGGTTTGTCTCGAAATGGCGTAAGGAAGGAGGATTCTCTCCAGCTTTTGCAACCACCTCTCATCTCTTTGTGTAGGATGGCAGAGCGAATGGAAATGAAGAAAGAGCGCACTCTTATGCTCATTCCTTTTCCAAAAATGGGCGAAACGGACCGAACGGCTGCAGGTCTGTTCAAGGAAAGCCCATAAGCTAACTCTTATTAACCGTTACGACGCGTATTTTCTACAGACGTGCGAGAAACCACTGTGTACGCACCCTTTGAAATACGCTATCTGGAGTGTTATCGTGGAAGCGATGATATTGAGACACTCTTTACATCGTCCGAGAGACAGGTACAGCCGTAAAGTGCCTTATCTGTGTAACGTACAGCTGCAAATACATGCATATCTTATGGGCGCGCACGATTGTCGTATCTTACTGTATTGTAATGAACACAGAGAGCGATTCATGCTATTCTGGACAATGATGTGATCGCAACGACAGAAGATATTACTACCTTTGGAAAGCACGGCCTGTCCTTGTTTGAAGGGGAGCGTTTGGTAGGACGACTGCGGGTGAAGGTATGCAAGCAAGAGCTGGATGGAGTGCCATTGTTGCTTTTGTTGCTGTAGAACAGAAAAAGTACGCAGAAACACTCTCACAAGACCAACACAAAGCAAAACCAAAACCCCATAACCACACAAATCACTGCTATTGAAGTGCTCAAGTTTGCTCTTTTTGTGCTTCTAATTGCTCGCTAAAGGGCTTTGTTAAGTCTCTGTTTCCGGTCCATAATCCGCTTGAACGAGAGCTGGTAGGTGATGGTGCGCGAGTACTTGTTTTTCTAGAGGAGATCGAAGGGAACGAACAGGGGACAATGCGTTCACACGCAACCGTCCTACCTTTCGTATAGAAATGAACGCTAGTTTGGAGAGTAGAATGTTGTCTTGACGAGTGCAGCCTAAGTGTAAAATACCTACAGCGTGTGTGAAGCAGTCTATTAGCCTGCCGTTGGATCAATGATATGTGTATGGCGATGACGAATGAAGTACACGTTAAGGATGATGTGCTCACGATATGCTTGAAACGTCGTATTCATAGGTATTTGCAGAGTTCGCAAAATCGCTCTTCCATTCTCCTCTCGAAGGAGTGCGGCTGTACTATGGAGAAGAGATTGCGTGGTACTTTGCGTGGCTATCGTAAGTCGAAGACTTGAAGAGTATTATGTATTCCTCAATTGATTTCTTGACCACTCTATGTCACCTTTGATCGCCACTACTGCACACTACACTGCAATACAAGCTTTTACACTGCGTTTATGGCCATTCCCGCCTTTGTTGCTGTTGTTGGTTATCTGTTTTACCGGGATACGAACACATGCGATTCCGCTTGGGCCATCTACTACTCTCTGTTTTTGTGCATATGGAGCACAGTGTTCTTAGAGTGCTGGTAAGGGTGCGATGTGTATACATACGAACTTTCATACACACATGAATATGTCTATTCATGCTACTGCTTTACATAATCGATATTTATGTAGTTGTGTGTCTATTTATGCTGCGAGCTCTTATCGTGTGAGCGCAAACTATGTGAAATAGACGGTTATATGGTCTGTACACTCATGCAACTACTTTATGTTGTTAGCCTAGTGAAATACATGATTATATCGTATTCTTTTACTGTCATGCTACAAGCTTGTATTATATGAAACGCACAGCCCTTTAAAGCGTATGCTGTTTGCTCTTCAAGGAAGCGGCGCCAAGCAAAGCTGGCATGGAACTGGAATGTAGAAGAGTTTGCAGACGAAGAGCATCAGCGACCAGAGTTCGAGGGTGTTCCCGCGTTGTCTCGCATTACAGACGAGGTACTACTATGGCTATTGTCGTAGGCATGCGATGGTATTCGTGATATTGTGGCGAATTCGAGGGCTACTGTGGAGTAGTGGCGGCCGGTTGATTGTTGATTATCATACAAGCAATTATCGCTATGATTGATTTCATCTCCGTACAATGAGCTTCTATTCTAAGAAAGACTCTCGTTGGCAGCCGTGTCGCTACTCTAGTGGAAAGCTCCGTTATGCCAAGTTTTACGGCGCTTCTCTTCCTGCAATGCTAGGAATGCTGTTGCTTGCCGCGGTTTGGTGTGCTATTATCATTATGATTGATGATGATTTTTATGATGATTATGATTATGATAACGTTATTGTAATCCTAATTCTAATTCTAATTCATTGTTAATAGCATTTGTAGCAACATTCATGAAATTCGGTCTATTGTGACATTCTCTCCTTCGTTGCTTCTGTCTTGGCGCTGTGTTAACGTGACTCTCCTGTGTGTTTGGTAGGATGGTAGCCATCTTTGAATTGGAGACGTACATCAACAGCAACTATCCCGATACATACTTCTACCTGATTCCACTCGCTCTGATCTGTATAGAGATGGTGGTGATGAACATGCTGTATTGTAAGGTAGCGGTGTTTCTCACAAAGTGGGAAAACTATGAGGTAAGCCTTCTAGTTAGTAGATTGTTACAGTTAGTGTAAGGTGTCGTCTTGCGGCACTGCTCTTCTGTGCTACTACTTACCTTCCATCACATGTTTATAGCGCAACAGCGAATATCAGCAACAATTGGTAATGAAGCGCTTCTGGTTCGAGTATCTCAATGCGTATGGATCCTTCTTCTACATTGCTTTTGTGTGGCAGGTTAGCGAACAATGCGGGAAACTATGTACATCTACAGCAGTATGTATGTGTCTACGAGGACGTTAGATCGTAGTAGTAGTAGGTAGTAGTAGTAGTATAGTAGTATAGTAGTCGTAGTGGCTCTTTGTAATTATTTATGCTTCTCAGATCTATGGATCTGTTCTTTTTGTTATCGAATAGTATGAACACGCTTTGCACTGTTTGCGTAGGGATCAGTATAGTATATCGAGATAGTACGATCTTGTTTTAGAGGGATAAGCGGGCAATTATCGAATATTCATTTCTGTGTTTGCTTTCAGGACTTTGAGCGGCTGCAAACACAGTTGATTGGACTGTTAGTAACACGACAGCTGTTACAGAACTTTCAGGTTCCACCCTCTCTTTCTCTGCATACGCACCACAACAAACATATATATTCGTATGTGTTCTCTAATGCGTGTGCAGTGTAGAACCTCTTCATTGTTCTTCTCATATCTCTCCCTCCTGCCTGTCTGCATACAATGAAAGTGCTGATCATTACATGTCGTTTGGTGTGCGAAGACTGAGATCACCTGTAGGAAGCCTTTCTGCCATGGATGATCGAGAAGATGAAGGGCCGCAAAGCAAGGTCTCTTGAGCGGTCTGAGCGCGAAAGCCTGAAGACTCCTTATGAGGATACCTATGACGATTGGGCGGAAATGATATTACAGGTGTGTATGTATGCGTGTGTGCATACGTACAGATTGACGTCGAGAGAGCGTTGCAGACTCTTCGATTAGAGACGCACAGAGAGGTTGTTTCCAGAGAGATGTCGTTTCGAAAGAGAAAGGTTTTGGGAGAGATGTCGTTTCGAGAGAGTTTGCATCGATATAGATTCTTGCGAGAGAATACGATGGGAGAGCTGTCTCCAAGTGATTTAGAGGCTTTGCTTCTTGGTTCTGCTTTTCTGCGCATTGTCTATTTCTTGTGATGTTGTGATGAAGGATTGTTTCGTTCTCTCACATTTCTTGCTTTAGTATGGTTACCTTCTTCAATTTGGCAGCGCGTTTCCTCTTGCTGCCTTCTTCTGCCTACTCAATAACATCATTGAACTGCGCTCCGATCTCTTCAAGCTTTTCTTTGCTCATCAACGCCCTATCGCGAAGAAGGCTGCTGATATTGGCGTATGGTATGACGTTATGCAAGTGGTATCAGGTGCGACACGTATTATTTCGTACTATGTATGGATGCATGTGTGCATACTTGTGTGCCGTAGACTGATAGACCCCTTCCACCGTTTGAACGGTACCCAGTTCTGGCTGTTATCACGAACTGCTGCATAATCGGATTCACCTCCCACCAATTTGCGTCCACGTTTCCGTCGTGGATGAGCGATTCGTTCGTGGCGAAGGTTGTGTCGATTGTGGTGATGGAGCATGCGTTGCTTGCACTGAAATGGGTGTTGGCGGGTACGTGTTGTTCGACTTCTCCGTTCCCCTTGTCTCCTCTGCTCGCCTAGTGCGTGTATCCCCTTCACCTCTCCGTTCGTGGATTCTAGTGAAGAATTTTCTTCCTGTGTAGCAGTGTTGTATTTGGCTGCACTCAAGGTCCATCTTCGAATGTATATCTATGTACCCTCGTTCTTTCTTTGATGTCCATTTTCTTTCTCTTTTGCGATAACAACGCCCGTAGAGATCATTCCCGACGTGTCAGGAACGGTGCGGCGCGCGATGACGCGGCAGAAGATCCTTCATCGACGCGCTGCGAAGCGCCTGAAACGACAGGACAGAGCACGGGAGAACGAGAACGAGCTGTCAACATCAACCGAAGAGAAGAAAAGAGTGTAACAGAGCGTGTAGAGTCTACAGAGAGGAGAAGCAGAAGAGAGAGTAGAAAGGAAAAGAAACAGAGCAAAAATGAAGAGAAGAGAAAAGAGTCCAATAGGTTTCTCTGTCAATTCATTCATTTAGAAAAGGAGAGACTTATTCCGCAGAAATCTCATCATTTATCACAAAACGATCGGATGCACAGCAATAATACAATGCAATTGATGAATTGAATGCATGCATGCGTGACAAACTAGTACAGCGAACGGCGAAGATGTCATGGGCTTAGAAGGCCTTTCCCTTCTTCCTCTTAGCTTCTTCCTCTTAGCGTCTTCCTCTTAGCGTCTTCCTCTTAGCGTCTTCCTCAAGAGTCTCATCCATCATTTTCATTTCATTCCATTAAAACTTTCATTCCCACTATCCCCTAAACCCAAACCCGACCCAACATGACTCAACAAACAGTCACGCATTGTGACAAGAGTCACGTCAGCCCCATCATGAGAATAATCAAATGTCACAAATAGAATGATGTAGAATTCTATTAATTCTATTCCGTAACATAGTAAATAATTGCATTAAGGGTGCGTTTTAGCCATGACGATGAACAACAAGGAAGAACGGATCTCTGTTTTGCCATTAAGGAAGCAAGCTTGGGTCTGCTGTATGTCAAGAACTCTCAGCTCCCACGCAGAAAAGAGGTTTTCGGCTGTTTACCCATCTTTAAGATTAGGTGATAACTTTAGGAGCGCAAGCTGCTTCCTTATTGGCAAAACGGAACAATTTATTCGTTGGCACAAATGTTTCATTAAAAGTTACGCTCTGTTTTCTTGTGATCCTTAATCATCCTCTCTAAATCGTGCTTTGGTTTCGTGATTTCACCACATACATTTGTACTTCACCGCACATGTTGCAAGCATCATGCTGATGTAGTATTAAGATAGTCTCTACATTCGTGAGCCCAAATACATCTATGTGTACAGTCGTACAGATGATGGATTAGACCTTCTTTCGTAAGGGCAGTTCCCAATTGATGATGTGAACGGTGATGCACCAAGATGAAGATCGATCGCGATAAGATCATACAAACACTACTTTTTGTGTGCATGAGTGCCATCAGGTGAGCTATGGATTCAGGTATCAGCTTTTTAGCGTGTTGTGAGAATGATGGTGGTGGTGGTGGTGATGATGATGATGAATTATTGATTGATTTTTGTAAGCGGATCATCCTTCCTCTTCACTTCGATTGCGAAAGATACTTTCCCGCCGTTCACTCTCTCTGCATTGCGCTTGTGTATCGGCGCCTTTCTTCTCCTCTGCGTTACGGCGATGGTAGAGCGCACGTCCTTTGCAAGGGCGTGCTTGTACAGTGTAAGCAAAAGGAGTATCTGTGCAGAGGTGGAGGTCCTGTCTGATCAGTACCAAGCGTATTCACCACGCAATTGTCATCATTGAATTTAGCAAATACGCTCTGTGTTTGGACTCAAATGAATGCTTGCTAAAGCTTATCTGTGTCTTCTTTCATTGCATTCAGCCTACGTTTGCTGTCAAAGCATTCGTGATGGGGCTGTTTAACAACGCTATTCCCTACACGCTTTATCCGATCGCTGAGGTACTCTATCAAATACACTCAAATTCATGCTTTGTGCATGTCGTATCTATCTTTAGTCGATTCCCCCTCTTACTCTTTATGGACTAAAATATTACACGAAATCGGAATAGATGAGAGGCGAGCATAGTAATTACACTGATAACTGTACCTCTGTGCCGTTCACTGCACATCGCTATTGTTTAACAGAGAACGGTGGATTCGGGTGTTGCCTCTATCATCTCTGCAACCACCCCTATTTGGACGCTTCCTATCGCTAGTATGATGCTCAAAACACGCCTGCAATGGGTAAGTAGCTTGCTCTCCTTTCTTTCCTCTCTCTTCTGCTGCTGTACACCGCGACACCCTCTGTCTTATCACTCTACACTCACGTTACTCGTTCCTTACTTTGTTAACTTGCTTGCAGCCTTTCTTTGTAGGTGCATTTTTTGGGTTTTGCGGGATTATTGTGCTTGCCACACAGAAATTTGGCTCCATTACCGCTGATTCAGCCCTATCCCTCTCTGCTTTTGGAGGATACGCTATTATGGTTCTCACCTCTTTTTCGAAGGTGTGATTTGTTTGCCGTAACCGGCATATGAAGTATCGGCACAAGTACGTTTCATGAAGAAGAAATTCCTACTCACCTCCGTCGCTCGTTACATTCAGGCATTTGCTGCTGTGTTTGCACAGCGATTCCTAAGCCATCAGTACTCCATCATTGTTTGTGCGTGCGGTCAAACCGTGTTTGGCGCCATGCTTTGTCTCTCAGGAATGTTGCTGTTCGACTATGAGGTGCCGCTGAGTGGTTATCCGCTCCATTTTTCCTTCTTTAACAGCGTGCCGTGGCAGGTGGGCAATGTGTGTTTGTACTTGAGGTCTTAATGGAGAAACGAATCAGAAGTGCTGAGTAGATATGAATAATACCCTGGTTACCGCATAAAGCTGCGCTGCTTATTTCTGTGTGCTGACGCTGAACACTGCCTTCATCTGGGTTCAGGCGTGGATGGGCATTGCTTATCTCGGGGTTTTGGCGAGTTTTGTGGTGTATTTGATACAGTTCTACCTGCTGCGAACCATGGGTAGCATCAAGCAAACAACCATTGACTTTCTGGTGCGGTTTCCTTCCTTTAGAACTCTGTGCAAGCAATTTTCGTGTCGCCTTTATCAACGAACCGATCTTAGTACCTTGCGTCTTCTCTCCTTTCGGTCCACACTTACTTTTCGCAACCGCAGAATCCTGTGTTTGGAGTTGTGGAAGGCGCAGTCTTCCAAAGCGATTTTTCAGGAGAGGTAACTTAACACTAGCGTGTGGTTGCTTAGAGAGAAATATCTACTCGTAATTAGTAGCACAGCAAAATCCCATGTTGCTGAATAATGGAAAATTGAGAGCAAGTAGGGAACGAGAGAAAGCAGGGAAAGAGCAAGCGTCCTTCCTTTAATTGAATGTACGACGCAACAGGGATGGTACTACATTACTGCTGAGTGTGTGGGGGCGGTACTCTGCATTACGGGCATCGTTGCAACGCATTCCCATAGTGACGAACGGGAGAAACGAGCGTCCGAAGAAGAGGATCTTTTTGATTACGACTCTAACGACAGCAATAGCGAAGATGAGAGGAAAACAGAGAATTGTGATCAGGAATTCTCTCCGAAGACAAGCATAGACATAACAAGCTGGCAAATGCAGAGCTTTGTGGCATAGGAATCTAAATTATTAACGAAATAAACTTGAGCTAGAAGCAGAACCTATGGAAATTTTCTTGTTAATCAGTGAATCTTCCTCTCTTTCACAACCCATATGCAATCACTATAATGACTCCAATGGACCGCTAAAGCGGTCAACCAGTTTGAGCGAAGCTGCGAGTGCGCGTGATGGCGAACTGGTCCGGTTAAAGCTGTGTTACTCCTGTAAGATGGAAGACGCATACGCTCTCTTCATTTCGCTCCTAAACCTTTGTTATCATCTTTCACGTTCTCTTCCTCTCCCACAAAATAAATCACAGGCGCTCACGTGGTTACGAGCACTTTCTGTTCCATGATGGAGAGTACCACTCCTCCACCCACTGCAGCATCGCAGTGGGCACAAAGATAAGCTTCGTTCGTGTAATGCAGCACAATATCTGCGGCGTACAAAAATTGCGGAGAAAGGAAAAGAGGAACATTAGAAGAGTGTTGGGACGACGAGAGAGGTCGTTTCGAGAGAGAGAAAGAGAGAGGGGGGCTGTGTCGTGAGAGAGGTCGTTTCAAGAGAGGGAGAGAGAGGTCGTTTCGAGAGAGAGAGAAAGAGAGAGCGGGCTGTCTCGAAAAGAGAGGTGGTTTGGAGAGGTGGTTTAGAGAGGGGTGCGTACATGGGTCCGTGGCAACTTTAAACAGGTTCTGATGTAATACATTCCTTACAATGCGTGAAACAATGGCTTCCACTTCTTCCCTTGGCAGTGAAAAAGTAAGAGAATAAATCCTGCAAACAGAAAGGACGAGGTAAAGATTCGTAACAAGACCATGAGCTTCTTCATCAGGTTATCAACACACAAAGATACAGAAATCTCAGCGCACGTAAAGGGATTGGTGATGCTGCTCTTGTGTTCTGTTTCAAATGCCTCCCGTTTGTACTTCACCAGGCACGCGCCGGCGATTAATCCTGTTCATCATCATTAGTTGAAGTTGTGCTTCCATACTAGAAGGGTTCCTTTCCATCATACAATGAGATAGTTACGCAGCCAAAGATACCTTGTGTAGAAATCTCCGATCTCATTGTTTCCAGCGCCATGGCTGCTGCTTTATCAATCTTTTCTCGCGGCATTCTTACCCTTCCTGCTCTTCCTTTACTCTTCCACGATCCCACTATCTCCTTTGGAGCTAAAGCCCAATTTCAATTCAACCCTTCCAATTGATGCACCGATAGAGCAGGACTCTCTCAAATAGTCATTGCTTAGTTGTTTGTGTGAAACAGAAAAGACCAAACGAAATTTTCTCCATGTGTGTGCGCATGTGAACTAATATTGGTTTTTACATCATGTCAATTTCAAAGGAATGAAGATCTTGCTATTCTGTCAGCTACCTCAAAGACTTGTTATTATTATATTTAATTATTCTTATTGAACAGAAACATACAATATTTAATCTTTCATTATTCCATTTAATGTCTTTGATGTACTAACTCATCAGTCAGGAGAAAAATAATTTACGTTTCTCCTTACTGTTCAGTTACTCCGTTCAAGATAAATCTGATGTCTGTCAGTCTGTCTGTCTCAGTCTGCTGTCTCTGACTCAGTCTGTCTGAAAAATAATTCAATGAGACCCTGTCCGACAAAATTGATACAGTAGCAAAAACAGTGATTTTTAGAGAATGAAAAACTGCGTCTATCGCGCTATTTTTTAGTGAAATTGGACTTTTCTTCACGGAGATATTTCAAAATTGTTTTTTTTACACAAAATCGTCGTCTTTTGTAGATATCCGCCTTCTTTTGCCGTCCATACTCGCTACATTTCGTAAATATCGACTTGATTGGTCATATGAGTTTGGAGCAAGCATTGACATGAATTGCGAGCGCGAAATCCCAGGTGAAACATCCGTTTGGTTGTCAGAATGAGGTGTTGGAGATTGTGAACCATCGTTGTCACTATTTGCTGCCGTGACGGACATGTCCGTCACGGCAGATTCAATATCTTCAGCATCGTTAGGGGCAAGTATGGGGCTTCGTGGACAGGAAGGACTGAGTGGAGCAGTTTGTGGGGATGCGGGCCCTCGTTCGTCGTCAGGGACAGGATTTCCTCCTCGATCAAAAGCTTGAGATGGAATTGTTGCTTCGTTGTCTTCGGCTGGATTTCTGTGTGGCAAAGATCATAGAATTGGTGATGATCATCCGTAACTTGACCAGATATCTTGTCCATAGACTTTAGAAGAGACAGATATCGTGTATTGGACAGCTTCTTCCACGGGATAACATCGGGCAGGTTGTCATCATCAAGAACTCCACGCTCTGGCCAAGTCTGTCCCCGCTTGAGAGTTGCAACTTCGTTGTAGCCATCTTTCTCCACAAGCTTGTAGGATACCTTCACTGTGCGTACCCCTTCAACGTAGTGCGCTTCGAAGAGAATCGACTCGATTGCCATTTTCTTGATTCCTTTGATGGGATTGTAGGGTGTAGCCAGGCTCTTGAACTTGCGAAAGACCTCATCGTCCTCTTCAACCAATGTTGCATTTGCCGTCCACTTTTTCTCTCCTGGCTGGCGTTTTTGTCTGCCATACTCCTGCACCTTTGGAGGAAGATCCGCAGGTACGATGAAGTCATGCTTTTTGAGCAACGAATGAATGAGGCCAAACAACTGGTCCGGGGGAAATTTCGTGTGGCCGACGATCAAGAAATTGAAATGCACTTTCTCATGGTATCCGTCCAGGACACGGGTGATCCAGTACGCAACAACATAGCGATTCCGGTTCTGTCCCCCACAGCTATCCGCGTACGCCACAAGCTCTCGCGCATGTCCTACTAGAGGATTTTTCTTGAAGAAGAGGTGAAGGAGGGATATGACAGCTTCAGAATCAACATGAGCGTATGTTTCGGGATAGAAGAAAGCATTGTATTGGCGTGCACCTTCGTTTGTAATGCCAAACAGGTGAACATCCAAACCAAAAGTTTTCGCTATCCAATCCGCTTAACTTTCCTCCCATAAACTAGGTAGCTTCAAACCAGAAGCGAAATCCAAACAAATGCAAGCCAAAGCGAGACGCAAGGGGAAAAGGTTTCTGTGATTTTCCCATTCACTTTCCGCTTTTTCCATCCATTCAGTCATACGTTGGCGCAAGTCTAGTGCCTGGCGTACATGAACCTCGAGCGCGTGTCCAGCTGCAATGACGCGATCATCCGAACGAGAGTTGAAAAGGGTGTAACGCAAAGCCTTGCAAGTGGCGCATGCGCCAGTTCCATGAGAATCGAACCTGATGTGCTTGAGGGAGTCATTTGTTTTGATGATCCTTCTGAAAGATGTCAGTGAAATAATCCTGTCTGTGCGAGTATCATCATCCGCACACAGCTTCCTGAAGCGCTCGTACAGACTTTGCTTCGTCAGGTGTGCCGGAAAGTGGAAGAAGTTCTCCACGTCATCAGTTCTCAACTTTGGGTCATCCTCTGTGCGAGAGAAGGTGTATCGAGGGTTTGGGATCGCGAACTGCCTCGACTGCTGAAGAAGAAAATTAACCACTTCATCTACCTCTTCCGGCGTGAGAGCTTGCGGAGGCGGCCGTCCCGCATTGCCATGAGCAACAGCACGCTCTACGGCAGAAGGTTTGGGCGTTCTGTGGAAAGACAGCGAGTCCTTCCGGATGCCAAGTATCGTACAGAATGTATTGCGGCACAAAGGATGTTCTATAGCAGGAGTCGAAATACTGCTACTCTCTCTCCCAAGACGGTTTTGCCTCTCTTTCTCACGAACGGCACACTGTTGTAGTAATTTGTTCGCACCCATGACCAAAAAGCCTTATAGCCAAGTCCTCGGAAGTATTGAACGTCATTGAGGTGCCGATCAAACTCTCCATTTGTGATGAGTCTCCAACACTCTGTGTAACAACATTCGGTGTCGTCGCTCTGAAAAACTTAGGAATGTATCGAGGGATGAATAATAACATAGAGAATACCTTATATTGTTGGCGCGGATATTCTGTGCGTAGCGTTCAGGGCTGATATGACCCGAAAGGTCATCAGTGTAGCCCGAACGCTCCATGGGTAGCGCATCGAACTACTAATTTTCCCAAAAAGTAATTTTGATAGAACAACAGAATACTATGCGGGATGGCGCATTTGGAAATATCATTATATATGGAGATCGTGTCTTTTACTTTGACATAATACGCCTACATAACAGTGCTGTCAGTCATACAAAAAAAAAAAAAAAAAAAAAAAAAAAAAAAGGGTGGGCGAGAAAAAAACGCTTTTTTCTCAGCAAAGAAGACCCCTAGAGCAAAATTCAATTTGACCCTTAGTATCGATTTTGTCGGACAGGGTCTCTCAATTGTTCACGACACACTAACTATACGATTGCCGATTGACGGATCTAAATTAACTGCTTAACTACCTGTAACCACGTCACGGCTACTGCATGTCTAAATCTGCATTGATTCTATTGTTCTTTCTTTATTTTAGTTTACAACTGTACACTTGACATATTATTTCTATCATATTATAATAATACGCTAGCAAATCAATGAGTGCTCAGCTATCGCACCCCTCGATCGGGTGCCACAATGATGGGACAGTGACGATCAGAGAGCATCGACAATCGATTAATTAGATACGTAATGATCTGATAGATACATTATTGATTAAATTGGTATCAAATAAATTACAATATTGTACAATTAATGAAGTGCTTCGACAGTAACAGTGACAGACGTTTGTGTATGTGTGTATGGTACAAAGCGATGCTGGCAGCAGGCATGACCCATGAATGGCTAATCTGCTACCATGTCTTCCATTTCACGCAAAATGTGCGTTCGATGGTCAGCATTAGAAACCCCGAGAAGCTGAAGCTCTTTACTGCAAAATAGACAAAGGCAAGCGTTAATTCTTATCTAATCTGTCAAAACCAGCGCCTACATTCACGTGACAAAACAAACACTAACTCACTCAGTAATGTTAAGCAGTGCAGGACCATCCACTTGAAAGTCGTAAAAGGCTCGTGCATAGACTTGCATATTGTTGGAATACAACCATGTTGCAACCGCGCTGGACGTCCACATCATAATATTACCTGTGCATGGAGTGATTTGTATTAGTCGCGAATTGCGTTGGACACAACGAGTCAATACATTGCTCGGAGATCTTAGCAAACGCTTCTTGTATACTGCGCAGGGTTGAACGAATCCTCTTTCGGGCACCAATTGTTGCAGCGGAAGGGAGCAGAGCATTGCTATTGGTCAGGATATAGTACCCGTCAATAGCCTCTCTGCGGATTGATTCTGCAGCAGCAGCATTTTTCGTTGACCTAACCACGTCGGAAACCTTTTTGTTTGTTCTGCTCTATTAGGTAAAATCAGGTGGTGCTCTATAAATACCTTACGTACCATTTCGGCACTCCACAGAGAAGGAGGCATCCTCATGCTGAAGAGCGGTTCATTCAGAGACGCTCGAAATAGACCAAGAGAGAATATGTACGTTCCAATGTCTAATGTACAGTACATGAAGTATAGGAGTCTGATTCAGTACATGCCGCCAACTGCTTACATGATGTCGAATACCGACCCAAATAGGCTTCTTTTGGCATACTCTTTGGTGCAGAATGAGACGGTTTACTACAGTGTCGAGTCTGTTCACGCGACCGATCAGCAGGGCTTCTCCTACAACAACCACACGAAAACTCCATCTCACCATTATGGAGTCGCAAAACGTTATCATTGTCTCCAAAACGTCAACAGATGAAGCATTAACGTGGCTGAGCCTTCGACCAAATCCTTCGTAAGAAATCTCGCCCAGCCGTTGCCCTATTAGTGCGAAGAAGTTCTGTATTGGCCCTAGCTTTCCTCCGCCAGCTCTGGAAGCAATGGCTTGAGATAGCCCGAAGCGGCGCGGATGTTGGAGTGGCAGAACCAAGAGGAGGTGAGTGATGAAATGGTTGAATAGGAAATATCTGAGAGAACTCGCCGTAAGTGTTCGTTACCATCATCTATCTGATCAGTCAACCTTTCAGGGTGTTTTTCTCTGGCTCGTAGCTGCAGTAGCTTGAAACTTCGAATAATGCTGTCAGGAATATGGATAAGTGCATTTGTCACTGTCTTGACTATCACTTTAAGGCCACTTGTAGGAACATCCTGTAATGCCAACCTGGTGGTTAAGAGAAATATACCAGAGCAAGAGAGTCCGATCGAAGGTGTTACCACATCATTACGGAGATACGGCCTTGCTTGGTATACATCCATTGATGCACTAACCAGACTCTCCAAAATTCGTCGCATTGCCGAATTTTGGGTACAGAACTCGGCGAAGCAAATTGAGCCCACCGTCTTCTCCAAAACAAGATCGCTGTACGACGCTGAAATAGAACGATTGGTAACGATCTATTCGGTAGTCACTCGACTGAATGTGCACTCAAATCTTAGCCGAAGGGAAAGTTGGGTACCTGAATGGCCGCAAATATCTGCATGGAGAGATCGGTAGACCATTAAATCTTCAAATCCACTGGAGGTCATCACTTGGACTATTCGCGGAATAATTGGACTACCTTCTCCTTCACGAGCCACACAGACGTTCAATATCATTACCAAATATGACTTCAAGAACTGTGGAGCAAACAGAAGTGTTGTCACGTGAAAGAATTATCGCAAATTGTTCATGAGAATGCAGTGGCTAACCAGCAAACCCGTTTCAGGCATACTGTCCCACCGACTGGCCATCTGAAACGTGCCCGGACTCTCCGCTGAGCAGCAGGGCAGCTGGCCTGTTGCACCCACCAGAGCGCCATGGGAGCGTCTCTTCATCGTCAGTAATGTGGGAGAATTTTTGCATCATGGGTTTGCCACTCATTGTTCGTGGATGAAAATTTAAATAATTAAATATTAATACTTAAATAGGTAAATACATACTATGATACGTGTATGGAATAATTTGTTAAGATATGTATGATCAGAAGCGTGCATTCGTGCAAGCCATTAGCCGGACAGTCATTGCATTGAGTCTTCAGTCTTGTTGATACGCGCCCAACGACGTGGCAAACGCGTGCCTTCACACGCGTGCTGTCGGTCAAGAATGCATTGGAAGTTCGCAACATGGAACCCATGTGTCAGTCTGTCAGTCTGTCAGCCAGTCTGTCAGCACCAAACCTGCATTGTAACTTTGTTGAAAATTTGAAGTGCATGTATTGCATGATTATTGGTAAGCGTTACATGTGGCACGTGGATAGTGGAAACCTAACATTAGGTAATAATTTGCAGTTATGCAGTTGGTGAGTTCTGATCACGCTTTGAATAACTATTATCTTCGGATTGGGATTCGGGATTGGGGACTTCATCTTGACTTTTGTTATTTTGAGTCATTACATATTGACCACGGATGAGCATCCAACTGAACAACTGTTTTTGACGACTGGAGAAATTGAGAAACCCTCAACAATAACCAATTTCCAATGCACCATTATATTACAATACAGTACACTTGTCTACTATTGTGCCACTTGCTTCTTGGAAATCTGAACGATATCCTTGCTTATGACCTTTTGTTCAGTTAGTAAGCCAGTAAGGCAGCTTCGTGCCTTCGTCGTCTTGACTAAAGTGAACCGTTGCCCGTTGGTCCTGTCTGGTTGGACACGCGATGCAGGAGTGGCTCAGTTAGCTCAATGAGATGACACTCAGCTGCTCAGTGAATCAGTTGAGTAGCTGTCCAGTCAGTTTGACTAAGCCAAATACTCACTCAGTACTCACTGCTAATAGAACCCCCTTCTCAGACAGGACTCCGCATGGCCGGCTCAGTGGCTGTCCGTGGCGCTGACGACCTGGACAAACTGCTCAGTGCTAACTGAACCATTCCTTCTCTCAACGATGGAAATGGGTCTTCCAGGTGCTGTAGCAGACTTGTTTCGGCTTCTTCAGTGGTTATAACTCCATGCTTCTTATGCTGAATCTTAACTCTGTCACAATAGACTTTTGTTAAGATCTAGCCAGCAGCTGCGTCAATGCAGTGACGTCACATCTGATCATCTTGTACGCGTCTTGAACTCTTGATCAGTCTAGTGTAATAGTACAGATACGTTAATCGAACGTATTCTATACGCGCGCGGGGGAGTAAATAATTATTACAAAGTAATAATTATATGTACTATTGTACTATGAGATCTAGCAAGTAGCAACTTAGCGCAAGAACGAGTACGGCATGGTTCCCTTGACCCTTCTATCAGTCAGTCAGTCAGTCAGACAGTCAGGTCTATCAGTGTGGCCGTCCGTGACGGCGGGTCACTACAGAAATTGTGTGCATTCCAGTTTCGAAGAGTGGACGGGCAAAAGGAGAGACTGAATGTCTTGAATGATGCGAGTCAAGACCCGAGAGTAAACTGCACTTTGCCCTCTTGGCAGCGGATGACTGGTTTGCAGACTGAGTGCAAAATGACTGCAAACCTGAAACCTCAGCGAAAATTTATTTTGAATCTGCATTCAAATTCAAAATTTCAAATTCCTAACGAGTGACGGCCGACGGGTCATCATGGAGTGATTGAACTACCTAAGGAGCATCCAGTTATACAGAGCTTATTAATTGAATAGTGGAGAGGGTGGGAGTTGTCCCTTCAGTCCGTTCATCGTTCATTGATTTATGGATCACATTACATACCTTCCAATCCAGTTAATTGAACGAATTCACAAAATTGCCAAAGGAGACCCTACCGGGAATTCAGTTGGAGTGCGCCGCAGAGTGTGGAATCGGAAGAAATTGCAATGAAAACAAGTGGTTCTCATCTGTCCCTTCTCTTCTGGAAGACAGCGGCTTCTTCTGTTCCGCACCACCAATCGTGTGTCGGGCTGTCCGCGTGGGCCACTTTGGAAACTCCCGTTGTTTTCGGACTGTGCGGTCATGCTGAACCACCACTCACACAACAAATACTTGTTGTGCAGTGGTTCAGTTGTGTGGACTAGTCTTGAGATAACTCATCAGTGGCCGTTGGGCTTTGGGCAGACCTATAAATGGAACGAAGGAACAAAATTGCAGGAGATAAACAAATACCACGTCTTTGGTCTGAGCTGGTCATCAGCTATCCTACGGCAATGCCATTCCAGCTCCAATACAAGGACGGGGAGACGATGCCCTACAGTCACGAGCCCAGAGACAGGGTTCACGGGCCCTACAAGCCTCGTCGCCGAGCATCTGTTTTGCTTGCTCCGCCGCCAGGAAACGAACTGAACCAGCCAACCGTGTTCAGCACAACACCCCAGCTGATGAGAGGCGAACAGAAGAGTCCCGGACCTGCCGGTGTCAACCCCATGCTCTTCCCGCTGGATGCTGACGATTCAGGCCCAGCAATAGATCGTTGGGCCGCGATGCCTGAACTAGGCATGCAAGTATGTAATGATCACTTAGAAAGTAGAATAGATAGAGCTTAGACGGCGTCCTTGCTATTTTCGAGCCAATTCACTAAGACAGATACCATACAGCTCCTAAAAGCGTACATCGTCACAATCAGCAACGCTGTTGTCGAGAAGAAAGATAGTCCTGGAATGGTCAGCAAGATTGTGCACCTGATGTCATCCCGCGGATTGCAGTGCTTCATGATTTACCATACTCTTCATGCTGACGTCTGTGGGCATCCCGGTGCGTTCTGAGTATTAGTAGTCTAATCATATCTGATCATCAAGACTAACCCACGTGTTGTTTCTCTGCTCAGACACTAGTTTCAACTTCTTCGACCGAAAAACGGTTGGAGCAACATTCTTTGCCGAGTATTGTTTGCAGAATCAGGGAATGCAGCAGTTTTGAGAGTGCTCGGCCAAGTTATCGTTGATATTTATGAAGCGAAGCAGCTTCTCAATAGTGAGGTTGGTATTGTTCCGAAAGCATCGGCACGCCCTTACGAAGGACGCCGATCTTACTTTGTTTGGTAGGCGATTCATTCGGACGATCTGCATACCGTCGTCAAGACGCTGACTAACGAATTGGCCGGCCTGCCGGACAGCCTTATTCAATGCTTCAAGTTACTACAACCGAGCATTCGCGAAAAGTACTTCAACAGGTATTTGGCTCTCGACTCAGACATGTTTATACATTCACAGACATACTGTCAGTCAGCCAGTCAGACAGTCGGTCAGTCAGTCAACTCTCTGCTCATCTGATCATTTGGTCGGCTTCTTTTCTGCAAACCTCAGATATGTACTGACTCATGTGTATCACTGCACAATCACTCAGGTGCTGCGTCATGAATCATATCATTGCTTCCCTGCTATTCGTCCTGCCTCTTCGCCATCCAGAGCGATACGGACTGAGTGGAGTCATTGCTTCCCACTTGGGAGAAGATACAGTCGGCATCAAGAAATTCATGGTACACTTGGGCAATAGCTTGGGCGAGACTTCTCGCGAAGTATTTTGTCGATCCGTTCGCAACACCAATCTTGGTTCGCCAGTCCGACTCTTCGATGTGATGTGGACCTTTTGTGACTCTGTTTTGGTAATTCAATCACCATGCTACTTATCAGTCTCCATAGGCTCAGTATCTTCTTCTTTGCAGATCCGCTCTTGCAATGCGTTAGGGCAATATCCACGCACTCCAGTTGCAAAAGACGAATATATGGGTAAGTACTGGCGGGGTGAACGATTCTCTTACTCTTTACTAAACGTATCGCTATCATGACAGCGCTGGGAGAATTCATTGCCTCTCAACCTATTCTTCAATCCACTCTAACGGTGCCTCAGTTCAGTATCAAAGTGCCACCTTCCCTTTGGAGTGCAGACATGGTTTGTGAAGATTCATTCTTGGTAAGAATGCTCGTTGACAGACTTGCTGCGGTTAGGTTTCCGAAATGATCGCTCATACAACTCGCGGGAAACATGCTATTGCGGAAGCTATTCGCGAAAAGGATGTTGATGGCTTTTCACTTCTCACCAAGAGCAATATTTCCGATATCATTCCTAGAATTGGCTGTCGAAAGAAGCTTCTCTCAAGGCTTAACAAGATTCAAGAGTCTTATGATGAGTTGTGTGATAATGGTACACTAATGCTTGTCTGTCATTCGGTAGGATCAATTGCGTTCTGATGATGAAACTTCCAGATATTGCTCTTTGGACGGCAAATGCTGTGTCAGCTTGGCTCTTTTCCAACAATATGCAAACCTACGCAAGAATTTTTGCTGACTTTCGAATTGACGGACCGGCTTTGCTCAAAATCACAAGGTGTGTTCGGTTGTTGCCTTGTTGGTTGGGAAGAACTATTTTGTTCACGATTTTCGCGTTCAAACAGTGCGGAACTACGTTTGCTTGGTGTAAGCGATGTCGAAGATCGCGAGTTCATCTTGGATGAAGTGATCCAGCTAGCAGCGGAATCTTAGCAATGTTTCGATGGAAATACTATTTATTCGTATTGTATTGTTGTATTAATATTTGTATTCTTATTCAATTGGTAATCATATGGCTACGAGACGTATGTGCTGATCGATTTCATGTTATTTATTTATTATTCTATTTCTTGATAGTTTCGGTCTATTCATGGGTCTGCTTGGTTTTGCATTGCGTTTCGTGTTTTCCACCCTTCTTTCCGCCCTCTTGCGATTTGTGGCAACGGAACCAAATACGTAAAGAAAAATGGGACAATGAGATAATTATTGGTTGGTTCGGATGTGTGGCTCATCTAGTCTGTCAATCCAGACAGAAGATACAGAGTTTTCTGTCACAGAAGCTAGCGTACATTGTCTCAAGCTCCAGAAGCTCGAGGGGATTGTGGAGCAGCAGACTAACATTGTTGGAGAAGGAACCAAGAAACGATGTCCTGCCCAGCTGCCGCCCATCCTGACCCAGAGTTGTGAGACTGCTAAGACAGCAGACTGAACAGGCGAATTGAACTGGGAAAGGCCGACGCTGAGTCTAAATGTTGCAACGATCGGATGTCTCTATTCTTCAATGCCACCGACTCACTTCATTCAGGTCGTCCATCGAATGGCTTACATCTTGTCGTCCAGTCAGTGAAGTCTTGATTATTGTTGTTCAGTCAGACCACCGATAAGCAGCAGCATGCACCCTTGGCCCAATTCTGCATGGGGTTTAAAAACTAAGCAAAAGGCTATGGATGGTGCCGTAGTGGGTCTCCTCATCTTGTCACCACACATTTCAGTTCTGTGAAATATGAATATTTACTCTCGTCTCCGCTAGCTGACCAGCGAGTTAGCACATGCCAGTAAGTCCGTCAGTGAAGACAAAAGCATAGAAGTTCGTTCAGTTGTCAGATTCGATCAGGACAATATCGAAAACTGCTTCCCAGAACATCACAGTGCCGTTCTTCTTCAGTACAGGACACAACAAGAGTTCAGGGCGGATATGATTATCCTGCATAAGAATTTTATTAAAAAAAATCCGTCATGACACTCTGTCAGGAGATCAATACATGTCAGTACAGCATTACCACATCGTTCTTCGGCATATTCGGCAGCATAACTTGCGTTACCACACTCATGTGACCATCACGCTGAACAAAATGATGGATATGGGGACACCTATGTATTGAGATGAAAGGATCGCATCGGGACAGTGCTCCACAACATCCATGTTTCTGCAGGTGCCACTGACCGCCACGTTCCGTCTTCGGGGTCGAAGTAAGGAGGGGGAATGCACGTTTCGTACTCAAAGCGCCCAAGATGATCTGTCATTACCCGACACCTCCGCAAATAGGATGTGAAAATTAAGAGGAGGCACACACTCCGACGTGATACCTGAAATCATACTCTTTGGATTTTGAATGAGTGTTGAGTTCGCCTATGTACGTTAAGTACGGGACAAATTTGCCATCTTTCTCCTGATAGTCATACTCCCCTGCGCAAAGTTTCAGCCAAGGCAGCTTCAAAACCGTCTCAGACTGCTCACCCGATGGAGAAGCTTGCCATATGTCCAATGTCGCATATGAAAGGCCCGCACCACTCTTGTAACCATACACGTTTCCCTTGACGAAAAGAGGATGTCCAACTTGCGGCTATTGATTGTTAGGTGGCAGACAGTCAATATTGAAACTCGTACCACTGGATTTTTCTTTTGGGCAGCACGATCTTCTTCCGTGATGATTACAGCGTTTTCACCACCGTCTCCTGGCCATAGCTCTTCCACAGGGAGAGCACTATATCCCATGGGAGTAATCTTTCCTGAAGAAGGCAGGAACAGATCAGGAACAAGACAAACTGAAAAGAGACACGCAGTGTTCATACTGAAAAAGAAACGCCAAACAACGGTAAACGGCCATATCATTAAATATCCTGAAGCGAAACCTCGAAATGGTGCAAACTGAACGTAGAAGGGCCCAAAGTCACGAGAAGGGGTTGGCTTGCTTTGCTGAAGCGTCGTGCGGGAGTTAATGTTGTTCCCACCACCTCCGCTCAGCACTTCCCTGTAAGTAAAGGAAGAGCGCAAACAGCGATGAATTAGCCGGTGCTGGTGGTTTCTTGCCAATATAATATCAGTGGGATTATGCACATTGCATGTATCTGATAGGCACCTATCATCAGAGTGAGGACGGTGAGTGTTATACTTTCCGCGGGTACTGTTTGCATCCTGAAAGCAAGTATGAGAAGTTCTAGTAATGCACGACGCAAATTTCGAGCACTCTCACCTCATCTGCTTTGTACGACTCATTCTTGTACACGTAGTCTTTCGTTGCATCCATGATTGTCTGGTGACGCTTGCTACCTGCAGCTAGCGTGATCAGCACTCTGTTTTATTTCAAATCAGCCACGCAAACAGTGGTCACCAACAAGTGCAAGGCTTCACTGTACCATCATGCGAGCTAAACATGATGCCCTATTAATAGTCCCGCTAGCTACAAAGTAGCTGATCAGATCAGTACACAAACCGGTAAATCACCCACTCCGTTGACAGACAGACAGACAGACAGACAGACAAACAGATATACTGACGGACTGACGGACTGACTGAACAGACACCGCTGACTGTGCGGGTTACAAGTCAACGGCAAACTCGTTGAGGAGGACGAAATGGTTCATGAATGGGTTGAAGTAATTTTTATTTTTTTTTGCATCACTAATGCCCTGTTCATGGGAACTTGCACGAATGACGAAAAAGAACCATTTGTAAATTGCGCCATATCGTAGTCTATGTGACCATGTCCGTCAAGTACGTTTCCTTCATGGCCGCACTTGTCCCGTCCCTGACCCGACATGCTGAGATGAATGATTTTTGTTTTTTTGGTGGTAAATTAGTTTAAGCGAAGCGTGAAGTGGAGAGCTCAGTTTTATGTCATGAGTTTTCACCTACCGTTTTTGTACACGCTACGTGAAAATCGTATGACTACGACAAACAGCCACCTCATCAACATCATTATTCTTGTCAATTAACTGGTTTGGAAACGATAAAATATCAGGCACCAGTTCGAGCGATGTGAATGCTGCGACATTCGACGACTTCATTTCCTGATACAAAAACCAATGTGAATATCTTGTCCGGGAAAACAAGGATTCTTCCTTGACTGTTTGCCACAACACAATGAAAAAAGCAGTCTCGAGCACGGCCCAAGGACAGAAAGCGTTCTACATCGCTGCGGAGAAGGGTATCCGACGTGATGTGGAGAAAATTTTGAGGTGCAATGCCCTGTGGTTTTGTTTTTATGTTCCTTTTTGGATCATGCTCGTATTCATGCGTGCAGATCGAAGAAACATCCGATTGAAGAGTATCTCGAATGGAAAACAATCTACCGGGGACGTTCTGCGTTGCATGCTGCCGCTATGAACGGCTACGCGGTTATTGTTAAAATGCTGCTCGATGCCCATGCCGATCCGAATGTTGAAGACACGTTCGTATCCTTCTGCTGCAATTGAAATGATTGCTAAACTGCAAGCACGATCAGGAATCAGCGCACTCCGCTGCACTTAGCCTGTGAGAGAGGCCACATGGCCGTGGTAGATGTGTTATTGCTACATGGTGCCAATATAAGCTTTGTGGCCAAGGGAGATTGCGGACGCCTGCCGATTCACTTAGCTGTAATGGCGAATCATGTTGATGGTGAGTAATTGAAGGGCGGTTTGTGTTTGTCGGAGATACATTGCACAATGCCACCAGTTCTTGACTGAGGACGTTTGTAGTCGTGAACAAGCTGTTGGATGCTGGAGCGGATCTGCATTCTCGCGACGCTAACATGTGGACGCCTCTGCACTACGCTGTGTATGAATCTCTTCCGGAACTGGTAGCGTAAGTTGATGATGTTCCAGGTGTGCTTTTACTTCCTAACCCGCAATGTGGTGTACCAGACTGTTGGTTTGTAGGGGATCTGACCTTACCAAGCATGGTCGCGCCCCTAGTTTTCTTGCGTAGGTTCCGTTACATCCAGAAATTATTCACGCTATTGACCTCTGTGCTATTGACCTCTGCGCCATCCCACTGATACAGCTGCAATGTCTCGTGGATATCGCCGTTGGAGTTATCTAAGATTAAGCGTGAACAGTCTGGAGATGCGTCCCATCCGAAAGTTATCACTAATATGGTTCGAGAAAAGGACGGCTTACGGGTACTTTCTCGTCATTTTGTTCTCCCTCTAGTCGGTTCTCTGTGTAGTCAGTTGCGTTCCTTGTTAGTCTGGATCCTTTTTTCTATGTTTCGTTCTTCTTTGTTTTTGGTGGTTAAAGTTAGTCTTCAGATCCAGCTTACTCTGTTTCTGCCATGTAAACAGAAAGCATACAAGTATTTCCAAGACCCCCACCACAACCGGAGCTCTTATTCCATTACAATTCATGAAGGAAAGGGGTTTCCAGCTGAAGGTGACAGGGGCATGTTCAATTGCGCTCGTGACATAATTATCCTTTCAATTGGAATGTTACAGGGCATCCGTATATTAAGCTTAAATGCCACAAAGCGCGGGCACGGACGCTGTCTGCCCAGGTGAAGATGCATGACATGTCATCGGCCTCCTTCACTAATTGAATATTCGATTCAGGATCCGGTGAATCCTTGCTTTCATAAAACTTTCTTTGTTGATGGGCGACCACAGGATACCGTCAAGTTTACAGTGATGTATGGACGTTCTGGAAAGGTGAAATATGCCCCGTTTTCATGTTGGCACCTGCGGAAGCCTTACTCTGCGTTCGTTGCCAAGGCGAGAAAGCGTCGGCACCATCGATCAACACTGGAAGATTTGTCTGTGCCATTGCAAGGAAAGTGGATATCTGTTGATTCGAACTCCAAGATGAATTTGTATGTGAGTGCCAGTAGCATGATGCCGATGTTCATGTAAGTATTACGGTGCAAATATGTACTAAAAATATAAGTTTTTGAGGAGGAGAGAGGCAGCCGTTGAGCTTCTCGTACTTACGTCTCTTTTCAGTTCGTCGTCTTTGCATGTTATAGCTCACCTGTACTTCATCGATATTTTGTCTGCCACAGCAAGCATCTGCCATCGGGCCCGAGTTTTGGAAGCAGACAAAAAAGGAGGAGCAGAATTCGAGGCTCTGATAGCGTGACTGAAACAGACAACTCATCGTCATCTATTGATGATCATTTCAAGAAGCAGTCGGACAATATGTCCTCGAAAGACGGTAAATGGTCTCTGTCGAGTTTGGAGCAAGGACATGAGAGCGACGATGATGATGGAGAAGAATGGGCGAAAGTAAGGATAACTGTCATCAAGGCGAGCTTGGCTGATGATAATAAATCAGGTACCATTGATTGTTCCTGGCTGTGTACCTCATGGAAATAGTAGTGCGGAACTTCTCAATTTGGAGGAGATCGAATCGCTTCCCATGAGCCCCAGCAAGCCGTTGTCCCGCCTAACACTTGGAGACTCAAGATCGACAAAGAATGACAACGAGCATGCGACTGGAGTTAAGCACCGGCGCAGGTTATCGGCCGAATTTCAACCTCCCCAGATGTTGAAAATGAACTCTTTCAACGTATCGATGTCATCGTTGGATTGCCTTCTTGGAAGCGACACCGAGGAGGACAGTGGAAACGAGACTGATGGAAGGGACGTCACAGGTGATATGAAGACATGTAACGAAGCTGTCACTGAAAAGGTAGCCTCCTTCTCTATCATACTTTTCGTCTCTAACTCTGTTTTTGCAGACCACTCCATCTCCTTTGCTCCGCCCATCAAGCGCGAAGGATTTGAAAACATGGTTTGCGGTGGATGCCCTTCAGCACAACATAACCGTAAAGAACAACCGAACACAATCGCGGGAGAATTGTTTCAGATCTAGAATGAAGAAGCAGTCATCCCATACACGTATGATGGAGGTATCACAGCATCGCGATTCCATGAGGCTTCAGAACTTGGATGTAATGGACATGATTCCAAGTTACCGCAAACACATGAAAGATGCTGTGCGTGTTTGGGATCAGCCTGTTTCCGAAGGAGATTGGGCCCGCGTGTTTTCGGAGCTTCGGCCTAATTTTGTGAGTACTAAGGTTGCGTTGTGGCAGTCTTGTACGTGCCTTCCATCTGAGGTATCGTTTGTATCGCCACATAGCGGTTGGAGGGCTTGGTGAAGAGGACTCCAATGGGTGCCGTCTATTGTATGTCCAAAGATGGATCTCGATTGTCTAAGCAATCCTATTTGGTGAAGCGTATCCCGAATATTGCATCTTCACAGGTTCGCAGCTTTGTAGTACTTGCCTGTTTGCAGTCTTATTCTTACGATGGCACTAGATGCAAAAGAAACTTATGGCTTTGGATGCTGTTGAGTTGTTGCATTTTGAAAGATTTATTACTGTTGACGGTAACTTGTACTTGCTGCACGAGTAAGCCATGCTGCATTCTGGAGAGGAAACATGCTGACTATGTCGGATAGGTGTGGTCGAGGCCCCACACTCGAAGAAATAGTTAAAGGTGCAGAGTTTGGACTGCCCGAGTTTGTAGCAAGTCAGCACTTGGCTCAGGTTCTGTGTGGATTGATCTATCTTCATCGTCATGGCATAGCGCATGGTGCGCTTCGAGCTGAAAACTTAATTTTATGCCCGGATGGGTGCGTGAAGATGGATTCTTACGGAATTTTGCAGGATGGTATGATTCTTGGAAACCAACACTGTAGTTGCAGAACTAATAAGACTCAATTCAAACACAGCGTTTGGCCAAAATGCCATGGCACAGGATCTGCACCAGCTCGCTTGGACCGCCATTGAATTGACTTTTGGGCTGCCACGAGAACCCAAAATGGAGCAGTTACAGTCGAAACTGTCTCCGGTACGTTGAGAAGTTAAGTAGATTCAATGACCGACCGACCGACCGACCATGCACAGGAATTGCGACATCTCGTCCTAGATTGTACTGGGGAGATGGACAATCGACCGTCAGCAGAGGATTTGATAGATCATCCCTTCTTCGACCGCCCATCGTTTGCCGACTTGTTTTCTTACGTTCGCCGGCCCCAAGCTTCAAACAAGGCCCTCAAGGTGTGATCGTTCTGTAAATCCGGCCACGATTCAACGTGCTGATGATGTACGTTCTCCTCATTCGCCAAGCCGCAAGCCACTAAGTGACAGACAGGGGTCACGACGCATGCAGTTCGCCCAATTCACGGACAACTGACAGACAGACTATTGAAAGTATTTTAGTATTTAATGTTAGAATTACTGAATTAGTAATAAGTTAAAATGGTTACTTCAAAAGAAAACGTATACCGGAATGATGGTGTAACTTGTAACTTGCAACTTGATCCCTTCTTCGTTTCGATTCCGTTTCTAATCTGTTCAGTTTCTTCATTTTGATTCCGTTCATTAATTTTGTGATCTGTTGTTCTGTTTACCAATTACTTCCCATCCACCGGTGAATTGAGTTCAAATACTAATGCGCCAGTTGAGCTCGGGTGAACTCGACCGTTGCCAGGATCGGATTGGAGCGGCATGACATGAGGGAATGAGGCACCGCTGTAGTCTATGCGCGAGTGCGAGTAGAGTCTGTCTGCTTCTGTCAAAGATTGCACCCTTGCTTTCTTCTGTGCATAAAACAACATAAATCCTTCCGATTTGTGTCAGGACGAATTCGCCTACCACTGAATCTCACCATGGGAGACAAAAGCAACCCTGGGTTGCATCATTCGCAATCCCTGCTGCAAATGCGCGATGAAGACCACACTATTGATAAGCATGAGAAGCTCATCCATGACGCTCTGAAAGGAGATACCAAGACAGTCGAAGTCGTACGTGCGTCAGCTCTTTCCATGCGCAAGTGTTCATTTCTCTGCAGGATGGGGCGGAGCACGAAATCCACAATATCCGAGCAGTTCTCCGGAGCGGAATCTGGTACTTCAGACATGATGGTGAGGCATTTGGTGCCTGGTACGGCCATTCTTCCACTCTGAACCACCATGGAATTGTTTCTCAGACCACACATTCATGGCACCTGATGGTGTTTTTAAGCTGATGACCGACGAAGCAACGCATTGGGGGTTTCGAGATTCCTCCAAGACATGTACGAACACATTTCGTGCATTGTTGTTGCTCTGTGCTAATGATACTGCTGCAGTGCCGCAGCACAAAAAGGGAGAGAAACTGCCCTTGACGCATGAAACCTCCAATTACCGGAAGAGTGAAGAGTCGAGGAAGTCAAAAAAGTTGCATAAAGGTGAAGCTGAGAAGGGAAGCAAAGATGAGGAGAAGAAAGAGAAGAAGTCAAAAAAGAGCAAACCCCGCGCTGAATTAACAGTTGTGGACGATGAGAAAGCCAAGGCAGATCCGAAGAAGACTGGTGACTCGACGGTGTCATCGGTGGAGCTCGGCAATGAGTCATCTGCTGACCTAGGTAAGATAGCAGTTTCTGCTCTTTGTTTCGTGCGTACTAAACTGTGGGTCAGCTTGGAAGGAGGATAAACCTTCGAAAAAAAAGAAGGGGAAGAAAAAGGAGAAAAAAAAGAACGGAAAGGAAGAGCGCGAGGAGCCCGATTTGCGTTACCGGTTTTCGGGATGGCTGTACGCCCAGGTGGGAGCAAAACTCAGCCGCTCATGGAATAGACGCTGGTGCGTTCTCGCCAATGGGCATATGCTCATGTACAAAGCAAAGCCGATTGCGACATTCCAGCTGGCAAAAGACATGAAGGTAATTATATTCTTGTTTTACCTGTTGCATGTTGGATTATTTTGTAATTCTTGTTGCATTTATTTTCGGTGTCTTATTATGTGTGTAATTACTCTTGGGAAATACCACAGATTGAGCACGATGATCTTGACACGGCGGTTCCTGTGATCGTTCGATCCCCCGATTTTGGCTATATCATGAAGGTGACCTACAATTTGAATTGCAAATTTTCAATGCCGTCGGTCCCAACAACACCCGTCTCAGCTAACTGCGAAGGGAGAGTTGTACCAGCTAGCCACATACAGCTTGAAAGAGTTGACTGAATGGTCGACAACATTGCAAGAGATATCCGATGGCGGCGAAGGTCCAACGGTCAGTTTATTTCACACACTAGATGGGAGGTAAATTCACCTCAAGCATTGTGCAGATGAAAGTTGAGGTGATGTTCGCGTACGATAAATCCAAGAAGAAGTGGAATGGCCCATGCTTGGTTATACTATCCAAGGTAAATGTGATCTGAGAGGATACCCGTAGGTCATCTCATTTTGTTCGCAGCACACTGTGACAGTCCACACGTTCGACCGCAAAGATTGCTTCTCTCTGCTCAAGTGTAAAGGCGTTTCCCGAGCGGATGCTGACACATCCGGCAAGAAAGGTTGCTTTAATTATTATTCCTGATTGTGCATGTGTCTGGCTGATGTTGTGTCGTACAGTGGGTCCAAGCTCAGACCAAATCGCCAAAGTGACCGGTCCAACGGACATGTTTTTTTTTCGGGCAGACACCAATAAGGTACCGTGCTGATCGTGAGCAATCCGTTTTCCCATACCCCACAGATAACCCAATTGAGAGTAGCAACTCACTGTGTGGCTGGGCAGGATCTGAGTGACTGGGTTGATCAGGTGGAATCAGAAATCGATCGAGTTAGCGAAGTGCGTCCACGGTTAGGCAATTTGTTGTAACATTAACTGATCTATGACTTCAGCAAACTGTTGACGAAAAGGATCGTCTTTCTTTAATGCGGGCTCCGTTCGCTGTTGAGGTATTTCAATCGGAAGTCTCGTTTCTCCGTTGCTCATTGCATGCTCTCTTAGTATACCTACAAGTGCTATGATTGTACCCACCAAATCCCGCCGCCCGTCCCAAGTACGTTCTTTCCTTCATGTAAGCGGCAAGCGTTCCCATTCTTGTGCTCCAGAGAAGAACAAGAAGCATTTCATCGTCAGCGTCGATGGTGGTGGTTGCCGCGGCATAATTGTTACAATCCTGCTTCAGCGTCTGAAGAAAGAGTTTCCGGACATTATGGAGAGGTAGATGCTAATTAGATTTCTGTGGTAGACTCTTGCTAATGTATTGGAACAGAATCGATATGTGGGCAGGCTGTTCCAATGGTGGCATGTTAGCCATGAGCTTTGCCACGGGAGTTCAACCTGAAGAAGTCCGCAAGCTCATGGAATACACTGCTCCCGTTATCTTTGAGGTCTGTGTGCAAGTTGTACGAACGGGACTGGTGGTCTTCTTACTTGTGCGGCAGGGTGGCAAAGGGTTGCCTGATCGCTTGATGAAGCCGAAGTACGATTATAAGGTTTTGAAACGCTGTATCAATCACTCTTCGACTTTTCTTACGTTCTTATTATTGGTTGGTAGTGGATGAAAGTTCTATGTGATACCGCATGGGACAACGTGTCCCTCAGGGACGTGCGGAAGAAAGTGATAGTTCCCGTCTACTTACTTGACAATAAATTGGAGGTCAGTGGTTTGCTTAGTGCATTCTTGATCCTCAGCACTTACGTTCCTTGGTTAGGGGTTGGAGCGCACGTGGGAGCCAGTGTTAATGCATAATTGTCCTGGAGCTCCTGAAGAGATGCTGGATACCCCTGCTGGCGACGTGGTCATGAGAGCATGCGTTGCACCGACCTACTTTGCATCATATCAAGGATATACTGGTAGGCATGGTATTAATTTGTGTTAATGGTGGACCTTGTTAATGCAGTCCCTGTAGACGGAGGGTTGTTCGACTTGGAGCCTTCTAGCTCCGCTGTTCTCTATTCGATGGCACCCAAGCAATTGAATCTTCCACTTGAGGTACGTTAAATTCCAAGCAAGTAACTGCCCAGTCGTTGAGATTTTCTTTAGGATACCTACTTGTTGAGCTTGGGCACTGGCAGAGCCAACTCTTACATTGACGACCCCGATGGCAATTGGGGCTACTCGCAGGTCTGCACATTTCCATTAATGCTCTCCTAGTTGAAGGCTCATGATATCCTCTTTACAGTGGCTGCCAAAGTTGATGAACATGATGTGGGACGGCTCCGTGGGAAAGAGTATCAACATGTGTACGGAGCTTCTGGGAGAACGTTATCATCGGTTTGTCCTGGCTTTGGTTACGCAATCGTTTCACACTAAGTAATTCCTCATCGAAACTAGTGTTCAGACACTGATGGAATCCGAAATTACACTGGACGAGTCCAAACACAGTGAGTGGTTCTTTTCCGGCATCTTGCTTAGTTGTTTCTTCTAAAAGTATTTTTGCAGTCCCGTACTTATCTCAGCTTGCAATGGACATTGATTTGACGGATTGCATTGATTGGATGAAGGAGACGGTGTACGCCGACGGTTAAGGCTGTCTGTCTGTCTGTCAGTCGCTATCAACTGCTTCCATAGACAAATACAAGCTAGAATACAAATTATCAATGAATGCATGTTTCACAATTGTATGCCACCAAAAAAAGCCTCTTCGCTCACAACCGTTTGTGACATTGATTTGTATTCTAGCTTGGTAGTTCTGTGCGACCAATAAAAGCCTCTCCGCTCACAGACATTGATTTGTATTCTAGCTTGGTAGTTCGCAATTTTGTGCGACCAATAAAAGCCTGTTTTGTGCATGAACGGCAATCGGTGACCACTCGATTCTATACAGGGGTACTTACCCAATTATTTCTATTTTCGGGGGCGAAAGGGTTGTCGGTCACGTAACAAAAGTTTGGGTTTTTTTGCCGTTACTTTTCTGTCGTTTCTGTCAGTCAGTCAGTCAGTATGGAATTGTGTCCCTCTCATTCAATTTTTTCATGTTGGAAAGCACTCTCCAACGCGTGCTCAAGCAGATGACTGACAGGCAGGCATGCAAGCAAGCACATTTAATAAGAGGAACTGCAACATTTCTTACCGACTATTTTGCAACGGCGAAAGCATATCTTGTCAAAAACCGTGGGGCTGCGATGTTTCTCTCTTGTTAGAGCCACCATCAGGCTCTTTCGACTCATCATTCCATCTCCTTTGTGGCTTGGTCGTACGACTGATGATATTTGTTCACCATGGCAAACATGACGATGACGTATTTGCGGGGCAAAGTCTCCAAAAGCAAACGTCGTTATGTGGACAAGAAGAATGGTTTCGATTTGGATTTGGCCTATATCACACCAAACATTATTGCTATGGGCTTTCCGTCCGAGGGAGCTGAAGCAGGTTATCGAAATCCCTACTCGGAAGTACTCCGTTTTTTGGACTTGAAGCACCCAAACAAATACAAAGTGTACAACTTGTAAGTTCCATGAATGGTAAATTGTATTGTGTGTTCCTCTTAATCAATCGTCTGTAGATGTTCTGAGAGGACGTATGAAGCAAGTAAATTTTACAACCGAGTCGCTTGCTTTCCCTTCGATGATCACAATGCTCCACCCTTTCACCTGATGGAGCAGTTTTGCATTGATGTAGTAAGTTCGACGATTCTATTCGGCCACCTTTCTCGGTGTCCCAATCAAACACACAACACACAAGTCTAATGTTTGCTGCAGAAACAATATTTAGATCTTGATCCGGAGAATGTTGCCGTTGTGCACTGCAAGGTTGGTTTCCTTATCCTAGTTGTTGTTTGATCATTGATCTTATTTATGTATACAGGCTGGCAAGGGCCGCACCGGAGTTATGATATGCGCATATTTACTGTATTCTCAAGAGTGGGGTAGTACCACCGAGGCGATGTCCTTTTATGCAGCGATGCGAACAATGAACAAGAAGGTTTGGATGCCAAGAAGGCCTTGGAATTGGGGGCAACGTCCCAACTTATCCTTTGTTGTTTGATATGTATGAAAGGGAGTCACCATCCCCAGCCAGATCCGATACATTGAATACTTTGAGCGGTTACTCAAAAACGGCATGCCTCCGATAAAGACACTTTCTTTGAAGCAAGTTGTGTTACATGGTGGCCCTCGAATAAAAACAGGTATGTTAAAAGGTTGGCGTCGATGATAAAGTTTTACTTAGTCTGCAAACGCAGAAATTCGATATGCTGTCATTTCCAACAAGTCAACCCTCTTTTCGACCAAAACTACATTGAAAAGGTATTTTGAAGGGCTGTTTGTGCGGCGAATTTCTCACTACTGTTGCAACTGGCAGTGTCAAAAAGGATAACGCGGACGATGATAGTGCCCTATTCGAATTTGACATGGGAAATGTACTATGTTCTGGAGATGTCAAAGTGGAGTTCAATGACACTGCCGCAAAGAAGGTAAAACGCGTTGGCTGTAGAGAAAACCAGGTCATCTTTTTGAATATACAGGATCACCCACGTTATTGCGCTTCAACAGGGCCCTCTTTTCGCGTTTTGGTTCAACACGGCTTTCATCGACAACTGCTATCTTCATATAACCAAACCACAAATCGATAAAGCGAATAAGGACAAAAACAAAATGTTCCCGAAGGACTTCCAGATCGAATCGTTCTTTGAATTGGTGGACGCAGGAGAAGAGGGAGATGCAGCGGCCAAGCCAGTGCGAATTGAGGCAGATTCCAGCGAATCGAAGAGCATTCCGCGATACTCGAATGTCATTCAAAAGTACCCATCTTTGCTCAATATGTAACGTCAACATGTTTATATTTGATTGTTGCGCGGTCGTGCCGGCTAGCTATCTTCGTTTTCAAACAATGATGCAATAAACATTGCTGCGCCAGGCACGACGCGCGCTCTTTCGTTGTACCTCTGTGTGTATTGTTTAGTGGACATTGTTCTTCACTGATTTGTCCGAATCTTCGCAACGCCATAGGAGGAACAACGCCCTCTCAGACCGTCGCATGACAATATGCCAGCCGGGAGATGCTTTGAATAGGAAGGTCATCTGGAACGACTTTGTCGATCGTCCCGTCCAAGTATCGGAGAGTCTGTTATCAGAGGTGATTGTATGCGCTTTGCAGTGGTGTCGCATACTGCTGACTCAGCGGCGATGCTAGATGCTCTGTATATTCAAGGAAATGGCTGGACAGGATCACATTTTGGAAGAGAATGACACGACATCCCATCTCATGGATGTAGCACGATCATCTTATCGCTTCCGCGCAGTCGAAATGCTAACAGCAGAGTTACAGAAGGTTAAAGGCGAACGTGAGCCATGGGTATGTGTAGTTGTCTGCTAATCCGATTTATTTCAGGTCGATATTATGTATATGGATCCCGCTTCCGCGCTGGCTTTTTGGATTAATACAGCAAACACCCTGGCCCTTCACGCATGCATTATATTTGGTCCTTCGAACTCCCTTGAACGTCGCGTATGCATGAGTGTTATGGTATCCTGTTCAACGAAACTTATTCTTCATTGATGCTAGGTTAAGATCATGAAGGCAGCAAAGTACGATGTTGGGGGCCATATGTGTTCTTTGTTCGATATGGAATATGGAATCTTGCGGTCCGGGACATGCATGCCTGACAGCATTGGTATTCACTTGATCTCTGCACTCTCATCTACAGTCGCGGCGCTCTGTTCCTTCTGTGTGTACCTTCACTGATCTCCTTCTGCTTTTCTCTATCTCGGGGTGTGCTTTCTCCTTGGGTGCTCTCTTCTCAATACTCTCTCTTTTCACACTCACTCTCCAAACTCTTGCTCAAGAAATTTCTCTCTTCTCCAGTCTAACTAAGTGTTGCACGCCAAACGGTTGTGCAGGTCCTCCGGGTAATGTTGTGAGTCTTTCTCGCCCCATTATCAAGTTTATCAAAACGGAAGGGCTTCATCCCATTACGGAGCCTCTCATTAACTTTGCCCTAAACTTTGGTTGTCGTTCCGCTCCTCCATTGATGGTAATACCGTGCACCTTACATGTCATCGGACGTGATCGTTGACCGATAGCAGTCTTATGACGCTGATGATTTGCATGAGCTCTTGGAAGAGAATGCTACGAATTATCTGAAAGGGCAGGTACGGATTGAAGAAGCAACACAGCGGATTGTGCTTCCTGAGGTGTGCTCGTGGTAAGAAATCGGTCATGTTTATTCCGCAGCCTCAGACGTTAACATTCCTTGCAGGTTTGCCCGCGACTATGGAAAGTCGACTATGCAACTACTGGCCATGATTGCGTTGTACTTGGATGAAGAGCAGCGTGATACAGTCATGCGTCACATCAACACGGTATGTATGCGCACTTATTGGCAGCTTCATGTCTCACAATCATTGTTTGTGAAGTGGAATGTTTCCTTCAAAGAGTTTGACTGGACCTTCTGCTACAACTTAACACACTTGGTAATGATTGCACGCAAGATTTATTATCATTCCATTTGATAACATCCAATTTTCAGCAACACATGCGCTCAGATCTGACAACCAACCCCTTCGAAACTGCTCGTACTTTGTTTACAGAAGATGGACAGAAAAGGTACGTTCTGAATCTTTCTCAACGACTTCTGTCTCTCAAAACTCAAAACCCTCTCTTCCCCCCTCTCTCTCTCCTTTCCGGCGCGTTCATTCCTGACCCTTGATCTGATCCAGCGGTTTGTCGAGTTCCTCAAACGTCAAAAAGGCGATCCAAGCAGGCATTTTGTAAGCTGTCATAGTGCGCTACTGGCTGCTTTTGCACTGACCTTCGCTTGTCACAAGGCCACCTCCGCCAACCCCACTGATACTACCCAAAGGTGGCAGTGCCACAATCGCAGTGTGCAAACCCGCCAATCCTCGTCCAAGTGCCTCTTCTCCGTTCTCTGGTCGAGCGCACAAGAGCCACGAGAACATGAAAGCTAACATTGTTCCTTTAAAGGCTTCAGAGTCGCAAGCTCACGCACTGGTAACTCCGGCCAGAAACAGACGAAAGCCAGCTCCGCCAATCAACGGCGCTGGTTTTGCCTCTCCACCGGTTGCTCCAAGGAAGCATGATGTGGTTCAATACCCATCCCCGAACCGCCGATCACCAGATCTAAATGCTCATTTGTCGCAAAGTCCCACACCACCCGTGCGTAAATATGTGTTCGGTCGTGGATCTGTGGCTCGCCGGGGCCGAGGGGGTCGCCAGCCCAACCAACTGAATTTGGAGGAGTTCGGTAATTTTTATCGTTGTATTTCGTTTTCAGTGCGCCGCTGAGTCAAGTATACAGCGAGCCCCAAAGCCCCACCTCCGCCTACCCCGGCTGATGAGTACAGAACTCCATCTCCACCTAGACGGCGAGTTCCAGAACCCCCAAAGTACGAGTTGTTTTTGTTACCCTTCATTTGTTTTTTTCGCTGATTTCTGTGTGTAGAACTCCGTCCAGAGATGAACTTCAGGAAGACCCATTCCTTGTCGGCGTGTAACAACAAATCTATTTGTAGCTGTATCATATCTGTATTATATGTTTTCGATCAGGGGAAGCGGGAATGATTGGATGGAAGAGGAGCCTGTCCAGTCGGTTTTCATTGACTTATCCCAAAAATGGCGGATAAAGTTTGAACATTTGATTGTCAGTCTGTCAACTGTACGTCTTGGCACATCTAAACCCAAACCCACCAATGTGGGTTCACTTTTGCACCTCGCTAAATAAAGATTTCTATTTTCGTAAATCGCTGGTTTTGGGGTCACCCGCTGATCGCTTCCCTTTCTTTTCCTGCTTGTCATTTGGTTTTTTTTCCGGTGGCGTGGTTGCTTTGCGCGAGCTGGAGCGGAGATTTTGCCTCTCTTCTTCTTTCGCTGTCTTTCTCCACCCCCTCCTACGATGCAAATGTAGTTTTACCAATTCACGTTTTGTGCTGCATTCACCAACAATGTGCATTCGCACTCTCCTTTAAAAGACTTGCAAGGTTCATGTACATGTACGTGTGGGCAACTCTATTTTTACTCCGTTTAAGGAAGGGGCCGTTTCCCGAACTGTATTTTGTTTAGCGGTCGCACATCCTTTCACCATGGCCGATATATCTGAAAGACTTGAGCAGGCCCAGTCTGAGGCTGAGTCTATGAAAGATGAGATCCGCAAGAATAGAGAAGCAAAGGCGGATACTACTCGTAAGTGTTTAACGAAAATATTGGGTTGGCAATCAGCCTTTGATGTGTTTATTGCCTCCGTCAATCTGACGGTTCTTTTGCCCTTTTCCTATCGTGGTATCGTTTGCTTTTTCCGCCTTTCGGTGCATGCAGTGCAAGATCACACAAAGAGCTTAGCGGCTGCTCCTCGTTGCTCTCTGAAGGTCCGAAGGACTCTGAAGGGACATCTTGCCAAAATTTATGCTCTGCACTGGTCGGAGGTAAACAAGCTTCGTTTTTGTTATGCGATGTTTGACATGGAGTATCGTTTTCTCTTGGTGTTGTGATGATCTCACTCTGTTTCATGTGTTCCAACAGGAGAAGTCGAAGCTTGTATCAGCGTCTCAAGACGGCAAGCTCCTCGTGTGGGATGCCATGACCACAAACAAGCTTCATGCTATTCCTCTTCGATCGTCTTGGGTTATGACTTGTGCGTACGCTCCATCTGGAAACTTTGTTGCTTGTGGTGGTCTGGACAACATCTGCTCCGTTTATAACCTTCGTTCGAAGGACAAAGAGCCAATCCGAGCTGTGAGTAGCTATGTGGGAAAGTTACTCCTTTCTTTGTGGCGAGAGAGTGACTGCGCGAACATTTTCTTGTGTTGTTCTTTTTGTGATCCTATGGCTGCGGCGCTTGACGCAACATTGACAATATGGGAGATTTTTCTAACGATCAATTCGACAGTGTCGTGAGCTGAACGCACATACCGGTTATCTTTCATGTTGCCGATTTATCAATGACCGGCAGATTGTCACCAGTTCAGGAGATATGACCTGCGTCCTTTGGGATGTGCAGGAGGGAACAAAGATTACTGAGTTTCAGGAGCACAATGGAGATGTGATGAGGTACGGTCTTGTTTTCTGTCCTATTTTTATTTTCCTTTCTTCCATCTTTCTGCCGTAACGCTGTTTTTCTTGTTTAGTTTGACTCTCGCTCCTGATGGCAAGAGTTTCGTCTCTGGAGCATGTGATGCAACTGCCCGTCTGTGGGACATCTCTACCGGAAAGTGCACGCAGGTGTTCACCGGCCACGAGTCAGACATCAACAGTGTACAGTACTTCCCCAGCGGACAGGCGTTTGGTACAGGCTCTGATGATCATACATCTCGTCTGTTCGATATTCGAGCGGACCGCGAGCTCATCAAGTACGGATCCCAGAATTTGCAGCACGGTGTGACTGGCCTTGCTTTTTCTGTCTCCGGACGATACGTGTTCTGTGGGTATGATGACAACGAGGCGCGCGTGTGGGACTCCTTGAAGGGCGATCAATGTGGAACGCTCAAGTCCCATCAGAACCGCGTGTCCTGCATTGGGGTTCACAAGGATGGCATGGCCCTGGCCACTGGCAGCTGGGATACGTCCGTCAAGGTCTGGGCCTGAGAAATAATGGCTCTGATCTCTCGTTCCTTTCTCTTCTCTTTTTTTATTCTTTCTGGGGTGGTGGGCTGATCCCCTTTGACTGAGGTCACCTTATTTAGAAATTCATCGTTCGCGCATCGGTGATATTAGAATCGAAGCTTTGAGCTGTATTTATGATGCAGCTGAAGTTTATTTTGTAAAGTCATGTTTGCTTATACACCGGAGCTGCAACACATTCGGCATTATTACATTTCGAGTAGAGATTGAGTCAGATGTGGACCAAAGTACTGCATTATATTCGATGAGAAAAGACTGATAATTCCTCACCACGATTGTCTGTGTTGTCCATTCATCCATAGCTACGCCTGCATTGCTGCCACCAATTCAAAAGTCTCAGGCCCGCCTCTTTGGCGACAATGGTAGTACTACTGTGCAATAGCGTCTTCAAGTATGTTGTTGCTTCCACAGAAGTTTTCATCAGCCGCAGCGATGAGCTGTCGAATGCAATACGAAGCACTTGTGGTAGTGGCGTTGTCCAAGGATCGCCACTAATTCGTGTGACTGATGTGCCATTCAATAGTTGAGGAATTGCATCACATAAAACGCAGTCTGCAAGGCCCGTGCAACCTGGAAGCGCTCTCAACGCACGCAGCTGCAACCACAAGGGCGGTGCGCCCTTTTCATCATCTTCCTGCTGCAGTCTCTTTGATATTACCCCTTCTTTCCAAACCTCTTTTGGAGCGGAAATCAATAGCGAAGCCTCTATCATACCAGGAGCAATATCATGCAACATGCACTCGTCCAAAAAACTAGCCATTGCGCGCTGTAGCTCGACTCCTTGATCAGCTGTAGAGTAGTTGTCGTAACTAGAGATATGCAATGGACAGCGAGCGACCGGCTTGAGTGGGGCAACGATCATACTTCCTGTCGTGCTCTCAACATTAAAATGCTCCACAACTGAGCGTACATCAGAGTCAGTTGATGGAGAAAATTCAGGAAGAAGTATCACCATTTGCAGCATTGTGTTAGGCCCCGAAGAGGATGCTCCAGGAGAATACAAGTGTCTAGTGCGCGGAAGATCGTCGAGACATGAAGAGTGTGCGTCATTTTGCTTAACTTCATCTGGCAAAGACTCATCCTTTTCCACCTGAGAATCATCTTGAAAAATTTGGCGCAAAGTTGTGGGCTCTAACAATTCTGACGCCCTACAGCCGGAGTCCAAATACACACCCACATCCTCCCAATCCATAGCGGCCCTGTAAGATATTCGTACGCCTCACAAGGGCCTGATCTTGACTGAATTCCATTCATTCGCCTGGAGTCTGATTGACCATGCCTAATTATCTTCTGTATGTTTAAATTCTAAAGGGTGTCGCGACAACATCCGCAGCAACCAAAGGGATTTCGTGCCTTGCTGTAACAATAATGAGGGCAGGAGCAAGTGTCGTGAGCTCAGCGACCGTCAAAATGAGGAGGATGATGATGGATCATGGGTGCAGGAGGCTAAGCCACCATGCAGTGATGCAGCACGCGCCAGCTGTGGCCTGTCTGTTTGTCTGTCAGCAGACGCGGGAGCGATGAGGTACTTGTGAGTGGTGTCGTGACGATACGCCGTTCGGTTGCGCTGCAGCAGCATTGGCGCGCCATACTGTAGTGTCACATGAATGGGATAAATGGGGATGTGCATGATTGAGTGTAATGGAAAAGTGCATTATCGTACCATCGTAGCAACTATCAGAATCGTAATCACAACTGAAAGTGTTTCTTCCTCACTTTAATCGAAAGGCGTCTTTCAAGTCAATAATGCACATCCCTGAAAGAAAGGCTGTTGACTTCCTTTGCAGAGCTCTTTCTCGTCCAGCGCGTGGTGATACGAATGTGTATTGAATTAGTACAGATCGATTGCTTCCGTCGCGACTATGCAGTCTTGCACGACCATGACTTGCGATTCAAAGAGTGAAGCAGTCCTCAGCGGAAGAAGAGGCTTTGAATAGGCTCACCGTCCATGGTAAGCGCATTACACCCAAGGGAAACACTATGAAAAACTTGCTGAATCTCTGATGCAGGATGGTGGCGGGGAGGACACGGATGATGCAGCGGCATATGCGAAATGGACACGACGAGGGACGGATGCTACTGCTGTCTGCTGTGATGATGAATCGGCTGTAAGCAGAAAATACCCCATAGCTAGCAGAGTGACATGCTGTTTGAAGAAGCTCATCGAGAGTGAAGGATGAGAAAAGACGCGATAGTAATAATGACAATACTAAGTAACAATTAACAATACTAGTATTGTTAATACTGATACCGATGCAAATAATACTAGCAATTCTAAGAATACTGATAGTGGTAACAATACTTGTAACAATAACAATAATAATAGTAATACTGATAGTAATAATGATAATAATAAGAAAAACCACCTAATATATCTAATAATGTTAATCATCATACTGCATACGCACGCTCTTAAATCGACGTACGCCCCATGCACAGGTTTCCAAGAAACGCGGCCGCCGTCCTACTTTCTTGGGGCACATGCGCGCAGAGGATGCTGCTTTGAACGAACATGTCACTCCGCTTTGCGGTGCCGAGGGCGAGGATGCGATGGATGAGCGCAAAGAAATAGTACCCGATTCGATAAGCGGGAAGAATGGCAATGAGAAGAAACAGAGTGAGATTGAAGAAAAACACAGAAATAATTCCGAGGCGGACGGCGTGCCCACGTCATCGACATCCATTCTTGACAAGAGTGAGAGCGACGTGCATCGTCCTCATCCATTGGATAACGAAAAACACCACGAGAATCTCGCAGGGAGGGACCGATCAGCAGTAAGTTAGATGGTGAAATGGAAGACAATGCAGTCGTGTCAGTTAGGGCGTGAGGATGCCAGTATGCTCAAGAAGATACTTGATATTATTATTACTGCTATTCTTTATGTTGTATTATTGTTACGATTATTATTTTTCTTCTTATTATAATTAAATATTATCATGAAGAAGATGGTGATTATTATTGTCATTATCATAATTATTATGGTTATAATGATTTTATAATGATTGTGATTATGATTATTTTGACAATCCTAATGGTTGTTATGATTATGGATATTTATACCTATTGATTATTCTATTGTGATTACGAATATGACTATGATGGTGATGATGATGGTGATGATGGTCGTGATCATGATCATGATCGTGATGAGATTATGATTATGATTATGTCATTATTATCATGTTATTATCATTACTATTATCTTTGTTGTTCATGATTCCCTCGTCTTTCCATTGTATGTTCTGTAACCAATGGTCCATTGACGTACCATAGGTCGTTATTATGAATTTACACCACCCTATCTGAAATACATAGACGGACGACCCTGCCACCCTGCAGCGCGGACTGCCGCCTCGTGCACACCGCAACGGCAACTTATCCCCTGTAGAATGGGATTGGACGAGTCACAGGAATGGAGCAGACAGCAACAATATCAATGCTCATCTTGGGAGATCTAGGAAGCAGCTTTCTGCCTCTGTTGGCACGATAGGGATGGAGAGGAGTTCAGATCGAGCTAAGGAGAAGATGGCGCTGCATCGTGGAATTCCAGCTATCGTGTATGTACTTTCTTCTTGATTTCATCCCATGAGTCCACTTTACAGACGTTATTGTCACTCTTCATCTTGCCTTAGCTTCGCCTTCTCTGTCTTATCAGAACCTTATTCACTTCTCTCAAAAGGACATCGATCACTCTAACGCAAAAAACGAATTCTCTCTCATTCTTATCACAACCTTGTCTCGAACTGATTTCTCGCGTAACTCTCTCTTTCTCTTTTCCCAATGTCTACTCTCTAGAAATGGGTGGAGACACACTAAACGTCCATATTTTCACAGTCAAGACTCACCCAGTGGAAGCAAGCGCACGCTTCACCGAACTGCAAGCATTGTGTTGCGGGTTCCTGACACATTTTCAGATTCATTGCAGTCTGAAGAAAACGGAACTGAAAGGGAGGCAGAATGTGGAGGTGTATCCGGTATGTTACAGTGGTACATTCAGACTTATTTGCCAGATGCTCGCTCCTCATGGATGCCCTTTATCCTACAGTGCCGAAGAGGCGTGAATACATTGCAATGGAGATTTTGGAGACGGAGCGCTTCTATGTGGACATGATGACGCGTTTGGTGAAGGTGAAATATACGATTACCCCGCATTAGACAGATGCAATTTTCGTGTGAAACCGACATAACAATCCGATAACTGCGCGTTGATGGTGAGGTTCTGTAATCGTTCACACACTCGTTTCTCGTAATAGAGATACTACATGCCATTGAAGGCCGCATCCCGCACAGAGCATCCTATTATGGACAAAGAGGTGAAGCGACAAGCATTGTTTGAGCCTTTATGTTATCGATAACTAATTCTTTGCAAAGGATATTGCACGAGTGTTTTCCTCTGTGGAGCTGATTCTGAAAATTAATGAGGAGTTGCTTGGAGTGCTTGAGAAGAGGATGAAAGAATGGAATGATCAGTGCTGTTTGGGGGATATCTTTTTGCAGTTTGTAAGTTCTTGACCATGGAGTATTGTAGTTGAATCCAGTTGTAAGCTGGCGTCCACTTGATCCTTTCCACATGTCTTAAGATGCGAATGCGTTCTTTGTTATCCAGGCGCCGTATTTGAAGTTGTATGATCAGTACGGACGCAGTTACGACGTGGCGTACGCCGCATGAGCGACGCCATGACCGATCCTGCCGCCGACCCCGACGACGCCGAGATGTCCGATCAGACCGCCGACATCTCGCCCACGTCGCTCCCGGTGCAGGGCGACCCGATCGAATACATGATCAGCCTCGACATCGCGAAGAAGGGCCTCGTCATCGCCCCCGTGATCGTGGCGATCTGCGCCCTCATCTGGGGCAGCGAGGGTGCTGCCGGTGCCGCCGTCGGCATCGGCCTCGTCGTCGCCAACTTCTTGCTCTCGGCCGCACTGGTCTCCGGTGCCGCCCGGATCTCGCTCGGCCTGATGATGGGCGCCGTCCTGTTCGGCTACGCGCTGCGCCTCGGCCTCATCTTCCTCGTCATCGTACTCGTTCGCGACGAGCCCTGGATTTCACTTCCGGCGCTCGGAGCGACCATTATCGCGACGCACCTCGGTCTCCTCATGTGGGAGCTCCGATACGTCGCGATCAACCTGGCCTACCCCGGCCTGGCACCCAAGCAGACGAAGTCGTAGCCCCGGCTCCGACACCGTCGACACACGACACCAGCTCGAACACCCCACGACTTTCACTCGACCGGCTCTCACAAGGAACAGATCGGAAACAACGTGCTCGCCTCGAATTCCCGCCCCTGAACGAAATCCTCCGTTGGCGCGACCTGTTCCCGACCTTCAACAAGGTCGCGCTCATCGCCGTCGCCGCGGCGCTGATCGGCATCGTGATCTTCCTGATCGCTGCCAGCAAGGACGGTTCCAAGGCGCCCAAGGGCATCCGCAACTTCGCGGAGCTGCTCGTCGAGTTCGTCGAGAACCAGATCATCATGCCGGCGATGGGCAAGTCGGGCATGGGCTGGACCCCGTTCCTGCTGACGCTGTTCATTTTCATCTATCTGTGCAACCTGCCGGGCATCATCCCGATCCTGTACATGCCGGCAACGGCTCGAATGGCGATCCCGCTGTTCCTCGCCCTGCTCGTCTGGCTCGTGTACGTCGGAACCGGCCTGAAGCACCAGGGGCTCGGCTACTTCGGCCACATGATCGCCCCGCCTGGCGTCCCGGCGGCCCTCTACCCGCTGATCGGCCCCATCGAGATCCTCTCGAACCTGGTCATCCGCCCCTTCTCGCTCGCCGTTCGTCTCTTCGCCAACATGCTGGCCGGCCACATCCTGCTCGTGACGTTCTCGCTGCTCACCGAGGAGCTCATCCTCGAGGGCGACAACATCATCTTCCGAGTACTCGGCGTGCTGCCGTTCATCATGCTCATGCTCATGACCGTGTTCGAGGTCCTGGTCGGCTTCCTGCAGGCCTACATCTTCACGATCCTCACCGCGGTCTACATCGGTTCGTCGGCTCACCCCGAGCACTGATCCGAACCACCCTCTCTCCCACACCAACACCAACAGGAGTACCAACCCAACATGGAAGCACTCAGCATCCTCGCTCAGGTCGCCGAGCCCGCGGACTTCGGTCCGATCGGTGCCGGCATCGGCTACGGCCTCGCGGCGATCGGCCCGGGCATCGGCATCGGCTACATCGTCGGCAAGTCCGTCGAGGCCATGGCCCGTCAGCCCGAGTCGGCCGGCATGGTCCGCACCACGATGTTCCTGGGTGTGGCGTTCACCGAAGCCATCGCGCTGATCGGCTTCGTGGTCGCCATGCTCGTCCAGTGAGCCGGCCCCACACGCCTGATCATTCCCGGAGCCACGTGCTCAATCCATCCGTCCATCTCTCCCGCAAGGAGCTGACGTGCTGACAGCCGTCGTTACCCGGGGAGTCACAGGAATCGACGTCGCCTTCCTGCCACAGGCAGACGGTGGCGAAGCGGACTTGACGTTCGAAGAGTCCCAAGATTTCTGTGAGTTCCCGTTCGAAACAGAAGAAGAGTTCGAAGCAGAACTGGCGGAGGGCCACCCCTGTGAGGAGGGGCCCAGCCCCATCCTGCCCGAGGTCAAGGAACTCGCGTGGGGCGCAGGCTCTTTCCTCGTGTTCCTCGTCGTCATGCGGCTGTTCCTCTACCCCAAGCTCCGCAAGGGGATGGATGCCCGCTATGCCAAGGTCGAGGAGGGGTTCGAGCAGGCCGATGCCGCTCGTGCCGCCGCCCGGGCCGAGGTCACCGAGTACGAAGCGGCTCTCGCCACCGTGCGCGCCGAAGCGGCCGAGCGTGTCGACGCCGCCCGTGCGACGCTCGCCGGTGAACGTGAGACCCGCCTCGCCGAGGTGAACGCCGAAATCGCCGCCAAGCGTGAAGCCGCCATGGCCGAGGCCCGAGCCGCCCGAGAGGCAGCCGAGTCCGACGTGCGCAGCGCCGTCACCGACGTCACGTCCAAGGTGTTGGAACTGGCGATCGGCCGGGCACCGACCGAGCAGGTCGAGTCCGCCGTCGCCGACGTGATGAACTCGGAGGTTCGCTCATGAACCAGTTGGCATACGGCTTCGTCGCCGCCGACGGTGAGCTGCTCGATCCGGCACGCTCCCCGCACTGGCTGTGGCCCGAAGACGCCGAACTGATCTTCGGCACGATCTCGTCGCTCATCGTCTTCGCCGTGCTGTTCAAGTTCGGCTGGCCGCTCTTCAAGAAGGCCCTCGAGGCCCGAACCGAGCGGATCCAGTCGGCGATGGACGAGTCGGAGACCAAGCTCGCCGAGGCCAAGACCGAGGCTGCCGAGATCCGCTCGGCCGCCGGCGACATCGACGCCGAGCGTCAGCGCCGCTTCGCCGAGGCCGACACCGAGGCCGAGTCGATCCTCGCCGAGGGTCGTGCCCGTCTCGACGAGGAGATCGAGGAGCTGCGGGCAGCCGCCGACTCCGACATCGCCCTCATCGCCTCCCGCGCCAGCGGCGAGATCCGCGGTGAGATCTCGATGCTGTCCCGCCGTGCGGTCGACCGTGCGGTCTCGGGCCAGCCCCTCGACGACGCGACGCAGCAAGAACTGATCGAATCGTTCATCTCGAAGGTGGGTGCCTCATGAGTGACGCACGTGTCCAGGGGTACGCCAAGGCCCTGTTCGAGGTCGCCCGAGCCGAGGGCACCCTCGACGAGGTCGAGGACGAACTCTTCCGTTTCGCCCGCTCGTACGAGTCGAGCGACGAACTGCGCACGGCGCTGAGCGACGAGGGCATCCCCGCCGCCAAGCGTCAGGCGATCATCGAGGATTTGCTCGGTGGCAAGGCCACGTCGACCACGACCCAGTTGGTGTCGATGGTGGTCGGTGCGGGCCGAGCCCGTGAGCTGCCCGCGATCATCGACAAGCTCGTCGCCCGAGCCTCGAGCTCGAAGAACCTGGCCGTCGCCGAGGTACGCAGCGCCGTACCGCTCACCGACGATCAGCAAGCCCGACTGAAGGCCGCACTCGCCAACGCGACCGGCTCGGAAGTCAACCTCAAGATCGTGGTCGACCCCTCGATCATCGGCGGCCTCGTCGCCACCGTCGGCGATACCGTCATCGACGGCAGTGTCCGTACCCGTGTCGACCAGTTGAAGAGCCGTCTCTGACGGACAGGAGCACCGCAATGGCTGAACTCACCATCTCCGCCGCCGACATCGCCTCGGCGCTCAAGAACAACCTCGAAGGCTTCGAGCAGTCGCTCGAGGCCCGCACCGTCGGCCGCGTCGCCGAGATCGGTGACGGCATCGCCCGCGTCAGCGGCCTGCCCGACGCCGCCGTGAACGAACTCCTCGAGTTCGAAGACGGCTCGGTCGGCCTGGCGCTGAACCTCGACGAGGGCTCCATCGGTGCCGTCGTCCTGGCGACACCGCCAGCATCGAAGAGGGTCAGCCGGTCAAGGCGACCGGTCGCATCCTCTCGGTCCCCGTCGGTGACGGCATGCTCGGCCGCGTGGTCAACGCGCTCGGCGAGCCCGTCGACGGCAAGGGCGAACTCACCGGCACCCAGCTGCGCCGCATGGAGATCCAGGCGCCGGGCATCATGGGCCGCAAGCCCGTGCACGAGCCGCTCCAGACCGGCATCAAGGCGATCGACGCGATGACGCCGATCGGCCGTGGCCAGCGTGAGCTGATCATCGGCGACCGCAAGACCGGCAAGACCACCGTCGCCGTCGACACGATCCTGAACCAGAAGGGTCAGGGCGTGAAGTGCATCTACGTCGCGATCGGCCAGAAGGGCTCGACCGTCGCCCAGACCGTCGAGGTCCTGCGTGAGAACGGCGCCCTCGAGTACACCGTCGTGGTGACCGCCCCGGCCGCCGACTCGGCACCGTTCAAGTACCTCGCTCCGTACGCCGGCTGCGCCATGGGCCAGCACTGGATGGAGAACGGCGAGCACGCCCTCGTGGTGTACGACGACCTGTCGAAGCAGGCCGAGGCCTACCGCCAGATGTCGCTGCTGCTCCGTCGTCCCCCGGGCCGTGAGGCCTACCCCGGCGACGTGTTCTACTTGCACAGCCGCCTGCTCGAGCGTGCCGCCAAGCTCTCCGACGAGAACGGCGCCGGCTCGCTCACTGCGCTGCCGATCATCGAGACGAAGGCCGGCGACGTGTCGGCGTTCATCCCGACGAACGTGATCTCGATCACCGATGGCCAGGTGTACCTGCAGGACAACCTCTTCAAGTCGGGTGTGCGTCCCGCCGTCGACGTGGGCATCTCGGTGTCCCGAGTCGGTTCGGCCGCCCAGACGAAGGGCATGAAGGGCGTCGCCGGCACCCTGAAGCTCGACCTCGCCCAGTTCCGTGAGTTGGAGGCGTTCGCGACCTTCGGTTCCGAGCTCGACGCCGTGTCGAAGGCCCAGCTCGAGCGTGGCTACCGCCTCGTCGAGCTGCTCAAGCAGCCGCTGAACAGCCCGATGTCGGTCGAAGACCAGGTCGTGTCGATCTTCGCCGGCACCAAGGGCTACCTCGACGACATCCCGGTCGCCGACGTGCGTCGCTTCGAGCGCGAACTCCTCGAGTTCATGCACGGCCTGCACGGCGGCATGATGTCGGAGATCAAGGGTGGCGTGCCCGACGGCCTCGCCGGCGCGGTCGACGCGTTCAAGGCCCAGTTCAAGATCACCGGCGCCGACGGCCACCACGTCGACCCCGCCAGTGTCGACGCCGACGAGCTCGGCGAGGCGCACAGCACCAAGACGCTCGCCACCGAGTGATCTGCCCCATGTTCTCGACCCGTCCACCGACCGAGCTTTCGAAAGGAGTGATCTGACATGGCAGGAGGCCAGGAACGAATCCTGCGCGGCCGCATCAACTCGATGCAGGCCACCAAGAAGATCACCCGCGCCATGGAGCTGATCGCGGCGAGCCGGATCGTCAAGGCGCAGCAACGCGTCGAGGCGGCGGTGCCGTACTCCGAGCAGATCACCGAGGTCGTCAAAGACCTGTCGGCTGCCGGTGCGAGCAGCGATTCTCCGCTGCTCGCCGGCCGGAGCGAGGTCAAGAACAAGTGCTACGTCGTGATCACCGCCGACCGCGGTCTCTGCGGCGGCTACAACTCCGGTGTGCAGCGCGCCGCCGAAGGTGAGATCAAGGCCGACGTCCTCGCGGGCAAGGGCTACGAGATCATCCCGGTCGGCAAGAAGGCCGAGGCGTACTTCCGCTTCCGCGGTTACTCGCTCGGCCAGTCGTTCCAGGGCTTCAGCGACAACCCGTCGTACGCCGACGCCAAGGCCATCGGCCAGCACGTCGTCGCCCTGTACGCATCGGGTCACGTCGACTCGGTCGAGCTGGTCTACACCCGCTTCATCTCGGCGGGCAGCCAGGAAGTCGTGCTGCGCCCGCTGGTGCCGCTGCAGCGCGACACGGTCGAAGGTGGCGACGGCAAGGCCGGCTCCACCGACGGATCCGGTTCCGACTACGAGTTCGAACCCGACCCGACGACCATCCTCGACACGCTGCTGCCGCGCTATGTCGAAGCCCGTGTGTACGCAGCACTGCTCAACGCAGCGGCTTCGGAGCACGCGTTCCGTCAGCGGGCCATGAAGTCGGCGACCGACAACGCCGAGGATCTCATCACCAAGTTGAGCCGCGATCATGAACGCGTGCCCGCCAGGACGTCGATCACCACCGAGATCATGGAGATCGTCGGCGGTGCCGAGGCGCTGGGGTCCGGCAAGCGACGACTCGGTCTCACCGGCCGCAGCCGCCTTCGCCGCGATCGCCCAGGCGACGCCGACCGTTCGACCGCCGTGCTCGCCCGGTCCCTTCGGTCACCCGGTTCCGCCGCCCCGCTGCCCGACGGCTCGGCGCCCTCCGCCGCGTTCACCATCAAGGGCAACGCCGATTCGATGCTGTACCACCGTCCCGACAGCCGGTCCTACGACGTGACCGGTGCCGAGGTCTGGTTCGACAGCGAAGCCAGCGCCCAGGCCGCCGGCTTCACCCTCGCCAACACCCACCCCTCTCCGGAATCCTGACCAGGAGTACCCAGTCACATGACCGTCACCGAGAACGATCTCAAGCAAGGCCGCATCGTCGGCATCGCCGGCCCCGTGGTCGACGTCGAGTTCCCGCCCGGCAACCTGCCCGAGATCAACACGCAGCTCGAGTTCGACGTCACCGTCGAAGGTGAGACCATCAACGTGCCCGCCGAGGTCGCGCAGCAGATCGGCGACAACCGGGTTCGGGCCATCGCCATGAAGCCGACCGACGGTCTCACGCGAGGAGCGCCGGTCGTGAACACCGGCCACGGCGTGCGCGCGCCGGTCGGCGACGGCACCCTCGGCCACACCTGGAACGTGATGGGCGACTGCCTCGACCAGCCCGAAGGCTTCGACCAGATGGAGCGGTGGGAGATCCACCGTGAGGCGCCGTCGTTCGACGCCCTCGAGCCGTCGGCTCGCGTGTTCCCCACGGGCATCAAGGTCATCGACCTGCTGACCCCGTACGTCGCCGGTGGCAAGATCGGCCTGTTCGGTGGCGCCGGCGTCGGCAAGACCGTGCTCATCACCGAGATGATCAACCGTGTCGCCTCGCAGCACGGTGGTGTGTCGGTGTTCGCCGGCGTCGGCGAGCGCACCCGTGAGGGCACCGACCTCCGTCTCGAGATGATGGAGTCGGGCGTGTTCGAGAAGGCCGCCCTCGTGTTCGGCCAGATGGACGAGCCGCCGGGCGTCCGCCTCCGTGTCGCCCTGTCGGCGCTCACGATGGCCGAGTACTTCCGTGACGAGCAGAACCAGGACGTGCTCCTGTTCGTCGACAACATCTTCCGGTTCGTCCAGGCCGGTTCCGAGGTGTCGACCCTCCTCGGTCGTATGCCCTCAGCAGTGGGCTACCAGCCGACCCTCTCCGACGAGATGGGTCAGCTGCAGGAGCGCATCACCTCGACCCGCGGTCGTTCGATCACGTCGCTGCAGGCCGTCTACGTGCCCGCCGACGACTACACCGACCCGGCGCCGTTCACGACCTTCACGCACCTCGATGCCACGACCGAGCTCAGCCGTACGGTTGCCTCGCTCGGCATCTACCCGGCGGTCGACCCGCTGGCGTCGACCTCGACCATCCTGTCGCCCGAGATCGTCGGCGAGCACCACTACAACATCGCCCGCGGCGTGCAGGAGACCCTCCAGCGCTACAAGGAGCTGCAGGACATCATCGCCATCCTCGGTCTCGACGAGCTGTCCGACGAGGACCGCCTCACCGTCAACCGTGCCCGCAAGATCCAGCGCTTCTTGTCGCAGCCGTTCTTCGTCGCCAAGGTCTTCACCGGCCTCGACGGTGAGTTCGTGCCGATCGAGGAGACCGTCCAGTCGTTCGAGGCGATCCTCAACGGCGAGGTCGACGAGGTTCCCGAGCAGGCGTTCCTGAACGTCGGTGGCCTCGAGCAGGTTCTCGCGAAGGCCAAGAAGCTCGAGGAGAGCTGACCATGGCCAACGTCATGACCGTCGAAGTGGTCTCGCCCGAGAAGGTGCTCTACTCGGGCGAGGCGACCATGGTCATCACCCGCACGATCGGTGGTGGCGAGGTCGCGTTCCAGCCCGGTCACGTCGCGTTCCTCGGTGCCCTCACCGAGAACCACACCCGGGTGTTCCTGGCCGACGGCTCGACCGAGGACGTCGCCGTCCACGGCGGATTCGTCGAGGTCTCGAACAACAAGGTCTCGATCCTGTCCGACGCCGCCGAGCTCGGCAGCCAGGTCGACATCGAGCGTGCCCGTTCCGCCAAGGACCGGGCCGAAGAGGCGCTGCGTCACGAACACGACGCCGAGGCGGTCAGCGCCCTCGGCCGTGCGCACGCCCGCCTGAACGCGGCCGGCGCACTCTGATTCCGACGGTGAGCGGGCGTCGGCGCTTCTGCGCCGGCGCGACGCTCGCCGTCGTCGTCGTTTTCGCCGGCTGTGCGAGCGACACCCCGGAGGTCTCGCCGCCGGCCCAGGTCGCGACGACCGATGTCTCGACGGCTGAGGCGCCGTCGACGAGCACCAGCACGCCGACGAGCACCAGCAAGCCGTCGCCCCGTCCCTCGACGAGCACCGCGACGACCACGACGACCGGCGCATCGTCCAGCACGACGACGAGCAGCACCATCAGTTCGACGACCAGCACGGTCGTGCCGTGCCCGGCGGTCGAGCTCGTCGTGCTCGGGAACTCGACCGACTATTGGCCGAACTTCGTGGTGGGTGTCGACGCACCGACCGACGACGCGTGGCCGGCCCTCCTCGAGGCGATGCTCGCACGCTCGTTGCCGGCGACCGACGTGAGCGTCGAGAACGGTTCGGTCCTCGGTGCCGGGTTCGACATCGGGCTGTACGGCGTCACGAGCATGACCGAGCAGCTCCGCACGCTCGCCTCGGCGCACACCGACGGGTCAGCGGTGCTCGTGGTGGCGCCGAGCGTCGTCGACCTCCAACTGCGCTCGCTCGACGTCGATGGCTCGTACGAGGCCTTCGATGCGATGTACGACGAGGCCACGTCGGCGTTCGAGACGGTCGCCGTCCTGCCGATGAACCCGGTGGCGGTCGGTTCCGACCCTGCCGTCGCACAGGCGATCGCCGAGTTCAATCGGCGGCTCGTCGAGTCCGGAGTGGTCGATCCCGACGACCGATCTCCGCTCCTGTCCGACGACGGGCTGTTCGGTCGTCCGGCGTACTACGACGACTTCGACGACGGGCGCCTCGACACCGCCGGGCCCGACCCCGACGGGCTCCACCCCGACGTCGACGGGCATGCTGCCATCGCCACCGGCCTGGTGCCCGCCCTGGTCGAGCTGATCCCGATCGTGTGTCCGTGAGCACCGGTCGACGCCGAACGAAATCGAAGATCGCTGCAACGTCGCTCGCTACGGTGGTCAGTCGATGTCGGCTGGCGGACAGTCGACCGTGAACAACAGCGGAGAACCCCTGCATGCACACCACCCCGTCCCGTACCGTCCCGTGGCGCCGTTCGGCTGCCGTGATCGGCGTCCTCGCCTTGGCACTCGGCGCCTGCGGCGGTGACGACGACGCGTCGTCCGACGACACCGACACGACCGAAGCCGACGACACGGACACGACCGACACCGAGTCAACCGACGCCGAGGACACCGACACGACCGAGGCTGCCGACGACACCGGCGACACCGACACGACCGAGGCTGCCGACGACACCGCCGATGACGATTCGGGCGACTCGGGCGACTCGGGCGACTCGGGCGACGACGCGTCGTCGGGTACGTACGAGCCTGGATCGATCGGCTACCGGGTCGTCAACTCGACCGATCAGACCGTCGACGTCTACGTCCGGACCACCGGCCTCGTCGAGGCGTTCGAGGCGCAGATGGGCGTCGAGCCCGGCGTGGTCACCGACTTCTTCTACCCGCCCGAAGGCGGTCCGGTCGTGGTGACCACCGCAGGCGCAGGCGACGCGACCTGCGTCGCCACGTGCGATCACATCCTCAGCAATGTGTCGGCGTTCGACGACACCGGCGACGTCCACACCCTGCTGCTCCACGACGCCGAAGGTCGGGTGCAGACCTTCGACCTGTACGAGGACGCACCCGCCGACCAGACGACCTCGAACGTCATGATCGCCGCCGATCCGTCGGCCGGTCAGCTCGTGGCGATCGCGATCGATCTCACCGACGCAGACTTCGGCCTCAACCTCGGCTTCGACGGGGTCGCCGGTTGCCTCGACTCGAACAACCTCGACGCGAGCATGCTCGTCGGTGGAACGCAGACGCCGGCCTACGCCTACGACGGGGACAGCGTCGAGGTACTGCTGTACGCGAACGACGATCGCGAGTGCGCCGAGGAGCCGGTCGGCGGCCCGTTCACCGTCGAGGGTGGTCCCGGTACCCGCACGATGCTGATCCTCACCGGTTCGCCCGGCGACATGGACGCCATCATCGTCCCGTTCCTCAACTCGGTCGAGGCCGATGCGAGCGCCGGTGCCGATGAGGGCGGTGACAGTGCGGCGACGGGTGACGCGGCGACGGCCTACGCCCTGATGGCCGAGGAGCTGTCGCTCCAGATCGGCCTCCCCGCTGCCGAGGCAGCGTGCCTCGCTCCGTACGTGGTCGATGCGCTCGGGGTCGACGTCGCGCTCGTCGACGGTGAACTGATCGATCTCGAGGTGGCCGACACGGCGACGCAGGACATCGCCTTCGGCGGCATCATCGAAGGCGTCGAGGCCTGCGAGATCGATCCGGCGATCCTCGGCTGACCGTTCCGAACCTTGCGACGAGCCCGGCTCGGTCCTGCATCGCCGGACCGAGCCGGGCCGCTCGCGTGGGTACGCTCGCGTCATGGCCGCGTATCCCTTCCGTACCGCCCTCGTGACCGGTGCCTCCTCGGGCATCGGTGAGGTGATGACCGCGCAGCTCGCCGACGCAGGCGTCGCCACGACGGTCGTGGCTCGACGCCTCGATCGCCTCGAGGCGCTTGCCGAACGCCACGACGGCATCACACCGCTGGCGGCCGACTTGTCGACCGACGACGGGCAGCGTGCGGTCGTCGACCGCATCGCCGAGGGCGACATCGATCTCGTGGTCAACAACGCCGGATTCGGCACCAACGGCGACTTTCACGAGCTCGACCCCGACCGGCTCGCCGATGAGATCGAGGTCAACGTCGCAGCGTTGACACGGCTCAGCCAGGCGTCGCTGGCGGCGATGGTGCCTCGGGGGAGCGGTTATCTGCTCAACGTCTCGAGCGTCGCCAGCTTCCAGCCGGCCCCGCAGCTGGCCGTGTACGCCGCCACGAAGGCGTACGTCACGAGCCTGACCGAGAGCCTCCACGAGGAGGCGGCGCCCCACGGTGTGCACGTCACGGCGCTGTGCCCCGGCCTGACCAAGACCGAGTTCCAGAGCGTCAGCAACACCGACACCTACGCCGATCAGTTCCCCTCGTTCGTCTGGACCAGTCCGGACGAGGTCGCCAGGTGCGGACTCGACGGGGTGGCTGCCAACCGCACCCTCGCCGTCCCGGGAGCGCAGTACAAGGTCATGGTGGCGACGACGAACATCACGCCGCGGTGGTTGCGGCGGCGCGCGTCGTCGATCGTGCAGCGGGGCTGAGCCTCAGCCCTGCTGTTCGGGCTGCAGCGTCGAGAAGCTGCCGCCCTGAGGATCGTGGAAGATGCACATCCGGCCGACGCCGGGTGTGTCCATCGGTGGCATCACGACGGACCCGCCGTTCTCCGTGACGGCTGCGACCGTCGCGTCGGTGTCGGCGACCATGAAGTAGACGGCCCAATGATTGGGTGCCTGGTCGGGAACGTCGGGTGGCATGGCCATGGCGCCCGCCCAGCCGTCGGTGCCGCCGTGCACGACGTGGTAGATCATCCCGCCGCCCATGTCCATGGCGTTGAACTGCCAGCCGAACACGTCGGTGTAGAAGGGGAGCGCGGTGTCGATGTCGCGGGTCATCAACTCGTTCCACGACCACGTGTTGGGTTCGTTCGCGATGCCGGCGCCGGGATGTTCGCCGGGCTGCCAGATCGAGATCACGGCGCCGGTCGGGTCGGCGATGATCGCCATGTGACCGGCCGACATGACCTGCATGGGCGGCATCATGACGGTGCCGCCTGCCGACTCGACCTTGGCGACGGTGGCGGCGACGTCGGGGGCACAGACGTAGCTGTTCCAGATCGCCATCGGCGGCATACCCGGCTGGTTCGCGCCGAGGCCGGCGACGTCGTTGCCGTCGAGGGAGAAGTTGACGTAGATGCGGTTGCCCTCGTCGTCGAGTTCGTCGTGCGCGTCCCAGCCGAACACGGCGGAGTAGAACGCTTTGGACGCATCGACGTCGGGACTCATCAGGTCGACCCAACACGGCTGACCGGGTTCGTAGGACGTGAAGACGGGCATACCTCGACCGTACTCCACCCCCGCAACCCCTCCCGACGAGCCGCCCGGGTCGGGTCCGGGGTCCTGTGGGTCGTCCACGTGACTGGTTTTCTCGGGTTCGCGAACCGATCCCGGGTCAGGTGATCTGCCGGTAACGGCTCGTTCCTCGCCGGCACCTCCGACACCTGACCCGGGGTTCGTCCGACGCCTGATCCGGCGGGGTGGTTCGCGACGATGGGGCATGGCTGCTGTGCTCACGACCGAGATCACCGACGGGGTCGCCGTCGTCACGATGAATCGCCCCGAGGCCCGCAACGCGCTCAACACCGAGCTGCGTCGGGCCATCCCGACCCGGTTGCGCGAACTCGACGCCGACCCGGTGGTGCGCGTGATGATCCTCACCGGTGCCGACCCGGCGTTCTGCGCCGGACTCGACCTCAAAGAACTCGGCTCGAGCGGCTTGTCGGCCGACCCCGACGCGACGCCGCTGCCGTTCGGTTCGCTGACCAAGCCGTTGATCGGCGCGATCAACGGCGCGGCGGTCACCGGCGGCTTCGAGCTCGCCCTCGGCTGCGACTTCCTGATCGCCAGCGAACGGGCGACGTTCGCCGACACCCACGCTCGGGTCGGCGTCATGCCGGGTTGGGGCCTCACGGTGCTGCTCCCGCAGGCGATCGGCATCCGGCGAGCCCGGCAGATGAGTTTCACCGGCAACTACGTCGATGCGTCGACCGCGCTCGCTTGGGGCCTCGTCAACGAGGTCGTCCCGCACGACCGCCTCGTGTCCCGAGCCTGCGAGCTGGCGGCCGACATGGCCACGGTGCCCGAAGCCGGGCTCGGCGCGATCAAGGGTGCGTACCGCGCTGCGGCGGCGGGCGTCGACGACGGCGCCCTCGACGCCGAACGCCGCTACTCGCGCGACTGGATGCGGCGCTTCGATCCCGACACCCTCGCTGCGAATCGCGAAGCGATCCAGCGGCGCGGCAGCGCCCAACTGTGACCTGA
>CBDDHW010000068.1:0-24012 GCA_965228575.1 Rhodospirillaceae bacterium | reverse complement strand
AAGAAGCCGATGGATCATTCGGCAATGAAGAAGCCGATGGATCACTCGACGATGCAGAAGCCTATGGATCACTCGGCAATGAAGAAGCCGATGGATCATTCTGCGATGCAGAAACCCATGGATCATTCCGCCATGAAGCCGACGGAACAAGGGGCCATGAAAGGCATGGATCATTCCGCGCATGGCGGTATGGGCGCTGAGAAAACCGATGCGTTCTATGCCGGAGGCAGCGGGCTGGCCCCGAAAGCGGCGAATGGTGGGAAGTTCCTGTCCTATTCGGACCTGAAAGCCCAGAAGCCGCTCTACGAGCATCGCGCGGCGACGCGGGAGATCGAGATTCGTATTACCGGCAACATGGAGCGCTATCTCTGGTCGCTGAACGACGTGAAATACGGAGATGCGGAACCAATCCGGCTGAAATACGGCGAACGGGTCCGGTTCAAGTTCGTCAACGAGACCATGATGACCCATCCGATGCATCTGCACGGCATGTGGTCGATCCTCGATACGGGCGCCGGGAAGTGGAATCCGATCAAGCACGTCGTCAGCGTGTCGCCCGGTACCACCGTATACATGGAGACCGAAGTCGATGCGCCCGGCCAGTGGGCATTCCACTGCCACCTGTCCTACCACGCTGCCGCGGGCATGTTCCGCAAGGTTATCGTGGAAGGCGGACCCGAAGCGTCGAATGTGACTCCCGCCCGTGAAATCCAGAAAGCGGAGAAGTGATTATGCGTATCAAATCATTTCTGGCCGCCGGTGCCATCGTTGCAGCGTTTGCCGCGGCACCTGCGGCCGCCCAGGAAACCAACCTCATCTACTATGGTGTTCAGCTCGAGGAGTTGGAGCATCGCTGGGGAGATGAAAGCGAGGAGCTGTTTGTCTGGAACGGCGATGCGTTTGTCGGGACGGACGAACTGAAACTCAGATGGCTCAGCGAGGGTGAATACGACACAAACGAACGGAAGTTCGAGACCCTCGAAAACCGGTTTGTTCTCCAGATGCCCGTGTCGGATTTCTTCGATGTGAAGGCCGGTATCCGGGCGGATACTCCCAAGGGAAGGAGCCGGCTCTACGGCGTATTGGGGCTGACCGGGCTCGCCAAACAATGGATCGAGGTCGACGCCGATCTGTTCGTCAGTGACAAGGGCGATGCTTCGGTGAGGCTCGACGCGGAGTATGAGCTTCTTCTCACCAACCGTATCACCCTGACGCCATCGGCCGATCTAAACGTCGCATTTTCTGATGACCGGAAGATGGAGATTGGCAGCGGTTTCAGCAGTGCGGAGGTCGGGTTGCGGCTGTCCTATGACATCTACGACCGATTGCTGTCGCCCTATGTCGGCGTGGTGTGGGAACGAAAGTTCGGCAACACGGCGGATCTGGCCCGTGAAGATGGAGAGGACGTGGAAGCTTGGTTCTTCGCGATCGGGATGAAGGTCCTCTTCTAGGCGAGTCCGAGCCGAAACACCTGACTTCGGCTTCGTCGCCCGCCCGGATTTCGGTTCGGGCGGGCAGCCCCGCTCAGACTGGTGAAAACATGTCGAATATAGATCGATCGTCGAGAGCACTCCCATTGAGATCTAACGGCAACAGAACTTTCTATCTGTGGCTACTAGGTGCGGGATTCGTTGTCGCGTTTTTCTTGATCGGCTCGGCCGCGACGGCGGACACCGAAATTGACATTGGTAACGGCGCAAGGGTGGAAAGTGTTCGTATCGCCGCCGCGAATGCTGGAGAGGATGCCCAGATCCGACTACGCATAGTCAACGAAGGACAATCAGCCCTTCATCTTCGGGGCGTATCCAGTTCAGCCGCCGATGGATCAAGAATCGATACCGAAATCACCCTGGGCAAGAGCATCGATCTTGAAGTATTGACGATACCACCCAACGAAACGTTGAACTTGGAAACGTTCCATCAGCGGCTTTTCCTATCCCGTCTGAAAAGAGATCTTGCCTCAGGTCAGGAGCTCGAGATCCAGCTTCATTTCCTTGAAGGGGACTTGAGCGTGATTGCACATGTGCATTGAGATTACGGACATTGCTGACGGGCTCACGATTGCGGCCCCCGGTATTTTTGGCCCTGAATCCGTTTCGAGAGAATTTGATCTTCGCACTGTGAGATGCGCCCTAAGACTCAAATTCTTGGTGCAGGAGAAACAGGGAGCCTTTGGCGCGTGATGTCAAAGAAACCTAATCCGTCGGAACGATCTAATGGGACCGCTCTGCAGTGGTTCCCGCTCATTCGAATGATGTCACGACGAACTACGCCCCGTTTGGCCGCTTTGAATATGTCGCCAAATCAAGCGACGACGCTCGGTCTGGCAGCGGGCTTGGCGGCGACGGCTTGCATTACCCTCGGGGAACAATTGTTGGGGGCCGGGCTGTTCTTTCTTTACTACCTATTTGACTACTGCGACGGCGAACTCGCCCGATTGCGCAATTTGTCCTCCCGCTTCGGCGCGTACTACGACGATTTTGTCGATTGGATCGTACACGCGGCCTTTTTTCTCGCCCTTGGCTATCACACAACGGTGGAAACCGGGATGGTCGTTTGGGTCTGGCTTGGTGCCGCGGCGGCCCTTGGCAGCACCATCAGCGCTGCTTTGCCGCTTGTCTTGGGCGGCGTGCCTGAAGGTGAGGCACAGATCGCGACTCTGTCGGATCTAGGCAGGGACGCGCGCCCGATTGACGTGGTCATCTTCGCATTCCGAGGCCTCGCTCGGGCAGATTTCTGGCTAATCGTCCTGGGACTTGCGATTGCCGGATGGCTTTGGGTCCTTTTGCCTGCTGCTGCCATTGGGTCGCAGGCGTTCTGGCTGCTCTATTTCAAAAAATCGGTGCGAAGAATTCTCACATGAGTTCCGAACCCGAAACCCAGCAGTTGGAAAATGTGCGATGGCACAGATCGCTGCGCGGGAAATGTAAGGTCCAGCCCGCAAACCCAAACCCGCGCAGCTGCCCCAACAACCTGAAAGTAGGAGGCGTCGATAAATGATAACTGTCGACTTGGAAACGGGCCAGAATTCGGGAGGGCCTATGATCCGAACAGCCGTCGAAGCGGATGCTAATTCCCTGGTCGTGTTGGGTGCGCGCCTTGCCGAGCATGATCCATTTTTGGTCGTCACCGGGTTTGATCCGGTTACCGGTGCTGCACTTATCAGATCCGCAGTGGAAAAAAATCGAGAGTCAGCGTCTTCCGAAATATTCGTCGCCGAGATCAACAACGAGCTGGCTGGATTTGCAATTTGCCGGCGCCACCCTCCCCCGGAGCGGAACACAATTCTTCAACTCGATCTTGGCGTAGATGCCCACTATCGCCGTCGGGGCTTTGGAAGCGCACTGGTCCAACATACAATTGATTGGGCCCGGGAAACGGACATCCATCGAATTCAGCTGGCAGTAGTCGCCCAAAACGAGGCCGCAGTCTCGTTATATGAAAAACACGGCTTTGTGACAGAAGGAACGCTGCGACGGGGTTTCAGGCTGGGCAGCAATTTTCATGATGTCTACGTTATGGCGAGATTGCTGAAATGAACGATTTGGAGAAAACGCTCAAGAGCGCTGAAAGACAGCGTGAGCGCCTCGCGGCTATTCTTCGCGTATTTGTGTTCCTGTCATTGATGGCGGCCACTCTCTCTTTAAGGGAGCATGGGGCGCATCATCATCCGGTTCTTAACGTAACGATCGCTTATGGCGTCCTGGCTGTGGCCGGCCTCGTTTTCGCATGGCGCCGGATCTTTCATCCTCTGTTGCCTCTCGCGTTTGTCACATTGGAAGTGACCCTCGTTGGGATCCAGACAATACTAATGGGCTCGCTGATGGGCCAAGCACCGATGTCCCTCGTGGCGCTGCCAAGCGCGGCCGTCATCTTCGTTATTCTCGCACACGCGGCGATGCGCTATCGCCCTTGGCTGGTTCTGTACGCAGCCGGTCTGTTCCTCGCAATCCTGGCGCTGGCCGGTCTAACGATGCCCGACCCTCATGTCTTGCCGACGACGTCACACAATATGCGGCACGACCTTGTGCATCATCAGTTATTTCCGGTCATCATGATCGTACTGACTGCGGGCATACTCTTCGTGACCGCCCGGGGTACGCGACGCCTATTGCATGCTTCAATCTCCGAACGTCTCGCCCGTCACAGATTATCCCGTTTTTTTTCCGCCGATATCGCGGATCGGCTAGTAGATCATTCGAACGACAACGAGTCGGGCGGTGCGGTGCAACCTGTCGCAATTCTGTTTACGGATATTCGCGGGTTCAGCCCAATCGCCGAACGCCTTACTCCCGTCGAGTTGACGGATTTGTTGGGCGAATTTCGGGCGATTCTGGCGCAGACCATTCGGGACCATGGCGGCGTGGTGGACAAATTTATCGGCGACGCGGTCATGGCTGTTTTTGGATTTCCCGAGCCTAATGATTCATCGGCAAAAAGGTGTCTGGCCTGCGCCCATGCGATGCTAGAGCGCCTCAAAATCTGGTCCGAGGAACGGGCACTGGCGGGCCAACCGCGGGTCGGCATAGGCATCGGCATGCATTACGGCGACGCTTTTGTCGGCGTTGTCGGCCGGGATGATCTGCTCGAATTCACGGTTATCGGCGATACCGTAAACATCGCAGAACGTATTGAACGGCTTTCGAGGAAGTTCGAGGCGGATATCGTCGTTTCGGGGCCATTTGCTGAAGCAGCGAATTTGGGCCCTCATTCGACCGGCTGGGTTTTGGCATCCGCCCAGAAGATAACAGGCCATAGCCGGCCGATAGATATTCAATATTTTCGCGGCAAGGATGTGGGAGTTGTGGAGACGGCCTAAAGTTCACCTAGCGCCCTATGGTGTCTTGCCGGCTAGCTCTATTTGAAACTTTTTCTGATGCGCCGATATAGATATTTCACGACAAGCGGGACTGCAGTCAAAAACCCCAGCAATAGAACCGTAAGACCGATACGCTGTAAATCAGCTGACGCGAGCTCTTCACCGAAATGGGCCAGCAGGAAGCTGGCGGGAACGATCCCTGCTACTGTCGCCAAAGCAAAACGCCAGATTGCCAACGGTGTCAGACCGGCCGCATAGCTGATGATGTCGAATGACAGGAAGGGCATTAAACGAGATGCAAAAACGGTCGCCATTAGAGCGTTCTGGGATTTCAGGAAGCGGTCCAGGATGCCGGTGCCCGCTCGCTTTTTCAGCATTTCCTCGACAAAACTCGAACCGAGGTAACGCGCGATGCCGAATGCCACGAGCGCACCGGATAACGAACCAGTGGCGACGTAGACCGTCCCCCACAAATGGCCATAGGCCGCGCCAGCGGCAATGGCGATCGGCGCGCTGGGAAGCGGGCTCATCACGATCGCGATCGTCATCAGGGCGATCACGAGAACCGGCCCGAACGAACCCAGGTCTTCAATAACCTTTATCAAAACATCTTTTTGAAAAAATTCGTCAACCTGCCCACTTTCCCACAAATAAAAGGAGGTTGTGGCGGCAAGACCGACCAATCCGAGAACGAGAACCGTTCGATGTATACGCGACACCGCTCAGCTTCCGCGCCAACATGTGATATTCGGCTTTTCCGAGAAAGCCGTCCAGATCATGGGGTCGGCATTTAATCGACGATCGATGATCATTCAGCCCAGTATAGCTGGTGGTAGTTCGCACCGATGTGATTCTCCACGGATTTGACGCCGGGGATTTCTCTTGCAGCCACTGTGTACGCTTCTACCTCTGCACTCGACTTGACGAGCCCCCAGAGTTGGACGATCCCGTCCGACACAATCGCATTTATCATGCCTCTCTCCACCCATGCCTCCTCGCCGAGCATAGCCATCAACGCGTCATGGATTTCTTCGTCGGATTTCTTGACCGGTGCCATAGGAGAGTCTTTGCGTGCTGCAAGCGCCCTGAGCAAATTGGCGCGGCTGACAATACCGACAAGCGCGTCATAGCTTGTCACGGGGACACGCTTGATATGATTTTTCTCGAGGATCTCGGCGATTTCCGCTACCGGCATCTCTTCCGAGATTACGATGGGATTCTTTGTCATAACGTCTGCAGCGGTCTGACCATGGGACTTCTTGAACGCGCTGGCGAGCTCCGACGCATCCCTGAATATGGCCAGCCACCAAGAACCCAGCCGTTTATCTGTATCCGCTTCCGGTCGTCGCATCAGATCACCTTCACTAACTATCCCGATGACAGATGTACCGTCGTCTGAAACGGGGACCGCGCTGATGCGCCTTTCGAGAAACGTGGCGGCGATTTCAGCGACCGGCGTATCCGGCGCAACGGTGACAACTTCTGTGGTCATAATGTCTTTGGCAAGCATGAGTGTCTCCTAGGCAAGAAGTGATCTCGGATAGCTGTAATAATCAGCACTCCACCGGTTTGGCTGCGCAGGTACCGCCTTCCAACCCTTCTCCTAGCTGGAAGGCGGCGAAGCAAAGCTAGTTTTTGTCTTTCAGCATCAGTTCCTGCTGTTTGTGCATCTGCTCCATCATCCGTTGCATCATGTCCATCCGGTTCTGCATGTTCTGCATCATCTGAACGCCACCGGCGCCCATTCGACCCATCTGGCCCTGACCCATTTGGCCAGATCCCATTTGGTCCTTACCGATACGCCCCGGACCTTTCGGGCCACCCCCTGAGCCGCCTGGCATCATGCCGCCCATCATTCCGTGCATAGCCTGCATCTGCACGCGCATCATCTGCATGTGCTCCATCATTTTGGCGTGCCGAGCTGTGCCGTGCAGTTTTTGAGCTTCATCGATCTTGCGGTCCATTTGTTCGAACCGTTGGCTATGATGCTCGGGGCTGTGGCCAGGTTGTTGTGCTTGGACGATTGGTGCTGCCAGTGCGAGCATTACAATGAGAGCGAAAAAAGAATAGGGTTTCATCTTGATATCCTCCTTCGGTTTTAGTTCGGTTGGGGCGAACTGCAGGTACTCGGTGTCCGACGCCATGGGGTTTTTGGATCCGGGTCATGCCGGTCGCTGCTTTTGCAAGGTGCTGGAGAACTGCACGGCCAAGATGCCGGTCAGTATCAGCGCGGCACCGGTGATTTCGATCCAGCCGAGACGCTCGTCAAAGAGTGTTCCGCCAATGAGCAAACCGAATAGGGGCACAAGAAATGTAAATGCCACCGCGCGGGAGAGATCGACTTCACGCAGCACTGAGAACCAGAGCCAGAACACCATTGATGTGCCGAGGGTTGAGAGAATGACGAGGACAATCACGAACTCGCCCGTCCAGACGATTGAGCGCGGCACTTCGCTCGTGATTGACAGAGCAGCCAGAGGAATGGATCCGATCAATAGCTGGAACCCCATCGCCATGGCACCGTCAACGTGTTGTGGCAATTGTTTGATAGCGACATTGCCGATCGCAACGCCAAAGGCTGCCAGAGCTATATAGGCAATTCCCAACGTATATCCCTGCGTGATCCCGCCGGAAAAGCCGGGTGAGGCGATGACCAAAATTCCGACAAACCCGAGGGCAATACCGGCGATACCGATAAGACCGAGTCCCTCATTCAGGATGAAAAAGGCCAGAATTACGGTCAATAACGGTTGAACATTCGCAATTACTGTTGCTATGCCGGGTGAGACATATTCGGCGGCGTGAAACATTCCTAAAAAGCCGAGACCTGTTGCGCCGAAGCCCGTGACAGCTATGAGAAACCATGTCCGCCGACCTGTTGGCATAGGACGACCGAACACCGCGCCGATGAGGATGAGGCAAAGACCGGCGAGTGCGGCCCTCATTGTTGCGAAAGCGAGATGGGGCGCCATCTCGAGCCCGAGCGTGATAATGGGAAAACAGCCAGCCCATAGGCCCATCACAAGGACCAGACGAAGTGTGGCGCTAATGCTCAAATCTCGACTTCTTTCTCTCTTTGTGAATCCGCCATCCTGCCTGCTCCCTCTCCGATCAAGTGTCCTTAGTGTTGATGGGTAGACTCAGTCTCAGAACCGGTCCGTACCCGCAGAAACAGCCATTCACCGGCAAAAACGAGAAACAGCCCTGCCACAGCAACGATGATGATGGTGGGATCCGCTTCGGCCTTAATCGCGAGAAACGCGCCAAGTACGACAAGGTCGAGGACAATGGCGGTTATCAAAATCAGCGGATTTGCACCGACATCTTTTCTCATATACCGAAAGACACCCCAGTGAATGCCTATGTCCATTACGAGATAGAATATTGCGCCGAGAGCAGCGATCCGGCTCAGGTCGAAAAAAACCGTCAACACGATCGCTATAACCACCGTGTAGACAAGAAGATGTTTCTGTAAGGCGCCCGTCATACCGAAATGCCGGTGTGGGATCAGTGTCATTTCGGTCAGCATTGTCAGCATTCGAGATACCGCGAACATGCTGGCCACAACTCCCGATGCTGTAGCGACAATGGCGATTGCGACGGTGAACCAGAGGCCATACTCGCCCAAGGCTGGCCGGGACGCTTCCGCCAGAGAAAAATCCTTTGCGGCAATTATCTCAGGCAATGTGAGATTGGCCCCGACCCCAAAGGCGACAAGGAGATAAACGATCGTGCAAATGAAAATCGAAATGATAATCGCGCGACCGACGTTTCGATGCGGATCGACTACCTCGGATCCACTATTCGTAATTGTTGTGAAGCCTTTATAGGCAAGAATTGTAAGAGCCAGGGCCGCGATAAATCCCGTCAGAGACGTGTCTGACTCGCTAAGTGCAGCAGGTTCCGAGACGTTTCCGGCTATCCAAAGACTGACAATCCCAAAAGTCGCGATTCCGAGAATTTTAGCGAGGGCCAGGAGAAAGGAAAAAGTGCCGACGACCCGGTTGCCCGAAATGTTGATAACGAAAGCAAGAACGAGAAGTCCAACGCCCAAAGCCGGAACGAGAAGGCCGTTCTGTTCCAAATCGAATAGTTGAAGCGTATAGGTTCCGAAGGTTCGGGCAACGAGGCTTTCGTTAATAACCATCGAGAGCGCCATAAGGATGGCGCATGCCCCGGTCACGACGCCGCGACCATAAGCTTTTTCCAAGATCATCGCGATTCCGCCGGCAGACGGATAGGCGTTCGACATCTTTATGTATGAATAGGCACTGAAACCGGTAATCACCGCACCGACGAGAAAGGCCAATGGAAACAGGTTTCCTGCAAGCTCGGCAACCTGTCCGGTCAAGGCGAAGATCCCGGCGCCGATCATTACCCCGGTCCCCATGGAAACGGCGCCAGTGAGCGAGAGACTGTTGGCCTGATATTCGCTTTTCATAGTTTGTTCCTGCGCATGGGATAGGCGTTTCCCCTTGCCTGCTTATGAGTGATTTCGAACGATAGTCCGGCAAAGACGGCGGTCGTTCGGGGAGAGATAAATCTTGCCCGCCACCAATTACTCCCAGTACATGGACTTCATCGTCTCGCTCATGACCTTGGTCCGGTTTTGGACCTCGGCGACGCCTGGTATTCTCTCTGCCGCTACTGTTACCGCCCGCCGTTCATCCTCTGAGTCCACGTCGCCCCAAATGCTGACGACTCCGTCGGATACAAGCACGTTGACATGCAGAGTCCGCACGCCGGCGTCCTTGAACGTTGCCATCAGGGTTTCGCGTATGGTTCCGTCGTTAACGTTTGTCGCGGCATAAGGTTCAGCCGCTGCGAGGGCGAATAGGAGGTTGGCGCGGCTCACGATGCCGACAATTTTCCCGTCCTGCACGACGGGAATGCGTTTGATGCGGTGCCGTTCAAGAAGATCGGCGATTAGAACGATCGAGGTGTCTTCGGAGACAGTTATGACGTCGGTGGTCATCACATCTCTGGCGTGAAGCCCATGAGTCTTCACAAATTCACGTGCCTTGTCTTGGGGCAGGGCAAACATTCTAAGCCACCAGGACGGTTGGCGTTCGGTACCTGATTCCTCTCGGCGCATCAGGTCACCTTCACTGACGATCCCCACGACCTTTCCCGTTTCATCCAGAACGGGAACGCCGCTGATACCGTGGGCGATTAGTTTCTGCGCGACATCAGTGACCGGCGTGTCGAGTCCAACCGACACCACGAACCGCGTCATTACGTCTCTTGCCTGCATCGTATGTCCCTCCCCTATCGCATCTGCAGCGAGCTATTGAGCTTTCTCTATTTCCTTGTCGAAACGGCTCCAGCGCGGCAGGAACCCCGGCACTCGCCGGGTGTAAGCCTGATACTCTTCACCGAACTCGGCGAGCGCTTCTTTTTCTTCATGCCGCGCGAGAACGACGTACATGGTGACCAGCACCGGGAACATGGCGAGGGTCAGGATTGTCGGCCATTGCAGCAGGAAGCCGAACATGATCAGGATAAAGCCGACATATTGCGGGTGCCGGATAAAGGAGTAGAGACCCTCGGTCGCCAGGGATCCTCGCTGCTGTGCGTGATGGAGAAGTCGCCAGCCATTGGCGATCAAAATGAAACCTGCACCGATGAAGGCGAAGCTCATTAAATGGAATGGCCCGATATGCGGATTTGCTTTCCAGCCAAACATCATCTCAAGCAGATGACCTGAGTCGTGCGCGAGCCAGTTCACGTCCGGATAATTGCTTTGAAGCCAGCCCGATAGGAAAAAGATGGTCAGCGGAAATCCGTACATCTCGGTAAACAAGGCAACCAGGAACGCCGAAAATGCACCGAAAGAACGCCAATCTCGCTTGGTCTGCGGTTTGAAAAAACTGAATGCAAAAAGGATGAAGATCGCCGAGTTGATAGCGACCAGAACCCATAAACCGTATTCGCCATCCTGCCCGTGCATCATTTGATCTCCTGATCTTCGTCATCCCGGGTGCGATCTTCATGGCTGTTGTGTCCATGGCCGTCGCCGTGCCCTCCATGCATGAACAGATGCATCCCGATACAGACGGCAAGTAATCCGATGAGAACTCCATTGCCCGTAAAGATGTGGACTCTATGCTCGTAGGCCAGAAGGAAGCCGCCAAGCGCGAGAAAGGTGAGCAGAACGACACCGGCACGTGTTTTCATTAATTGTTTCATCGAAATTTCCTCCCGCCGATCATCGGCTGAAACGGGAAACACAGAAGTTGAAAAGCGGTCCGAAAATCAGCGCGATGTACCAGCCATAAGCGAAGCTTTCGACAAGGCCGAGAAAGAAGCTAGGCCATGTAAGCCACGTAAAACCGGGCAAGAGTTTGAGCCAGGTTTCGTACATGGCGGCGCCCGGAAACCAGAGATCGAAAAGGACACACAGTACGAAAGTGAGGGCGAGGAACATGCCGAGGCTCATTCCGAAGGCAATGACGGGAATACGGATCGGCCCGGCGGCTGGAATCGGTGTCCCCCTGTGTTGCAAAGCAGTATCCAGTACTGGATCAGGCATGGTTCTCTCCTAACTGATTGATTGGAGAATCGATGTGTCCGCCCAAATACGTCTCGGGCGCCGCTTCGAAGATTTCGCGGCACTCGCGCGAGCAAAAATAGTAAACGTGGCCGTCGAAGACGCTCGACCGGGCATCTGCGGTCTTTACGATCTTTTCGCAGACTGGATCTTTGTCGGTCTCGGGCGGTACCCAGACGGGTCTATCTGCGCCGTCCGTTTCTATGGGATCTTCTGCCTGACCCATGACATGGGCACCACATCCAAAGCGAAACATCAGGAAGATGGCGGCACCCCATATCGCGAACCATAGTAATCCCGACATCTTGTCACTCCGATCCAAAGTCTGGTGCGGCGTTACAACCCACCGCGTGACATCAATGTCAGTCCTCTCGCGTCATTTGATAAGGATGGAATTGAAACAGAATTTCACGGAAGGCCGGTTTGACAAACTTTGTCACAATTTTTTGGTCTTGAGCCGCGTTTTGGCGCTTTAGTATCCATTGTTATGGCTCAAACACCGCATTTACTGGTCGTCGACGATCACCGCGAAATCAGGGATCTCGTGTCCCGATTCATGGTCAAGAATGGCTTCCGTGTAACGACAGCGTGCGACGGTAAAGAGATGCGAAAAGTATTTGAGGAAAACAGCATCGATCTGATCGTTTTGGATCTTATGCTTCCGGGTGACGATGGACTGACCTTGTGCCGGGACTTGCGTGCGCAATCGAGTGTGCCGGTGATCATGCTTACGGCGATGGGAGAAGACACCGATCGGATCATCGGTCTCGAAATGGGCGCCGACGATTATGTCGCGAAACCCTTCAATCCGCGTGAACTCTTGGCGCGCATCAAGGCCGTAATCCGCCGGACGCAATCCCTTCCGGGTGAAGACCATTCAGCCGATTATGGCATCGCCAAATTCGAAGGATGGCGTTTCGATACTCGAAAAAGGCAGCTTCAATCTCCGGATGGCGTCGTCGTTCCATTGAGTTCGGGAGAGTTCAATCTGCTCTCGACCTTCATACAATATCCTCAGCGCGTTCTAACGCGGGATCAGCTGCTGGATTTCACCCACGGCCGGAGTTCGGAACCGTTCGACAGGGCGATTGACACCCAGGTGAGCCGGTTGCGCCGCAAAATAGAGCCTGAGCCCAAAAATCCGACCCTGATCAAGACGGAATGGGGCGGTGGGTACGTCTTCACACCGGAAGTGACACGGGAATGAAGTCGATCTTGCCCAACAGTATCGCTGGCCGAACCCTGGTTGTTATGGTTTCGGGACTGATCCTCTCTCACCTGCTGAGTGTGGCTATCTATACGACAGATCGGCGATCCGCGATTAATCTCGTTGGTGGCGAGCATGTTTCAGAGCGTATGATCACGCTCGCCCGGCTGATTGAGGGTGCATCACCTGCCGAGCGAAAAAGGCTGGCGGAGATTGCGAGCGAAAACATATTGGCCGTAAGCCTGGCCACCGAGCCCAGCATTGCCGACGGGGTGGCTGCCAGTCAGGAAGAACAAATCCTGACGGAAGTGTTTGCGGAACACTTGGCGGGCAAGGGTGTTCGCGAGTTTCGGCTGAGGTATGGCGATGCACCGAAAGACGGGGGTACGACGGTATCGGGTTTGATATCGGGACCGCGTAAATTAATGGAGGTTTCTTTACGTCTAAAAGGGGGCGGATGGCTGAATTGCTCCGCCCTTATAGAAACAACCTCATCAATTTGGTCTTTGCGGTTTTTATTGTCTCTCGGTGTGATGACAATCGCCGTCATCATCGTGTCCGCTCTCGTTGTATACCATATTAACGGGCCGCTCAGGACATTTGCAGGGGCCGCCCGCCGGTTCGGCACCAACATCAATTCGCCGCCACTCCCTGTCAAAGGGCCGCGTGAAGTGCGCGCGGCCGTCTCCGCGTTCAATGACATGCAGGAGCGTCTGAAGCGACTGATCAGCGATCGTCGTCAGATGCTCGCTGCAGTAAGCCACGATCTCCGTACCCCGATCACACTTCTGCGTCTCCGGACCGAGTTTGTCGAAAACGAGATGGAGCGGGAAAAGATGCTCGCAACGTTGACGGAGATGGAAGAGATGGTGGAGTCGATTCTTCGCTTTGTCCGCGACGACGCCGATCATGAGGAAGTCCAGAGTGTTGATCTCGTCGCTCTGATCAACGCCATATGTGACGACATTAGTGATATCGGTGGACAGGCTATTTTCGACGGGCCGGACAGATTGATCTATCGGTGCCGTCCAAACTCTTTGAAACGCGCTCTGTCCAATCTTGTCGACAATGCCGTCAAGTTCGGCGGTAGCGCCCTTGTGCGACTGAACGAAGCCGGCAGGAACATTGAGGTTGTCATTGAAGATAACGGGCCCGGAATAGCGGACTCGGAATTAGAGGCGATTTTCGATCCGTTCTACCGGATCGAATCTTCGCGCTCCCGCGATACTGGTGGTGTCGGTCTGGGATTGAGCGTTGCGCGCAGCATCATTGATGCGCATGGCGGACATATCCTCATCGAGAACCGCCCGGAGGGCGGGCTACGAGTTAAGGTGGAGTTAGCGGGAGAATTGAGCTCTCCGAAAGAGGGAGCGACAGATGCGCTTGGTGTCGGATGATATCGGCGGTGGACTCAGCGGTTGCGATGCTTTCCGGACGAACATCTCGTTTTCTTCACCGGCGTCGACTCATTGAGTGGGCTGCTGCTGATCGCTTGGTCAGGATCATGCATTTGCCTCGCCACACGCCGGATAGGGCCGCGGGAACAATCATTCAGCGGCCGGACTGAAAAATGTGGTGGAAAAGTTGAAATGTTTGAGGGTTGAATATTGACCCTCCAGTTACTGGAAGCCCTACCTAACGGGAAGACAGGAGGAGTGAAACAATGGCTGGTGAACCTGCAGCGACCCGTGAACTGCCAAGCGAGAACCAACACACTTCGCATTTGTCACACGCGGAAGATCCCGTTTGCGGGATGACGGTCGATACGAGCGTCGGCAAGCCCGCCCACATATATAAGGACCAAGAATATCATTTCTGCAGCGCAGGCTGTCACGACAAGTTTGTCGCCGACCCGGAGCACTACCTCTCTGGCGCCCATCGGGAAGCTTCGGAAAACGCTCCATCCGGCACAATGTTTACTTGTCCCATGCACCCGGAGATCGTGCAGGAAGGCCCCGGGACCTGTCCCATTTGCGGTATGGCGCTGGAGCCGATGGGTATCCCGACGGGAGATGAAGGGCCCAACCCCGAACTGGTAGATTTTAGACGTCGTTTCTGGGTGGGTGCAGTCCTGACCGTCCCACTTCTGATTTTGGCCATGGGGCCCTTTGTCGGGCTTGGCATGGTCCGGGAGTTTCTCGGAGAGCGCACGACCCTCTGGACCGAACTAGTCCTTGGGACGCCGGTCATTCTGTGGGCCGGATGGCCGTTCTTTGTTAGGGGCTGGAACTCCGTCGTCAGCCGCAACCTCAACATGTTTACGCTGATCGGTATGGGGGTCGGGGCGGCGTACAGCTTCAGTGTGGTCGCGGTTCTTGCACCCAGCATATTTCCAGCCGGTTTCCGAGATGCCGGGGGCAATGTTGGCGTGTACTTCGAGGCAGGCGCCGTGATCGTGGTCCTCGTTCTGTTGGGACAGCTCATGGAACTCGGTGCGCGCGAACGTACTGGAAGCGCTATCAGGGCACTGCTTGACCTCGCTGCTAAAACTGCCCGCATTATTCGCGAGGATGGACGTGAAGAAGAAATTCCTCTCGAAGACGTTAAAGTAGGAGATCGGCTTCGGGTGCGTCCCGGCGATAAAATTCCGGTGGACGGCGTTGTTGTTGAAGGTCGCTCGTCAGTAGACGAATCCATGATTTCGGGCGAACCTATCCCCGTCGAGAAAGTTGATGGCGATGCTGTGACCGGCGCGACGATTAACGGAACCGGCACGCTGGTGGTCCAGGCGAAGCGGGTCGGCGCCGACACCATGCTCAGTCAGATCGTCGAAATGGTTGCAAATGCACAGCGCAGCAGGGCACCGATCCAGAAACTGGCTGATTCGGTTGCGGGAAAATTCGTCCCGGCCGTGATTCTGATCGCCGTCATTTCCTTTGTTGTCTGGGCTATCTGGGGTCCCGCACCGGCGCTTTCCTATGCCTTGGTAAATGCGGTTGCAGTGTTGATCATCGCGTGTCCTTGCGCACTGGGTCTGGCGACACCCATGTCTATCATGACGGCAACCGGCCGCGGCGCGCAGGCAGGTGTACTGATCAAAAACGCCGAGGCGCTGGAACGGTTCGCAAAAGTCGATACGCTGATTATCGATAAGACAGGCACATTGACCTTGGGAAAACCCAAGCTCGTCGCCGTCCTGCCCGAAGCGGGTCATGAGGAGAACGAGGTGCTTAGATTGGCTGCGAGCCTCGAGCGGGGTTCGGAGCATCCTCTGGCGGAAGCAATTGTGGCAGGTGCTGAGGAACGCGGAATCGAGCTGGCGAAAACCGACGATTTCGAGGCCGTTACAGGCAAGGGCGTCAAAGGTGTCGTGGCGGAAAAGGCGGTTGCACTGGGTAATGCCAGGCTGATCGACGACCTCGGGCTTGATGGCGGCTTGCTCACCGAGACCGCTAACGCCCGGCGCGACGAGGGCGAGACGGTTATGTTTGTAATTGTGGACAATGCTATTGCCGGTCTGGTCAGCGTCGCGGATCCGGTGAAAGAGACGACACCCGAAGCATTGAAGGCCCTCCACAGAGAAGGTTTCCGCATCGTCATGGCGACCGGTGACAACGAGCGGACTGCGAAGGCGGTAGCTGCCAAGCTTGGCATTGACGAGATCCGGGCGGACGTTCTACCGGAAGACAAGGCGCGGATCATAAAGGAATTACAGGCTGAGGACCGGAAGGTTGCGATGGCCGGCGACGGCGTTAATGACGCGCCGGCACTTGCCCAGGCCGATGTCGGTATAGCGATGGGAACCGGCGCCGATGTCGCTATCGAAAGTGCGGGATTTACGCTTGTTCGTGGTGACTTGAATGGCATCGTAAGGGCGCGGCGGCTTTCCCGCGCGACGATGCGAAATATCAAACAGAACCTCTTTTTTGCCCTCGTGTATAACGGTGCCGGTGTGCCCGTGGCGGCGGGCGTTTTGTTCCCGTTTTTCGGTATCCTGATTTCGCCCATGTTCGCCGCGGCGGCTATGAGCCTGTCTTCGGTATCGGTTGTCGGCAATGCTCTGCGGCTACGTTCCGTCAATCTTAGGTAGGAGAGTTGTGATTACCGCTATGCCCACAGAATTTCGTTGGATTTCAGAGTTCTGGCTCGGTGATTGTCGCGGCAAATATCGTCAAAAAAGTAGCCGGGCAGTCGCAATAATATGAGCTTATGCGATGGATTTATGGGACCCTTCACAGTGATCTTCTCATTCGCTCTGGTGGTTTTTTTGGGCATTGTCCTTGTGAGAGCGTTGTGGCCAGGTGCCCTGCCGTGGTGGGGTGAGGACACAGAGGCGGCAATCGAAATTCTCGAGCGTCGTTTTGCCAGTGGTGAAATCGACCGCGATGACTTTGAAGAAAAGCGACAATTACTGAGTAAGCGGGTCCGAGGCCATGGCGCTACGCGCGATATTGAGAGGCGCCGATGAACATAGGCGAAGCGGCAAAAGCGACAGGTTTACCGGTGAAGACAATCCGATATTACGAAGATATCGGTCTCGTTACCGCGGATAGGCTGGCAAGCGGCTACAGGACATTCGATACCAAGGCGATGCGCAAGCTGAGCTTCGTCGGCCGGGCAAGAAGCCTCGGTTTTTCGGTCAAAGACTGCCGTGTACTCCTGTCACTCTATGAGGATCAGGATCGCGAAAGTGCCGAGGTGATGGCTATTGCCAAAAACCATTTGTCCCAGGTCGAGGCGAAAGTTCTTGAACTCACTGGGCTTCGCGATGCGCTGGTGCATCTCATTGAGAACTGCGCAGGCGATTCCCGACCCGATTGCCCGATCATCGACGATCTGGCAGGTGACGCAGTCGTGTTATCGAACGTCATGGCGAAAAACAATTAGCGGCGAGACACATGCGGATCAGGACATCGTAGCTGTCTTTTCCTCGATCAAGATTAGGTGGCCCTCCAATGTTCGCGCTCGCCACGACAGAATTAACGACGCCCGACGCTAACGATAGTCATCTGAGGAGAGCCGCTATAATGAAAATGAACAGTTTGATACTCACAGTCGCATTGATCGGTGTTTTAACCATTGCAGCCTCCCCTTATCGCGATTTTGCGGATCGACCAATCAAGGCGATGTCGCCGGAGAAGCTAGATGCTCTCAACACCGGCAAGGGTGCGGGGTATGCACTGGTCGCAGAGCTAAATGGTTATCCAGGGCCCCGTCACGTTCTAGATCTGACATCCGAACTTGCCCTGACAGAGAAGCAATTGAGAACGACACGCGATCTCTTCAATCGCATGCAGGCTGAAGCAATCCGTCTCGGGAGATTGATAATCATCGGAGAGCGTCAGCTAGAAGAGATGTTCCGCCAAAGGAAAGTCTCCGAGCCCGAATTGTTCCGTCTTACCGAGGATATCGGTGAGACGGAAGCACGCCTTCGGGCAACGCACCTGAAGTATCATCTTGCAATGGTGAAGATACTCTCTAACGAGCAGGTGATCGCCTATGACAGGTTGCGCGGCTACCATACAGCTGCGGGTAAACACTTACCTGGTACTGATCATTTTCACTCACCACGAGATCCATAGACGAAAATTTCACGAAGAAGTTTTGCCGGTGGTACCGCTCCCGGAAATACGATGATTTTAGGTCATCTATATGACTCTTCGGCTGCAAAATTCTCGACAGCGATCAGCTTTTCATCCCGCATGGTCACCGACATGGTATCCGATGTGCACGACCGTGCCCTTTGGCGGATCGACGGGGAACCGCGATACAAAGGATGCCTTTCGGCCATTTCTTTTGGGAATTCTTTTTCGCGTCAGCCGGACGTTTCGTTCCTTGAACACTTCACCGTTCGGGAGCGTCAGGTCGATATCTATATGGCCACTAAAGAAGCCGAGATGTGTGCCCATGGGATATCTCGCCTCGCCCCGGACGACGGTCATGCCGTCCGCGCGATAGGCTGTCGCGCGGGTTACGCTGACCGGTTCGGATTTCTCGATATCAATCCGGACACTTCCTTGCTCGACTAATGTGGGCGGAAACAGGGTACAGGCGGAAATCAGAAGCATTGGCGCCGCCATACTCAGCCCTTTGATCGCAAATCTCATTTCGCATTCCTTTCAAATTTCATATCCGGTATCGATCCCGGTCGCAGGCGCGATTGCATCGATAAACTTCGCGCTCTCAGCAATTATCGTTTGACTCGGACCATTGATGTTGACCGGAAGAAGCTCCAGTTCCTCGGGTCACTTCTTTACGAAACGCGCTTGCAGCACATGGCCGTGGCCATCTTTTCCAGAGACGACGACCTTGGCACCGGCAGGTACCGGTTTTTCGAGCTTTGCTGTAAGCCTGTTTCCCTTAATCACTAAAGTCCCCGTCATGACCGCCGCGCCGCTCTGGACGAAAACGCGAAACGAACCTCCGTGGAGGTCAGCCGGCTTGTCGTCTTCCGAGATGTAGAAACTGACTTCAGATCCTTTCGAGACCATCTCGACCGATTGGTGATTGCCAAGCTCGATAACCTGACCGCCATGAGCCGCGCCGTGGCTATGTTTTTCTGCCCCGCTGGCATCGGCGGCTCCAACCGGCGCGATTGCAATTGCGGCAGCAAACAAAGCCACAACTGACAAATTTCTTAGTTTTTCCATATGCTTCTCTCCTTTTTCTATCGATACGATTTTTCGCTTGGGTTCTCCGGCTCGGATAAATTCAATCGCTCTTACTCACTCCGCCGGTGTTTGTGCTGGTAGGGATTGGTCTTGAACGAGTTCCGCTCGCAGAGACCTGGGCACGAACCATTTGTAGACTGCGGGAATAACCAGCAGCGTCAGAATGGTCGAACTCACAAGCCCTCCGACGACGACCGTCGCAAGCGGAGCTTGTACCTCGCTACCCGTGCCCGTCGCATAAAGCAGGGGTATCAGACCAAGTGCTGTTGTTAGAGCCGTCATCAGGACCGGACGGAGCCTGAGGCAAGCGCCCTTGATACTGGCCTCGTCTATCGGCTCCCCTTCCTCGACAAGTCGGTTGAGGTAGGTGACAAGCACCATGCCGTTTTCAAGGGCGATACCGAAAAGCGCGATAAAGCCGACAGAGGCGGGAACCGAAAGATTAAGTCCCGTCAGCCATAAGGCGACCACGCCCCCCACCAATGCGAGCGGAATATTCAGCATGATGAGAAGCGAGCTTCGCAACGATCCGAAGTTTATGAACAGGAGCAAAAATACCAACCCCAATGTAATGGGCACGACGACGACGAGTCGTTTGTTCGCTTCCTGCTGCAGCTCGAACTGTCCGCCCCACTCGACGAAGTAACCGGATGGCAGTTGAATATTTTCTTCGATCAAACGTTCGCCTTCCGCGACGAACGAGCCGATATCACGCCCCCTTACATTGGTCTGCACAGTGATGAACCGCTGATTGTTCTCGCGCGTAATCTGCCGCGGCCCCACGATTTCATCGATCTTGGCTATCTGGTGCAGGGGAACCAGGGCCCCCGAAGGCGCCCGGATGACAAGATCTCCAATCGCGGCCGAGGTTGCCCGCGCGTTTAACGTGTAGCGCACCAGAATGTCGAAGCGTTTGATTCCCTCGAAGATTTGACCGGCTTTCTCGCCCCCGATTGCCGTTCGTACGGCCGACTGAACCTGATCGATATTCAGTCCGTACCGAGAAATCTTGTCGCGATCGACAATGATCCGGAGTTGCGGGGTGCCGATCACCTGATCCTTCTGGACGTCGGTTGCCCCACGTACGGAACGGATAAGCCGCTCGATCTCACTGGCTTTGGTGAGCAGAACGCCCTGGTCGGGCCCGAATAGTTTTATGGCGAGTTCAGCCTTGGTGCCGGTCAGCAATTCATCCACGGCGGCGGCAATGGGCTGCGTGAAGTTGAATTGGGCGCCGGGAAAGGATTCGAAGGCATGGCTCATGGCTTCGAAAAGTTCTTCGGGCGTCCGTTCCGTCGGCCATTGGTCAGGCGGTTTCAGCCCGACAAAGGCTTCGGCGCTATTTACCGGGTCCGCATGCGCTCCCACTTCTCCACGCCCAACCCGTGTAACAACTCGCTCGACTTCAGGAAATTGCGCGAGCAGCCGCCGCTCGAAACGCAACACGATCTCCTTGGATTCTTCTAGTGCGATCGACGGGGCCATGGTTACCCGGACCAGAAGATCCCCTTCATTGAGGCGTGGGACGAACTCCGATCCAAGTCTCGGGAAAATGGTAAGGCCAACGGCCAACATGAAAACAGCCAGGAGCACCGCCAGTAACCGAACCCGCACGAACAGGCCGATGAAAGGGCGATAAAGGCCGATCAGCCCGCCTACGATACGTTCGGAAATTTGTGGCCGTCGTTCGGTGTCATTTTCCGCCTGACCGGTCCGCCGCATGAAGAGCACCGACAACACAGGGGCAATAAAAACGGCGAATATGAGGGAGCCGAGCATGGTGAGCGCGACGGTGTACGCCAGCGGTCGGAAGGTTTTGCCCTCCACGCCCTGAAGCGTGAAAAGCGGCAGGAAAACAACGATGATGATCGCGATGGCGAATCCGATGGGGCGTATCACCTCCGCGCAGGCGCGGGATACCAATTGGGCTTTGGTCAGGGCGGGGTGATGTTCTCGAATTCGCCGGTCCACATTCTCGACAATCACGATGGCGCCATCGACCATCATGCCAATCGCGATCGCAATACCCCCAAGGGACATGAGATTGGCGGACAGGCCCGCAACACCCATCAGAATAAACGCGACCGCCATCGAAAACGGTATCGCAAAGGCAACGACGAGGCTCGGCCGAACCCCGCCCATAAACGCCAGAAGAACGATGACGACGAGGATCACCCCCTGAAGCAATGCCTGATTGACCGTCGAGACGCTGCGCAGCACCAGCTTGGATTGATCGTAGTAGGGTACGATCCGAATGCCGGGGGGTACGGTCTGTTCGATCTGCGCCAGCCGGTCTTTGACCGCACTGATAACGTGAGAGGTGTTGGTGCCAATCAGTTTGAGGACCAGACCGGCAACGGCTTCGCCTTTGCCGTTCAGGGTTGCCAGTCCCTGACGGACCTCGCCTCCGATGGTCACACGGGCCACGTCACGCACTCTGATCGCGACACCGTCGAATACCTTCAGGACAACGTTTTCGATGTCCGGAATATCGTTGGCGAGCCCCACCGATCGCACCAGGAATTGCTCGGAATTCTTGACGATATACTGGGCGCCGATGTTGCCGTTATTCACCCGTACGGCAGAAACGATATCGCTGATGGCGAGATCGTACCTGAGGAGTGCCTCTGGCCTGACGTTCACATGAAACTGTTTGACCTCGCCGCCAAGCGACAGGACTTCAGTCACACCGGGAACGGTCTGAAGGTTGAATTTGATGATCCAGTCTTGGATTTCGCGCAGTTCTTCCGGGCTTCGCTGCTCTTTTTCGTCCACGACGAAGTAAAACAAAATCTGCCCCAGACCGGTCGTGATCGGCCCCATGACCGGATCGCCGAACCCGGCCGGAATCTCTTCCCGGGCGGTTTGAAGTCTTTCTCCGACGAGCTGGCGGGCAAAATAGATATCTGTCGATTCGTCGAAGTAAACGTTGACGACTGAGAGCCCGAAATTCGAGATGGAACGGACTTCCTTCAGACCGGGAAGTCCGGCCATCGCTACCTCGATTGGGTAGGTGACGTATCGTTCCACCTCCTCCGGCGCGAGCCCGTCGGTTTCCGTGAACACTTGCACCAGAGTTGGCGATACATCGGGAAAGGCATCCACCGGGAGGTCCCGATAGGCCCAAAATCCAGCGATCAGGACCCCAAGACCGACGACGCAAACGAGCAGTTTCTGCCCCAGCAGGTAGTCAAGCATGGCACGCATGTCATGACTCCTAGTGATTGTGGCCGTCGCCGAAGGCGGCCTTGGAGAGTTGAGCCTTGATCAGGAAAGATCCGTCAGTCGCATAAACCTCACCGGCCCGCAGACCATCGATGATTTCCGCGTATTGTCCGTTTTTCCGACCGACTTTCACGACCCGGGGTTTGAAAATACCGTTTTCGCCAGTGAAAATGACCGTATCCGAATCCTGGACATGTAGAGCAGAAGTGGGAATCCGGAGGGCGACATCTGTTTCACCTATCGCCACATGCGCGTTGATAAACATGCCTGGCCGGAAGCTTGCGGATTTACCTTTCACCACCACGCGTGCCTTGGCTGTTCGGGTCGTCTCTGAAACATCGGGTGATACAAAGGCAATAGAACCCTCGGCCTGTTCCCCGGTTTCGGTTTCCAGTCTGACTTTCTGCCCGGCACGCACCAGCGGGATATCGCTGGCATAGACGCTGATATCGATCCAGACGCTGGACAGGTCTGCGATCACGAACGCTTCACGCTGGTCGGAAACCAGCTCGCCCTTGACCAAATGGCGGGACACGACAACGCCGCCCATCGGCGAATGCATGGAGTAACTCGTAAAACTCGCATCGGGTTCTTTCACGAGCCGTTTCAGGGCTTGTCGATTGATCCCGATTGAACTGAGTTTTTGCCGAGCGCTGCGCGCCGCGATACGGGCTTCCACAAACACCGACCGGGCCGTCAGATAGGATTTCTCCGACGCTATCTGTTTTTTGCGGAGCGCCTGCATCCTTTGGAATTCTTGCGCGGCGAGATCGAAACGTTCGATCGCCGCGAGATACGCCGCTTTTAGCTCGGCCAGTTCACGGCTTTCAAGGATTGCGAGAACCTGACCGGCCTTCACAAGATCGCCTTGGCTTACGTTTATGGATTTTGCAATCCCCGCGACACGAGGCACGACATGAGTGAAATAATCCAGATTGTAGGACACCTCTGCCGGGCGAGTGATCATCTTGGCAATAGAGCCTGCTTCCGCCCTTGTCGTTTTGACGCCGAATTCACGCATCAGCGCCGGAGTCAGCTTCACCTCACGTTCGTCGCTGTGCCCCTCTTCCCCGTGATCGTCATGGCCAGGTTCCTCTTTATTGGACCCGTGATCGTCATGTTTGTGACCGTCTTTCTTCTCCCCGGGATTGTTGGGGCGATCGTGGTCATGCCCTTCTTCGGAACTGTTGTGTTTGTGCGCGCTGGCCGCTTGGTCTGCATGATCGTCATGACCACGGTTGTCGTGCTCTCGGTGCCCGTGTTGCTGCTCGGCGCCGCCTGATGCGGTAGTGATCCCCAATCTGCCGACCAACAAGTCGTGATTTTTACCGTCTTCGACCGTGATAACCACCTCGTACACGGGTTTTGGTGAGCTCAGGGTGCCCCATTCATAGACGTAAACTCCCTGTCGTTTCTCAGTCGCGATCGCGTTTAGTCCGTCAATGGTAAGACCGACTTTTGCACCAGCGACACCGCCGCCATCCGCCGCGCGAGACAATCTGAGTGTCAGGACGCCTTGGTTCACCGCTCCGCTGATCTTGTAAGATGAAGACTGGGCACTCAGACGGTAGGGACTACCGGCCTGCTCGGCGTCTTTTGC
>CBDDHW010000067.1:37500-209457 GCA_965228575.1 Rhodospirillaceae bacterium | reverse complement strand
TGCTGTGGACAAATCCAAATGCGCGAACTCTCGTCGCGCCGGGAAACGTAATCCCAAACTCTTGAAGAGTGAGTTCTCCATCTGATAGCGACGCATCGAAAATCCCATTTCTGAGCACTTCATTTTCATAGGACAGTACCGGCGCACGAAGTCGCACAGACGCGGTCAAGTCTTCTGGAATGGTAAAATTTGGAACGAACTCCTCAGCGGCATATGCGTGACCGAAAACCCCTGCATCTAGATTAGTAGGTATAAAATGGGACTCCCCACTCAAAAAAAGGTCTGCAAATTTCCACGACCTAATGTCCACCGGAGCAAATTCGAGGTTTAAATCAAAATGAGGAATTGACCCCGATGTCCACCCTCGCCGCACCGCTTGCTTGCGTTTCCCCCAGATCTATGGACAACGCCTCCGTTGATACGTCGCCATTTGTCTCTTCGTATTTTCGCCGTGAGCGAAAAAGGGGACATTAAGTTACTTGGAAGTTTTGTCTCTGGCCCAACGAGGCCGAATGTTGCAAGTGCAGCGCGGCTACCTCTCCCCAACCACTGAAACATCGCCTCTAAACCCGCCGCCGGTTGAGCGATTTTCGCTACCGATAAACTTCGCCTGTATATCTGCTTCAATTAAATCGATTGCGATGTTGACGCCATATGCTCTCCCAGAATTTATGGGAGTCCATGTCGCCTCAACACGCAAGGGCGTCCCTTGCACGCTAAGAGAAGATTCGATTGCAACCCCTCCACGTGGGGTCAGCGTGGCGGTTGAATTAATCCCCGTTGCCTGCCATCGCTTTGCGGCCAGCGGGCCTAAAACCTCAATGGTCCCGTCTTCAATTTCAATGCTGTCAACTGCCAAATCGAAGGTTGAAGCACCACCAACATCTCCTCCTTCGCCCGAGCGAGGTTGGTCATGCCAGTTATACTCTAAGGAACTGAGAAATGATGAAGAAGTATCAATAAGGCGCGCAACAGGTCGCAATAGACTCAATTCACGAATTTGCATGCGACCAGACAACAACGGCACGAACGCTAGGCGCGCATCCAACTCTTCAACGATGACGCCATCGCCGCCATCAATATCGCCTATTTGAATATCTGCCGCTTTAAACACGGGACGCGGCAGGAGCGCGGCATCCATATCTCCTGAAATCATAACTGGGCGGCTGAGTAGCGTACTCAGCTGACCTGCAAGCAGCGCGCGATACCCATTCCAATCGACGAAACTAGGAGCAACCAATACGGCACAGATGATTACACACCAGAACAGCGGCGGTGCCGAACAGTTTCTTTTGAGCTCGATTTATTCGAGGTAGGCCAATCAGAACGCAGATTCCGGTAAAGTCATCATGGGTTTGCTGCCCGAGCGAATGATTTCCTCCAGCCCTACGCTTTCTGGAAGAACGCGGCGCATAAAGTAACGACCCACATTAAGTTTGGTATCATAAAAATCGCCCGCCTCTCCCTTTTTATCCAAGGCCGCTTCCGCCATCAGCGTCCAAACCCAAGCGTAGGCCGTAAGAGAAAACAGCCGGAGATAGTCACACGCTGCGGCACCGCGGGCGTTGGGGTCTGCTTTAGCATCTTCAAAAAGCCATTGGGTACATGCCTTCAAACGCTCGATCGCTTCTTTTAAAGGCATCGTAAAATCAACGATGTCGTTGCGCCCGTCCAATCGGTCTAACATCGCCTCAACGTCGTTCAGCCAACCCTTGAACAACCGACCGCCATCTAAGCCTAGTTTGCGCCCCACCAAATCCATTGCCTGGATCGAATTGGTTCCCTCATAAATCTGCGTGATGCGCACGTCGCGGACCATTTGCTCCATTCCGTGTTCGCGTATGTATCCATGGCCGCCAAACACTTGTAGGCAGGTATTCGCGATTTCAGAACCAAAGTCTGTGCTCGCCGCTTTAACGATAGGTGTCATAAGGCTTACCATGTCGTCGGCCTTTTGACGCTCTGATCCATCGGACAGCTTGTTCGCAAAATCCGCCTGCCTGTTTGTCCACAATGCGAGCGCGCGCGCCGCTTCGATGACGGACCGTGAGAACATCAACCGATTGCGTATATCGGGGTGCACGATAATCGGGTCAGCTGGTTTTTCGGGAAACGCTACACCCTCGGCCGCTCGTCCTTGTAGCCGTTCTTTCGCATAAGCCGCCGCATTTTGATACGCGAGCTCCGCGATGCTAACGCCCTGCCCTCCGACGAATAGGCGCTCTTTGTTCATCATCACGAACATTCCGGCGAGCCCCTTATGGGCTTCACCGACCAACCAGCCTTTTGGCGCCATCAAAATTCATGACGCATGTGACCGACGCAAGCATTCCCATTTTATGTTCGATAGACCCCACAGACACCGCATTGCGTTCGCCAAGTGATCCATCGGCGTTGGGCAAAACTTTTGGAACCAAAAACATAGAAATACCTTGCGTACCTGACGGTGCATCAGGAAGACGCGCCAATACGAGATGCACGATATTGTCCGTAAGATCATGATCACCTGACGAAATGAAAATTTTCGTCCCGGTAATACTGAAGGAGCCATCATCATTAGGTGCGGCTTTAGTACGCAGTAATCCAAGGTCGGATCCAGCATGGGATTCAGTCAGACACATTGTGCCTTGCCATTCACCGCTGACCAACTTTGGCAGATAGGTTTTCTTTTGCTCGCCGGTTCCAAGCGCTGACAAGGCAACGATCGTTCCTTGAGTTAATCCCGGATAAAGGCCAAGAGAAATATTTGCCGATCCAATCATCTCGGCGACAAGATAATCGAGAGTCTCTGGCAACCCTTGTCCACCGTAGTCAGGACTCGCGGTCAATCCGCACCAGCCACCCTCGGCGTATTTTTTATAGGCGTCCTTAAACCCTTTCGGGGTGGTGACCTCGCCGTCAGCAAATGTACACCCCTCTTCGTCACCGCTTTGATTCAATGGATGAAGAACGTCTTCACAAAACTTGGCACACTCTTCCAATACTGCATCCATTACGTCCGGCCCCGCGTCCTCGAAGCCCGGAAGAGCAGACAATTTTCCAGGCGCGTCAAAAACTTCATGCAAGACAAAACGCATTTCGCGCAGCGGAGCGGTGTAGGTCGTCATCAAACTACCTCGAGGAGTGAAGTCACGATGTGAAAAGTCCGGGCAACCTGCAGTATCACGGCGCTGCCTCCCGGCGAATATATGGAGATAAATTAATCTTCCTCTGACTCACGTCAACTCACCCATATTATTGATATAATTCATACACTTATACGAATTTACCTACAAAAACATAACCAGTTTAGACGCTAAATAGGACCATATAGGTCCTCTAAATCTGTTGAAAATAGGACCAAAATAGTCTTTTATAAATTTGGTCGTTACACAGCGTTTTAAACAGCTCAGTGATCGAAAGGACACAAATCAAAATGGCCAATGCGGCTCTTAATCCGAGGTCAAACCCCGCTTATGTATACGCTGGAACGGGCGCTCAGTCCGAGCACAGCGCATATATAGAGCAGATTAAGAAGTATCCGATTTTGAGTGAGGCTGAGGAACGGCGCCTCGTAATGCGTTGGTACTCGAAGAAAGACCGTGCAGCATATGATGCCCTGATTGGGAGCCACTTAAGGCTTGTCCCAAAAATGGCGCAGAAATACTCCGGTTACGGCGTTCCAATCGCTGACCTAATCGGTGAAGGCAATATCGGCCTTTTGCAATCTGCCGAGCGCTTTGACCCCAAAAAAGGGTTCCGGTTCTCCACTTACGCACGATGGTGGATCCCGCGCAGCCATGCTCAATTTTGTTTTACAAAACATGGTCGTTGATTAAGGTTGGGAACGGCGCGGCCAAAAAACGCCTGTTTTTCAATCTACGCCGCGCAAAGCAAAATCTGACCACTGAAGGTAAGCGGTATATGAGCGAAGCGGACATTGATTCTCTCGCCGACCACTTCAAGGTTAACCGCGACGACGTCATCGCGATGGACCAACGCATGAGCGCGAACGATGTATCGCTGCACCAGCCGGTCCCGGGCAGTGACGACTTAACGTTCGGCGACTCTCTCGCCGATGAAAACCCGAACCCGGAAGAGGTGCTCGGCGACGCACAAGAACGCCGCTTGAAGACTCAAATGCTCCACGAAGCTTTGAGACGGCTTGACGAACGTGAAAAGGAGATTGTCACGCGCCGCTACCTAACGAAACGCCCCGCAACCCTTGCAAAACTGGCAAGTTTCTATGGTCTGACAGCCGAGCGTATTCGCCAAATCGAAGCCAAAGCTATTACGAAAATTAAGCGTGCTGTTGGAACGCGTGCTGTTGGTCGCGATGCATTTGGATTGACCTAAAACACGGATTTGCGAAGACGCCGCGATTACTCTAAACACCCATTGAGTAATCGCGGCGCACGCACATGAACATCACTTTCATCGATTTGCCCTCTCCGAACTTCGAACCCAGAGTGGCCGTCGATAATACCCTTTGCATAAGACACCTCATTTTGCATTACACGGGTATGCGATCGCGCGACGACGCGTTAGACCGCTTGTGCGACAAGGCCTCTCATGTCAGTGCCCACTACCTCATAGACGAAGACGGACAAATCTACCGGATGGTCGAGGAAGACAAGCGAGCCTGGCATGCTGGCGTGTCGTACTGGCGGGGTGAACGCGATATTAATACCACTTCGATTGGGATCGAATTGGTTAACCCTGGACACGAACACGGCTATCGTCCCTTCCCTTATGCGCAGATCAATGCCCTCATCCCCCTTGCCCAAGACATCGTGAAACGGCATCAGATTCGCCCAGATCATGTGCTTGGCCACTCTGACGTAGCGCCTGGGCGCAAAACCGATCCCGGAGAGCTATTCCCATGGAAGGCAATGTCGGACCATGGAATTGGCGATTGGCCCCTGGAATTGGACTCGCCTTCACCGAATCTGGACCCAGAAAACGCATTAACGAATCTCTCGAGGATTGGGTACGCCACCCCACTGTCTGCGGAACTGGGCTCCGATATCCTGAATCCAGAAACCGCGAAGAATGATGTTATTTCTGCATTTCAGCGCCGTTATCGCCAATCCAAGGTCGACGGCATACTCGATGGTGAAACGGCGGGTCTCATTGCCGCAATCTCTGACTCGCCGCACTCCGCTTGACCTGACGCACCAAGACGCTCATTTTTCTGAAGTGCCAGATGGCCGGATGGCCGCTGTGCGGGAATCCCGCGCAGAGGAAAGTCCGGGCTCCACGGAAACAAGGTGCCGGGTAACACCCGGCGGGGGCGACCCCAGGGAAAGTGCCACAGAAAATATACCGCCTAGCGCCTCGGCGCGGGTAAGGGTGAAAAGGTGCGGTAAGAGCGCACCGCGCCTCCGGTAACGGCGGCGGCAGGGTAAACCCCACCTGGAGCAAGACCAAATAGGGGCGGCCTTTAGCGCAGTTTTCTGCGGTAAAAAGCGAGTTTCCGCGCTGTCGCCCGGGTAGGTCGCGTGAGGCGGATGGCAACATCCGCCCTAGAGGAATGGCCATCTAACGGTGGAAACACCGTGGACAGAACCCGGCTTACAGGCCATCTGGCACATTTTCCGACGAAAACGCGCAAAATTCGGCGTCTGCCTCTGAAAAACCCAGGCATCGACCCGGTTTTGCCACGCCCCCTAGCAATTCTGAAAAGCTCGGAAGTTAAGATTTGACGAAATATTATTTCGTGAAATCGGGCCTTACACGTTACTTGAGCTTTGAATGAAAAGAGAACGTATCCAGACACTTAGAGGGATATCCCATTGACACCCATGAATTCCCATGAGATACCATTTAGGTCCAGGGTCGATACACTGCGGGTTCTTAACAATTTACGGACAATGCGGACGTGCCACGGCCTGGGCGCAGGGGAACGGGCTATAGGGTGGCCTCGGCTATGAAAGCGTTCTTTGGGACGTTCACGAACAAGATTGACGCTAAGGGTCGCGTATCGGTGCCCGCACCTTTTCGTGCGGTCATCGCTGGCCGCGGACTCACGAGCGTCGCCCTCCACCCATCGTTGTTTGAAACCTGCCTCGAGGGTGCAGGCTTCGATCGATTTGAGAATCTGCTTTCGGAATTCACAGACAGCTTTGTTCCCACCGCAAGGGACGAGGCGGCAGAGCTTATTATGGAAGAACTGCGCGAGCTTCCCTTGGACGGCGATGGGCGCATCGTCCTTCCCGATGAGTTTATCGCGAAAGCTCAACTCAAAGACCAAGCCACCTTTGTTGGTCGCGGCTGGAAATTTCAACTTTGGGAGCCTGCTGCTCTCGCCGTCGTGAAGCAATCGAAGCTGAGACGCGTCGCCGCTAGCTACGCGCCAAATGACGGTGACCCCTCATGAACGCAGCAGAAGCATCGACTGAACGCGTAGATCATATCCCTGTCCTCTTAGATGAAATTGTTGGCGCGCTGTCGCCAAAAGACGGTGCGAGCTACGTCGACGGGACATTTGGCGCCGGGGGTTACACGACTGCCATTCTCGAATCCGCCAAATGCATTGTTTGGGCCATTGATCGCGATCCGGAAACACTCGCGCGGGGAAAATCGTTGGAGAGTCGTTTTTCCGACAGACTGCATCTGGTTCAAGGACGGTTCGGAGATATGGCAGACCTCCTTGCAGAAAACGGCGTAACGGCGGTCGACGGGATAGCGTTGGATCTGGGCATCAGTTCAATGCAAATCGAAGATCGAAGCCGCGGCTTTTCTTTTTTGCGTGACGGGCCTCTGGACATGCGCATGGAGCGTAGCGGGAGAAGCGCAGCGGATATCGTCAACACAATGCCGGAAACCGAACTTGCGAACATTATCTTCACCTACGGAGAGGAACGACACGCTCGGCGCGTTGCTCGCGCGATTGTTGAAGCGCGTCAAGACCGTCCGTTCTCACGCACTTTGCGATTGGCAGATGTTATTCGAGCTGAAGTCCGTAGGTCGCGCGATGGAATCGATCCCGCGACCCGAACCTTTCAAGCGCTTCGAATTTTCGTCAACGATGAGTTAGGTGAACTAGAACGCGGTTTGCAAAGTGCTGAACGCTTGTTGCGTCCCGGCGGCATCCTCGCAGTTGTGTCCTTTCATTCTTTAGAAGACCGTATCGTTAAGACTTTTCTCAAAGCCCGTTCTGGATTGGCTGCCCGTCCCTCGCGCCATGCTCCCGCTAGCCTCAACCCAGCACAAAATATTGCAACGTTTACCGCTGCATCCCGGCGCCCGATCAAACCGAGGGCATCGGAGATCACAAACAATCCCAGAGCACGCTCTGCGCGTCTACGCGTGGCACAACGCACCTCTGCACCCGTCCTCAAGAGTGTCGTTGGAGGCAAAACATGAAAGTGTCCACGTTAATGTGGGTGGCACTCACGCTAGCTATCGGCGTGTCTATGTTTCTCCTTAAATACAAAGTGCAAGCGCTTGAAGAAGAACTGATCGCGAAACAAGAGCGCGTCGCACGCGATCAAGATTCACTTCGCGTGTTGGAAGCGGAATGGGCGTATTTCAACGATCCCGAACGGTTACGTCGACTGTCTGCTCAACATCTTGGCTTCACTTTGCCGTCACCGGATCAGATCAAGTCTGTCTCGGCTTTGCCATTCCGCGAGGGGCATGAACCCCAACTCACACCCCAAAAGAACGGCACGACGCAGCACTTGCGCTCTGTCTCTAATACTCCGGTTAACGATAGCGTCGAACACGCCAATCAAATACTTCACAAAGAATACTTCAGTAACGAGCCGGTATTTTTCGCCCGTATTCAGCGCTACCTGATGCCGGCTCGTGCTGAGGTGCCGAGTGTGTCTGGGAGTACGCAATGATCCGCGCCGTACACTCATCACCCCGGCGTCATTTCCTCTACCCTGGGGAGGAAGTCAGACTGCACCGCAAACTCAAAGTCCGTATCCAAGGCACATCTGCACGCGCCGTGGAAATCGGACGCATGCGGCTCATCGTGACCGCGAGTCTGTTTGGATTAGCCTTTGCCGCGATTGGTGCACGTTTAGTCGACTTGATGGTCCTAGATGCAAATCCGGAATCGTCAGTCACTGTAGCAGAGCAAGCGCCTCCTCCTTTTAATCGGGCGAACATCATTGATCGCAACGGCGTGGTCGTCGCTACAAACGTTCCCACCGTCAACCTTTACGCAGACTCAAAGCAAATCATAGACGTGCGAGAAGCCGCGAATGAGCTCACATCTACTCTTCCGGATCTCATTTATGAAGACCTTCTTAGACGCCTGGGTTCTGGGCAGCGCTTTATATATCTCCGTCGAAATCTTACACCAACCGAGCAATCGGCGGTAAACCGGCTCGGAATCCCCGGTGTTTACTTCGAGGCCTCGGAGAGTCGCGTATATCCGCAAAGCGGTCTTTTTGCTCACGTATTGGGAAAAACAGACCCCGACAATCATGGAACCGCTGGCGTAGAGAAAACATTTGATAAGTTCCTTGCCGGCGGCCGAGAACCTCTACAGTTATCATTAGACACCCGCGTGCAACACGCTGTTCGCGAATCTCTAGCAGCAAGCATGGAGAAATTTCGCGCGAAAGCGGCAAGCGGTGTCGTAATGAACGCCAATTCAGGCGAAATTCTCGCTCTTGTTTCACTGCCCGATTACGATCCAAAAACAATGGGGCGGGCGTCACCCGATGCTCGCTTCAATCGTGCGACGCTTGGCCTCTACGAAATGGGGTCAACATTTAAACTCTTCACAACAGCGACCGCGCTCGAAGTCGGCTCATCTCGCTTGGATACCTTCTACGATGCCCGCGAACCGATCGCTGTTGGTCGGTACACTATCAGTGATTACCGGGGACAAAAGCGCTGGCTATCCGTTCCCGAGGTTTTAATTCATTCGTCAAACATCGGCGCCGCAAAGATGGCGCTCGATTTTGGGCCGGATGTACAGCGCGAGTTTCTGTCGAAGTTTGGGTTGATGTCACCACTTCGTTTGGAGTTACCCGAAGTTGGGAGTCCGAATTATCCGTCGATCTGGCGGGAATCCAACACAATGAACGCTTCTTTCGGATACGGCATCTCGGTAACGCCTGTACACGTCGCCAGCGCCGTCAGTGCTCTGGTTAATGGAGGCACGCTTTATTCTCCGACTATCGTTCGTAGCACATCGAACAACCGCCCAGAGGGACAACGCGTTATTTCCGAACAAACGTCGGAGACGATGCGCGCTCTGATGCGTCTAGTGGTATTGGAGGGATCAAAAAAAGCGGACGTGCCTGGCTATTCAGTGGGTGGAAAAACAGGCTCTGCAGAAAAGGTAACTGCAAGCGGGTATACCCAATCGGCGCGACGCACATCATTCGTAGCCGCGTTTCCAATTCAAGAGCCACAGTACGTCGTCTTGGTCATGCTCGATGAACCGCAAGGAATCGAGGAGACCTACAACTTCGCGACAGCGGGTTGGAATGCCGCTCCGACGGCTGGAAATATCATTGCAAGCATTGCCCCGCTCCTTGATGTTTACCCGATCGGAAATTCCGACAATTTTCAGCCATTGAATGCGTTGCTCCAGACGTATGGTGATGGAAAGCATCCAACTCCTCAGTTCAGGTATGTCAATGTCGACACCCACGGTATGATCGCGCGTACGGCGGCCTCGGACTTTTACATTTCACCTCAATCAGTCTCCGTGACTCCAAACGACACCAACAGCGGTTCGGTCTTTCGCAAGTTGGGACAACGGGGTGTTAGGAGCAACGGTGCAGCTCAGTGAATTGCTTGAGGAAACGGGTATGAGCCAACAGGCGTTAAAAGATTTGGACATCTCCGGTCTTACGGCAGACTCCCGCGCTGTTGAGCCAGGATACTTGTTCGCAGCTCTACCCGGTACTGACCAAGATGGACGCACATATATAAGTGATGCTGTTAAACGCGGCGCCTCTGCAGTTCTCGCACCGCCTGGTACTGATCTTGATGATGGGCGTTTCAATGCAGACGGATCACCCATCCGTTTGATCACGGACACCAATCCACGACGGCGTTTCGCATTAATGGCTGCGCGCTTTTTTAATGCACAACCAGACACCGTTGCCGCTGTCACCGGCACAAACGGAAAGACGTCAGTAGCTCAATTTACACAACAGCTGTGGACTCATCTTGGTTTGACCGCTGGATACATGGGCACGCTCGGGGCGGCCGCGCCGGGTTTGAACTTTGATGGCCGCTTAACAACTCCTGATCCTGTGCACCTTCACAGCGTTCTTGCCGAGATGGCTAAAGCAAACGTCACACATTTGGCAATGGAGGCGTCAAGCCATGGGTTACATCAGTTCCGCATAGACGGTGTGCGCATTGCTATTGCCGGATTCACAACGCTTTCTCGTGATCACCTCGACTACCACGGCAGCATGGCGGCCTACATGGCCGCGAAGATGCGTTTATTTTCCGATGTCATGATGGTCGGCGGGGTCGCGGTTTTAAATGCCGACAGTACAGAGTTCGCCGCATTCGATAGCGCCTGCCGAATACGCGGCCACAAGGTTTTAAGTTATGGGCGCGAGGGATCGTGCATTCAAGTGCGCGACATCCAAACGCAGATGGACGGTCAGTTTCTAGACCTCATTGTTCTTGGAAAAACTTATCGGGTCCACCTTCCTCTTGCCGGCGCTTTTCAAGTGGGTAATGCATTGTGCGCTCTGGGGATGGTGTTGGCTGGCGGCGCGGATCCCGCGAACGCCGTTGAAGCTCTTGAAAAACTAGAGGGTGTATCTGGTCGCCTTGAGCGGATCGGAGTTAGTGAAAAAGGCGCGCCGGTCTATGTTGACTTCGCCCACACCCCGGACGCACTTGAAACAGTGCTTAAAGCGCTTCGGCCTCATGTGAACGGCAAGCTTGCTGTCGTCTTTGGATGCGGCGGCGATCGCGACAAAGGTAAGCGTCGCATGATGGGCGATACAGCTGCCCGGCTAGCGGACATGGTTTATGTCACGGACGACAACCCGCGCAGCGAAGATCCTGCGGCTATTCGAGCTGAGGTGCTTCAAGCATGTCCCGACGCCCTGGATATAGGTGATCGTAAAGACGCGATTGCAACCGCCATCGGGAATTTGGAGTCAGACGATCTTCTTTTAATTGCCGGCAAGGGTCACGAGACGGGTCAAATTATTGGCGCGAACGTCATTCCGTTTAACGACGCCGATGTTGCTCGCGAAGTCCTTGGTCAAGGGAAAACCCCCTCATGACACACTTGTGGACTGCAGACGAAATAGTGAAAGCCACGGGCGGTGCTTGCTCGGGAACTTGGACTGCATCCGGCGTGTCAATCGATAGTCGCTCGATTGAAAAAGGTGATGTGTTTGTCGCCTTGAAGGGCCCCAATTTTGACGGGCATGAGTTTGTATCAGATGCGATAGATAATGGGGCTGCTGCCGCAATCGTAGGTAGCTCGATTGAGGATTCCGACAGTTACCATAATAAGCTCGTAATAGTTAAGGATACGTTTGCAGCACTCCAAAAACTTGGTGAAGCTGCGCGCGCCCGGACAAAAGCGTGTATCGTCGCGGTAACCGGAAGTGTCGGTAAAACCGGGACCAAAGAAGCCCTCAAGCTTAGCCTCTCCGCGCAAGGGGCGACGCACGCCACTGCCGGCAATCTCAACAACCATTGGGGCGTGCCGCTAAGCCTCTCGCGCATGCCCGCAGATACAAAATTTGGAGTCTTTGAGCTCGGTATGAATCATCCGGGCGAAATAGCTCCACTCTCTAAACTTGTTCGGCCCCACGTTGCGATTGTTACCAGCGTTGAAGCTGTTCATTTAGAGTTCTTCAACTCCGTCGCCGAAATCGCCGACGAGAAAGCAGCGATTATGGCAGGACTCGAACCGGGCGGTATTGTCGTCCTACCGCGCGACAATCCGCACTACGCCCGCCTAAACGCTAGTACGAAAACCTATGGCTGCGAGCATGCGGTAAGCTTCGGTACCGGAGGCGACGCTGCGGCGCGTCTGGTCGCGTGGTCGCTCACGCCCGACGGTACGCAAGTGGCGGCTGAATTTGGTGGCCAACGCATTACCTACGACATGATCGTCAGCGGTCGGCACTGGGCTTTGAATAGCGTCGCAGCGCTCGCGGCAATCGAAGCTTTGGGCGCAGATCTAAGGCACGGGGCTGCCGCGCTCGCAAAATTGGCTGCACCGGTCGGACGCGGCGCGCGCACACAAATTCCAACCGACGACGGAACCATTTTGTTGATCGACGAAAGCTACAACGCGAGCCCTGCCGCCGTGCGCCTCCTTGCAGAAACCATCGCGCAAACCCACCAGTCCGTGAGCGGTACAAATAGTCGGCTGATTATGGTGCTAGGCGACATGCTAGAGCTTGGAGACGAGGCGCCTAGCCTTCACGCTGATCTTGCGAGCAGCCTTCAGGCGGCCGGTATCGATCAAGTGTTTACGGCCGGTCCCCTTATGAAAAATCTGCACGATACTCTGCCTAAACACATGCGCGGCGGCCACGCTCAAGACGCCGAAATCCTTTCAGACCTCGTAACGCAAGAAATTCGGTCTGGTGATGTCGTCGCCGTCAAAGGGTCTCATGGAAGCCGCATGGGAACTGTCGTAGACGCCATTTTGGCCCTTTCACCTTCTCAATCACGCGCAGCGCAACGCGCCGCTACTGGGTAAACGGAGAGGTAAATCGATGTTTTATTTTCTTTCCGAGTTCTCCGATCAGTTCTCAGTGCTCAACGTTTTTCGTTACCTCACATTCCGCACCGGCGGCGCCGTCATGACGTCGCTAGTGGTCGCCTTTGTGTTCGGTCCCGCAATTATCAATTGGCTCCGCTCGAAACAAAAAGCTGGGCAGCCTATTCGGGATGATGGACCCAAAACTCACCTCATCACCAAACAAGGCACACCCACCATGGGCGGTGTGATGATGTTACTTGGAATTACACTGGCAACGCTACTGTGGGCCGATCTCACCAATCGCTATGTATGGATCGCCCTTCTCGTAACTGTTGGCTACGGGGTCATTGGTTTTCTGGACGATTACCTCAAAGTTACACGCCGGACATCGGGCGGTTTAAAGGGCCGAACAAAATTGTTGGCTCAAATCGCCGTTGCCGGAACCGCGGCGTATTGGATCACCGTTATTAGTACGCCGGAAATGTCCGGACAGCTCGCCTTACCATTCTTTAAGGATGTTCTTCTTGATCTCGGCATTTTGTACGTCCCGTTTGTGATTTTTGTCATGGTGGGTGCGGGCAACGCGGTCAATTTGACCGACGGGTTGGACGGGTTGGCAATTGTACCGGTCATGATCGCAGCCGGCGTATTCACAATCATCGCTTACCTCATCGGCAACGTTGTTTTCGCAAATTACCTTCAGGTCCATTACATCCCGGGCGCTGGAGAACTTTCAATTTTCTGCGGTGCAGTTGTCGGCGCGGCGTTGGGCTTTCTCTGGTTTAACGCTCCCCCGGCCATGGTGTTTATGGGTGATACCGGGTCTTTGGCCATGGGCGGCGCGCTTGGGTCTGTCGCGGTTGTGACCAAGCACGAAATTGTACTGGCCATTGTTGGTGGTTTGTTCGTGTTGGAGACCGTATCCGTCATTGTCCAAGTCGCCTCCTTCAAACTTACAGGCAAGCGCGTTTTTAAGATGGCACCCCTGCATCACCACTTCGAAGAAAAGGGGTGGGCCGAGGCAACCATCGTTATTCGGTTTTGGATCATCGCCATTGTTCTGGCTATCGCCGGGCTGGCGACGTTGAAGTTGAGGTAACGGGCGTGATGATCTCCACACTCCGCTACGCCGGTGAACGGGTTGTCGTTATGGGCCTCGGGAAATCCGGCCTGTCGGCTGCCGAGTCCTTGCGCGCGAGTGGTGCGGACGTGAGAGTATGGGACGACACGCCAACCCAGCTCGCACAGGGAACAGCGCGTTCATTCACTGCTTTCGATGGAGCCAATCCGAATTTCGACGATACGCGCGCCCTCGTATGGAGTCCGGGTGTTCCCCACACGCATCCAGAACCTCACCCCATCGCGCTTCAGGCACAAAAGGCCGGTTTGCAACTTAGGTGCGACGTCGATCTCCTGTTGGAGTCTCAACCCGACGCGACGGTTATTGGGGTCACAGGCACAAATGGCAAGTCGACAACGACGGCCTTAATTGCCCACATTCTGGAAAGCGCCGGACGCAAAACAGCCGCAGGAGGAAATCTAGGTGTGCCTGCGCTTGATCTCGAGCCTCTAGGGATAGGCGGCACCTATGTGCTCGAACTATCGTCTTACCAGCTCGAACTTGTCCCTAATCTTGCTTGCGATTCGGCGGTCTTTCTAAACTTGGCATCGGATCACCTGAACCGTCACGGTGGTATGGATGGGTATATAGCCGCGAAGAAACGCGTTTTTGACAACCAACGCCATCCTCGGACAGCCGTTGTCGGCATAGATGATTCCTATACAGCGGCTATCTGTGCAGCGCTCACTGCCGATGGCATTCACACCACAATACCAATTTCGGCAAAGCAACCCGTTATCGGTGGAGTCTATGTTGACGATGGCATTCTTATCAATGCTATGGGGCAAGACCTTGAAGAAATTACAGATCTAAAAACGGCACCCGCGCTCCCGGGCGCACACAATTGGCAGAACGCCGCGGCGGCAACAGCTGTCGCGTTGTCCCATGGACTGTCTAGCGAAATTGTCGCCTCAAGCCTCGCAAGCTTTCCAGGACTGCACCACAGACAAGAAGTGGTGAGCACCCAAGGAAACACTACCTTTGTTAATGACAGCAAAGCCACCAACGCAGACGCCACAGAAAAAGCTTTGGCTTGTTACGATACCATTTACTGGATTGCGGGCGGCCAAGCAAAGGAAGGGGGGATTGAGTCCCTTAAACCTTTCTTTCCTCGCATACGGCACGCCTACTTAATCGGCGAAGCCGCAAACGATTTCGCTAAAACCTTAAATGGTCACGTCCCCGTCGATCATTGCGGCGACCTGAGGTCCGCCATAGAGAAAGCGGGAACCGCGGCGATGCGTGACAACATGCCAGCAACGGTTCTGTTGTCTCCCGCATGCGCGTCATTCGATATGTTCAAAAACTTTGAAGACCGCGGCAATCGTTTTCGTGACGAAGTGAATCGACTTTGGCCGACCGATGGGGAGGTGCGCACATGAGCACGCACACTCTGACCCGTCTTGATACAAGTATTGTTAGCCGTTGGTGGTGGACGGTCGACAAATGGATGCTCGCCGCCGTTGGCCTGCTTCTAGCGATCGGCATTCTCCTGAATTTCGCGGCAGGGCCGCCCGCCGCAGAGCGGATCGGCGTGGATACTTTCCACTTTGTGCGCAAGCAGGCTCTTTTCCTGCCGATGGTTATCCTTGTGATGTTCGCGACTTCACTGCTTTCGGTTGCGTCTGTGAGGCGCGGCGCGATTGTCGGGTTCGCAATCATGTTAGCTCTAATGATTGCGACGTTCTTCTTCGGCGAGAACATCAATGGGGCTCGCCGTTGGTTAGATCTTGGACCTCTTCCCGCCCTCCAACCGTCCGAATTTATGAAACCCTTTTTTGCTGTCGTGACGGCCTGGATGTTCGCGGCTCACCGTACGCATGAAAACTTTTCAGGCAACATCATCGCCGCTGCACTTCTGCTCGTGATTGCCGCTTTGCTGCTGGCACAACCGGATGTGGGGATGACGCTTGTCGTCACCGCGGTGTGGTGTGCGCAATTCTTTGTCGCTGGGTTACCTATTGTATGGGTCATTTTGTTTGTAGCGTGTGGCATGGGCGCTGTTGTGGGGTCGTACTTTTTGTTCCCGCACGTCGCAAGCCGCGTGGATCGCTTTTTGGATCCAACGACGGGCGATACGTACCAAGTCACCCAGGCGATGCGCGCTTTCCAGCAGGGCGGCTTTTTTGGGCGCGGTCCCGGTGAAGGGCGGGTCAAAGAGGCTCTTCCCGACGCGCATACGGACTTTATCTTCGCTGTTGCCGGCGAAGAGTTCGGCGTTTTCTTGTGCCTACTTCTGGTCGCGTTGTTTGCGTTCCTTGTCATTCGCGCGCTCATGAAAGTCATGCAGGAAGAAAATCTATTTGTATTGCTGGCCGTCGGTGGTCTCGCGGTTCAGTTCGGGCTGCAAGCAATGATCAATATGGCGTCCAGCCTTCACATGATGCCCACGAAAGGCATGACGCTTCCTTTTATCTCATATGGCGGTTCGTCCCTGCTCGCTTTGGGCATCGGGATGGGCATGTTGCTCGCTCTTACGCGCCGCCGCCGCGACACGGAAGGACTTAGATCATGATGAGAATCCAAAACGGGTCTGCAGACCTTATTGTCCTCGCGGCGGGCGGAACCGGCGGGCATATGTTTCCGGCCGACGCACTCGCAAAAGAACTGCTTGATCAAGGTTTCCGTGTTGCACTCATCAGCGACAAGCGTGGCAATACCTACGGCGGCACGTTATCGACCATCGAAAGTTACACGGTCGACGCGAAAGGCATCGCCGGTCGCGGTGTTGTAGGTCGTATCAAAGCGCTCATAGCCCTTAGCGCTGGATTCTTTCAAGCGCGCAAGCTTCTCACATCTCTTCAACCGGCCGCCGTAGTCGGTTTTGGTGGATACGCCTCAGTTCCGACGGTCGCGGCAGCACTGAATCTATCAATTCCGACGGTTATTCACGAACAAAACGCAGTGTTGGGGCGCGCAAACCGACTTGTTGCAAAGTATGTTGATCGCGTCTGCACATCCTTTGATCTAAAGCGTCCCGCTCCAAAGGGAGCTCAACTGGTCCGCACTGGCCTTCCTGTCCGCGCGGCCATCACAGAGGTTCGAGATACGCCATACACAGCGCCAAGTGGCACCGACCCGATAAATATTCTCATTTTAGGCGGAAGTCAGGGCGCGCGTGTCTTCAGTGACGTGGTTCCCGAAGCCATCAAGAAACTTCCCATAGAGTTCAAAAAGCGCATTACGTTCACTCAACAATGCCGCCCTGAAGAACTTGATCGCACTCACACCGCCTATGACGAGGTGGGCGCCCATGTTCAACTGCGGGCGTTCTTCGACAATGTGCCCGATCTGTTGCGCGAAACTCATCTCCTAATCGCGCGGTCTGGCGCGTCGACCGTCGCCGAAGTTAGTGTTGCGGGGCGGCCTAGTCTGCTAGTCCCCTACCCGCACGCCGCCGACAACCATCAAGAAGCGAACGCGAAAGTGCTGGCGGAAGCCGGTGGGTGCTGGCACATGCCTCAACCGACTGCAACTCCCGAAGCGCTTGCCCAACTCCTTATCGCCATTATGGCAGATCCAAAAGCCATGTCGCACACGGCGGCAGCTGCCGCGGCTTTTGCTATTCCCGACGCTGCGGGACGTCTCGCCGACGTCGTGACCGCTCTAATTCGAGATGAAGACAACGTTCGAGCGCCGAAGCGCTCATCTACTGCACGTCCGATTTCAACCGAACCTATGAAACGGGGAGCAATTTAATGCAATCCCTGCCCCTCGACATTGGCATTATTCATTTCGTCGGAATCGGCGGGATCGGCATGTCCGGCATTGCCGAAGTCATGCACAACCTCGGCTACCAGGTCCAAGGAAGTGATATTGCCGAAAACGCCAATGTCGATCGATTGCGCGGACTCGGCTTCAAGATAGAAGTCGGCCACCGCGCGGAAAATCTCGGCGACGCTCGCGTGATTGTCACATCGTCAGCGGTGAAAGCTGACAACCCCGAAGTACTCGCGGCACGCAAGGCAATGCTTCCCGTTGTGCGCCGCGCCGAGATGCTCGCAGAACTCATGCGCTTGAAATGGTCGATGGCGGTTGGCGGAACACACGGCAAAACAACAACAACCTCTTTGGTCGCTTGCGTTTTGGACGGTGCGGGTCTCGACCCCACCGTTATCAACGGCGGCATTATCAACGCTTATGGAACAAATGCGCGGCTTGGTGACGGTGAATGGATGGTCGTTGAGGCCGACGAATCCGACGGCACGTTTATTCGGCTTCCCGCCACCATTGCAATCGTAACCAATATTGATCCGGAGCACATGGATTTCTACGGCGACTTCGAACACCTGAAGCGCGCTTTTCGGCAATTTGTCGAGGGCATTCCCTTTTATGGGTTTGGCGTGTTGTGCATCGATCATCCGGAAGTTCAATCACTTCTTCCTCAACTCACCGATCGCAAAATCGTTACCTACGGATTGAGTCCAGCGGCACAAGTACGCGGGCTAAATCTTGCCCTCGATATGTCGGGCGCGCATTTCGATGCCGCGGTCTCCGAACGTGTCACTGGTGGTGAGCGCATCATATCAAACATTCACGTGCCAATGTTTGGCCAGCACAATGTGTTGAACGCCCTTGCCGCGGTGTCCGTCGCCGCAGAGATGGGTATTCCTGACGACACTATCCGCGAGAGTCTCGCCCAATTCAAAGGTGTTAAACGCCGCTTCTCCAAGGTCGGTGAGACCGGCGGCGTCACAATCATCGATGATTACGGCCACCATCCTGTGGAAATCGCTGCGGTGCTCAAGGCTGCCCGCACAGCGGCCGAAGGCCGAGTAATTGCCGTTGTTCAGCCGCATCGATATAGCCGACTTCAAACATTGTTCGAAGACTTCTGTCAGTGCTTCAACGATGCCGACCACGTCATCGTTGCCGATGTCTACCCAGCCGGTGAGTCTCCGATCAACGGAATTGACCGTGATGCCTTGGTCAACGGCCTGCATGATCACGGACACCCGGCCGTCACCGCACTAATGTCACCAAAACATCTGGCAGCAGTGATCGACGATATCTCGGGCCCCGGTGATGTCGTGGTCTGTTTGGGCGCCGGTAATATTACCGCCTGGGCTCAAGCCCTACCCAACGATCTTGCCGCTATCCAAAACAGGGAAGAGGGCAAAAGTCGCGTTGGAGGCGCCGCATGATGCCGGCTCGCAACTCCCGTCCTCAACTCATGGAGCAGCTGCCACCTGTGCGCGGCACATACGAGCCTATGGCAGACCTGGGTAAGCTCTCTTGGTTCCGTGTTGGTGGCCCTGCAGAGGTATTGTACACGCCTGCGGACGTTGAAGACTTGAGCGCGTTTCTCAAAAACCGGACTCGTACTAGCCCTCTGACGGTCTTCGGCCTCGGGTCCAATCTCCTCGTGCGCGATGGCGGAGTTCCCGGCGTGGTCATCCGATTGGGTAAAGCATTCGGCACGGTATCGGTCGACGGAAACATCGTGCGATGCGGCGCTGGAATTGCGGATGCCAGCGTGGCGACGGCTGCGCGCGACGCTTCTTTGACTGGCCTTGAGTTCTTAACGGGAATACCCGGCACCATCGGCGGCGCGCTTTGCATGAATGCCGGCGCATATGGGCGCGAAATCAAAGATGTGTTCGAAAGCGCCACCGCGCTCGATGAAAACGGTACTGCACGTGTTCTCGGTGCAAAGGAAATGGGTTTCTCCTATCGCTCGACCGCGGTCGACAAGAATTGGATTTTCGTTGGCGCCGAACTTAAGGGCACGCCCGGTGACAAGGAGATGATAACAGCGCGCATTCGGGAGATCCGCAGCGAGCGCGAAGCCGCGCAACCAACGCAGGCGCGAACCGGCGGCTCTACCTTCGCAAACCCACCTGGTCAAAAAGCCTGGACATTGATCGACCAAGCCGGCTGCCGCGGTCTCACAATTGGCGGCGCGTGCGTGTCTGAAAAACACACCAACTTCCTCATCAATACAGGCACGGCGTCCGCGCGCGACATTGAAACATTGGGTGAAGAGGTTCGGCAGAGAGTCCTTGAGACGTCGGGCGTCGACCTTCACTGGGAAATTCGCCGTATTGGCGTCCACGAGGAAGACAATAATGCGATTTCGGATGGAGGGGCACCGTGAGTCAACCTTCGTCCGTAAGTCATGTAGCTGTTCTTGGCGGTGGGTTTTCCAAGGAGCGCGATGTTTCGCTTGTATCTGGGCGCGCGGCTGAAAAGGCCATTAAGGCTAAAGGCATTGCAGCAACATTTATCGATGTCACGCGCGATATGGGCGCACTGGTGTCGACATTAAATGACGCAAAGCCAGATGTCGTATTCAACGCCCTTCATGGACGGTATGGCGAGGATGGTTGCGTGCAGGGTCTTCTCGACATGATGGCCATTCCTTACACCAACTCTGGTCGCCTTGCGTCCGCAGCGGCGATGGACAAACCCCTCGCAAAACGATTGTTCGCCTCCGCCGGTATACCAGTCGCCGATGAAAACATTGTCACCGTCGCCGAAGCGGAAAAAGGCGATGTGATGGACCGGCCCTACGTCCTTAAGCCCGTGAACGAAGGCTCCAGCGTCGGCGTGAAAATCGTGCGCGACGGCGACAACCGTCCGCCTCTTTCCGATCTTGGTCTGGCGGACACCGATCCCATTATGGCCGAACGCTATATTCCCGGCCGCGAAGTGACCGTCGCCCTTATGGGTGAACGCGCCCTGGCAGTAACCGAAATCACAACGAAACGCGAATTTTACGACTACGACGCGAAGTACGCGGATGGTGGCTCCGCACACGAACTCCCCGCACAATTGAATCCCGCGCAGTACGACCGTGCGATGAAATTATCTTTAGAGGCCTACAAGGTTTTGGGATGTCGCGGCGTTGCGCGCGCCGACCTGCGCTTTGATGACAATGAATTTTACCTGCTTGAAATCAACACGCAGCCCGGCTTGACGCCCACATCGCTCGTACCCGAGCAAGCCGCCCACATTGGATTGAGCTTCGACGATCTAATTCTCTGGATGGTGGAGCACGCAAAATGCGACGCATAAGACTTCGCACAGTTTTGGCAGCCATCACGTTGGTTGGAACAGTAGGCGCCGGCTCCTATGCCGTGCTCGGACCCTTTGCGCCGGAGATCCCGAAGATCGCCCGCGATATTCGCGCGATGGCCTTGGATTCCACGACATTGGCCGGGCTGAATCTTCAATCACTCACCGTGGAAGGTCGTAATCAGACTGACCGCGATGACTTGATCGCTGCCCTTGATATCGAACGTGGCGCTCCCATTCTCGCCATTGACGTTGTAAAGGCGCGAGAGTCGATTGAAGCCTTACCTTGGGTGAAAACCGCGAAAGTGGAACGGCGTTTGCCGGGCGGCGTTCACATTGTTCTCAGCGAATACGAGCCGTATGCCCTGTGGCAGCGCGAAGATCGCTACACGCTAGTCAATCGAGACGGAATCGAAATTGTCGACGTTCCTGGCACAGATCGACGACTACCGCTCATTGTCGGACCCGACGCCCCACATCACGCTTCTGAGTTTTTTGAGACGGTCACATCGACCAACGCAGACTTAGCGAGCCGAATAGTCGCAGCTGTGCGCGTGAGTGGGCGACGGTGGAACGTATATTTCGATGATTACGAACACGGCATCAACGTTCGGCTTCCAGAAAACAACCTAGCATTATCATGGACCCGTCTCGCCGACATCGAACGCACCTACCAAATTCTTGAGCGCGATCTGGAGTTTATCGACATGCGGGTCGAAGGCCAATTGATCGTTCGCGTCAATACTCACGACGAGGAAATCATTTCGCCAGCCGCAAATGACGAAACCAAATTGCCCGAGATGGGTGAGCAGAGGGAAATATGAAATATCGGCTGTTGTGTATGCCGTGGCATGGCTTGAGCAAAAGGAGTTAGGTCACCGTGAGTAAATCATTACCGCGAAACGGCACGATCGCGGCCCTGGATGTGGGCACGACCAAGGTTGCGTGCTTCATCGCAAAGATGGGCGCCAAAACAGATGAAGGCGGCGAGTTTCAAGTCGTGGGGGTCGGCCATCACCGCTCCCGCGGCATGCGCTGCGGCCAAGTGACAAACCTAGACGAAGCGGAGTCTGGTGTACGTTCCGCTGTTGATGCCGCTGAACAAATGGCGGGCGAGCGGATTGAAAAAGTATTCGTCAATATGTCCTGCGGCGCCCCGCAATCAACGCGCGTCGATGTTGAGTTAGCAGTGTCCGGGCACCAAATCCGCGATACCGACGTACGCCGAATTCTTGATCACGGCAGTTCGCAGTTCGACCCCAACGATCGTGAGCTCATTCATTGCATCCCGACAGGATATTCGATCGACGGAAGCAACGGCATTATCGACCCAAGAGGCATGTATGGCGGAAAACTTGGCGTAAATATTCACCTCGTGACCGCGGCCGTTGGTCCCTCGCGCAACCTGAATTCTGTCATTGATAGATGTGACCTCGACGTTGCCGAACGTGTGGTTTCTCCTTACGCGTCCGGCGTTGCCTGCTTGGTTGAGGATGAAAAGGACTTGGGCTGCACGGTCATCGACATGGGCGGTGGCACCACATCGATCGCCGTTTTTGTTGAGGGTCATGTCTGCTTTGTCGAGACGATTCCTGTCGGTGGTCAACACATTACAGGCGATATCGCCAAGGGTCTCTCAACACCAGTTGCCAAGGCTGAACGCCTCAAAACGGTTCACGGTAGCGTGCTGCAAGCGCCGGCGAATGCTCGTGACCTAATAAAAGTACCGCTGGTCGGCGAAGACGACGAGACCAGCGCAAACGAAGTTCCAAAATCCATGTTGGTTCAAATTATTCAGGCCCGCGTGGAAGAGACGCTCGAGCTGGTCCGCAGCCATCTTGACGTTTCTGGCTTTGGAAAATCGGCTGGCCGGCGCGTCGTGCTTACCGGCGGTGCCAGCCAACTCGAAGGGCTACGCGATCTTGCCGAGCTCGTGCTCGACAAGCAGGTACGCCTCGGACGACCGAAGATGATCCGAGGCCTACCTGAGTCCGTCTCGGGCCCAGCGTTTTCTACAGCTGCAGGCTTACTCCGTTACGGCCTGCGGGAACATGTGACACGACCAGACTACGCGGCGATGCAAGCCGCCAAAAACAAAAACTCCTTTGGCCGCCTTGGCCAGTGGTTAAGGGAGAACTTCTAATGATGGAGAGCAGACCAACGATACGTGGCGTGGGGCGATCGACCGGTCCACCCGCCCTACGAAACCCGAAAACAAAAAGAGTGATCAAAAACTCAATCGTTGCAACGAGCTTAGAAATATTTGGAGACTGCAAATGACCATCAACATTACCGTACCTAAGACTACCATTGACGCGCAGCTAAAGCCGCGCATCACTGTCGTCGGCGTCGGCGGCGCTGGCGGAAACGCCGTCAACAACATGATCCAAAGCGCCATGGAGGGTGTCGACTTTGTTGTTGCTAATACCGACGCGCAAGCCCTCGCCTCATCGCGCACGGATCGGCGCATTCAACTGGGCCGTGACACCACACAGGGGTTAGGCTCCGGCGCACGTCCGGACATTGGCCGTCACGCCGCCGAAGAAGCGGTGGAACTCATTGCCGGTGAACTGGAAGGCTCGCATATGGCCTTCATCACCGCCGGCATGGGTGGTGGCACCGGTACCGGGGCCGCTCCGGTTATCGCGAAGGCAGCAAGCAACCTTGGTGTTCTTACCGTGGGCGTTGTCACCAAACCGTTCCAGTTCGAGGGCGTGCATCGCATGCGTCTCGCCGAGGCTGGTATCGAGGAACTCGCTCAATGTGTCGATACCCTCATCGTTATTCCGAACCAGAATTTATTTCGGGTGGCGAATGAGAAAACGACCTTTGCCGACGCTTTCAAGATGGCAGACGATGTTCTGCACGGCGGCGTGCGTAGTGTCACCGACCTCATGATGATGCCGGGCATGATCAACTTGGACTTCGCCGATGTGCGCACGGTGATGAAAGAAATGGGTCGCGCCATGATGGGTACCGGGGAAGCGGAAGGAGAACGCCGCGCTCTCGATGCCGCAGAAGCTGCTATCGCTAACCCGCTCTTGGAAGAAACCTCCATGCGCGGCGCGAAAGGTGTTCTCATCAACATCACCGGCGGCGCGGACATCACGTTGTTTGAGGTTGATGAAGCTGCGAACCGCATCCGCGATGAAGTGGAAACCGAAGCACATATCATCTTCGGATCCTGCTTCGATGAGCAAATGGAAGGACGTATTCGCGTCTCCGTTGTGGCAACCGGAATTGAGTCCGAAGCCGGTGCGCAGCCACGGCCTATGCCTATGCGCGCGGAACCGCGTATGGTGGGACGGCGTCTACCCGACGCGGACACATCTACTGCCGCACGTGCGCCCATGGCTCCCACCCGTCCAGTGCAAGCGCCTCAACCCACTCTCGGTCAGTTTGGTTTCGGAGGGCCGACCCTGGCTCCTGCAACGGGAACAACGCAGCTTGAGGCCGAAGAAAAAGCCCTTGCGGAAATGACAGCGGCAGCCAAACAAGCCGAAGCCAATGCAAAGGACGCGGTGGCTGAACTCGGTGAGCCAGAACAGCCCGCCGAAGCTAAACCGGTTCCCGCACCTCAGGCACAGACGGCGGCGGTCGCGGAAGCAATTGCGAAAGCCTCACCGCCCGTGGCTTCGCGCATTGCACCGTCGGGACCAACCTTGGCGGAACGCCAACGGGAAGTGTTTGTTCCAAAAGCGCCCGTAGAACCGCGGGCGGAGCAACCACAGCCCGCAGCCGCACCTATGGTGCCGCGTCCAGCTCCCGTATCTGAGGAGAGCGCACCGACCCTGCCGCTAACTCAGCCGGCCGCGCCGGAGAAACCGGCGATGGCGGAAGTCAAACCTGAACCCACAGAGACGACACCTGCAGCATCGCCTGCAACGCAACCAGCCGCGGAAGCAAAACAGGATGGTGGTCGGGTCAGCTTGTTCAGCCGCTACCGCAGTCTCACCTCGAAGCCAAAAACTGAGGAGGTCTCCGAGACCCGCGCACCCGAACCACAAGCCAAGGTGGACAAGCCGGGAACCATGAACATTTCCGTCAATGCCAAAGACCGCATCGGCGGAGATCATAACGAGGAGGAGTTGGAAATTCCGGCATTCCTTCGCCGGCAAGCCAACTAACGCCTCAAGAGCCAAAAGGGGGAGCGGTGTTACACGTAGTTTTAAATGGTGTGAACGTGTAACGCCGCCTCTTTTGCCGCCGACCTCTATTAAACCCCCGCACCCATTCAGTGCGGGGGTATAGTTATCTCCACCAATAAATATTGGTCGAGCAACCACAAAAAAACCCCATCAAATCGATGGGGCTTTTTTATTAGATAGGCAATCGAATGAAAAACTGAGCGGTTTCTTCAGCAATTTTTTGGAGGAACAACTCAATAAAGAATTAGTAGGTATCAACTTTCTGCATCAGCAGCTGCATCTCTACGATTGCCGACGCATTTTTGATTGTACAAACCCGTCAAATATTGAATTCGTTGCTGAACGGAAGATTGATTTCTTGATGCGCGGCTTTCGTTTACAAAAATGCCCGGCCAGAAAAGTAGGGCCATACCAACGTTTTTGCCGGTGAACCCAGAATCATCTTTGGCCTCTTCAAATTGTACACCAAGTTGATTTAGTTCAAGTGTCAGAACTTCGCATGACTTTTCAGTGTCCCCAACCTGAATAGGTTGGATCGAGTTGTTCGAGACACAACCAGAAACAAAAACGGATGCCAAAAAAACGGTCGCGGCGACGCGCATTATTACTTCCCCCACCCCAGGAATTTCCAAGAATGTCTTGATGATTGCATAACTGACCGAACTCGTCCAGAGGGTGTAGGCATTTTAAACAGGAGGTAGGTGAGAAGTGCTGAGCCCTCATTCTAATTGAGTCCCAAGCACTAATACCAATATTGCGAGCAACCAAGAGAACGCAATAACCCGAGACCGAAGGCTCCGCCCTGATTGAAGTGTGAACCAAGCGAAAATAACCGGTGATAGGAAGATGCCCAGCCCCAATAGCATCCCAACCGGTCTAGTGATGTTGTTGTGAGGCTCTCCACAATATGGACATGAGGCAACCTCAGACGAAAAGTCTTTTCCACATTCCGAACAGTTTATTTTCGTCATCCTGTACTCCTAGAGGGCGCTACCACTATTCTCTCTTGCACATAGCTATTTTGTCGATGCGCTCATTATGCCGCCTTAGAGCACTACGCACTCGCGAAACCATCCATTTTTCTGTTTCATCAGTATTGCTGTTTTTTAGCAATAACCCCTCGAACCCCACCCCTAGGGTTTTCGACATCTCCCGACCGCCTCGGGATTAAATGCACGTGGCAATGAAGCACCGTCTGCCCGGCATCTTCACCTGAATTTGCGCCTACATTAAATCCACTGACACTGGCGTCGCTTTGGCAAAGCTGCTGCCGTTGCTCATGCAGCAGCGCTTCAATCGCATTTCTTTCCGGCTGATATAGATCGAAATAATCCGATACATGGCGCTTGGGTATTATCAACATGTGACCTTCCGTCACGGGGTAGCCGTCTTTGATGGCTACGCACAGTTCGTTTTCTGCGATGACTTTTGTTTGTGGAATATCGCAAAACACGCATCCTTTTTCGCGGTGGCTATAGCTGTCAGCTATTCCGCGAAAATCCGTATCATCACGATCACGCTTCATGGCGTTGCAGGAATAACAGAGGGCCTGCAGATTGCTAATATCGTCTGATCCACCTTTATTGCGTGGGATGATATGATCGACCTCTAGAGCTTTATCCCTATCCATCACACCGCACAGTTCGCATCGAAATTTTGCCCTTTTAAATACCTCGTAGCGAAGTGTGCCCGAGATATATCCAGCGCTTTTAGTGCGGTGCTGCCAAATACGTTTGCCGCGCTTCTCGATGTATGCATCGATTTTTTCGTTACACAGTGCTTTTAGGGCTTTGACTTCATCGTTAGAAAGCCGCTCGAAATCCTTCAGGCTATAGTCATTGCCATCCCGCTCAGTAATCCCTCTGTTCTTGGTAAGAACACGGCCCACCATGTTGGCGGTGATTTGCTCATAGTATTCAACTTGCGATTCGTCGTGACTTAGAAGGGCTTTTGCTATGTCGCGGCGGGTTGCGTTTCCCTTTCGTCGCAGCAATTCCAGCAGCATCACCGGCTGGTAGATGTGCGACATCCGCATTTTGTTTCGGATGAAATCGTCGAGTTGTCTGAAAGCTTGCGACGGCATTGCATTCCAGCGGGTCCGCTTCCCCGCTTTCCCCCACTTTGTTTGCTTCCTTGCCGATTAGCCTAACACTCTCGGCGCGGATATGTCTCCGCGCTGTCTTTCCTCGGTCCAGAAACTCACCATTCTCGAACTTGTCCTCCGAGCTGAGGTGATAGTTAAACAAAGCTTCTGCGTAGGTTTTAAGCTGCCTGGGGTCGATTGGGTCACCGGTCACCCGGTCGAACGCTTGCGCCACAGCCCTGGCTGGATCGGTCTCGAACGGCGCTATCGGCTTTGGATCGGCAGCCTTGGCTGGCCGTCCGCGTTTGCTCGGATCGACCAGCTCTGCCTCCGAGGGTTCGGCCAGAAGACCCTTCTTAGCCATCGGGGCCACCAGAAACCCAAAGGGCCGAATTTGCTGGCTGTAAGGCTTTCCCTCGTTCCAGTGTTTCATCCAGCCTAAGAGGTCGGGACTGGTCGCGCTGTAGCGGCTGAGGGCTGGTTTTTGTAATGCTGGGTGCCAGTCATACGATACCTGGTCAGGATGTCCGGCCAGCGCGGCCTCGATGATTTTTATCCATAAATCATGCTGCCAGCGCTTTACCCCAATTTTTGGGAGGGAATATTGTGGCTTTGGTAATTCAGGTAATGCCTCTTTATCGGAATATGGCTCAATTAAATGTCCTAAACCATGAGCAGAGGCTTTTCTTAATATTGGTTTTCCGGAGTTATCTTTATTAAAGAGACAATATCTTTTTGCAGATATCGCATAACAATAAAGCGGCTTTATATTTTTTCCGCTATTCCCGAAATTAATATCTTCTATTTGTAATATCGAACCGGGTTTTTTGTACGGATTTAACGGAATAAACCAATCAATTACCGCATTTGCCTTTTCAATAAATATATTGCGATTTATTTCCTTTGGTTTTGCGATAGCTAAACTATCTGTATCGCAAAATACCCATTCCAAATTATTTTTAATCGTAATTATTTCCGCTAATGCCAGCATTAAACGGGCAGCACCGGTAATTAAAACACCCAATAATGGATTAAAATATTTACCGGGCTCTTCTATTGCTCTGGTATTTAATTCATGAAAATCACCGTTAATTCCGTAAACAAATAATAATTCCGGCTTTGCGGCATTATCGCGAATTATCTCAATAAAAATGCCGTAGCTGGTCGCATTGGCAATAATTTTAATGGCTTTTTCGATGGGATCATTTCTGGATTTAGCCTCATCACGTAAATCGATGAGCCGGTTAAATACATCATGCTTTATTGGATCGACCCTGTAAGCCGGATTACCGAACAAATCGACGGGTTTGAGTCCCTTCTGAGATGGTCCAGGCTTGAATGTGATGGCTTCAATGATGGTCGGTGTTTTACCGGTCAGCAGCTTGGAGGCTACGCAGTCGGCCAGCGTGTACCACAGTGAGTGATCACTGCTGAGATGGTTGAGACCAATAGTATTGACGTTACCGTCATACTTCGCACGTACCGGCAGAACATCTCCATCCGGCTTAATGCGGACAATGGTCCGAAGGCCTAGCCACGTATCCGGCTTTTGCAGATCTGAATCAGTAACCCGATTTAAAAACTCTTGGGTCTCCGTTGTGGTGTCATGCCAGCTCATGCCGTCCGCGATGACAAAATCCCATAGCCCCATAAGACTATTCACGGTCGGATACATGGACTTGAAATCCACATAGATCACTTCTCGGACTTCACGGCGAATGCGCACTTCCGCTCTGCCGCCGTAGTACCCACACATGGTCTTTCCGAAGATGGATCTATCGATATCGGGCTGGCAGGCGAGTAGAGGCTCTATGCCCATTTGATCGAGATAAGCCTTACCAACGCTGGCTTCACTCAGAATGCGATGAGCGGGCTTATCCAGCCCATGCTTCACGTACATAGCCGTAAGGGCTTCATAACACTCCCATGTGGCTTGAACGTCTGCACGAGCATAGTCGAGGTAATCAGGTGTAATAGGCCCGCCGTGCTCTTCTGTCTTTCGCTTCTGCGTTTGCGTTCCTAGAAATTCACACAAACTGCCCAGAGAGAAGCTTCGGCTTGTAAGAGAAGCTGCGAGTGTTTTTATGTCGTAGAAATAGCCCCGGTTGTGCGGCACCTTTTCTCCGCGCTTACGTCCACTCCGACCAGTCGTCTGTATAGCGGGTTTGGCAAAGTCGATTAAAGCCGCTCTACGGCTGAGATGTTTCACCCGCACCTTGGGATCGTACTTATTGGGAGTGAGGGGAAACGAGAACCCGCCGCGCATATGTTTTCGGGCTTCACCGTGGCCAATGGCAATGCGGGAGATATCAAACGGCAGGTTGAAGCCGACGATGCTGCCTCGCCAGCGATATCCGATTTGCAAGAAGACATCGGCTCGAAATTCGTCGGCGGACAACACTTCAAGACAGTTTGTCTCACCGAAAGCGAGGATTGTCGCGATATCGGCATCGGTGAGCGTATCCTCATCAAAAAACAAACCCTCGCGGACCAAAGCTCCTGATTCACAAACTTGAAAGAACCCAACCCTTAAGGCCTGAGCTGCATCGATGGTGGTTTCGCAGTCGAATATCAGAGCGTATTCGGACGGCTGATCCAGACCCGAGCGTTTCTTTTTACCGCTCATGGGCTCTGAGCCGGGTTTCTCCGTTAAGCAGCGAACCGCGATTTCAGTTGGTGATGGACGTGTCATTATCTTTCTCCTTCTCAAAATGGGTTTGGCCTTCTTGAATAAGGTCGCGGCCTTCACGATTGAGGCACTCGCTCAGCAGCGTGTTTAGGTCCGCTAAACCGAGGAGAAGGCGTCCTCGGCATTCCGCTGGATTCGGTGGATCGTCGTGAATTAGGGGGTGGTCTTTTTGCAGGTCGCTCGCTTTGCGGTGACAGTTGGCGCAAAGGATCACCATTTCGTCGTTGAACTTACGGCCCGCAACGTGATGCAACTCAAGCACTATCCAATCTTCTTCGCCGCACACGACACATCTCGGGTTACGTGTGCCGAACCGTTGCAGCGCTTTTTGCTTTCGCGCGTTGTAATCGGATGATCGGACGGCCATGGCTCAGTCCGAGATGATTTCGTAGATTTCGTGGAAGGGCGGAACGTCCATATTTGCTATGCGATGGAGTTCGTTGCCATCCGTCTCAAAGGGGTGAAAACGGCCCTTTAGGTCGGTCACACCGTCATTCATAAAGGGCAGCAAAAGTTCTTTTTCATTCGTGCGAACGAACTGACCGGCTGCATTCCAAAACGCACCGGCTTTGCTAGCCTCAGCGAAGTTCGGAACGGTTAGGTTTTTGACATTGCCATTGGTGAGCGTCGGCACACGGCGAGGCCGCTCATCGGTCATAATCCACTTGCCGCCAACTCGCTTGGCAATTTCGTTTGTGTATGTGAACCGCCTCAGCCGGTCCGCTGAAATGCCCTCGGCCTTGGCCGCCGCAGCTTGGCTTTCTCCAGCTCGAAGCCGTTTGACAGCTTTTTCGAGCCTCGGGTCGGCATCAACTTTCTTGCTTCCGGTCTTAACTGCTTTTTCGTTGGCCTTTGGATGGCCTCTAGCCTGGGATCGACTGAGGCCACGCTTATGGCCGCGCTCTATCCGCCGTCTGTACTCTGCTTTGTAATCGCGTTTGCGAGACATCCGAGTTATCCCTTTGAATTCGAGCGCGTCAATTCGCCCGGCTTTCAAAAGAGATAACAAACCGGCTCGGATGGTTTTTTGAGTTTAATGTAAGTTGTAAAGTCCCCCGATGATCACACCGAAAGACCTTGTGATTGCTCTCAATGACGGTGGGGTTTCAGTCTCAGAGCGGACCCTGACGGATTGGAGGCAGAAGCATCTACTACCCCCACTTAAAACGCGTGGTCTCGGAAGGGCAAAAGGGACCATACAGGCGTGGGATATTGAGGAAATTCTACCTCAAGCATTCGCACTTCATTTTTATCTAAAGAGATACTCTAGAGCGGAGGCGGCTCTATTAAATCTATGGCTAGCTGGTTTCGAAGTGCCCGTCGAAAAAGCGAGAAAACAATGGCTAAAAAACATCGAATGGAGGCGACATAAGAATAAAAAGCTCTCGGAGAAACACCCAAAAGGGGAATACGGGTTATTTAATTCCTGGGCAAAGCAGATACTTCGAAGGTTAACGGCGAAGCGAACGCCCCAAAGCGAGCTCGTGAAAGAGTTCGCCGTCGAATTATTAAATTCAACCTATAACGAAAAATACGAAATTGATGATGAATTTATTTCAGGTGTAATTGATAGCGCGATTAATCACGATAATTCTGCGGACTTATTTAATAAAATCGAAGAATCAACGAAGTTCGCAAAATCTCTTTTTCAAAAAATTCTTCCTTTAAATAATTTCAGTGAAATTATCTCCAATGCGTCGAAATTGCATTTAATTCAGGCCAATAATTTTCTCAATATTATTCGAAAAACGATTTATCGCTTTGCAGAGGTTACACAGCCCGAACTATCAAAATACCAATTGGCAATTATTTCCGCAGCCATGACCAATTTTTTGGCTCCATTTACATTTATTTGTCACCTTAAATTCCAAGAACACGAAATTGAGGAGCCATTCGAGGAAACAGCACAATTGCTATTTAATTTTTGTGATGAAATTTCTGAAAATGATTTTGTTCGACTGGGCGAAGATCAAATTGAGTTCTCGGAAGATAAAAAAGAATTTCTGAAAATCCAGATGGCCAATATTTGGGGTGAATAACTAAATTTCCTGTGGATAACCCTTTTTTGCCCCGTCCCCCAGCACTCATCTTGGGGTAGAATCTTTGCATCAATGCCAACTTGGTGTCAGAGGTTGATTTGCCAGTAAAAGCCCAAAATATTGAGCCTTCAGCCGAAACCCATGAATGGGCCGAGCGGTGCGGCTATTGGCTGAGAGCTCTTGAGGCCGGAACCCCTAAGAGGAAGCGCCGGGAACGGGAATCAAGTCCCCTGGTCCTGGTAGGGCATGGCCTGTCCATGCAGGTGGACGGCGGCTCTCTTCTGATCCGTGACGGCCATACCCACTTCCCAGCAGAGCGGCGGGAATATCGCTTCTTTAAAGGTGGTCTCGATCTGCCGCCCAGGATCGTCATTGTCGATGGCTCTGGAAACATCTCCCTAGACGCTCTCGACTGGCTTGCTGAGCAGAACATTGATCTCATCCGCCTTGGCTATGACGGCAGGATCATCACCCTAACGGGAAACAATGGGTATTCAGCCGACCGGCAGAAAGTCACTTGGCAGATTGCCACGAGAGCCAATGAACAAAAGCGGCTGGAATTCACGCTGCCGCTTATCGAAGGGAAGATTAAAGAGACGCTCTACAACCTCGAACACCTAATGAAGCCGTCCGCGTCAACGGATAAAGCCATCGAAACGGCTCAAGCAGCTTTAGGCGTTCTCTCCACCAATCCACCAGACGCAGTTGCAAAGCTCTACGACTACGAAGGTCGCGTAGCTCAGGGTTACTTTTACGCCTGGCGAGACCTAGACATAAAATGGAAGGCGGGAAAACGCTATCCAATTCAAAGTGAATGGAAACGCTACTTCTCTCGCTCATCCCTCAATACAAGAACACGCATCAGAAACATGTACGCTACGCATCCCATCAACGCGATGCTAAACTATGCGTATGGTGTTCTCGAAAGCACTGTTCGTATTCAAGCCATCGCAGACGGATACGATCCATCCATCGGCATTGCTCACGGAGACGCAATCAAACCGCAGCGACACGCATTCGTTTTTGATCTCATGGAACCAATTAGACCCGTGACGGATCGTACTATTATTAAGCTCATTAAAGAACATACGTTTTCAGGGGCGGATTTCATGCTGCAGCCCAACGGGGTGTGCAGGGTGAATCCGGAACTCTGCAGATCACTTGTGAATGCCACCAAATGAGTTTTTGGCCTAGGTGCATTTTCGCTAGAAGAGTGGACAAGGACGAGATGCCTCAAGCAAAAGATCTACGTGCCGAAGATAAAAACAAACACATTCGCGAATTTATTTCGCACTACATAAACCTGAAACATCGCCCGTATTACGCGGTGCTTTTGAATGGCGCTTGGGGGATCGGAAAAACATTCCTAATAAAGTCCATTCTTCAAGAGAATTGCGAGGATGAAAAATCTTTTGCATACGTCAGCCTCTACGGAATATCTGAGATTGACGAGCTCGACTCAGCGCTATTCCAAGCACTTTATCCAGCACTTGGGTGGAAAGTCACAAAGGTCGCTGGGCGTGTGGCTAAGTCTGTTCTTAAATTCTATGGTGCTGATACCGGTACAAGTATGGAAGAGTTTTTAACGAAATCATCTGACAAACTCTATGTATTCGACGACCTTGAGCGTTGTGATGCACCCATTAATAAGGTGTTGGGTTACATAAATGAGCTCGTGGAACATGATGGTTGTAAAGTTATCATATTAGCCAACCAGAAGGAGATATTGGATAAAGATACATACACTCGCGTTCGCGAGAAGCTAATTGGAAAAACGCTAGAGGTTCTATCCACATTCGACCAAGCTTTCGCCTATTTTAAGACGAATATCTCAAGTAATTCTGCTCGCAAATTGATTGAGGAGAATGCTGAAGTAATCTCAGAAATATATGGCCAGTCAGAGCTTAATAATCTTCGCATCCTACAACAAGCGATGTGGGAATTTGAACGGTTCGTAGAAGCGCTCAGTGAAAAGCACCTGGGTAACAATGATGCCATGCGCGTTGCTATGCAGGTGTTTTTTTCATTTGTATTCGAATTTAGAGCGGGTCGAATTGGCGAGTCTGAATTGCTATCTCGTCAACAAAAGCTGGTGCTGGAGGAGATGAGTCGCAAGAAAGATGAACCTCTCAGCCCACTTTCCGCGATGGCGGAAAGGTACAAATTCGTAAACATTGGAAGCACAATAATAACCGATGAGACTTTAGTGGAAATTCTCGTCAAAGGTTTAATCAACCCTCGAAGCATTCGCTCAGGCCTAGAGAGCAGTGGTTTCTTTTCTGACGCACTAGCAGAATCGGCTTGGAGGGCAGTCTGGCACAGCTTCGAACGGACCGAAGAGGAGTTGGAAAAAAGTCTCGCCGTCATGGAGAGGCAGTTTGCATCAAGGGAGTTCAAGGTAACCGGAGAAATACTTCATGTATTTGGGCTTCGCATATGGCTCTCGAAGATCGGTGTATTGAAGAAGACTAACGCCGAGATCGTAAGCGAAGGTAAAAGCTACGTTGATGACATGGTTAAATCCGATTCATTGGAGCCCCTGCGCCCCAACGCTTCTGAAGAATTTCATTTCAGTGGCTTCGGCGGATTAGGAATTCAGCAGACTGACACCGCTGAATACCGCGAACTTTTTGAGTATCTTAAGGCGGCAAGATTGGTGGTTGAAAAAAACAGTTACCCAAGGCTTGGGGCGAAGTTGCTAGAAGAAATGAGAGACAATTCAGAGCTGTTTTCTAGGCGCATAAACTGGACAGAAAACGAAGATGGCAAATATTATCGAGTACCCGTACTGGCTGCGATACACCCAGAAAAATTTCTAAATCAATTTCTAGCCCTACATCCTCGAGACCAAATTACAGTGTTGAGGGCACTAAACTCTCGGTATGAAAACAACGTTTTGAAAAATGATTTAGCTGACGAGGTACCGTGGTTGGAGGAGTTTCAAAACCGGCTACTAGCCGAAACGGCAAAAATGAAACCGTTAAGCCGCTATCGTTTAGAGCGGAGCGTTTCATCTGGCATTGGGAAAGCGTTAAGTATGGCAAAAGAGCAGCCCGCAGCAGCAAGCTGATCACTAATAATAGTGGGTAAAATCGGCAGTATAGTCGCCTGTTTATTTTTCCGTGGAGATAACTATACCCCCGCACCCATTCAGTGCGGGGGTTTTGTTTTACTCTATAGAGCTTTTAAAGAATCCAAATGCTGTATGGTCTTTTGGCGACCCAGCTCGATCAATTCGTCGGCACGATAAAAATCCATGAGCCCCGCTGCATTTCGAGGAATGTCTATTTTTTTGTCCGGTGGATATGCTGATAGCTTGTGCCTGGAGATGGCACCTTGCATCGAATCGTACGCAAGGTTAGCAACCTCGTGCATCCCGTAACGCTTTTCACTTCTTTTTATCTTATCCAGACCCAATTTCATTTTTAACTTGTTCAAAATAGAAACTCCCTCAAGGGAAGAAAATATTCTGTCAGCGGAATTTTGAGTACCTTCCAAATTCCGATCAAACTCGCCGGCAAGATTTACGGCAACGATATCCTTCATTCCTTCACTCAGTGTGGGAGCAATGGGAATTGGATTAAGTACGCTTCCATCCACCAAATAGGAATCCCCGTATTTCGCCGGCGTAAAGAACATCGGAAGTGAAATTGACGCTCGAATAGCTTGAAATAACGGTCCCTTAGAAATCCACACTTCTTTCTGATTAACTATATCCACCGCAACTGCCGTAAATCTTATTGGCAGCGACTCAATATCTTGATCGCCTATGAGGTCCTCAAGCGACTTAAAAAACTTATTGCCTCTAATAAGGCCTTCCCTTGTCCAAGAAATATCTAGGAGCTTAATGACATCAAGTTTGGTTAAGGTACGCACCCAATTTTCGAACTCGCCCAGCTTCCCCGCCGCGAAAATTCCACCGATCAGGGCGCCAATTGAACACCCTGATACCGAGCAAATTTCGAACCCTTCTTCCTCCAACACACGGATTACGCCAATGTGAGCGAGACCTCTTGCACCACCGCTCCCGAGCACAAGGGACAGAGTCTTTTTATCATGATTATTCATTGGATTGTGCAACAGCCCCCTGTCTCCGCTCCGATATATCGCCATGATGTATACGGCTGCTACGCAGCAGATCAAATATTGAGTAACCCTGTATAAGAGTAAAACGTGAAATCAACAGCAGTTGTCCCAAAGAGGAAACGAGGACTTCCACTAATATCAATGCTAAATTGGACCACGTCAAACGCGACGTTTGTGCCCCCTTCTTAATTGGCATGGTAGTGGGTCACTTGAGAAGTCTTCATACTAAGGTTAAGATTTACAATCTCATACACAGACGCCTTTATCAGCAGAGCACGTAAGCGTCGACAACAGTGCTTTTCAAACAGACATCATGGATCCTCTTTCAAAAATTGCCACGATGCGTCACTGGTCGGGACGCAGCAACGTCCGCCTCGATGCGCTTCCCATGGCACAGCTATCTTTTTCTATGGCGGGAGAGGACGTTGTTCTTGCGCACCATTTCAAAAGGCGCATTCGCAACAACCAACCGGGCATTTACGTCGATATTGGTTGCGCCATGCCTGTTCAAGTTTCAAATACATACCTCTTCTATTGCCTCGGTTGGCGTGGTGTAGGCGTCGACATGAACAACAAACATGAGCCATTGTGGGCGTCTGCGCGTCCAGAAGATATTTTTGTTCATGCAGCGGTCAGTGATCAGGAGAAAGAAGCGTATGTTTTCAACCACTCCTACAATGACGGAATGCCCTGCATCGCGTTTACACCAGATCCACCAGACTCAAATTTCAAGTTGAGCGGTAAAATTAATACGACCAAGCTATCTGAGATTCTTGCAAGACATTTTAAACCAGGAACACAGATAGATTTCTTTTCGATTGACGTCGAATCATCTGAAATGGGTGTCTTAAAATCCAATGACTGGAGTTTGTGGGCACCGGCCTTCATCATGATGGAGTGCAAGAATATTAACTTTAACAGCGGACCCGAGCCCGAATCGGTAACGTTTCTTCGCGACGTAGGGTACTCCATATTAGACTTTGTCAGCGGAAGCATTGTTTTGGGACGTTAAACGCTCAGTTTGAGGTAACGCCCAGTTTTGGCGGAATCCCACACTAATTGGGTACCACATCAAATGCGATGCATATGCGCTCTTCGTCTGATTCAAAGGGAATTGTGTGATGCATGAGCGACGCGGGAAACAAAACCAAATTGCCGGTCTCCACATCCACCGTTTTTTTTGTGTTTTCACGCCCATCACGAACGTCTTTATCTTCGCCGATAGAAACAACTAGGTTGCCACTATCAGGTTTTGATTTGGGCGGAACGTTTATGTAGACGGTGCCACTGATCCAGCCTTGCTCATGTATATGAGGCCTCAACTCACCACCACTTTTCATACTGATGAGCCAACCAAAAAGGCGAAAATCGGCAGGCCAACTTTTTATCAGCCCTTCCTCACTATCCTTAAAAGTGATCCTATATTTTTCCAACTCCGCACGAATAATATTTTGGATTTCTTCGGTAAAGTCGCGTTCCAGCTGAAACAAGTTGCCAGTCGTTTGATGCCCGTTGGTCAATAGGTCTTGGCTTCTACCGAGGAGTCTTTTCTCATCCAAAACGGTTTTGATTGTTTTGACGAAAATTTCTTCAAAATCATATTGATCTTTTAGATCTCTTTTGTAGACGTATTTCAGTGGTTCTCGACAAAAGAGGTTCGGTTTTTCCACCCCGTATCTCAGCATTGACCGGTACCCAAGAGAGCCAATCATCGAATGAATCTCGCGTTTACTGACCAGATAATCTAAGTGATCGTAAAAATGGGATTGTTCATCCTGCTCGAACAAACACCTCAATAAATAATATTCGCTTTTGCCAAAGCCGCTTGATTTGAACTGCTCTAGCGCCTTTTCATAGTCTTTCGCCGAATAGTACAAATACCCAAGATTGTAGTGTGCTTCCGCATACTCAGGCATAAGTTCTATGGCGCGTTTGTAACTCGCGATAGCGTCGTCTCGCTTACCCAGTTGGTTCAACGTGTTTCCCAGATTGTTGTGAGCTTCCGCAAACCCTGCATTCAACGCCAACGCCCGCTTATAACTCGCTTCAGCCTCTTGCAATCGACCTAGGTCTTGGAGTGTAACGCCCAAGTTGTAATGCGCCTCTGCATCTTGAGGATCCAATGTCACGGACCTTTGGTTGGCGTCTAAGGACTCTGAAGTTTTGCCCGCTTGCCTAAGGGACGCCCCTAGCACTTTCCAGCTAACTTGGTGATTGGGAAATTGCTCTGCAAGCGATCTAGCCAATGCCTGGGCTTCACCATGTTGTCCGGCCTGGTGAAGTTCTAGAAGGCGACTGACCTGGGAGTGAGATGGCAATGCGCCATCGAGTGCCAACGATACGTGCTGGCTCAGCGCATCAAACTTTCGTCCTGATAGCCCCCTTTCCTGACTCTGCCTCAAGGCGTGCGTTGCAGCGTCAAACTGACTGTCTTTGATGAGCGCATCGATATAGCTAAGCCAAAACTGTTCAATGTTGGGATTGGCGTCGAGAGCAGCTTTTAACAAAGGCAGCGCTGCTCGTGGTTGATTCAATGATACCTCGATTAAACCTAAGTTATGGTTGGCATCTGGATGTGTGGGTTGGGATCGTAATATATCCCGGTAAACGCGCTCAGCGTCTTGAAGCTTGCCGTCTCTATGAAAAGCGACTCCCCGCTCTAACGCTTGTTCAATCGTCAGTTCCATTTAGTATTCTTAAATTCTGTATTGTGTCTGCTGCCAGTCGTATTTTAGGCGTCTGGTTCGCGGCCACGCAAGCGTTGCTGGCTCTATCCGCAGGATGTCATTGGGAGGTAAGAGATGAACAAAATTTCAACTTTAATGGTCGCGCTGATCATCGGTACGCTTGTACAGGGCCCGCCTATTTCGCAGTCGCCCGCATTCGCCGCCGATACAGAAGAGCCCCTTGTCGAGTTTGGCCGTATGACATGGCCAGAGGTTCAAGACGCACTCGCCGCGGGAAAAACAACCGCGCTGTTTTATACGGGGGGAACCGAGCAACGCGGACCCCAAAATGCCAACGGCGGCCACAATATGATGGGCCGTGCTATCGTCAAAGAAATAGCCCTAAAACTCGGTAATGCTATCGCGATGCCGGTACTTCCTTTCACGCCGAACAATGCGGACCCAGACTTGCCGGGCACAATTGGTCTGACACCAGAAATTTTAGAGACAGTGCTAATCCGAATTGCGGAACAAGCGATAATCACGGGATTCAAGAATGTCGTACTTATGGGCGATCACGGTGGTGGGCAGCCCAATGCCTACATAAATGCGGCCGATGTACTAAATGCCAAATATGCGGACCAAGGCATTCGCGTTTTTTATGGCGATCGGGTTTATCGGGCTGCCAACAGCGATTTCACTGAATGGTTGGTGGAAAACGGTTATCCACCGGGCGCCCATGGCGCGATCGCAGACACGTCAATGATGATGTATCTGGGCGGCGAAGAATGGGTGCGTAGCGAGTTGTTACCAAACGCCGTTGGTGATCCGGTGCCCGAGCCAGGTCAGGGCCTGCAAGCTCCGGCAGACGGCGTAAACAACGGCATTTTCGGCGACGCGCGCCGTTCCAGTGCGGAGCTCGGAAAACGTGGGTTTGACATGAAAGTCGAGTATGCCGTGAGGCAAATCAGAGAGTTTATCGGTCCTGGTTCATAGCGACAGATTTTTTATCGCAAAACACCCGAACCCGCCTCCCCGAGCTAGACAAGACCCAGGTAGGCGCATAGGCTTTTGGAAGACTGAAATTGTAATCGCGTTATTGGACACCTGCGTCATTGGAGAATTCGTCATGCACACGACCATCCCCGCACTGCTCGCCAGTACAATTTTGTCTCTAACTGCTGTATCCGCATTGGCCGCCAGTGAGCCACCCGAACAATTAGAGCATCCGGGAGAGGTCGCGCTGTCTCAAGAATCGGACGGCAGTTGGATCTTTAAGTCCTTTCCCAATTCGCTACCGCTTTACATTTTTGAAGGCGATGAGCCTGGAGTAACCAATTGCGACGATCGGGCATGTACCGCTGTCTGGCCTTTTGTGCGGGCCGATGAGCACGACGATACGGTGGGAAATTGGACGGTGGTTCTTCGGAACGACGGAGAGCGACAATGGGCATACAAGGGATATCCGGTGTACACTTTTTTCGCAGACCTAGCGAACACCCCCCGAGGTGAAGGGTTGCGCGAAGGTTGGTACAATGACGCAATATCGATGTACGAATTCTTCGTGAGGATGTCCAATAATCCCCAGTTAGAACTTCCCGAAGGTCTCTACTACGAGACGGTCGAGGACAAAGCGGCCGACGCAGAGAAACCCGCTTGGCGCCTTCTCGAACCTTAGGCCGCAGCGTTGGTCTCCTCGGAGATTTTTACTCCCAGGCACCAATACAACGGATATAGATTTGCCTTGAGTTTTCAACAGATGACGAGTCTTTCTTTTCGTCATCTGTGAGCGCTGGCGGATTTAGGCGTTCACGACCGTATGACATCTCCTGTCAACTCAGATGTAGCACAAAGCACGCAACATTTGTTTGAAGAGACAATGATGGTTGCTGTCGAACAACTTGAAAAAATTTTAGCGCGCATTGACCATCCTACCGACAAGTTGTGCCTCTCTGGTGGTTGTATGCTCAACTGCCCGACAAATTCGCGCATTGCTACGAACACTGTTTTTCGCAATGTATTTGTTGAGCCCGCATGTGACGACGGCGGGTTGCCAGTTGGAGCCGCGCTTTGGGCGTACCACAACTTGATGGGAAATCTACGTGCAATTCTAGATCCTCTCGAGCGAGGTCTGCCGTATCTAGGGCTTCCCCTGCGTGAACACGAAATCGAATCCACGCTTGAATCTTTTTCTGATCACATTGAATTTTCCTCACCCGATAACATCCCGTCATTGGCAGCTAATCGGATATCGCAAGGAGAAGTAGCAGGATGGTTTGAAGGAAGATCGGAGGTGGGCCCGCGGGCTTTGGGGCACCGATCTATTGTGGCGGACCCACGGCAAAAGGAAACGTGGCATCGTGTCAACGAGATAAAGGGGCGAGAAATATGGCGTCCACTTGCACCTTCAGTTCTTCGGGAACATGCGTCTGAGTGGTTCGCAGGATTGCCCGAAGACTCGCCGTTCATGATGTTCACCGCCGATGTGATTCAAGATGGTGTATCGGCCATAGCTCACGTGGATAATACGGCACGGGTTCAGACCGTTACCAAAGACTGCGGTGGGTATTACGAAATGATCAGTAGGTTTTACGACATCACCGGCTGTGCGGTCGTTTTAAACACCTCAATGAATGGACCAGGTGAACCGATCGCCGAGTTTCCAGAAGATGCAGTAAAAATGTTGCTTGATGGACGTTTCGATTTCCTCGTGCTCGAAGACTATTTGGTCGAGCGGAAAGTCAGTGGTTGATATAAATATTAGTCACGAGCTGACACGACCAGCATTGTCAGCCAAAATTTTTTCCCCATAAAGATATCAGTACCCCCACGCCTATTGGCGCGGGGGTTTCTAAGCTCACTAAGCCAAGGGCTCCGGACTAGCGGCGCCGGTTACACGAGATCGAAGCGGTCCAGATTCATGACTTTGGTCCAAGCCGCCACAAAGTCGCGCGTGAACTTTTCGTTGGCATCGCTCTGCGCATAAACCTCGCTCAAGGCTCGCAATTGAGAGTTTGATCCAAAGATCAAATCTACTCGCGTTCCAGTCCACTTCACCTCGCCGGTTTTGCGGTCGCGGCCTTCGAACACCTCACCCGCATCAGACGCCGGCGCCCACGTCGTGTCCATGCTGAGAAGATTGACGAAGAAGTCATTCGTCAATTGACCTTCGCGCTTGGTGAACACTCCGTGTTTCGCACCCCCGACATTGGCCCCTAGGACACGCAATCCCCCTAGGAGCGCTGTCATCTCCGGCGCGCTGAGCGTCAACAACTGCGCTTTGTCGACCAACATGTTTTCCGCAGGGACCTTATAGGTTTGCTTTTGATAGTTACGGAACCCGTCAGCCTCAGGCTCCAACACCTCAAAACCTTCGACATCGGTTTGATCCTGGGATGCATCGGTTCGGCCGGGCGTGAAGGGAACCTCGATAGACTGACCGGAATTTGCGGCGGCTTTTTCAATACCCACACTTCCGCCCAAGACGATGAGGTCAGCGATCGAGACCTTCTTTCCACCACTCGCAGCGCCGTTAAAGTCATTTTGAATATCTTCAAGAGTCTTCAACACCTTCGAAAGTTGTGATGGCTGATTGGCCTCCCAATCTTTCTGGGGAGCAAGACGAATGCGCGCCCCATTCGCGCCGCCACGATTGTCAGAACCACGGAACGTTGAGGCCGACGCCCAGGCCGTGGACACCAACTCGCTCACCGACAACCCGCTCGCGAGGATTCTCGATTTCAATTCCGAAATGTCCTTGTCATCGATCAAGGGATGATTCACGACCGGAACAGGGTCCTGCCAAATCAGGTCCTCCGCGGGAACTTCGGGTCCAAGGTAACGCGCCTTTGGGCCCATATCGCGGTGAGTGAGTTTAAACCAAGCCCGCGCGAAGGCATCTGCAAACGCATCCGGATCCTTGTGAAACCGCCGCGAAATTTTCTCGTAAATCGGATCAAACCGAAGCGACAGATCGGCTGTTGTCATCATTGGCGGATATTTTTCTGACGGATCGTGCGCGTCCGGAATCAGATGTTCGGGTTTAAGGTCTTTCGGCACCCATTGATGTGCGCCCGCAGGACTCTTGGTGAGCTCCCACTCATAGCCGAACAGCATGTCGAAGTATCCATTGTCCCATTTTGTGGGATTGGGTTTCCATGCGCCCTCAATGCCGCTCGTCGTCGTATGCACGCCCTTGCCGGTTCCAAGCTTGTTCTTCCAACCTAATCCTTGTTCTTCGATAGGCGCCGCTTCTGGCTCGGGGCCCACAAGTTTTGGATCACCCGCGCCGTGCGCTTTGCCGAAGGTGTGCCCTCCAGCAACAAGGGCGACGGTCTCCTCATCGTTCATGCCCATGCGCCCAAAGGTCTCACGCACGTCGCGTCCTGAAGCTACGGGATCGGGTTTTCCATCTGGACCTTCCGGGTTTACGTAAATCAATCCCATCTGCACCGCAGCCAGCGGGTTTTCTAATTCGCGGTCACCGGAATAACGCGTATTGCCAAGCCATTCTGATTCCGCACCCCAATAGATATCTTCCTCAGGTTGCCAGATGTCTTCCCGGCCGCCGCCAAAACCAAAAGTTTTAAAACCCATGGTTTCCATGGCGACGTTGCCCGCAAGAATCATCAAGTCGGCCCAGGAAATTCGATTGCCGTACTTCTGTTTGATCGGCCAAAGCAGACGGCGCGCTTTATCCAAGTTTCCGTTGTCCGGCCAACTGTTCACCGGCGCGAAACGCTGATTGCCGGTGCCACTACCTCCACGGCCGTCACCTGTACGGTATGTGCCCGCACTATGCCAGGCCATGCGAATAAAAAGACCGCCGTAATGACCCCAGTCCGCTGGCCACCAATCTTGCGAGTCTGTCATGAGATCGCGCAAGTCTTGTTTGAGCGCCGCGAAGTCCAATCCGTTGAACGCAGCCGCGTACTCGAAATCTCCGTCCATAGGGTTCGACGCGGGCGAATGCTGATGCAAAATGTTGAGATTGACCTGACCCGGCCACCAATCGGTGTTCGAGTGCCCACCGTCAGCGGTCGAGCCCATTGACGAGCCCACTGGGCTAACGGGCGCCTCGCGGGATTGCGCGGCCGCTCTCAAGGGAGTTGTCGCCGCGGCCGCCGCGAGCATTGTCGTACCGGCAAGCATACCGCGGCGGCTGGTTGAAGGCTGTCCCATTGAAAAGGGGCATTGAGAAGGCGTGGACATAGTTAACTCCTTGATATTTATATGTTTAATCAGGTCGCAGTAACGTGACCCTGGAGGGATTGGCACCCAAACTCGGGGGTCAAATTCCCGCTTCCATTAATTTAGAACCATTCTAAAAGGAAAATATTTGGGCGCCGCGCCGTTGTCAACACAATTAAGAATGATTCTAATGTAAAAATTGGAAGTTTTTGGGATTCGGGCTTTACCTGGGTCGGAAGTCTCTCTCGGAGTATTAAAGTGCTAGCGCGAATTTAAAGCTGGGCAGATTGGGAAGTATTCGGAGCCCCTATGTCACCACCCAAATCTATAGGTGGCGAACAAACCCACGGTCGCTTGAGTCTTGGTGCCCCGCTCCTGAACCAAGGGCGACCGCCCCGCATCGCCGGCAAGGCGTGATACGTTCGCAAGAGCTGTCAACGAAACATTCCGCGCGATTGGTATAACGGCTAAGGCATTGGCTCCATAGGAGTGCAGTCCGCCTTTCGCATCGAATTCGGACAAACCCGAATTAAGAGCCTGTGTCGGCGTCACGCCAAAATAAGACTGAACATATTTATCGCTTACAAAAGACGTACTCACCCCTATCGACAAAATCGTTGGGGGTCCTCCAGCGCGCCCGCCGGGCCGCAGTGACTTAGAGTACGCAACCCCCACAGATCCGACGGCTCCACTGTGGCCGCCAATGCCGTGCCGCCCCTCAATCCGTGCGGACCAGCCCTCGTGCCATTGATACTCTAAAAATACGCCTGGCTCTGGCGTCGCTGACACATCCCCTAAACCCTGAAGGGCCGTTGTTGTCTTGCCAGCGATGCGAAACGGGCTCGATCCCCCGTCTTCATCGCGCGGAAATGCGACGCGAACCAGAGGGCCCACGCGCCAGTTTTCGGAGGACAACAAGTTCGCTCCCACACCTTCTTCTATAGATGCGAAAAAAATGTCCTTATACTTGAGTCGCACCGACGGCAGAGCTGAGACCTGATAAGACTTCGCACCTTCAAAGATTGGCGACGCCAGAAACCCTCCACCCAATGAGAGCTCCCAAGCGTTTTCGGTTCCTCTAGGTTGCCCAATCGCCGCACTCGAAAAGCTCGCACCGTAGAGCGCGACCAGGACAATCAATAGGCGCTGAGTGATAACCATAGGTCTGTTGGTTCGCTTTGTCGTTAGTACCATGGCTTAAGTATGTCTTCTCAAAGAAGCGTGGAGCCGCCAATCCGCTTTCGCGAGGGGGAGGAGGAGTGAAGCGAACTGGCGGCTCCTGCAAAAGGCTTCGGAATTGCCGGAGGGGACGGGCATCCCGCGCACACGAGCATTGTGTATTTGCCTTTTGTTGATGTTTGTACGCCGCTGATCGCGTAGTGGATCACATCGGGCAAAAATGGGCCCAATTCCTCACCTGCACTGATCTAATGTCCGAAGCCCCCCGTAGAAACCAATATCGTTAATCTCAAGGCATATCCGTCCCCGGGCATGCCATCCAGGTATCAAAATGCTCGATTCCCTAGGCAAATCAACACATCCGGCGCTGGGTTCTTTCGGCTCGGATATCAATGTCGCGGTTGTCGGGGCGTCTGGAGGTTTGGGGCGAGCCCTGGTTGAGAGGCTTGCTGACACCGAAAACGTGGCACGTGTTGTCTCGTTATCGCGGCGGCCTTCCAACGAACACGCTGCTAACATCTTATCCCTTCACTTAGATTTGGAGGATGAAGGATCTATCGAAGCTGCGGCGAGATGTATTGAAGACGAGCTTAAAACCCTTGATTTAGTGATTGTTGCAGCCGGGGTCCTTCACCGGGGGGCGCAGGTACAACCGGAAAGAACCTGGCGTGCCTTAGATGCGAACGCCCTGGATTACGTTTACAGAATAAACGCGATCGGCCCAGCCCTGGTCGCTAAACATTTTCTACCGTTGTTATCAACGCGCAAAAAATCTGTATTCGCCGCATTATCTGCGCGCGTCGGAAGCATTGAAGACAATTATCTAGGCGGCTGGCACAGTTACCGCGCCTCTAAAGCTGCCCTAAACATGCTGGTCCGTACGTTTTCGATAGAACTTGCACGGAAAAACCCCGCAGCGATTTGCGCCGCTCTCCATCCTGGCACTGTGGACACCGATCTCTCAAAACCCTTTCAACGAAATGTGGCGAAAAACAAATTAAAGTCCCCGCTTAATTCAGCCGAACATTTGATCAAGGTTATCGATGCACTTACGCCGGACGATTCCGGATGCTTATTCGCATGGGACGGAATGAAAATACCGTTCTGATGTTCGCCATCCAAAAAATTGAAGCTCGAATCTTGGAAAAAGCAGAAGGAGGCCCTGCAGTTGAGATCCCGTCTCTTAAAAATATTTTGGGCCTCAATGATCACCTTCATGCTCGCCGGGTGCACGTCTATGTCCCTTGAAAACCACGCAATAGATCATCCGGAGCTCGTTATCGAAGAGTACTTCAATGGGTATATTGAAGCTTGGGGGGTGTTCGAGGACCGGTTCGGCACTCTGCGCCGGCAGTTTACCGTCGATATTTACGGAACGTGGGACGATGGAGTCCTCACCCTCGACGAACGCTTTCAATACTCAGATGGCGAGAAAGAAACGCGTATATGGCGCATCGAAAAAGTAGACGAATTTAATTATCGCGGAACCGCAGACGGTGTTATCGGCCATGCAGTCGGCACGCGGCGCGGCAATGCTTTAAGATGGGAATACGACTTCAACCTAAAGGTCGGTGGTCGCACATATAAAGTGCATTTTGACGATCGCATGTATCTTCAGCCGGACGGTGTGATGCTGAATCGGGCCAAGGTGTCAAAATTTGGTATTGAAATTGGTACAGTGACGTTGGCTTTCAAAAAATAATATGCAAGTGCAAATCAAGGCCCGAAAGCAAATTTAGACACCGCCACGATCCGCAATTTTTAATATCGGATCGCCTATTGTAATCTCAGATTTCTCTCGCTTGCTTCGACAAACGCCGCTTTGAGGTCGTCAAATTCATTCACGGCCTTAAACTGCGGAAACTCATCAATCACATTTTGTGGTGCATGAAAAAGAATCCCCACCTCCGCCTCGCTGAGCATCGTGGTGTCGTTATATGAATCACCCGCGGCGATGACCCGGTACTTCAGCGAATGCAATGCCATAACAGACGCGCGCTTGGGATCGGGCTGTCGCAGTTTGTAGTCGGTAATTTTGCCGTCTTCATCTGTAACAAGACGGTGACAAAACAATGTCGGCCATTTGAGTTGGCGCATCAGTGGTTCTGAAAATTCGTAAAAGGTATCCGATAAAATAACGACCTGGAATCTTTCCCGAAGCCAATCGAGGAAATCTACAGCTCCGGGTAAGGGTTCGAGCTTTGCAATGGTTTCCTGAATATCCGGAAGGCGTAGATTGTTTTGCTCTAGAATAGCCAAGCGCTGCTTCATCAAAACGTCGTAGTCGGGAATATCGCGGGTTGTCGCACGTAGTTCCTCGATCCCCGTTAACTCCGCAAATGCAATCCAAACTTCTGGAACAAGAACACCCTCGAGATCGAGACAGGCTATTTCCATAACGGCGCTTCCTCACACACGGCACAACAAGAATAGTGGGGATCCACTTTTAGTCTCTCTGAAGGAAAAAGTGAAAGCCTAATGAAGAAGAAGCCGGACTCTTTAAATAAAGTCTAGCGTTCTATATGTTTAAATCAGCGTGATACCAAATATCATCGCGAGCCAGTCAACAATAAAGGTTCGAGACCTTTGGATTTTTCGAAATACGACACCGATCGCCTCGTCGCTGAGTTTGACAAGGTCCACGCCGATATCAAAGCCAACGATGAACGCGAGGTAGTGAAGTTCAAAAATTATGAGAAACCGGCTCGCAAGATTCACCCAATTCTTTATTTGCTTGTTGAGGTCAAAGGTCGCGAGTTGCGCGGGCGGGCGAAAATCGCAGCGGAGGCCCGCAAATATGGAATTTCAACAATCCTAGGTCCCACCTGGCTGTTGTACCACTGGCTCCCAAATCTCCCGCCAGGGATCGTATTGACGAAAACGATGGGGCATTTTGACCGCAACATGATGATTATGGCGATCAAGGCCGGCCACCTCGTTGCTGGAATGGATGAGGAGGTATTCGGAATTAAAGGGCACACCCCCTACCTCGAGGCCTTTACCGATCCAAAAGCCGCGGGTCTGGCAGACATTATCTGCGCCCAGGGGCCGGACTACGTCAATGCGTTTCCCTTTCCCGTTACACCTACGGTCACCGGCTCACCCCGCGAGCTGTCCTACAAGAAGTCTTCTGGCAATGATATTCTCGTGTGCACCTATACCGGCTGCATCAACGCGGCCAATATATCTTTCTCCGATGCCGTAGCCCGTATTTTGAAAGTCGGTCCGTCCTTAAAAAGTTCGGCTGGTGAACACCGCGCGCAGATAACCCGCGGAGCAATAATTCAGGAAAGCACGTACATTGAAAGGACATACCAATCCGTTTTAGCGCTCGCAGACGCTTTTCCAGACCGGAAGATTGTTCTGCGCACTCATCCGGCGGAAAACGGGTCGGTTTGGAAATTTTCGCAACCAAATATTTCGATAGATAAAAGCGCCTCTATATATGACGCCCTAGAGTCCTCCGGAGTAATCGTCTACGTGAGCAGTTGCACCACCGGTCTCGATGCATTTATGGCAGGCGTCCCCGCAGTGCGCATTGGCCAAGGGGGCCACGGAATATCATCCGAAATGCATACAATGGCGGAATCACCACAAGACGTCGTCACGGCAGTCAAAGCCGCGAAGCTATGGGATGGCGATATGTCAAATCACGTGAGTTCATTTTCGCTATGCGAGCACCTCACAGCGCTTTGCCGATCCCATGCGGCTGGAGGTCAAGAGGCGAGTATTCGGTCAAATCTTACTGTCGAACCGGAAGAATTTCATCTCAGAAAATTCCCGGACACAACACCTGACGAGATCGAAGAGCTCGTCGGCTCACCTGTAAAACAGCTTGCCTGGAACACGTTTCTAATACAGTAGCCGTACTGCCCTTGTATGAAATGCCTATGTCCCCGGCGGCGTCTTCGCGTAAATCCAGAAAAAACTTAACGCATATTTTGTTTCCGATGTGGGACTCACGCCGCGGTGCATGTGCGTCCAGTACGGCGGGAACAACACTATTTTTCCAGCTTCCGAACGAACAGACACGTTTTGCGCTTTAAATTCTGTGTACCCGCCGTCTTCAATCGTTTTGAGATATAAGAGTCCGGCAAGAACGCGCTGGCGAGAAAATGACGTTTGATCATAGTGCCATGCAAAACCTTGGCCTGGATCGACACGCTCAATCACTGGCCCCGTGCAATCCAAACCCTCATGTTCGAGAACGGTATTTAGCGCTGGATACTCTTGCGCATAGGAGGCGAGCGTCGACTGAAGAGCGGGTACAATAGTTTCAACAATGTCCGCCCAGTCTCCGGCTGCGTCACAGACCAGTTGCGTTCCCGTCCGCAAGTTATGTGTGACCGGCTGACCTTTCGCATAGGCCGCACTGGGCGTGCGGCGCGGGTCTTGCTCAAAACGCGCGATAATGGTTTCGCAAAGCTCTCCGCTCACGGCATTTGGATATTCAGAGATAAACACAAAAACTCCGATGTGGTTCTCGTTTGTTCAAGATAGCTAACCCATGCCCTTTGATTTTACTGGCAAAACAGGCCCCGTTGAATCCCTACCGCTTTGCCTCTAAACATACGCCATCGATCATCTCATCCAAAAAAATAAGTGAAATGCCATGACCTATGAAAACGTCCTTGTAGAAACCCGCGGCAATGTCGGACTCATCACGCTGAACCGCCCGAAAACTCTGAACGCATTGGCCAAAGACCTCGTGCGGGACCTCGGCGCTGCGCTCGACGCGTATGAAGACGACGATAACATTCGCGCTATTGTCTTGACCGGCAGTGAGCGTGCCTTCGCCGCCGGAGCTGACATCTCCGAAATGATTGATTTCGACTACATGGACGCCTTTCTCAATGACTTCATCACCGTGGGTTGGCAGCGCGTCACAAAGTGCCGCAAGCCGGTGATCGCGGCAGTCGCAGGGTACGCTTTGGGGGGCGGCTGTGAACTTGCCATGATGTGCGACATGATTATCGCCGCCGATACCGCAAAATTCGGCCAGCCGGAGATCACCATCGGCACTATTCCCGGATCCGGTGGTACTCAGCGCCTCACCCGCGTCATCGGCAAATCAAAGGCCATGGAGATGGTTTTGACCGGACGCATGATGGACGCAGAGGAAGCAGAGCGCTCCGGTCTCGTCGCCCGAATCGTTCCCGCCGCCGAACTGATCGACGATGCGGTAAAAACTGCGCAAACGATTGCCGATAAATCCATGCCTATCGTCATGATTGCAAAAGAAGCCGTTAATCGCGCGTACGAAACCACCCTGGCGGAAGGCGTTCACTATGAGCGTCGGGTCTTCCATTCCACCTTTGGTACCGAAGACCGCAAGGAAGGTATGGCTGCTTTCCTGGAAAAGCGGAAACCCGAGTTTAAGCACCGCTAAGCATGGGCAGACTGCTCCGGTTAAGCATTACGAGCGCATGGAGATCGACACGATTTTTGTAACCTGCTTGCAATAAATGGGGGCGACGTCAAGGCATCGAAGTCCACAAAATCCCGCCAAAATATTGCTTTTCCATGATTTTTTCCTTGTAAATGCGCCTTAATTTGTAACAATGCGCGAAGTAGCACGGTCTCGGGGGTTGCTACACATAATTGGCCGCTGTGCTGGAGAGAGCGACTGTGCCAGAGCAGCGCGTGTAGAAAAGACGGTGATATGACTTTTGACGCTAGTACCCCGAGCGCCCAGGGCGCGCCCCACGTCAGTTCGACCCCCAGCGCCACGAAACGCCCCGTTTTCCAGAAAACCCTGAAATCCGCGATCGGCTGTACAGGCGTAGGCCTGCACACCGGTGCCCGCGTTGCCATGAAATTACACCCGGCCGAGCCCGGAACGGGCATTGTTTTCAAACGGGTAGATCTGGTCGGCGGCGGCGCCACCATTGCCGCCCGTTGGCCTCAGGTTGTTGATTCCCGTATGTGCACAGTCGTTGCCGACGAGAACGGTATTGGCGTTGCGACCGTCGAACACCTTATGTCTGCGTTTTATGGTGCCGAGATAGACAACGCGATCGTTGAAATAAACGGCCCGGAAGTTCCGGCGATGGACGGTAGCGCCTCACCTTTCGTTTTTCTCATAGAGTGCGCGGGCATAGTCGAACAAGACCAGCGCCGCCAAGCCCTAAAAATCCTCAGGCGGAAGTCTTTCTTCAATGGGAACAAAATGGTTGCTCTCGGGCCTCACGATCACGGTCTGCACATGGAGTTCCACATCGACTTCAGCGCTCAAGCTATTGGTCAACAAAGTTGCTCGTTCGCAGTAGAACGGGAAATTTTTAAATCCGAACTTAGCCAGGCGCGAACCTTTGGACTGCTGTCAGATGTCACCGCTCTCCGCGAGGCGGGGCTGGCCCGTGGGGGCACGCTGGACAATGCGATCGTCGTCGACGGCGACCGAATATTGAATGATGACGGTCTGCGCCACGACAACGAATTTGTCCGCCACAAGGCTCTAGACGCCATTGGCGATCTGTATTTAACCGGTCATCCCATTATCGGTTACTTCATCGGCCGCTGTTCCAGCCACGCCGATACTGCGAGCCTTATGAAGCAGGTTTACGCGGACAAGACCTGCTGGGAGATGGTTGATCTTTGGCACAGTGCGGACCGGCCAGCGTCTTGGAGTCATGACCAGCAAGACATGGTCGCCTACGCTTAACCCAAGGTTACGTGACAGGCCAAAATCGCGTGGTATACTGCGCCGGCGTCCGCGATTTGTGGTCGCGAAATTAGCATAAAAATTTGAAACCGCTTAGACCCTCGGACGTCATGGCCCAAATCTCGACATTGCGACTCTCAACTCTGCGGAAAACGGTCACCGCGCCGATGCTTGCTGTGCTGTGTGCTCTGACGCTTGCATCCTGTGCAGACAACGATCAAGAACTCGAATACGTCGAAAGCAGCGTTTACGACATTTACAGCCAAGCCGTCCGGTATCTGGATAACGGCCAATACGCTTTAGCCTCACTTTTCTTTGATGAGGTCGAACGCCAGCATCCCTATTCGATATGGGCGACTAAGGCGAAGCTCATGTCGGCCTATGGTTATTATTATGACGGGCAATATGACGACGCCATAACGCGCCTTGATCGTTTTATTGCCGTTCATCCCGGAAATCGGGATATTGCTTACGCCTACTATCTTCGTGCGTTATGCCACTACGAGCAAATTGCCGACGTTCGCCGCGATCAGGAAATGACCGAGCTCGCCACGCAAAGCCTGCGGGATGTCATTACCCGTTTTCCCAACACGCCTTATGGACGCGACGCGCGCCTTAAGTTGGACTTGACCCTCGACCATCTTGCCGGAAAAGAAATGGAAGTCGGGCGGTTCTACATTAATCAGCGTCACTACCTCGCCGCAATAAACCGCTTTAAGAATGTCGTCGACCAATACAGCACCACCAGCCACGTTCCCGAAGCGCTGTACCGATTGTCCGAGGCGTTTACCGCCCTGGGTCTATTCGAAGAAGCCCGCAAATCGGCGGCGGTTCTCGGCTACAACTTCCCGGAAACCGACTGGTACGGTGATGCCTATGCGCTTCTCGAAGGCGGGAGTATAAGTCAGGTGGCCGCAGATCCGGGCACTGCACAAAACACGCCCGACGATAGATCTGTCTCCACCGCTCAGTAATATCCGCCTGTGGCCGGCGCAAACGCGATACGGCCATATAAGGTGACCAATCTATGTTAACGCACCTCTCGATCCGTGATGTCGTGGTTGTCCATAAATTGGATATCGACTTCGCACAGGGATTGTGTGTCCTAACGGGAGAAACGGGAGCCGGGAAATCGATTGTTCTTGACGCACTCGGCCTGGCGGTGGGCAACCGCTCCGACGCGAGCCTCATTCGAACAGGCGCCGATAAGTTGGCCGTAACCGCGTCTTTCGTCATCCCGAAGGATCACCCTGCGATAAATCTTTTAATCGAACACGACATCGACCTCGACGACATGCTTGGCCTGCGCCGCATCGTCAATGCCGACGGGCGCAGCCGCGCGTTTATCAATGATCAGCCGGTAAGCGTTGGGCTCTTAAAAACTGTGGGGGATACCCTGGTTGAAGTTCATGGCCAATTCGAAACTCACGGATTGCTCGACCCCGCGACACACTTGGGCGTCCTCGACGCCTATCGCGTTGCCAAGTCGGGAGACGAATTGGACCGCGCGTGTTCATCGGCGTGGGCCGAATGGAAACGCGCAGCGCAAGAGCTGCAAACGGCTCAAGACAACCTCGCCTCGGCCTTAGATGAAGAAGATACGTTGCGCCATCAAGTCGCCGAGTTAGACTCTTTAGCGCCACGGACCGGAGAAGAAACCGCGCTGACACAAACGCGCTCGCGTTTACGGCACGGTGAACAGATTATTCAAGCCCTTACTCACGCGCGTGCAGCGGTGTCTGACAATGTCGATGTTGAATCCGCACTGCGCACAGCCCATACGCAATTGTCCAAAGTCGCGCACCTAGCCGATGGACATCTCGACGCTTTGTGTCAGTCACTTGAACGTGCAGCGATCGAAACAGGCGAAGCGTTTCGAGACCTCGAAGCGGTTGGCGCGCAATTCGAAGCCGATCCAGCAGGGCTCGAACGCGCAGAAGAACGGCTTTTCGCCTTAAAAGCTGTCGCACGAAAACACAACTGCACCGCCGACGATTTGCCCACAGTCATGGATCTCTTGAGTATGCGCCTGGCCGCGCTGGACAATGGAACCGATGCCGTCAAACGTCTCGCTGCGGCCGAAAAGTCTGCCCGCCTCGGATATGAGAAAGCAGCCTACGCGCTCAGCAAAGCCCGTGCCGACGCGGCTGCGATTTTAGATAAAGGAGTTGCCAAAGAGCTTCCCCCCCTCAAATTGGAAAAAGCCGTGTTCCGCACAACCCTTTCACAAAAATCGGAACAGAATTGGAATGCGGCCGGATTGGACAAGGCAACCTTTGAGGTCGCTACTAACCCTGGGTTACCCCCAGGGCCCCTGAGCAAAATAGCATCGGGCGGAGAGCTCGCCCGCTTCATGCTCGCGTTGAAGGTCGTACTCGCGGGAACGCAAGATCGCGCAGCCTTGATTTTCGATGAAGTTGATGCCGGCATCAGTGGGGCCACAGCCAGTGCCGTCGGAGAGCGTCTAGCGAAATTGGCGAAAACCGTTCAAGTTCTGGTCGTCACTCACGCACCGCAAGTCGCAGCGCGCGGCAATCATCATTGGCAGGTGGCGAAAACAACGCGCGGCAACGAAACGACGACGACCGTTCAACTGCTGACCGAAGCGCAAAGCCGTGAGGAAATCGCGCGCATGTTGGCCGGTGAATCGATCACCGATGAAGCCCGCGCCGCAGCGAAAAAATTGGTGACTGCTGCCTCATGAACAAAGCTATCCGCGACATCGCCGTCGGCGCCCTAACCGAAAAACAAGCGCAAAAAGAACTTGCGGCACTCTCCGAGGAAATCGCGCTCCACGATGTGGCGTACCACCGGGAAGACGACCCAAAAATTAGCGATGCGGAATATGACGCTCTGCGCAAACGCAATGATGAGATCGAACGCCGTTTCCCGGCGCTTGCTCGCGAGGATAGCCCAAACGCCGCAGTCGGCGCCGCACCTGCGCGCGGGTTTAAAAAAATTACCCATGTCGTTCCTATGCTGTCCTTGGGAAATGCGTTTTCCGATGAGGACGTCGGCGATTTCATCGACGGTCTGCGCCGATTCTTAAAACTATCGGATGAGGAAAACGTCGAAGTTACGGCGGAACCCAAAATTGATGGGGTTTCGTTTTCCGCCCGTTACGAAAAGGGAAAACTTACGGTGGCCGCCACACGTGGAGATGGCGCGGTCGGTGAAGACATCACCGCCAACATCAAAACCATTAAGAGCATTCCGAAAAAGATCGAAGGCAAAGTCCCCGCCCTCATCGAAATTCGCGGTGAAGTCTACATGACGAAGGAAGACTTCGTGACTATGAACGAAGCTCAAGAGGAAAAGGGCGCCAAGGTTTTTGCGAATCCGCGCAATGCAGCGGCTGGGTCCTTACGTCAACTTGACTCCGCAGTAACAGAATCTCGACCGCTCAAAGCATTTTGCTACGCCTATGGAGCACTTGAAGGCATGAGTTGGGACACCCACTGGGATTTTCTAATGCAACTTGAACGTTGGGGATTTCCAGTCAACGAGCGAACAACGCTCTGCACCACCGTCGAAGATATGCTGGCCGCCTACGAGAAACTTGGCGCTGAACGCGCGGGCCTGTCCTACGATATTGATGGCATCGTTTATAAGGTCAACCGTAAAGACCTGCAGGAAAGGTTGGGCTTTGTCAGCCGAGCGCCGCGTTGGGCTGTTGCTCACAAATTCTCGGCCGAACAAGCCGAAACGGTTTTGGAAAAAATCGAAATTCAGGTCGGGCGAACCGGAGTCCTGACACCCGTCGCGCATCTCAAACCAATTAACGTCGGCGGTGTTTTGGTCAGCCGCGCAACGCTCCACAACGAGGACGAAATTGCGCGCAAGGATATACGTGAAGGCGACACCGTCCGCATTCAGCGCGCAGGCGACGTCATTCCCCAAGTCGTGAAAGTTGTCACCGAGAAAAGACCAAAGGCGAGCATACCCTACGCATTCCCGCAGAACTGCCCGGTCTGTGAAAGCTTAGCGATACGCGAGGAAGACGAAGCCGCACGCCGGTGCACCGGCGGCCTGATTTGTCCGGCCCAAGCGATCCAGCGGCTCAAGCATTTTGTCTCGCGCGAAGCTTTCGATATTGAGGGCCTGGGAGGAAAACATATTGAAGCCTTTTTTGCGGACGAAGTTATTTCCAATCCCGCCGACCTCTTTACGCTAGCGGAACGGGACAAAAAATCCCTAACACCTCTTCGCGCCCGGGAAGGTTGGGGACCGAAATCGGCCGAAAACCTTTTCGCGTCCATTGATAGTCGGCGGACCATATCATTAGAGCGCTTCATCTACGCGCTCGGTATTCCGCAAGTCGGACAGGCGACCGCCCGCCTGCTCGCGCAATCTTACAGCACCTACGAAGCATGGCGCGATGCCATGATCGCGGCGCGTAAACCGGACTCCGAAGCATATCGGGATCTTATCAATATCGAACAAATCGGCAGTTCGGTGGCGACCGATCTCATCGGCTTCTTCGCCGAAGCTCATAACCGCGAGGTTCTCGATGCGCTAACAGATCAGGTCAAGATAGAGGCCAGCGCACAACCAGATACAACAGCATCGCCCGTCGCAGGCCAAACCATTGTTTTCACAGGGACCCTAGAATCGATGAGCCGCAGCGAAGCGAAAGCAAAGGCACAATCTCTCGGCGCGAAAGTCGCAGGGTCAGTATCAAAGAAAACTGATCTTGTGGTGGCCGGACCTGGTGCAGGATCGAAACTAAAAGAGGCTCAGACTTTGGGCATACGGGTTATGACGGAGGAAGAATACACGGCCCTGATTAGCTCTTAAGTCGCCTATATCGAAGCCCAGTCGAAGGGCAGGCCATACCAAACGCCGTGCGCGCCATGAGTGCAATGCTACGCTATTTTTTCCTCCGTCGGTTTAGACGGTTTCAAAGTAAGCAACCTACGTCTTTGCCGCGCGCTCGCCGGAAATCGGGTCGCGCTTGGCCGATGGCGTGCCACCGTCATCGGCGCCAGCAGGATTTTACTAATTCGACGATTGACCCCTACAAACTCTGCGGTAATCTATGCGCGGGTTGACTAATCGGGGGAGAGACTCCATGGCTCAGAAAAAGCGCGCCAAAAAAGCTGCGAAGAAAAAAACACCTCGAAAGAAAACCGCGAAAAAAGTGGTAAAAAAGAAAGCCCCAAAAAAGAAGGCGGCTAAAAAGCCGGCCAAAAAAACCGCTCGAAAGCGCTCAGCGAAAAAACCCTCTCCCATCCCAAAGGGTACTCATACCCTCACCCCATACCTTGCCGTTCGCGACGCTGATTTAGCTATAAAGTTCTACAAGAAGGCGTTTGGGGCAAAGGAGCTCTTTCGGCTCAAGGGTAAGGATGGCCGCATAGGACATGCGGAGCTGCGCATTGGCGATTCCATCATCATGCTGTCCGATGAGTTTCTGGAAATGGGGGCCATCGGCCCGGAAACCTTGGGAGGATGCCCCATTAAACTGCAAATCGCCGTCAAGAATACGGACGCCTTCATGGCAAAGGCGATTACCGCCGGGGCGACGCTCGTGCGGCCCGCACACGACCAATTCTATGGATACCGCGCCGGCATGGTTATGGACCCCTTCGGGTATTCATGGGGCGTGAGTTCGAGGATCGAGATTGTTTCGCCCAAAGAGATGCAAAAACGCTGGAAGCAGATAGAGGCCGAAGCGGAAAAGTCTGAGTAGGATCTGCTCAATTTACAGTGATCTTGGCAGTCACAACCGCATCCCCCATCTTTAATAGAACCTAGAGCGCTTAGGGGCACTTGGATGAATTATTTGCCAGCGACCAAGTGGGAACTCTAGCGTGGCAGAGGCTCGAGATATGGATAACGCCACGCCGATCAATTCTGAACAAGTCGTTTCAGACGCCCTAAAAGCCATTGATAGGCTGAACCCTCGGCTCAATGCGCTATTGACAGTGACCGGTGATATTGCGCGGGCAGCCGCAGAAGGCGCGGATCATGCGCAAGCTGAAGGCAAAAAGCCAAAACCCTTGCACGGTATACCGCTTGTCGTAAAGGATTGCCTTCCGGTCTCCGGCGCTCGTTCAACACTGGGAAACGAGGCATACGAACATCACATTGCCGAGTTTGATGCCGAAGTCGTAAAGCGCCTTAAAGCAGCGGGCGCTCTCATCGTTGGTATGTCGAACCTCAGCGAGTTTTGCTACGGGGTAACCACAACCAACGAGTATTTCGGCCCTTGCCGCAATCCTTGGGACTTGGACCGCGTTCCTGGCGGCTCAAGCGGTGGGTCCGCCGCCGCAGTTGCCGCGGGGTTATGCCGCATTGCTGTCGGAACCGACACCGGGGGCTCGGTGCGAATTCCCGCATCTTTTTGTGGCGTCGCGGGACTGCGGCCAACCATCGGGCGCGTTCCGAACACCGGGGGGCTCGCGCTCAGTGTTAATTTCGATGTTATTGGCCCGCTCGCCTACGAGGTTCAAGATGTCGCAGCCGCCTACCAAGCCATTTCCGGTTACGATGCCGCTGATCCAAATTCCGTTTATCGACCTGTGGAAGAGCCGTGTGCGCGTCTCTTCGATGGGATATCAGGTCTGCGTATTGGTCTTCCAAAAAAATACTTCTTTGAGAATCTTCAAACTGAAGTCGCCGCGCGAATCGAAGACGCGGTAAAAGAACTGGAAGCTTGCGGCGCGAAATTCGTTGACGTCAACGTCAATGGCGCGGCGGGTGCAACACGAGCCGCCATGACAATTGTTGCCGCCGAAGCCCTCGAGGCTCACCTACCGCAGATCGAGAACGCTCCTGAGACGATCGGTGCGAACGTGTTGGAACGGTTGAAGGACGGCGAGCGTATCGACGGCGTACGGTTTGCGGCCTCTCGGCGCCGTTTACAGCAATGGCAACTTACATTTCGATCAGTGTTCGAGAATGTTGATATGGTTCTCACACCCACAACTCCCTGCACGGCACCTAAGATTTCTCCCGAGGTCGACTCACCTGAAAGCCTCAAAACGATCACGTCCTTGACCTATGGTATTGGCGCGGCGGGTACGCCCTCGATGTCTGTGCCCTGCGGGTTCGATAGTGAAGGATTGCCCGTGGGCATGCAGCTGATAGCCCCGTGGTGGCAAGAATGTACCCTACTGAGAGCGGGCGTTGCCTACCAAAGCCGCACTGAATTTCACAAGGAGCGTCCAAGGCTGGGTGAAGAATAATCCAGCATTTTGGATAAGGGAATTTCATGCAGAAAGTCATACTTTTGACCGGTGCGACTGACGGTATCGGACTCGAAGCTGCAAAAATGCTGATTGCAGACGGACATCACATTTTGATTCATGGACGCAATCAGACAAAACTGGAAAATGCTCTCAAAGAGCTTTCTGCTCTCCCCGGCAACGGCCACGCCGAGAGTTTCCTTTGTGACTTGTCGCTAACAAAGAATGTCCTAGACCTCGCCAATGCGGTGAAGGAGAAGCACGCCCGTATGGACGTCCTTATAAATAATGCGGGGGTGTACAAGTCGGGTGATCCCATGACGCCGGAGGGATTGGACATACGCTTTGCGGTTAATACGGTCGCGCCATACCTTCTGACCCGTGAGTTGCGGTCTCTTTTTGATCAGTCTGGCCGCATCATAAATGTTTCGTCCGCAGCCCAGGCCCCCGTTGATCTAACCGCACTGTCTGGTGAGATTAAACTCTCTGATGGCGCCGCCTATGCGCAAAGCAAACTCGCCCTAACAATGTGGTCACAAAGCCTTGGAAACAAGCTGAAAGACAGCGGACCACTCGTTGTCTCGGTTAATCCAGGTTCAATGTTAGGCAGTAAGATGGTCAAAGAAGCCTTTGGCGTCGCGGGCGGTGACATTCGCATCGGAGCAGATATTTTGTTCAGGGCTGCACTTTCTGATGAATTCGCCGATGCTGCGGCTCTTTATTTTGATAATGATTCGGGTCGCTTCGCACCGCCACATTCCGACGCGCAGGATTCAGGTAAAGTTGAAAAGGTCGTGAATGCGATAGAACGCCTCCTCGCAGAAAAGCTCGGCTTCAAATAAAATCGAACATAGCCGAGGCGTGCTGTTTTCAGCTATGCATACTCCATGGACTCAATCGCTCCCTCACCAGATCTAATTTACCCGTTTGAAGACAAGCCGGAGATCGGCGACGGCTCGGCGATTGAAATCGTGCCAGGGGTGTTGTGGTTGCGCATGCCATTGTTCGCTGCCCTACCGGCCATTAGTGTTTGGGCCTTATCCGAAGACGACGGCTGGACCATTGTCGATACAGGTCTGCGATCAACAAAAACAACCGACGCATGGAGATCAGCGTTCTCCAGCACACTAGAAAACAAACCGGTAAAGAGGGTCATCTCGACCCACATGCACCCGGACCATTGCGGAATGGCCGGCTGGCTTGTGAAGAGATTCGATACGCGGCTTTGGATGACACGGCTTGAGTACCTGACCTGCCGGCTCCTCGCCGCCGATACGGGCCATGAAGCGCCGATCGAGGGGGTGCGCTTTTACAAAGCCGCTGGTTGGGATGATGATGCGATCGAAACTTACAAGGCCCGCTTTGGCAGCTTCGGAGAATCCATTTACGCGATGCCCGCGGCCTACCAACGCATACGAGATGGAGACATCATCCGCATCGGCGACCACGATTGGCAGGTTGTGGTGGGCCGCGGTCATTCCCCGGAACATGCCTGCCTGTACTGCTCTGATCTCAAGCTCTTGATCTCGGGCGATCAGGTTTTGCCGCGCATTTCTTCAAATGTATCTGTATTTCCGACCGAACCCGACGCCGATCCGCTCGGCGATTGGCTCACCTCCCTCGCGCGTATCAAAGACCTCGTTCCCGACGATGTCCTTGTGCTCCCAGCGCACAACTACCCATTCCGTGGGCTTCATGCGCGGCTCGACCAACTCATCGGTGGACATGAAGCCGATTTAACGGCGTTGGAGAACTTTTTAACTGAACCAAAAAGGGCCATCGACGTTTTCGACGTACTTTTCAAACGGCCAATCAATAAAAAGCTCCTGAGCATGGCGACCGGCGAGGCCATTGCCCATCTCAACCGTCTGCGCGCGATGGGCCGAGTAACATGCAGCGCAGACGATCACGGTGTTTATTGGTGGCAGGCTGTTTAACTGCCGAAAAGTGTCGTAGAACTGTCTGGGACTGACTTCAGCAAGCACGCTTAGGGATCTCATGCTCAAAGATGCGAAAGACGCAGCTTTTATGCGCAGAGGGGAAGATCTTCAAGATTTTCTCCTAACGCTTCTCAAACGCGGATTGAACAAACAAGCGCGCGATATGCTCGGCTTGGCCGCAGCGCAGTACGTGAAAAATGAATGCGTCGCCAACAATATAGTAGAGCCCGACGGCCCTCAGCTCGAGCACGCCGATCTTCAAGTCTTGGAAAGTCTGCGTCAGCAGGGGTTTTTCGTTTTAGACCCCCTGCTGTCCCCGATCGATATCGATGCGATCGAACGCGCCATGGCGCCCAAGCATATTCAGTTCAGCGAAGAAGGCTTTGATGGCACGCCTGACAAAAAGGTCGTTTTCGATGACCGGCCCGCCGATGCGCGCTTTGGTCATTACGCACTACACGACATCCTTTCCTGCCCTGAATTTTACCGGCTCATAAATAACGAACGCCTTATAAAGATTGTAGCATCCTATCTTCAGGCGCCGCCGACCATATCCACTGTCGGGATGTGGTGGTCGCTTCCCTCAGCCAATGCGCCAAAGGGCATGCAGCAATATCACCATGATCGTGGAGATTTCAGATCCTGTAACCTGTTCGTTTATCTGACGGATGTGACCGAAACGACTGGTCCCCATTCCTTCGTATCGCACACACACGAGATGAGTGTCTTACATCCTCTGGCGCACCAGCGTTACAAACATGACTCTCAGATGTATGGCGCGTTTTGGCAATGGATGGAGGTTCATCGCAAATCAGACGAAGACGTGCGCAAATTTTTCACTGATGACGAAATCAAGGTGTTTACCGGCCCGAGGGGAACGAACTTCTTGGAAGATACCCGCGGGATTCATAAAGCGACGGTTCCTACGTCTGGGCCCCGTTTGGTTTTCGAAATAGTTTACTCAACGCTCCCAAAGTTTAACGAAACCGTTAAACCCGTTTCCCGAGAGTCTTTAGATTTTGATACACCGTCGAATGGGAACGAACAACTTAACCCGCTGGTGCAATACGCAACACGGCTTATGTACCAATAAGCGCTGCCCTTTAGCCACAATTCACTAATTTTTGGCCCGTGCCTTCCGCACAATCAACATCACCGCACCTTTGCGATCGAGGCTATCTGGATCGGATTGGAAACAAACGCGATCAATATGCGTTCCGAAACGCGCTTTTAACTCATCAGCGCTTTTATGCATCGAGCCTACAATTGCACTGCCCTCTCCAGTATTCTCCGCTGGTCCATCGATAAACTCAGGACTAAACGTTAGACCTATGGCGATGAATCCACCCGGCTTGCAAACCCGAATCATTTCATCCACAGCCCTTTGCGGGTCGCTGCTGTAGTTCAAAACCCAACTCGAAATAACAACGTCAAAGTTATTCGCCTTATAGGGCATGTTATGCATATCACCGGCATCAATAAGAGGTGAGGACGAAATCAAGTCGATGGCGGTAATGTTTTCGACCTCAAAACCAACACCAATAAGATGAAAGATTTCCATCTCCGTACGCGGGCCAATTGAAAGGGCTTTGAGTATCCCGGCCTGCCCATAGACCGGCTCTAGTGCCGACAATGGGTTGATGAGCCTTAGTGTGCGCATCGTTGATCGAAAAATGCCTTCCTCAATCTCCTTACTATTGTGCGCGATAGTGCCCGGCATCACGCCCGCGCTCACATCTTGATGAATCTTGGTTGTCTGATCTGATCGCTGCCACCGGTTGAGGGCAAAATACTGACGCACATTGGGACTGAGGAGCATGTCCCTGGGATTTTTTTTCAAAACCTCCACCATCTGTTCTAGCTGAGGTTCGGTTACCGAAATTGTCTTTGATTGATCCATGCGCACGCCCTTTAATGCTTATCAGTGGCAAGGCTCTATTAAGCCGCCAGCCTACTGGGAATATACCCGGACTCTTACGTTATGAACTACCCACACGTTGCCCCGCATTCTTACCAATGTTCTAATCGGTAAATGAACGCAAACACACCGCCAGAGCCCCGCCCCGCCGCGACTGTTGTGTTGCTGCGCGACTCATCACGCGGGGTGCTCGAAGTGTTCATGGTCGAGCGCCATCACAAGATGGACTTCGCCGCCGCGGCCCGTGTGTTTCCAGGCGGACGGGTAGACACCTCAGATTCAGAATACGCCGGCAATACCGCAGACGCATTTCGTATTGCCGCCATTCGCGAAACCTTCGAGGAAAGCGGTATTCTTCTCGCGCGTCTCACCGGCGCATCTTCCCTTATCTCAGCTCAACATCTGCGAAATCTGCAATCGGCGCGAGCCGCAGTGAATTCTGGTGAATTGAAATTCGCAGATCTGCTGGCGCGAGAGAACCTGACGCCAGCCACCGATCTCTTAACGCCGTTCGCCCACTGGATTACGCCAGTGGTCTATCCGAAACGCTATGACACGCATTTCTTTATGGTGCGCGCGCCTGTGGAACACGTCGGCGAACATGACGGATATGAATCCGTAGACTCCCTTTGGATCTCACCGGCCGAGGCCCTCGCAGCTGCAGATGAGCGAAAGGGTAAGCTCGAATTCGCCACACGCCGAAACCTTGAAAAACTCTCGCGGTGGAAAAATTCATCAGCCGCGCTAAGCGCGACAAAGGACTCTAAAATCGTTCCGGTCCTACCAGTCTTCAGCGGATCAGAGGATGACCCGACCGTGACCCTTCCCGCAGACGCGGACTACGGCGGAACAACCTTCACCCTCTCCGCCTAAACGCACCCCATCGAAACCAACAGCCGCACATATCCAATTTTAGGTTTTTACTCACAACCAAATCAAAAGTTTATTTTACCTGCGTTCCGTTCTCCCCGCGGTTCCGGGTATCCCGGCTGCAACAAATTTGTCATCTTCTAGCGCAAGGGCGTGATGAGTTCGTGGGCAGCGCGGACCTCAGCAGTCCGAATAACAACGGCGAAAAATACGCCGAACACATTGGGGAAAATGGAAAACTGAAATGTCGGCTCAGGACAAAGCAGTCTGCGAACGCATCCTTACGCTCAGCAAGCTCAATGGGGTCGAACCTCTCCCCGTTGTCGCACTACTGTCCGTTCACGCGTTGGTGGATATGGACTTCAAGTTGCTCCGAGTTTGGATTCGTGTTGGCGACGCCATTCGCGAGATGCTCGACACTCAGGAATGGGCGACGACCTAACAAAAAATCACCGCCACAAAATGTAGCGGTGATTTTTTTTAACGGTTACTCTGCTTGGGCCCGATCCGTGAAGCGCGCCCAATTCCCAAACGTTATTTTGGTTTAAACGCAGAAATCGCTTTTTCAGCGCGCGCGATTTGGTCTTCGCTCAGTCTCGCTTTGGCGCGCTCGGCGCGAGACGCAGCCGAACTGTCCTCTTTGCCTGCCAAACTAAACCAGTAATACGCCCGCAGTGGGTTTGCCTCCACGCCGCGTTCACCGGTCGTAAAAATAACCCCTAAGGCGTTTTGCGAACAGGTAAGGCCCTGATTGGCCGCCGCCGTATACCACTTCACAGCTTCCGGGGCGTTTTTCCGAGTTCCCTCACCGCGCGCCACCATAATAGCCAATGCATGCTGAGCGTCGGGATTACCCTTTTCCGCGCCTTGTCGGTACCATTTTATGGCTTCATCCCAACTGCGCTGTACCCCCCGGCCGTTGTAGTACATATCGCCGAGGTTATTCATGGCAAACTCGTTTCCGCCGGCCGCCGCACGCTCGTAAAGCATCACGGCCCGCTCATAGTCCTCAGCCTGCTCCGCGTTATACCCTGCCACCACATCTTCCGCCGGACCCGCCGCGGCGATGCCGGCGAACGAAAAAACTAGAACCATCGATAAAAAGAAGCGGCCACATACCGCACACGCACTTCGTACCATCGTGTCGTTCCCTCCCGAATAAAATCCTGGCGAAAGCATACCGCAAGCTTTCCCCGCAGAAAACTCCCGTTTTTCCCCTGAAAAGTGGGAAAAATAGCGCGGTGACCTAGGGGATTAAGAAACTCCAGCCTTCGATCGAATTGCCAATGGGATTTTCTAGGGAATCGTGAAACCGCTGGTAGACCGGTTGTCCCTTATAGGCCCATTGCCGGCGACCATCTTCACGGACAAAGGTGGTCCAATCGCCCACAGGTCCGATAACCTCGTCCTCGGCGAGCAGCGGCGGCCAAGCGAAAGCGCATCCCTCAACGCACATCGATTTACCGGGTGAGTCTGCCGCGCTCACATACAGCCGGTTACTCGTCGGAAACTTCCGGTACAGCCACTCCCCCCCTTCGTTGGTCAGCGCCACAACACCGGGGTGCGCCATATTGTCAGGCTCCTCAGCGCTTGAGACAGGCGCAGCGCTCAGGGCGACGAAAGCCGTGAGAAAAGCTGCAATGGACAAAAATCGAGTTCGCATATCCGGCCTCCGCGGTGAATGAGCGCAGATACAAGTCGAACGTCGGATCTAAAGGGCGTTCGGCTAAAAACATGTGCCAAAAAGCATGTAAAGTTTAACGCCGATGTCATGTGCGCATCAACTCTGGTCAATAATTAAAAAAATGTACCGATTCCCGGGACGAACCGGACGATGCTAGGCTCCACCTATGTGCGGACGCTTTACACTCAAAATGCCGTGGAACGATGTTCTCGCCCTATACCGTGCGTTTCTCGACGGCGGCAAAGCGAATTCGGACGCCAAAACCTGGGCCGGAAAAATCAATATCGCGCCCACCACAGACATCCCGGTAGTGTATCTCGCGCAATCGGAGGGAAGCGCTGCCCGCACACTCTCCCTCATGCGCTGGGGATTGATCCCGTCCTGGTCGAAGGAAATCGGCAAGTTCTCCACCTTCAACGCACGCGCCGAGGGCATCGAGTCTAAGCCCGCCTATCGCGGCGCGTGGAAGGCGGGCCGCCGATGTTTGATTCCCGCGGACTCGTTTTTCGAATGGCGCAAGACCGACAAACACCCGTTTGCCATCGGCCTGGGCAATAAGGGACCCATGGCGTTTGCGGGGCTGTGGGAAGTCTGGAGCCCACAAGACCGGCCGCCTGTTTTCTCCTGCACAATCATCACCACGGAAGCAAACCCACTCATCAAAGACATCCACCCGCGCATGCCGGTAATCCTAGATGAAGACCAGTGGCCCGTATGGCTCGGTGAAGAGCCTGCACAACCGAACGACCTCAAAGCCCTGCTCGGCCCCTTTCCCGCGGAGCGTATGAGCGTCTGGCCGGTTTCAAAAAATGTGGGCAATGTGCGCAATCAGGGCGAGAATTTGCTCGAGGATGTTTCAAGCCGCGCGAAATAGGGTACCCTCGCTCAGCATTTTTGGGGAGGACTCACTATGGATTTTTTGACTGCTGTAAAAGTCTGCATGGAAAAATATTCCATATTTTCAGGACGCGCACTCAGATCCGAGTTTTGGTTTTTTCAACTTTTCGTGGTTCTTGGAAGCATTCTCATGAGTGTTGTCGACATGGTGATATCCGATGCTTCGTTCGGCGACAGCGGCGAGACGTATACAGCCTTCTTTACGGTGACTTTAATTCCATCTTTTGCCGCCGGAGCCCGTAGATTGCACGACATCAACCGTTCGGGGTGGTGGCAATGGTTGTGGATCATTCCGATTATTGGTTGGATCGTCATTATCGTATGGCTGGCCACCAAAGGCGAAGACAGCGACAACCGCTTCGGCCCGCCGCCAAAACCAGTGACAGAGGGATAATTAAGTACAGCGATGAGGGCCATAAACAGGCGATCCGCGCTCCTCACTCTCTCAGTCTTAACCTTAGCGCCAGCAACGGCGGCGCTCGGGCAGAGCGCATCGTCCCTGTCCCAAATTCTCGACCGGGCCGAGAGGTTTGGCACGCTTAAAGCCGTAATGATCGCTCACCGCGGCGAGGTCCTGGCCGCGCGCGGCTATCGCGGCCATTCGGTGAACGCACCGACCAACATCAAGTCGGCATCCAAATCCGTCATCTCCGCGCTTGTCGGCATCGCCATCGACAAAGGTCTTTTGCAGAACACAGACCAGTTGATCGCGCCGCTTTTGGAGGGCGATCTGCCGTCCAATCCCGATCCGCGCCTCAATGAGATCACCATCGGCCATTTGCTCTCGATGCAAGCGGGCCTGTCGCGGACCTCGGGACGCAATTACGGGCGCTGGGTAGCCAGTTCCAACTGGGTGCGCGCGGCTCTCGCACAGCCCTTTGCCGATGACCCCGGCGGGGCCATGCTGTATTCGACCGGCTCCACCCATCTGCTCTCGGCAATCCTCACCCGTGTCAGTGGGCGCTCCACTTTGCGGCTCGCCCGCGAGTGGCTCGGCCCCGCCGGAGACTTCGCCATCGCCGGTTGGCACCAAGACCCGCAAGGCATTTATCTCGGCGGCAATCAAATGGCGATGAGCGCGAAATCGCTTTTGTCTTTTGGCGAGCTTTACCGGAGCGGCGGACGCGCACCAAACGGGCAGCAGCTCATTTCCAAAAGCTGGATCGAGGAGTCTTGGCGACGACGCACCAATTCGCGTTTTACCGGCGACGGCTATGGCTATGGCTGGTTTCTGCGCCCCATCGCCGGGCACAGTACACGCTACGCCTGGGGCTTCGGCGGGCAGATGCTTTATGTGGTGCCCTCCCTTGGTCTGACGAGCGTCATGACCTCGGACGATCACCGTCCCTCCGGACGCACCGGGTATCGCGCCCAACTCCACGGCTTGATGGGTGAGATCATTCGCACGGTGGCCACCCCCAACGCGACTTAAATTGAAAGCGTCGATGCGCGCGCTCTGGATAACAATAGGTGTGAGTTGTGTCGTTTTGGGCGCGATCGGCGTTGTGGTCCCGCTGCTGCCGACAACACCGTTTCTTTTGGTCGCCGCTTTCGCTTTCGCCAAATCCTCCGATCGCTTGCATGCATGGCTGTTGAACCACAACATTTTCGGCGAGCTTATTGATCAATGGCGGCGCTACGGTGCTATCTCGCGCCGCGTCAAGGTGATCAGCGTCATCTCCATGAGCGGAATATTTGGAGTATCCCTGGCCCTGGGAGTCGCACCTGTGATTCTTCTCGTGCAAGCTGCCGTGCTCGCGATTGCAGCCGGTTTTATTTTATCGCGGCCATTGCCGCCAAACGCGTGAGGGTTCAGAGTCCCTTTTTAGGCGGTTTGAATTCGGTCCAAAAAAGGAAATAGCCATGCTCAACGAGTTGCAACAAAAGTGGTGCGACGAAAAGCCGGCGGACTACTCCGATCTCAAGGCCCTCTTTCTCAATTGCACCTTGAAGAAAAGTCCCGATCTCTCACACACTGAAGGGCTGTTCCAGATTTCCAAGACGATCATGGAGAAAAATGGCGTTGCCGTGGACTCGCTCCGGCCCGTCGATTTTGATCTGGCCTTCGGCGTCTACCCGGACATGACCGAACACGGCTGGAGTAAAGACGACTGGCCCCAAATTTATGAAAAGGTAAAGACCGCAGATATTTTAATCTTGGGCTCGGCTATTTGGCTGGGTGAAAAGACGTCCGTGTGCACCCAAGTGATCGAACGCCTTTACGCATCGTCAGGCGATCTCAATAAGGCCGGTCAATACGCCTACTACGGTAAAGTCGGCGGCTGCCTGATTACGGGCAATGAAGACGGCGCCAAACATTGCGCCATGAATATACTGTATTCCTTGCAGCATCTTGGATATTCGATCCCGCCCCAAGCCGACGCCGGCTGGCTCGGCGAGGCCGGGCCAGGACCGTCTTACATGGATGAAGGCTCCGGCGGACCGGAGAACGATTTCACCAACCGCAACACCACGTTCATGACATGGAATCTTTTGCATCTCGCCCGGATGCTGAAAGACGCCGGCGGCATTCCAGCCCATGGCAATCAGCGGTCGCTATGGGACGCGGGATGCCGGTTCGACATGGACAATCCGGAGCATAGGTAGGTTGGTTATTCGCTACCGCTATAGCTGATAATTCTTGAGCACACATCAATTTGTGAAATCCTTGGAAATAACTCGCGAAGCGTATGTAAAGGTTTAGAACGCCTTAGCTTTTTCGCTCCAAAGAAAAAAATTTCTGAAATGATCTTGATTTGCAATTTTTAGTAACTACGTCACTTGAATCTGGATCGCTACGTTGCTGCCTGGGTCCTTGGATGCTGGCGCAGTACCGGGCGGCCGGCACGACGGGATAACCTACGTGTCGGGGATCGTCGCGGCGCATGGCCCTGGTCAAGCGTCGTGCACCAAGAGACGCCGGAGCACTTGAGGGTCGGGAATACGTGGCAAAGATGAGCCCAACCCAACACAAACGCTCACTCGGCATATTAATGCGTCATATGACCTCCCGCCGCGCATTAAGCGACGCATGGAGCAACGTCAAACCTCGCGTGGTCAATTCTAAAGACCCCGCTACAAGATCAAGCGCGAACAAATTTGATCAAAATACTGATCTCAGCATCCATAGGCTTCAACGCGCCCTGCGATCAAACTCGTTCAAGTTCGAAGATCAACGAGGCATTCTTAAAATAAAAAAAACCGCGCCCGGAAATCCGAGAAAAGACCCGCGACCAATAGTTATTTCGCCTGTGGCGAACAGAATTGTTCAACGGGCAATTTTGGACGTTTGCCAATCTCAAGAGCCCGGGATAGCTCGAAATCTTGGAAGCTTACCTCAAATAATTCAAACACCCACAAGCGTCGGTGGGCTACCCGGACGGGGTGTGCCGGAGGCGATTTCTTTAATATCGGAAACGATTAAAAGCGGAGCGAAGTGGTACATCAGATCCGATCTAAAGAAATTCTTTCAAACTATTCCCAAGCCAAACATCCAAGCGTTTTTACGGGCAAATATTCAAGAACCTCAGTTTGTCGAACTTTTTATGGCTGCGTTAGAAACAGAACTTTGCAATGAAGAAGAAGTTCGAGAACACCTAAATCTCTTTCCGACTGGGGATGTAGGTGTACCCCAAGGCTCAGCATTGTCAGCTTTATGCGCAAATATCGTTCTGGCTGAATTCGATGCAAAACTAAACGGTCGCGGTATCATAACTGTCCGATACTTAGATGATTTTGTCATCTTGGGCCCAAGCAAGAAGGCCGTAGACAAAGCGTGGTTGAAAGCAAAAGAAATTCTTGCCCGCCTCAAAATGGAGGCACACGAGCCTTCCTCGCAATCGGGAAAAGCTAACAGCGGTGAACTCGCGAATGGGTTTGATTTTTTATCCTACACGGTGAACGACAAAGATGCGTTTCCAACCGCCAAATGCAGGAAGGAATTCCTGAACGACATTAAGAAAGCAATCAAAAAATCGAAAGATGAAATCAATTCAGCGGGAGATAACCCTCGTCGAGCGGAGCCCCGTTTCGTTCAATCTCTAGCGTTGCTTGATCGAAAAATTCGAGGTTGGGGGGATGCGTTTAGTGCAACGTCAAAACCGATTGTGCTTGCTCAGCTTGATAAAAAAATCGATGAAATTTTAGCGGAGTATTTGCGCTGGTATACTCGTGCCAGACAAGACAAGAGCGTTACCCATAAACGCCGAATACTGGGCATTGCTCTACTCGCAGACACTAAATTATTGGATTAAATGCCGTCTAATCAAGTTCACAATTTTTGGGCACAATTTAAATTTCCTCGGTCACACCCTCCATCCACTGCCTCGTCCCCTCGTCTAGTAACGGGCTCAACGCCTCGCGCACTTTGGCGTGATACGTATTGAGCCATACCTTTTCATCCGCCGTGAGCAGCGCCGCATCCACCAAGCTTAAATCGATCGGCGCGAGGGTTATGGTCTCGAATGTCAGTAAGGGCCGCTCGGCGCCGTCCGGTGCGCTGGCTTCAACCACTGCCACTAAATTCTCGATGCGGATGCCGTATTCGCCGGTGCGGTAGTACCCCGGTTCGTTGGAGACAACCATGCCGGGCTCCAGGGGCACATTGATGGGCCGCTTGCTGATGCTTTGCGGACCTTCGTGAACCCCCAAGTAGGTTCCCACTCCATGACCGGTGCCGTGGTCATAATCGAGGCCGTCTTCCCACAATGGCGCACGCGCCAGGGTGTCGAGCTGATTGCCCGCTGTGCCGGTGACAAACCGCGCGCGGGCGAGCGCGATATGACCTTTGAGCACCAAAGTGAAATGACGAATCTGAGCGGTCGTCGGCGTCCCAATCGCGACCGTGCGCGTCACATCGGTGGTGCCGTCCAAGTACTGCCCGCCGGAGTCCACTAAGAACAGCATGTCAGGTTTGATTGCCGCTGCAGTGTCAGGATGAGCGCGGTAGTGAACGATGGCACCATTGCCGCCCGCTCCGGCGATGGTTGGAAAGCTCGGGCCTAAGTACAAATTACTTTCCGCGCGGATCGCCTCCAGACGGTCCGCAGCGCTCACTTCATTAAGCGTGCCTTTCGGGCCTTCGATTGACAGCCAGGCAAGAAAGCGTGTTAAGGCCGCACCATCACGCACATGCGCTTCGCGCACGCCCGCAAGTTCCGCCGGATGCTTGCGCGCCTTGAGCCCAGCGCAGGGATCGGTGGACGGCGCCGCGCGGCGCTTGGTGTCTTTAATAAGATCGACCGCCCAGCGCGAGACTGTGTTTTTGTCGACGCCGATAATCTTCACGTCTTCGGCGAGGTTTTTGAGAGCGCCCTGTAGTCCGTCGTACGGGGCAATGCTCACATCGCCGCCCAGATGCGCACGCACCTCCTCGCTCAGTTTGGCGGGATCGACCAGAAGCGTTGCCGTTCCGTCTGAACGCATCAGCACATAGGCATAGGCGAGCGGCGAAAACTCCATGTCGTCGCCGCGAACGTTTAAAAGCCAGGCAATAGAGTCGAGCGCGGAGATAAGAAACGCATCCAAGCCCTCGCTCTCAAGAACCTTGGCGACAAGGCCGCGCTTCTCTGCGCTGGAGCGGCCCGCGAACTTCTCAGGATAGATGCGTAAGGATGCGGTGGGCCGCGGCGGTTGGTCGGTCCAAATTTTATCGATGAGGTTGCCGTCAATCGGCGCAAGGCTCGCGTCAATCTTTTGAACGGCCTGCTCGAAACGGGCAAGCCCTTGAGGGGTATGCAAGCGCGGATCGAAGCCGAGTTTCGCGCCAGGATTTAGATTTTTCTCAATCCACTTTGGCGGCGGGTCGTCGACCAAATGCGCGTACTCATAGAGCGCACCGTCAACCTGGGTTTTAACCTGTAGTGTGTAACGTCCATCGACAAAAATCACCGCGCGGTCTTTGAGAACGATGGCAAGCCCGGCCGAGCCGGAAAACCCGGTCAGCCACTTTAAGCGCTCGGCAAACGGCGCGCTGTACTCGCCTTGGTGCTCATCGCCGTGCGGCACGAGATAGCCGTCGATGCCCGCGCCCTCCAATTGCGCGCGCAAGGCCGACAAACGCTCCGCCGGTGATGGGTTTTTTTTCAGTGAGTTTGATGTGGGCCGGGTGTCCATTGGTTCAAGGTATGCCCGCGCGGGGCGCGATTCAATCACCGTGTTTTTTTGGCACCGTGTTTTTTTGGCACCGTATTTTTTGGCGCCGTATTTTTAGGGCGCGCGTTTCATCACTAAAGTGCTCCACGGGCGCAAGCGATGCCTGCGAACCAATTTCAACCCCTGAGCCCGGTAGGCGTTTTCCACCATCGTCTCCTGATCTGCGAGCAGGCCCGATAAAATGATCACTCCGCCGGGTGCAAGAAGGTGCGAGAGCCGTCTCGCCATGCCCACCAGGGGGCGCGCGAGGATATTTGCGGTGATAAGGGCAAAAGGAGCGCTTTTAGTGATTAAAACCGCGTTCGGACCATCACTAAATTGCGCATTCACCAGACTAAAAACACCGTTTGACCGTGCATTGTAGCGCGCCACCCGCACCGCTTCGGGGTCGATATCCACAGCAAGAACCTTGCATCTCCAGGCTTTGGCCACGGCAATTGCCAGGATTCCAGTGCCGCAGCCCATATCCAGAACAGCTGTTTTTCGACTTTGACCACGCAAACCGGCGCTTCTCGCCTTTCCCAGCTCATCAAGCGCCAGCAAACACCCGCGGGTCGAGCCATGCTCACCGGTTCCAAACGCCGTTGCCGCATTCACTTTCAAGCGCACCGCTCCGGCGGGAAACGGGCTTTTGATATGATCGCCGTGAACATAAAACCGCCCGGCGCGAATGGCCGGAAAGTCTGCAACATTCGCAGACAGCCAGTCGACCGCCGGAAGTTTTTCTATGGCCAGGTCGGGTTCGGGGAGCCCCGCCGACGCCGCTAGAACCGCGACCCGCGCGGCGATCTCGTTGGCGTCCGGCGGCGCGCCGAATATACCCTCAACCTTCCACATCATTGCGCTTGGCCTCGTTTCACCGCACTCGAACGCGCTTTCCACCGCCCCGAGCCCGGCAAAAAGCGGAGCAAAATCATCAACATGGGCGGCCGGAACCACAACGGAGGCCCGCCACGATGTGCCGATTTCGGATGTCGAGGTTTTTGGCGAGGAGGTTTTGGGCATGGAGATGATCTACATCCCGCCTCTGGTTTGCGCCACCAGGAATTTTTTCTGCGCCCTTGAGCTATGCGCCCCCGCTGCATCTGGGATGCGCAAGATGCAGTGGTTTTAGGGTGCCGTTATCCATACATAAAGCGCACATCTTTGCGGACACGCCGACCGGATATCCCCCAAGAAGCCCCTCGGCCCGCAAAGCGCCCCGCTGATCGAACTCCACTCAAATATCAGCCGCGGGCTTGCCGGCGGCAGCGCAACCCTCTCCCATACCCCGCGCTGCCGCCGCAGTTTTATGCGGCGGCAGGTGACCCTCGTCCGAAGGGGGGTGGAGGTGTCCGAGGGTCTGTGGGGTAGGTGTCTGGATTTATTTGCGCCGGATCTTGCCGCTTCCACGAACTGTGCTTTTGACGTTTTCCGGCTCACCTAGGTATGCGATCTCGCCAGAGCCGTTAATCGTTGCGTTTAATTCCTCTCTCACGTGAACGCGGACATCCCCGGACCCATTGATGGTTACTTGCGCGTCCGCGGTAATCAGTTTTTCGGTATTGATGTCGCCGGAACCGTGAATCGTAAGGTGTAGAGCCTCAAGCGTCCCTTCGGCGTCAATGCGGCCCGAACCAGCAATCGTGAGTTTGGTCTCGCCGCCCTCCAAGCCTTCAACGTCCAGGTTTCCGCTGCCCGCGAGAAGTACGCCTTCGAGTTCGGGTACACTCACCAAAACCGTGAGCGGACCGTAATCGTCCCGGCCAAATGAGAACCAGGAGGTGTCCTCACGCTTGATATACAAACGCCCGTTCCTCACTTCTGTTTCTACCTCTTCCAGCAAGCGCGGGTCGCCTTGCAAAACCACAGATTGTTCGCCGCCAACCGTAATGAAGAGGTCGCCAGCTCCCCCAAAGGTGACAGCATCAAACGCCGGAAACTCGCGCGCTTCTTCATTCGCCCTGAGAGGCGTGGCAACAATGAAAAATGGCGCGACGAACACGCTCGCGGTGATCAAAGTTCTAAAGGTCATGGTGGTCTCTCCTGTTGAATGTTTCGCACCTATAAGAGCAAACCCCATGCCAGTCGGGCGGGCCCATCTAACGCTTTGATAAATAAGAAATTTGTGAAACTGAGGGTGTTTCGACTTAGCTGTTTAAGCTAAATAGTGGCTACCGGACGCATTGGTTAGCGATATGCGCTGATTAGCCATGCTGAATAAAACTATCCAACACTTTCTTGCGGCCCGCTTTTTCGAACGCAATTTCCAATTTCGACCCATCGACATCTTCGACAATGCCGTATCCAAATTTTTGGTGGAAAATGCGGTCACCCAATTTAAAGGCCGAGGCTTCGTCGCGGGGGGCAATTTCGTAGCTTTCCCCCTCGACCAGTCCAATGGGCCGGCGAATACCCGCCCCGGCGCGTGATACGTTAGAGTCAGAAAACCCGGGCCACTCATTCCCGCCAGCTTGTCCGTAGAGTCCAGTGTCAGACTCTTCTTCGACCGCGTCTTTTGGAAGCTCGGCAATGAATCGTGAGGGAATGCTCGATTGCCACTGATTGTAGACTCTTCGATTTGCGGCGAAGGATACAAATACACGTGCGCGGGCCCTCGTCAGACCGACATAAGCTAAGCGCCGCTCCTCCTCCAATGACTTCTGCCCGCCTTCATCCAAGGATCGGCGATTGGGGAAAATATCCTCCTCCCACCCGGGGAGAAACACAGTGTCGAACTCCAAGCCCTTGGCTGCATGCAATGTCATAAGCGTAATGCCGTCATCATTGGACTGGGCATCGTTGTCCATGACCAGACTTACGTGCTCCAGAAAACCGGAAATGGTGTCCCATTCCTCGAGGCCGGTCACAAACTCTCGTAAATTATCCAAACGCCCAGGCGCTTCGGGAGATTTGTCTTTTTGCCACATATCAATATAGCCCGAGTCTTCGAGCATCATCGCCGTGAGCTCGGCCGGGCTCATGGTTTCGCCAAGACTGCGCCAACGGGCAAAGTCAGTGACCAGTGCGCGCAATGTACTACGCGTTTGCGCCCTGAGTTCATCGGTTTCAATCATGCGCATAGCGGCTTCCATGAGCGAAATCGACTGGGCCCGCGCAAGCACATGAATTTTCTGGACCGTGGCCTGTCCGATGCCGCGCTTAGGTTTGTTGATGATGCGCTCAAATGCTAGATCGTCATCCGGCTGAAAAACAATACGTAAGTATGCGATGGCGTCACGAATTTCCATGCGTTCGTAAAATCGTGGCCCGCCGATGACCCGATACGGGACGCCGGTTGTGATCAACCGTTCTTCAAACTCGAGCATTTGAAAACCCGCGCGCACAAGAATGGCGATTTCGGTCAATTTGTGACCATTACTTTGCAAGGCCTCAACCTCGTCGATCACCCAGCGCGCTTCCTCCTGCCCGTCCCATAAGCCGCGCACTTTGATCGGCGCGCCCGGTTCAGCTGTATCGCCTTGCGCGGTTCGCAAGGTTTTGCCCAACCGGTCCTCATTGTGCGTGATCAGGTGAGACGCTGCGGCCAAAATTGTCGGTGTTGATCGATAATTTCGTTCAAGCCGTATAATCTTCGCGTCCGAAAAATCTTTTTCAAACCGCAGAATGTTTCCAACTTCAGCGCCGCGCCATGAGTAAATCGATTGATCGTCATCACCCACACAGCACAAGTTGCGGCGCTTCTGCGTCAAAAGCCGCAACCAAAGATACTGGGCAACGTTTGTATCCTGGTACTCATCGACCATGACGTAATGAAATCGCTCTTGATATTCGGCGAGTACGTCGGGTTGTTGCTGGAACAACGTCAGACAATGCAAAAGAAGATCTCCGAAATCGCAGGCATTGAGCGTTTGCAAACGCTCTTGATACGCGCGGTAAAGAGGGACAGCCCGTCCTGCCGCGTAGTCATTACCTCCATCCTGTCCTACGCGATCGGGCGTTAAACCTCTGTCTTTCCAACGCTGAATAACGGCCATAAGACCTTGGGCGGGCCACTTTTTTGAGTCGACTCCATCGCCTTCCATCACTTGCTTGAGAAGTCGCAGTTGGTCATCTGAATCCAAAATCGTGAAATTGGATTTCAGGCCTATTAGCTCACCATGACGCCGCAGTATGCGCACGCACAGCGCGTGAAAGGTTCCAAGCCAAATAGATTCCGCAACCGGCCCAACCAGATTCGTCACACGTTCCCGCATCTCTCGAGCCGCGCGATTGGTAAAGGTCACAGATAATATTTGCCAAGGACGAGCTTTGCGTTGAGCGAGAATATAGGCAAGCCGCGTTGTAAGAACGCGGGTCTTGCCCGTGCCCGCCCCCGACAAAACCAAAACCGGTCCGTCAGTCGCCTGCACCGCTTCTTGCTGCTCTGGGTTTAAGTCCTCAAGCCAAGACGGCGGACCCGCGGGTAAGTTCGGCTCAGCTTCGGCAACAGGTTCGTCAGAAAGATCAAATGGATCGGACATTGCCCTGAATTCAACTGCCGCTCTTTGGCCTGAGACCAAGAATGTGACAAATAGCGTAGGTCAGGTCCGCGCGGTTAAGGGTATAGAAATGAAATTCCGAGACTCCGTCGCTCACGAGGGATCGAACTTGGGCGGCTGCGATCGACGCAGCCAACAACCGCCGCGTTTCAACGTCATCTTCTAAACCATCGAAGATATCGTGCATCCAATCGGGTACGCTCGCCCCTGCTTTCTCAGCAAATCGACTCATTTGTACAAAATTTGTGGCCGGCATTAAGCCAGGAACAATAGGGACGGTGATACCCGCCGCCACTGCGCGATCGCGAAATCTTCTGTAGACATCGGGGTCAAAAAAGAATTGTGTGATCGCCCGCGACGCGCCTGCGTCAATTTTCCTCTTCAAATTGTCCAAGTCAGATTCAGCGCTTGCAGCTTCGGGATGCGGCTCGGGAAATGCGGCGACGCTTATTTCAAAGTCGGCTACTTTTTTTAGTCCCCCAACCAGATCAGAAGCGTAGGCGTATCCGCCAGGATGCGGAGCGTAGTGAGTCTCGCCTTCGGGAGGATCTCCTCGCAGCGCAACAATGTGCCGGATTCCCGACTCCCAATAGTGCTCGGCCACGGCGTCGACTTCGTCTTGGGTCGCTCCAACACAGGTCAGATGCGCCGCCGCCTGAAGGCCTTTTTCCTTTTGTATACGCACAACAGTATCGTGGGTGCGTTCGCGTGTTGAACCACCGGCACCATAGGTGACGGAGACAAAATGAGGTTTTAACGGCGCGAGCCGCTCTATAGATGTCCAGAGTTGCTCTTGCATCTTATCGGTCTTGGGCGGAAAGAATTCGAACGACACCCGAACACCCTCAGGCATAGTCCCCAACGGCGACAGCGATTCGAATTTCGGGTCCAAACTCACAAAAATGTCCTTTGTATCTCGGCAACGCCTGTCACGTCGCCATCTACCTTCGCGCGAAAGCCAAATCTATGTATCAATTCTCTGTCGGAGGGCCAAATTCTTTGATCAGCACCTAGGTCTTTAAATCACGCCCACGCAGGCGCTAATTTGTGCTGAAAATCTGTTGTGCATTTCTGCATGGCTTCGCTACACAAACCTGACTAGTCTTATAAATATGTACGTGCTACGCAGCTAGGGGGGAGAGGCAAAGAAGCGTAAAAACACGGGCATTCGACCGTTTGATAAGGTACTAAGAACTGTGAAAAATTCCACCCGCCGGATCCCCTCCCGATGTTTCTCCCTCGCAGTTCTCATAGGTATCGCGACAGGCCTATCCGCATGCGCCTCGCGCCCACCGGCCGACGACCTATTTGCAGTTGCGGCTTATGAAGAAGCGAACGATCCCCTAGAACCTCTAAATCGAACATTATTCAAGACCGATCAGGTTTTGGATACCATTCTTATGCGCCCGATTGTCACCGGCTACCGGACTGTAGTACCGGATCGCGCGCGTACAAGCGTAAACTATTTTGTGAGAAACCTGACCGAGCCGGTGACCTTTATACACGACATTTTACAGGGCGAATTTAACCGCGCCGGAATTACCTTTGGACGAACCATTATCAATTCTACTTTGGGCTTTTTTGGTCTCTTCGATGTCGGAGAACAGATCGGCCTCCCCTACCACTCCGAAGATCTGGGCCAGACCATGGCGGTGTGGGGGGCGGATGAAGGGCCTTATGTTTATGTGCCGTTATTAGGTCCGTCTAATTTCCGTGACGGGTTCGGATTTATAGTTGACGCTTTCCTAGTTGACCCCCTGGGCTGGTATCTCTCTAACCCGAGAAATAACTTAGAATGGGCACAATGGAGTAGGTTTGGACTTCTTGTCGTCACCGTCAAAGACTCAACGATGGATGCGACGGATGAATTGGAAGCGTCTTCTATCGATTATTATTCAACGTTGCGATCTGCCTACCGCCAGATTCGCGCAAGCCAAATACGCAACGGCGCACCAGCGCCGCTCGAAGATTTCGAAGATTTTGACGACTTCGAGGATACGAGCGAGACAGCCCCTTTGCCCCGGAGCGGCGTCGCCTCAATTTCAACAGACTTCTCCAAGACACTCGCCAGCTCGGATTAAAAGGTAAGACTTGAGATACCGCAGAGGACTAACAATGGCTCTACGATTTTTCGCAAAATCCCTCGTCTTAATCATTTCACTGACGCTCGGGGCACAATCGGCTTGGGCGCAGGGTCCGGCTGAATTCATCAGCGAATTTAGCCAAAAAGGCATTACGGACATTCTTGCCGCAGACATTCCGAACGCAGAAAAACAAACCCGCTTTAGGGAAATGTTTGGTGAGTATTTTGATATTCCTCAAATTGGTAGATTTGTTCTCGGACGATACTGGCGCCTAGCGTCTGACGAACAAAAATCTTCATTCAATACACTGTTTGAAGATGTGATTGTCAGCACATGGTCACGGCGGTTTTCTGAATATGACGGCCAGACCTTGCGCATTGACGGGACCGACCCCGACGGCGAAAGAGGTGCTATCGTAAAGTCCCAAATCGTTGGTAATGACGGTGCAACCATAAAGGTCGATTGGCGGTTGCGAAATCGACCTCAAGGATATCAAGTCGTGGATGTCATTGTCGAAGGGGTGAGTATGGCGATCACCTACCGGCAAGAATATTCAACGGTCATAAGCCGTGGTGGCGGTTTCGATGCACTATTGGAAAGAATGCAAGAGCAGTTGAGCGCGGGAAACCAGACAAACGCCACCTAAACCAAGTCGATCGGAGGGGGGCTCGATGGACACTCAGAAAGAGATAAAAACTGTTGCGCTTCTGGGTACGGGTTTGATGGGCAAGCCCATGGCTTTGTGCCTCCTTCGCGCCGGTTACTCCCTCTCGGTTTGGAACCGAACACCAGAAAAAACAAAAGAACTTATCGCCGAGGGCGCTACAGGCACAAAAACCCCTGCAGATACAGCAACCGGCGCAGATCTTATCGTGACCATGCTCGCGGACGGACCGACGGTGGAACATGTTCTTTTTAAAACCGGCACCGCGGAGGCATTGTCCAAGGGATCCATCGTTGTCGACATGAGTTCAATTCCACCGGCAACCGCGCGAGATCATGCTGAACGCTTATCTAAACTCGGTGTTTTTCATTTGGACGCACCGGTGTCCGGCGGAACGAAAGGCGCAGCGGACGGCACCCTCGCGATTATGGCAGGGGGAGCGCCTGAAACGTTTTCGGCGGCAAAGCCAGCGCTCGAAGCGATGGGCCGGCCTGTGCTGATTGGACCAAGCGGCACCGGGCAATTGGCCAAACTCGCCAATCAAGCCATTGTCGCGGTCACGATTGGTGCTGTTTCCGAGGCTTTGCTTCTTGCGTCTGCGGGAGGGGCAGACCCCAGTAAGGTACGCGAGGCGTTGGGCGGAGGGTTCGCCGATAGCCCCATATTGAAACAACACGGTCAGCGCATGCTTGAACGCAATTTCATTCCCGGGGGACCTATGCGTATGCAAGTAAAAGACCTGCGTACGATCCTAGAGATTGCAAAAATCAGCGGATTGGACCTACCAATTTCCGAAGCCGTCGCGGCGCTGTTTGAGGATGGCTTAAACAATGGGCTGGCGGAGTGTGATCACAGCGCCCTGCTCTTGGAGCTTGAACGCCGCAATCCCGGTAAGCGGATTGGGTCAGAGCCGGATCAACGTCCAGATTGACGAACACAGTTCGCTAAGGCGAGCTGAGATAATCGTCCATATACGCTCGGATGACGTCATCTAAATTCTGTGCGCCAGGTAATCCAAGTTGACGCGCCCGCTCCGCGCCAACATGAGTTGGCCAGCCGTTGACCATCGCCTCTACGAACGGATCAATTTTGACCGCGATAGACCCAAGCTCAACGTCCGTCGCAACGCGCTTCATGCTCTCAATCATCTCGCCAATCGTAACAGACACATTCGGCAAATTGAGCGCGCGATCATCGCCAAGGGCGCCGCCATCCAGCTCGTGCAGGCCGATCAAGCTGTCTACGACAGACCCGTAGCCGACGACAGGTATCCGCGTGTTCAGATTAACGGGAAGAACGTAATCGATGCCATTTAAGGGCTCACGAATAACCCCGCTGACAAAACCCGAAGCGGCTTTGTTGGGTTTACCGGGGCGCACAATGACCGCTGAGAGTCTCCCGCTGCGGCCATCAATAAATCCTTTGCGCGTGTAATCGTTCACCAGCAATTCACCGACAGATTTTGTCATCCCATAGGTGGTTTGAGGCGTTTGACGGGTTGAGTCATCAACTTGGCGCGGCGACTGTGCGCCCCCATAGGCCGCGAGCGAGCTTGAAAAGACATAGCGCGGGCGGGACTCGAGGCGCCGCAACGCTTCGAGCACATTTAGGTGGCCATCAATATTGACCTGAAGCGCAAGATCGAAGTCCTGTTCCGCTCCTGCACTCACCACCGATGCCAAGTGAAAAACCGAGACATCGCTGCGATCAAACAATGCGGCGACAACTTCGCGGTCTGTTATTTCGCCGCGTTGCAGCTTTGCCCGTTCATTTAACCCGTGCGGCAGATCAGGAGGGACATGATTGTCGAACAGTAGGATTTCATCGACAGCACGCGGCTGGCCATCGGGTCCGGTGAGTTGGCCTAGGTCCAGTATCCTCTGCGCCAAACGAACGCCGATAAATCCTGCGCCTCCTGTAATGACGACTTTGATTTCGCCCTCCTTAGCGGCTTATCGGCTTATATTTGATGCGGTGGGGCTCAACGGCGTCCGCGCCCAGGCGGCGCTTTTTGTCTTCCTCGTAGTCTTGGAAGTTGCCCTCGAACCATTCCACGTGGCTGTCGCCCTCGAAGGCCAAAATATGAGTCGCGATGCGATCTAAGAACCACCGATCGTGCGAGACCACAATGGCGCAGCCGGCGAACTCTAGCAGCGCCATTTCAAGCGCGCGCAGCGTATCAACATCTAAGTCATTGGTTGGTTCGTCAAGCAGGATGACGTTAGCGCCAGTCTTGAGCATCTTGGCCATGTGGACACGGTTGCGTTCACCGCCAGAAAGCTGACCAACTTTTTTCTGCTGGTCAGGCCCTTTGAAATTAAACCGGCCGACATAAGCACGGCTTTGCACTGAAAACTTGCCGACTTGAATTTCATCGAGTCCGTCGGAGATTTCTTCCCACACTGTTGCATCCGCCCGCAAGCTGTCGCGGGATTGATCCACATATCCGAGTTTTACCGTTTCTCCGATTACGAGTTCACCGGAATCTGGTTTTTCCTGACCAGTGATCATTCGAAATAATGTGGTTTTTCCGGCGCCGTTCGGCCCGATGACGCCAACGATCCCCCCCGGCGGTAATTTGAAATCGAGTTTCTCGATGAGCAAGTGCTCGCCATACCCTTTGGAAAGCCCCTTCGCCTCGATCACATTTGATCCCAAGCGCTCGGCCACGGGAATGACGATTTGCATCGCCTCGGGCCCTTTGTTGTTGGCTTCGGCCACCAGTTCGTCGAAGGCTGCGATACGTGCCTTGCTTTTGGTTCGGCGGGCCTGTGGGGTTTGGCGTATCCACTCGAGCTCACGGTCAATGGTCCGTGCGCGCGCGACCTCCTCGCGCTCTTCTTGCTTGAGGCGTTTTTTCTTTTGCTCAAGCCAGGATGAGTAGTTGCCTTCGTAGGGAATACCCTTTCCGCGGTCGAGCTCCAAAATCCAGCCGGTGACGTTGTCAAGAAAGTAGCGGTCGTGGGTGACGGCAACGACGGTGCCTTCGTACTCTTCCAAAAACCGCTCGAGCCAGGCGACGGACTCCGCGTCCAAATGGTTGGTCGGCTCGTCGAGGAGCAGCATGTCGGGCTTGGAAAGTAGCAGGCGGCATAGGGCAACCCGGCGGCGTTCTCCGCCCGAGAGTTTGCTTACGTCTGCATCAGCGGGCGGACAGCGGAGCGCATCCATGGCGATTTCGCATGTCCGCTGGAGGTCCCAGCCGTTGGCTGCGTCGATTTTTTCCTGTAGTTCGGCTTGTTCAGCGAGCAGCGTATTCATTTCATCGTCGGTCATCTCTTCGGCGAACTTGGCGCTGATCTCCTCAAAGCGATCGAGATGCTCCTTGATCTCGCCAACGCCGTCCATGACATTTCCAAGGACGTCTTTATCGTGATCAAGCTCAGGTTCTTGCGCGAGATACCCGACGCGCGCGCCGTCGGCTGCCCAGGCCTCGCCATTAAACTCGGTCTCAATGCCGGCCATAATGCGCAGCAAGGTGGATTTTCCTGCGCCGTTCGCTCCAAGCACACCGATCTTCGCGCCCGGCAGAAAAGACAGCCATATATCTTTCAAAACCTCGCGGCCGCCGGGGTAGGCCTTGCTCAGTTCTTTCATGACGTAGATGTATTGGTAGCTGGCCATTGCGCGGTGAAATCCTTTGAAACGGTGAAATATTAAGTGGAGACGTGTGTGGCGCTTTTACCCGACAGCGGGCCAGAGAACAATGCCTGGTCTAGGTTTCGCCCTTGGGGTCGCCACGTTCCGCGCAATTTACGCACGTTGGTATGGTCGGATCGAGCGCAAGGCGTTTTTCACTGATTTCTTCGTCGCACAATACGCAATAACCGAATGAGTCGTCTTCAAGACGCTTCAACGCAGCGTCGACACGGCCTAGCTGAACATTGCGGCGGCGTTCTGACGCCATCGCCATCGCTTGCTGTTGCATGGCGTCCATTCGAGACAGGCGGCCCACCGCCTGCTGGTCGAGCTCTACCGGTTTTCGATCATCCCCCGTTCGCGCCTGGGAGGAGAGAAGTTCGAGCCGCAATGCGTCGAGCTTAGCTTTGTACGTGGTCCGGTCCATGGGCTCACACCCGCCGGCAACTCGGAACCATCTATCCCCCGATGCGCGGCTTCTCTCCACTGCGCGGACCAAACGATTTATCCAAAACGCGCGTGGAATCCTCGGCGAGCGCTATCGTATCACTCAAGAGATTTAGGATCTTCATGTTGTTGCGCATGACATGCTGCGCTTCAGCGCGTTTGTCATCTGAAATTTTCACCGCGCGCGCGAGAATGTCATTGCGGATGAGCATGAGAATATCCTCAAGTTTATAGCCCTCGGGATTCTCATCGGTGGCGAGAAAATGGCTCATGTGCCCTCCTTAATCTGTCGATCACACATTCGACCCCGCAACGCTGCAGCGGTCAAGTGTAACCCTAGATGCCGCCGAAATCCGTGGCCTGAAAAAACGCTCTACGGGGCGGGCCGCGACTTCGAGAGCCAATGGATAAAAAACAGAACCAGCGCGGCTAAACCCACCACCCAGTGGAAGATGGCCGTCCAATCATCTATTTCCTGGCTATCGATGTAGTAGAGAGCGTATCCGCTCACGGTCAGCACAAACATGACCCCGACCATCGTCCCGCCGGATTTGCGCCGCCATTTCATATTCCAGCCGCGCACGATGTGAATCGCCCACAACATTCCAAACACCCAAACTGCGGCGAAGGAAAACCCCGCGTGCAGGATCAGCCATGTTTTCTCAAGGGGATGGCTTTCGTATCCAAAGGGCCCCTCGGTCTCCAAAAAGTAATGGAATATTAACCACAGTACGCCGGTCGCCCACACTCCGATTCCAACAATATACAAAGAAAGCCGCCGATTTCGCGTTAAACGAAGCGGTCCACGTTCCCCACTCGTGTTCGTCTCAGTCACGATTGTACCCCCAAAGTGTTCCAACCCGCCTGCGCATCATACAGATACGCTGCGGCCCCCTCATTGCGCAGAATCTCCTCCGACTGCAAACCTTTTGCCAAAACAACTTTTGTCAAAGCATCGGCAGTCATGCAATCTTCCGCCAAGACGGCCGTAAAACTATGTGCGCCGACGGCGCACCGCCTAGTACCATCCAGATGAGGTCCCGTCACCCCTTGCGCGGTTTCCGTGCCCAATCCGTACCCGCTGCTACTCGCTACGCTCCCATTTTCAATCCGAAGGACCGGGATATCCTGACCTACGGGTTCCACTCTCAGGTGAACTATTTCAGGCTCCCTCCCCCGCACACGAAGATCACCGCCCGCATTCACGCAAACTGCGGTGTCTGTGTCCAGCTCAAGCGCGTTTAGGGCGCAATCAACGGCGTAGCCTTTCGCAATGCCACCGAGGTCAATCCACAACGGCCGATGAAATTTGACAACGTTATCCTCCTGTAGCTCGATATCCTGCCAAGTTGATTCAGAGCTGGGTGTCTCTGCGACGTTTAGCTGGGGTAGAAAATCCCAAGCCACGAGCTCTCGCGCGATCGTTGGATCGAATACACCATTTGTCTTGGAGGCAAGATCTAGAGCTCGGTGCAGAACTTTATAGGTATGGGAATTCACCTGAATCGGTTGCCGATGTGCTTTTTGATTTAGGTGGCTCACATCGCTCGTATGTTCGTGAAAACTCATAAGTCTGTGAACTTCAGCAACCGCAGCGAACCCACGGTCGACCGCCGCATGTGCCTCAGTGAGTGGGAGACCTTGCACCTTGATTTCAACTAGCGTTCCAAGAAGCGGCTTTGCGCGCTGTACTTGCCTATTTGATGATGAAGAATTCATGCTTCGCGGCGTTTTGAAAGTCGTTTGTATCACTCATCGTCCTAAGGATAACAATTTGCGGATGATCAGTTCACACTGTCAATGCGCCGCCAAATTCCTTTTGGAGCTTCTGATGACGTCTGAGAATCACTATGGCCGCACTCCACTAAAGGAATGCGGCCATAGCTACCCCTGTCCCCCAAAACAGGATGAGTAAAGCTAAAACCTTACTCTGCGGCTTGGCTAGCCTTAAATTGAGCGGTTTCTGTCGATTCCGCCATCGCGCTCGTCGAGGCTTTGCCGCCGGAAATCACTTCAGAGACAGCATCAAAGTATCCTGTGCCAACTTCGCGCTGATGGCGTGTGGCTGTGTAGCCTTGCGCTTCACTGGCGAACTCAGCTTCCTGCAGTTCAGAGTACGCCGCCATACCGCGATCGCGATAGCCGCTGGCCAACTGGAACATGCCATGGTTGAGTTGATGAAATCCCGCGAGGGTTACGAACTGGAATTTATATCCCATCGCGCCGATTTCCCTCTGGAATTTGGCGATGGTGTCTGAGTCCAGCTTCGCCTTCCAGTTAAAGGATGGCGAACAGTTATAAGCGAGCATTTTATTCGGATATTCCTTGCGGACGGCCTCGGCGAATTTTTTTGCGTCCTCTAGATTAGGCGTCGACGTTTCCCACCAAAGTAGGTCCGCGTGCGGAGCATAAGCCAGGCCACGTGCAATACAGGCATCAACACCATTGCTGACATGGAAGAAACCTTCAGGTGTGCGCTCACTGCTGGTGATAAAGGGTTTATCGCGGTCATCCACATCGCTGGTGATGAGCTTAGCGCTTTCAGCATCGGTACGTGCGACAACGAGGGTTGGAACACCCATAACGTCCGCGGCAAGCCGAGCAGCGATCAAGGTACGAATATGTTGACCGGTGGGAATCAAGACCTTGCCGCCCAAGTGACCGCACTTCTTCTCGGAGGAAAGCTGATCTTCAAAGTGAACGCCCGCGGCGCCCGCTTCGATGAAGTTCTTCATAATCTCGAAAACATTGAGCGGACCACCGAATCCAGCTTCCGCATCCGCGACAATCGGTGCAAACCAATCACGCGTCACGTTACCTTCAGCAACTTCAATTTGATCAGCGCGTTGCAGTGTACGATTGATCTTTCTGCACAACTCTGGAGCCGAGTTCGCGGGATAAAGGCTTTGATCCGGGAAGGTCGACCCAGCGGTGTTGTTGTCGGCGGCTACTTGCCAGCCCGACAGGTAGATCGCTTTTAAGCCCGCGCGCACCATTTGCATTGCCTGGTTGCCGGTCAGAGCGCCGAGCGCATTGATATATGGCTCTTCTTGCAACAACGCCCAAAGTTTATTTGCGCCTCGTTCCGCAAGCGTGCTTGCCGGAGTTACAGACCCGCGCAGGCGTACAACGTCCTCCGCAGAATAATTTCTAGTGATACCGTCAAAGCGGCCTTTAGGCGCGGAAGGGATAAGCGCGGAAAAGTCGGTCGTCATAGTCAGGTTGCTCCTGTTATTTGTCGTCAGCCGTAAGTGACAACGCACTTAGTGTTTAAAATCTAGATTTTGCATCGCACCACAGATGACATTGAAATAGTGCGATGCACAAATAAACTAATGTTCTAAAAGTGCCGACTCGTTTTTTCGGCAATCTCCAAAACTGTAACGATCACGATTTTACATTTTCCTGTGAAACAGGTCTAACTAATTGATATAAAAAGGGTAAATTTGTATATAGTCGTTTGTTGACGCCTGTAATTTTGTAAATTATGTAAATTTACATGGCGAAAAACAAAGCAAACAAAGTATTTGCGGGTCCGCGGCTGCGGCGACTTAGGCGGGATCTTGGCCTTACCCAGGTCCAGATGGCTGAGGGGCTGGCTATCTCGCCCAGCTACCTCAATCTGCTGGAGCGCAACCAACGGCCTTTAAGCGCCCAACTTCTCCTCAAACTTGCTGACGCTTATGACGTCAATCTGAAAGGTCTTGCGGTCGATCAGGGTGGACGAACCATTTCTGATCTTAAAGAGGTTTTTAGCGACCCTTTGCTGGACGGATATGACGTCAGCAGCCAGGACCTGATCGATTTGCATGGGAGCACGCCCGCTGCGGCACAAGCGCTTGTTGCGCTTTATAGGGCTTACCGGCAAGCCGCTGAACAGGCCGCTGGCCTGACCGAAAAAATGTCTGACCTCAATGCGGCAAACCCCGCTGACCCCACATCCTTCCCGGTGGAGGAAGTGCGGGATTTCTTTGTCGCCCACAAGAACCACTTTCCCGCATTAGAAGATGCGGCCGAGTCACTTTGGGCTGGGTCGCTCGCGAAAACAGACTCGCTTTCCGCCGGACTGCGTCAGCACTTAAAAGTGAATCACAGCATGAGCGTTCAGGTCATGCCCGTCGAATTTATGGATCAATTGGTGCGGCGTTTTGATCGCCACAGCAATCGCCTTTTCCTATCAGAAGCTTTACCGCAAGCTGCACAGAATTTTCAGATCGCCTATCAAATATGTTTACTGGAGCACAACTCCCAGCTTGAAGATATCATTGGTAAAGAACGGTCACTTCAAGACGAAACGCGCCGCCTGCTAAGAATATCACTCGCCGGTTATTTCGCTGGTGCGGTGTTAATGCCGTACGAAAAATTTCTGAAAGCCGCAGAAAAAAAACGATACGACATCGAGCTCCTTTGCCAACGATTCGACGTAAGCTACGAGCAGGTCAGTCATAGACTTACAACTCTGCAAAGACCCGGAGCTCTTGGAGTTCCCTTTTTCTTTATTCGCATCGATCCCGCCGGAAATATCTCAAAGCGCCTGAGCGCGGCAGGATTCCACTTCGCCCGCTTTGGCGGCGCCTGCCCACGGTGGAATGTACACGAAGCCTTCCGAAATCCCGGAAAGACCGTGACTCAAATTGTCGAAATGCCCGACAAAACATCATATTTCTCAATCGCAAGGACGGTCGACGGAATACACAAAGGTTATAACGCACCTCAGAGCCAACTCGCCATCGGGCTAGGATGCGAAATATCGCATGCGCGAAGGCTTGTATACTCGGATGGTTACGACTTGGATAATTTGAAACTTGCGACACCAATTGGGTTAACATGCCGGCTGTGCGAACGCATAGGATGCGAACAGCGTGCGTTTCCGCCGGTGAGCCGAAAACTCATTGTAGATGAAAACATGAAAACCAGCTCCCTCTTCATGTTTCATAGTCAAGATTAGGTGAAGTCCACACGATGAATGGGATTTAGATTAAACAGGTTCTAGGTATTGCTCAAAACCAGAAGGACTCATGGTAAATGTCCATAAAAAATTGCCACAACGTCGCTCATTTTCGTGAAATTGCCCGCAAACGATTGCCGTCACCCGTTTTCAACTACATCGATGGCGGTGCGGATAATGAATTGTCAATGCGCCGAAACACGGAGGCATTTGACGACTATACATTAATTCCCAACTATCTCGTTGACGTCAGCAAAATCGACACAAGTACGCAGGTGTTCGGACAATCAATTGAATGGCCTGTTTTTCTTTCGCCAACCGGTGCGACGCGCCTTTTCCATCACGAAAAAGAGTTAGGTGTTGCACGCGCGGCCGCAAAACTAGGAACGCTCTATTCGCTATCAACCCTTTCAACGACACGCCTCGAAGACGTCGCAGCCGCTTCCGAAGGTCCAAAAATGTTTCAGGTCTATGTATTCAAGGACCGAAGTCTTACGTCAGAATTTGTCGAACGGTGTAAGGCATCGAAGTACGATGTGCTTTGCCTAACTGTCGATACCCCGGTCGGTGGCAATCGGGAGCGTGATAAGGTCACCGGGATGACCGCACCTCCCAAATTCACTTTGTCGAGCGTTTTCAATTTCGCTTTGCATCCACGCTGGCTATTGAATTTCGCGCTCCACCCTGAATTTCAGATGGCCAACGTTGTGCACAAAGTCGAAGACTTGAGCGGTGACACAAGTATTATTGAGTACGTTAACAGTCAATTTGACCGCAGCATCACATGGGATGATGCCGCATGGCTTGCCGAGCAGTGGGGCGGACCGTTTGTCATCAAGGGGCTCATGTCCGTTGAGGATGCTGTGCGGGCGCGCGATATTGGGGCTTCCGCGATTATGATTTCAAACCACGGAGGCCGGCAGTTGGATTCCACACCTGGCGCTGTGGATCGGTTGCCACCCATTCGCGATGCTTTGGGAGACGATCTTGAACTGATTGTTGATGGCGGTATTCGCCGCGGCACCGACGTTATAAAGGCTCTCGCTCTTGGAGCAACGGCGTGCTCTATAGGCCGACCTTATTTGTATGGTCTAGCCGCCGGGGGACAAAAAGGCGTGGAGCGTGTCCTGACGCTTCTGCGCGAGGAAATAGAGCGCGATATGACCCTTCTCGGCGTTTCAAAAATAAGCGATATCGACTCTAGATTCCTGGGTCCAAAATTAAGCTAACTGGACGTCAGTTCTATCCGAGTCCCATCAGGGTCCGTGACAAAAATTGCTCTCGTCCGCCCTTCCCGTTCAAACCTCGACTTTTCAATGACACGACCGCCCATGCGCTCGACAGCTTGCGTCATAGCATCGATATCGCTCACCTCGAACGCTAAATGCGTAAGTCCGAGCTGGTTCATTTCGCGCCGCTCACCGCCGAAGGGCTCTGGAGATTCGAAATGCAACAGTTCAATACGAAACCCTTCCTTCTCAATGAAGTGAACTGTCAGATCAATATTCTCTAATTCTAAATACCCCTCAAGTGCAGCAGGAATTTTTCTTGGTTCGGGGTCGGGAGTAAATCCAAACACCTCACTATAAAAAGAAAGCGAAAGTTCAAGGTCGCGAACATATACTCCGGTGTTCTTAAATCTCACGGAGACGTCACTTGGCGTCGCCGCAGCATTCGCGCCATTTGTGTTTGCTCCAAAGGCAAGCGCGCCCGCTACAGCACCCACCCTCGACAGCATGCCGCGCCGATCAAGTTCGTTACTCACGTTGCCTTTAGTGTGGTCTTTCTCCATAGCTTCTCTCCACTTATTTGGAATTACTCACCCGCGTAGGGTTACGTTTACAAACCATAAGCTGAAAGAAAAACAGCCCCCATTTTGGGGGCTGTATTTACAGAGCCTTCCTCGCACGTAATGCGATCTAGGCCCTTGCGCCGAATACAGCGCTAAATCCTTAAACGTCGGCGAGACTTATTTCACACTCGGCAACAACGCGTTCTTGGGCCGTTTCCGCGTTTTGCACGCGATACTGAAAGCCGACGCCTTCTTCAGGCAAAAGGCGCACAATCTTAAAATGGCTGCTGTGCAGAGATTGCTCTACAGCGCGGGACGTACGCGTGCTCGCCCGCGGAAGAATGTTCACAGCCTGGCCAATTGAAAAGGCATGTTGACGTGGTCCACTCTTGGATACTGGATTTTTAACACTGGGATTCACGTGACCCTCCTTATTTTTTAATTATTTAGCGGCGTTTCCGGAATGTTCGTTGCGGGCGATTTGGCGCTTGATCAGTATTTTCCTTGTGGCGAAAGACAAGTCGCCCTTTGTCCAAATCATACGGAGACACTTCAACTGTCACACGGTCGCCGGCAAGCGTACGAATTCGATTTTTCTTCATTCGCCCTGCGGTATAGGCGATGAGTTCATGATCATTGGTTAAACGGACGCGGTACCGTGCGTCAGGCAACACATCGATAACGACACCTTCGAATTCCAATAATTCTTCTTTAGCCATAGAGCTCCCTCTATACGGCGCGGTGATAACGCAAAGGCGCATTAAAAGCGACTGGACGGGCACAATACAAATGGTGCCCTCGGGCCGTTATCACCCTTTGCATAAAACAATGATGGCGGGCGACCTAAGCCGCCCGCTCACAACATTAAACAGTCTTGAGATTTCCAGCTGCTGATTTGCCGCGTTCTTCAAGAATGTCGTAACTGATCTTTTGACCTTCGTTCAAACGATCAATGCCTGCCCGCTCTACAGCGGAAATGTGCACGAATACGTCCTTTGAACCATCTTCAGGCTGAATAAAGCCGAAGCCTTTTTGAGTGTTGAACCACTTAACTGTCCCAACTGGCATAGTATCTTTCTCCAAATAATAATTCCGCCACACAACTGCGTAGCGGGCCTAAACTTCAAAACGGGTGGGACCGGGCAAGCTTCTCAAACGAGGGGCGAACGAGGTCAACCCATAGCGAGCCGACGGCGATGTTTTATACTGCTTATGTAGAAATTACAAGGGTTTACGGGGTTCTAGGCAGAATTTGACAGGTATTTCAAGAGGTTACAACGAATCAGCGAAATGCAGTGATTTTCGGCCCAGCGCCTCAAATGCAGTGAGAATATAGAACCCAATGATTCGCGACCGCTCTGCAGTCGCGGCAGCGGGCTTGGCTACAACTTCAATTAATTTTCGGTGCTCAGTACCATAATTGTGGACGTGCCATGAGCGATGAGGCGCTGCTCAATGTCAAAAAGTTTCGCCTCAGCTGAAATAATACGCCGCCCAGCAGAAAGAACACGCCCTTCACACCGCACGCGCCCTGAATTCGATGACAGAGGTCTATTGAAATTTGCCTTGGTCTCGATCGTTGTAAATCCAGAGCCGGCTGGAAGAGTTGAAAAGGCGGCACAACCCGCGGCGCTATCAATCAACGTTAGCGCCCACCCGCCGTGGACAGCGCCCGAAAAATTGAGCACGTCGTCCGATGTATCAGCTTGGAAAACGGCTAAGCCCGTCTCAACTTCCGAAAGCCAGAAATTCAACGCGCCTCCAATCGGTGGTTGGGGAATATCACCCGCTATGATGGCCCTAAGAACATTTATGCCCGCTTGGGCAGTTATTTTCTCAAGACCAACAAGGCCATACTGAGGAGTGGGGTTTAGATCCACGGTATTTTTCCATTTGGACAATACAGGAGATTGCCTACCATAGAGGGTCCGTCTTGTTCTAGCGTCATTGCGAAGAACACAGTTTTAAGCGAAATAAATTTTTCTGACATTGCCTGGAAAGTTGCAAGTAAACCTACACTCCGTGCATACAAAGAGCGGATTGAACTTTGAACATACGACACACAGAAGGTTGGAGATGAAAAAAGGGGATTTGGAATGGATCGATTAATCGAAGGCTATCGCCAATTTCGGGAATCGACATGGCCTTCGGCGCGATCTCGTTATGAAGAACTTGCTGACGGGCAAAGCCCAGAAACGCTGGTTGTCTCATGCTCAGACTCGCGCGTCGATCCCCAAACAATATTCGGCGCGGGGCCGGGAGAGCTGTTCGTTGTACGCAATGTCGCGGCTTTAGTGCCTAAGTATCAGCCCGACACCCACTACCATGGAACGAGCGCTGCGCTTGAGTTCGGGGTGCGTGTTCTGAAGGTCAAACGGATTGTAGTGCTCGGACATGCGCGCTGCGGCGGCGTTCAGGCGATGGTGGAAGGGGCGCCCGAGGAAGCTCAAGATTTTGTTGTCCCGTGGATGGGAATTGCGAAGGACGTTCTAAAGACGCGTCCAGCTCCTCCGAACGCGCCGAATAAGCTTACACACTATGAGACCGAGGTAGTCCGTTTAACCTTGGAGAACCTGCGGTCTTTCCCGTGGATCGACGATGCCGTCAAAGCCGGGACGTTGGACCTTCAGGGTTTTCGTTTTGATGTCAGAACCGGTGTGTTGGGTGTGTTAGAGGGCGACAAATTCGTATCAGTTGAGTGAGCTGAAGTGCCCGCCAAAAATATATCAGACGACGCCCCTATTCTTGTCTGGCTAAGGCAAGACTTGCGAATAGTAGATCACCCCGCGCTAACGGCAGCGGCGAAAACCGGCGCGCCTGTCATTCCGGTTTATGTCTTAGATGACAAAGCATCCGGGGAGTGGCGGATGGGCGGCGCGAGCCGCTGGTGGTTGCATGAAAGTCTCGAATCTCTCCACTCAGACCTACAATCCCTTGGGTGCCGCCTGATTTTGAAACGCGGGGACGCGGAAGGTATTTTACAAAAGCTAGTTCGGGAAACCGGTGCGTGCGCGATCTATTTCACGCGGCATTATGAACCGTATTTTGCAGCCGTAGAGGCCTCCCTCGCCGAGACTTACACAGATTCGAATATCGAAGTGCGCAGGTTTGGCGGGGTTCTCTTATTTGATCCCGACGCCATCCGGACAAAGTCTGATACGCCGTTCAAAGTTTTTACGCCGTTCTACAAAGCGTGCCTCTCAGCCAACCTCGTTAAAGATGCCCTGCCTGCACCCAAAGCTTTCAACGCGCCCGATACATGGCCTGAAAGCGATAAGCTTGAGGATTGGGCCTTGCAACCAACCAAGCCGGATTGGGCGGGCGGGTTAAGGGAGACATGGCAACCCGGCGCGCGTGGTGCACTCGATCGTCTTGATACGTTTTTGGAAGAGCGTGCGGAAACCTATCCAAACGACCGCGATCGCCCCGACAGATCAGGAACATCTGGGCTTTCGCCGCATTTGCACTTCGGAGAGATTAGTCCCCGACAGATTTGGCAGCGTACATTGCGCGCATCGCAAGATGCCAAATCCGGCGACAAGGGTCGCGTGGCGTACTTGCGTGAGCTCATATGGAGAGAATTTTCCTATCATCTGCTGCATCACTGGCCCGAGATCCCAAGCGAGCCCTTCAACAAAACCTTCGGCGCTTTTCCGTGGCGAGACGACCCAGAGTCTTTGAATAAATGGCAACGCGGGCAAACGGGCTATCCGATCGTCGATGCTGGCATGCGCGAACTTTGGCACACGGGGTGGATGCATAATCGCGTCCGCATGATTGTCGCATCATTCTTAACTAAGCACCTGCTCATTCATTGGCGCCAAGGGGCGGAGTGGTTTTGGGACACGTTGGTGGATGCGGATCTGGCCAACAATTCTGCAAGCTGGCAATGGGTCGCCGGAAGCGGTGCGGATGCCGCTCCTTACTTCCGTATATTCAATCCCATCCTGCAGGGACAAAAGTTTGATCCGAATGGGACCTATGTTCGCAGATGGGTCCCAGAGCTCTCAGAGTTGCCAGACAAGGATATACATGCGCCTTGGTCGAGTGAGGTCGACGCAAAAAACTATCCGGAGCCGATCGTCGATCACAAAGTGGCACGGGAAAGAGCTTTGGCAGCCTACAAAGAGATTAAAAGCTAATTAGCAATCCTCGCTGGATGATGACTCGCTTTAAATCGTCGCCTTGGTGACGAACACCTCTTTATCGATTGCACCCTCCCAATTCGCAACCGAAACGGCTACCGCTGCATCGCCGCTCACGTTCACCGTCGTGCGCATCATATCCAAGATGCGGTCAAACGGAAAAATCAAGGCGATGATAATGATGGCTTGTTCTGAAGAAATGCCTATCTCGTTAAATACAGCTGCTGCGAGGAAAAGGCTTGCAGACGGAATCCCAGCGGTTCCGATAGACGCCAATGTCACCAGCACCGCCACTAAAATATAATCGCCAAGGTCCAACGGAATACCCAAGGCTTGTGACGCAAAAAGCGTAATGATGCCCAAGTAAATGGCGGTGCCGTCCATATTAATGGTCGCGCCCAAGGGCAATACAGATCCCGCGACGACCTTTTTCACTCCCAAGTTATCGGAAACATTTGCGATGGTCACCGGTAGCGTCGCGTTGGACGATGCGGTGGAGAATGCGACGGCCTGAGCGTCGACAATACCGCCGTAAAACCGTTTCACCGGTAGCCGCACGACCAGTTTTATGATCGAGCCGTAAGTGAATACGGAATGCACAACAAACGCCAGCAAGCACGTGAGAGCAAGTAAACCTAGGTTGGTTAGAATTCCGAGCCCTTGGGTCGAAATCACCCAAGCGATCAGGGCATAAACACCATATGGCGCCAGCTCCATCACAATCTCGGTGACTTTCAAAACGGCCTCGGCGGCTGATTCTATAACGCGCGCGACTGGTTTTCCGATCTCGCCGGACAACAATATTCCGACCCCAAAAATAAGAGCCCAGAAAATAATTGCGAGGACATCGGCACTCGCCAAAGCGGCAACGGGGTTTTCCGGAATAATCGCGACAAACCTCTCGGTAATGCCGCCCGCGCCTTCGGCAAGGTCCAATCTGTCTTTCACATTGTCAACGGCGCTTGACGATACGCGAGACAAATCAATTCCCGCTCCCGGCCTAAATACGGTGCCAAATGTAAGTCCGACAACCACGGCAACGAGACTGGTTGCGCCATACATCCCAAGCGCCTTACCGCCCAGAGACCCCAGGCGTTTTGGATCGCCCATCGAGATGACGCCGGCCGCTAAGGTCGTAAATATGAGTGGGACCACCAACATTCGAATTAATCGAACGAACATATCCCCGATGAACTTAGAAGATGCGGGTACGCATGAGTCAGGGTCTAAACACCCTGCAACACCGCCGCCAAAAATAAAGCCCGCAATGCCTCCAAGGACCAGGCCTGAGAGCACCCTGGCCCAGAGTTTCATTTTAAAACGGCGCCACATGACAAAGAGCACGACAAACAAGATGGCCGTCGTAATCCAGTATCCCCATAGTGCTAGATCACTCATGTCCTTTTGCCTTTCGCGTCTAAATAGGGCGTCTTAATCGGAGAGGCGACGGATGCGCTTAAATGCCGCTCACAGTCATATTAACTCAATCCAGGCCCAAGTGGGATTCCAGCCAACATCCAAGCGACCAACAATCCCGTCGCCCCTATCCCAAATGCAACTGAGAACGGCAACATCACCGCGGCTAGACTCCCAATTCCGAAGTTTTTGTCGTAGCGCTGCGCAAACACTAGCACCATCGGGAAATAGGGCATAAGCGGGGTCAAGATGTTTGTAACGGAATCGCCAATCCGGTAAGCAGCTTGCGTCACCTCGGGATCGAGGCCCACCAACATGAACATGGGAACCAAGACTGGACCGATAAGCGCCCACTTTGCAGTCGCGCTGCCGATGAACAGGTTGATTATTCCAGCGAGCGCAACAAGTAGAACAACCAACATGCTCCCACTCAATCCCGTCGCCCGAATAACGTCGGCTCCATTGATGGCCAGGATAATGCCGAGATTGGACCACGAAAAAAGAACAATGAAATGCGAGGCGACGAAAGCAAGGACGAGATAAAGCCCCATGTCGGACATGGTACTGCTGGTCATCTTCACGACATCCCTGTCGTTTTTGATGGTTCCAGCGCCAATTCCGAAGGCAATGCCGATTAAAAGAAAGGCGAGGGCAATAAGCGCAACCAGGCTATTGAGGAACGGCCCGAATTCCTCGACAAAACTCAAATTTTTCCCGCCCTCGGGTGCAACTTCGCGAAGGACCGCGTTTTCGGGAAGAATTAAGAAAAAGATACAAGCGATAACCGCGAGCGTTACCCAACCAGCATACTTCAAACCCTTGCCTTGATCGGCGGTAACTACGCTTTCATCTTTAACGGAAAATTGGTCACTAGAGATCGAAGGTAAACGCGGTTCAATAAACCGGCTGGTGATCCACCAACCTATCAATACGAACACCGGCACAAGAGCGATCATTAAGTAGTAGTTTGCAGTGGGGAGCACGACCAAGGCGGGATCGAGCAACTGGCCGCTACTTTGTGTCAAGCCCGCCAGCAACGGGTCCAACGGAGTTATCAATAAGTTTGCGCTATACCCAGCCGATACACCGGCAAACGCGGCGGCAATTCCTGCTATTGGATGGCGCCCTGCGGCCGCAAACAAAATTCCAGACAACGGAATGAGCACCACGTACCCGGCGTCCACCGTCAAACTCGACATGACCCCGGCGAATACAACAGCAGGCGTTAAAAGTACCTGAGGGACGCTGCGCACAAAGCCTGATAAACCGACGGCGACAAACCCGCTTTTCTCAGCAACCCCGACACCCAACATGACGACCAAAACCGTTCCTAAAGGCGCGAACGACGTAAACGTTCTGGGCATTTCGACCAAAAGGCGCTGGATGATATCCGCCGAAAAAAGGTTGATCGCGGATACCGATTCTTTGGTCGCCGGATTCACAGCGCTGACATCCGCGAACGACATTAAAGCCGATATTCCAAACACGGCGGCGATCAAAATCACGAACAGCGTGACCGGGTCAGGCAACTTGTTTCCGATCACCTCAATCCGATCTAGGACTCTCTCGATTCTCCCCATGACATCCCCCGATGTGAAAGTCGTCGTCGCAGCTACGCGTAGGGCCTCTCCTCCGCGCCGTGGCATGATACCCGGCGCATCGAGATCTTCCTAGCCCATCAGATAGTTAAGCGCCCGGCATGCACTGCAGATCGGTCTGAACCCAATCATATGGGCAGAGCGGTTGTGGCCTTTATCTCCGATACTGCCACAAATGAATTCACTTCCCGAACGCCGTCTAGTTTCGACAATCTTTCGAAGAAGAATTCCTCGTAGGCATTGATATCGCTAGCTACGACCCTGAGGAGAAAATCATAATTTCCGAGAAGAAGGTGACATTCCATCACCTCGGGGAAATTGCGGATCGCATTCCCGAACTCAAGGATATTTTCCTTGTCGTGCTTCACGACTTTCACTTGAACAAAAAACTGAGCAGTGAAGTTTAACTTGTCACGATCAAGGACAGCGACGATTTTGGAGATGTACCCGACTTCTTTAAGGCGTTGAATGCGCCGCCAACACGGGGACTGAGACAACCCGACAAGTTCGGCGACTTCAGAGGCGGACTTTGTCGCATCCTCCTGCAACACCTTCAGAATCTTTAAGTCTATTCTATCTAAGTCAGCAGCCATCCCCCCTCCCCGGCGGACCTACTTTATGGGTGTACCTATTAGCTACTTGGCGGTTTTATCCTCGAGCGTCGAAACCTTATGCATGAATAGCGTGCCCTAATCCTGTAAGAGACGCCTCGAAAAAGGCTTCGGAAAGAGTCGGGTGAGCGTGAATAACGCCCGCGATGTCCTCCAGCGAAGACTCCATCTCGATCGCAAGGGCAAACTCACCTGAAAGTTCGGAGACATGTCCTCCAACCGCTTGCACGCCGAGGACGCGGTGATCGTCCTTTCGCGCAACCACCCGCACAAATCCGCCGCCGTCGCCCCCATCCATAGTGAGCGCCCGACCACTTGCTGCGAGCGGAAATTTAGCCGTAATTGCATCGATGCCCTGTTTTTTTGCATCTGCGGGCGATGCGCCAACACTGACGACTTCCGGATCCGTAAAGCAAACTGCAGGAATCGCGAGCGGCTTAAAGTGACGCCGATGGCCAGCAATAATTTCAGCCACCATTTCGCCTTGGGCGGAGGCCTTGTGCGCAAGCATCGGCTCGCCAACCAAATCACCGATCGCCCAAACATTTTTCATGGAGGTTTGACATTGGTCGTCGACCTTGACGAAGGGTCCGGCCATATCCACACCCATTTCTTCCAATCCCCAGCCGGACGTCCGCGGGCGGCGCCCAACAGTCACCAAGACCTTGTCGGCTTTGACCTTGATCGATTTTCCGTCTTTGTCCTCAACCAGCAAATTTCCAGCTTTATATTCTTGCGCCTTTGCCTTCAGGTGCATTGTCACGCCCATCTTCTCAAGGTTGCGCGCAACCGGCTTCGATAGGTCGTTATCGTATAGGGGCAACACTCCATCTTGCATCTCGACGACCGTCACGTTGGCCCCCAATTTGCGGAAAGCTATTCCCAGCTCAAGACCGATATAACCCGCACCGACGACCGCCAAGTTTTTCGGAAATTTGTCGAGCGAGAGCGCCTCGGTCGAAGAAATGATGGAGCCCCCAAAGGGCAAGTGCGGCAACTCAACGGGAATAGATCCTGTCGCTAGGATGACGTGTTCCGCCTGGATAGATACAGGTCCATCAGACGTCTCTACAGTGCACGTTTTCGCATCCGAAAATTTTGCCAATCCTGCAACAATTTTCACTTTGGCCCGACCAAGCAAAGACGTGACCCCAGTGTTCAATCGGCCAACAATTCCTTCTTTCCACAAAACGGTTTCACCGAAATCCAGTGAGGGTTTGTTCGCCAGAGAAATGCCGCGCAATCCTTTACCGGTTGCATGGGTCATTTCGGCGAACGTCTCAGCAACATGTATGAGGGCTTTTGAGGGGATGCACCCGCGAATGAGGCAAGTCCCACCGAGTTTATCTTCCTCGACAATCGTCGTGTCTAAACCCAATTGCCCGGCGCGAATGGCCGCGACGTATCCGCCCGGTCCACCCCCAACTACAAGGACTTTTGTTTTCATTGGTTTTGTCATGATCTACTGCAAAAACAAAGTTGCGGGATGCTCAAGCATCGCCTTAATTTTCTGAATAAAGTCGGCCGCATCATATCCATCGACAACGCGGTGATCGTACGACGATGAAAGGTTCATCACCTTGCGGGTAGTGACTTGCCCGTTCTGCAACACCAATTTATCGGTGATTTTATTTGGGCCGATTATTGCGACCTGCGGACGATTGATGATGGGCGTGGTTACGACCCCCCCAAGCGGGCCTAAACTTGTAACCGTTATCGTACCGCCGGTGAGCTCCTCTTTTGTCGCTTTCCCTTCGCGAGCCGCTTCGGCAAGGCGCGCAATTTCAGTTGCCATATCCCAAGGGTCACGCGCTTCCGCGTTCTTTATGACAGGAACCATAAGGCCTTTCGGAGTCTGCGATGCAATACCCGCGTGAACGGCCGCATGGCGATGCACAACACCAGCTTCGTCATCGTAGGTGGCATTGATTTGCGGATAATTGGGAAGCACATTGACTAACGCGCGAATAATAAATGGCAGCAACGTGAGCTTTGGTTGCTCGGCGGTCTTCGTTGCATTGAGATGTTGGCGAAGTTTTTCCAGCTCGGTGACGTCGACTTCGTCCACATATGCAAAATGAGGAATGTGACGCTTTGACTCCTGCATGCGTTCTGCGATTTGGCGGCGCATTCCAATAACCGGCACATCCTCTACACCAGAACGTGCGGCGTACCCGCTGCCTCCACCAGACTGAGGTCCGAAATTTAGAACGCTCTCCTCGTCCGTCATAAAAGCATCGAGATCGGCGTGAGTGATTCGCCCATCGGGACCCGACCCACGTAGATACTGCAACTTAACCCCAAGTTCGTCCGCACGACGCCGCACGGCGGGAGATGCAAGCGGCTTCTCGCCAGCCGGTCTTGATTTACCAGCGGGCGCTGGCGAGGACGAAGACTTTACGGAAGGCGCTGGAGCTGCAGGTTTTGGAGCTGCCGGTTTTGCAGCCTGGACAGAGCTAGCGGGCTTTGCCGGTTCTTTTTTCTCTGGTTCGGCGGCTGGCTCGCTATCACCACCGCCTTCGGTTGCGAAGGTCACGATGACGGATCCAACCGCGGCCTTCTCCCCAACGGTTCCGTGCAACGCAATGACCTTCCCTGCGACCGGTGATGTGAGTTCGACCGTCGCCTTTTCGGTCATCATATCAACGAGAGGTTGGTCTTCCTCAACAACGTCGCCGTCTTTGACATGCCACTCAACAATTTCAGCTTCGGCCGTACCCTCACCAATATCTGGGAGTTTAAACCCATATTCCCCTGCGCCCCCCGAGGGTTTGGACGGCGCGGCTGCCGTCTCCTTCGCCGCTGGTGTCTCGGCCGGTTTGGGGCTTGGTTTGCTCTCAGCCTGTTTCTTTTCTGGCTCAGGCGCCGGTTCATCCGAACCTTCGCCCTCAACTTCGAAGGTCACTAGGACCGAACCAACGGCTGCCTTCTCGCCGATGTCGCCATGGCGCACCATCACCTTCCCAGCGACCGGAGAAGTGAGTTCGACGGTAGCCTTTTCGGTCATCATATCGACAAGAGGTTGGTCTTCCTCAACGACGTCACCGTCTTTGACGTGCCATTCAACGATTTCCGCTTCTGCCGTGCCTTCGCCAATGTCTGGAAGTTTGAAACCGAACTGTCCCACGACTTAATCCTCCATCGCTTCGCGCATCGCGGCCGCGATACGTGCCGGGCCCGGAAAATACTGCCACTCAAACGCGTGCGGATACGGCGTATCCCACCCCGTCACGCGTCTGATTTTGGATTCCAGACTGTAGAAACATTGCTCCTGAACAAGCGCGGAGAGTTCCGCGCCGTAACCAGATGTGCGTGTCGCTTCATGGACAACAACACAGCGTCCTGTCTTTTTGACAGACTCTTCAATTGTGTCGATGTCTAGGGGCACAAGTGAGCGCAAGTCGATCACCTCGGCGTCGACGCCGCTTTCCTCGGTCGCCGCAAGCGATACATGGACCATAGTTCCATAGGCCAGAACAGTTAAGTCGGTGCCTTCACGGACAACCGATGCTTTGCCAAGTGGAATATTGTAGTAGTCGCCAGGCACTTCGCTGGCCGGATGTTTTGACCATGGAGTGACGCTTCCGCCGGTGTGTCCGCTAAAGGGACCAGAGTACAGACGTTTAGGTTCCAAGAAGATAACCGGATCGTCGTCTTCAATGGAGGTAATCAACAATCCCTTTGCGTCATAAGGGGTGGAAGGAACCACGACCTTCATCCCCGCAACATGGGTGAACAAAGCTTCAGGGCTTTGACTGTGGGTTTGTCCGCCAAAAATACCGCCGCCGTAAGGTGAGCGAACTGTAATCGGCGACCAAAACTCGCCGGCAGAGCGGTACCGCAAGCGCGCAGCCGTTGATATCAACTGATCAATGGCTGGGTAGATATAATCGGCAAACTGAATCTCAATAACGGGGCGCATTCCGTAGACGCCCATGCCAATGGCCGCTCCGGCAATTCCGCCTTCGGAAATTGGCGCATCGAAACACCGCTCTTTGCCGTACTTTTTCTGCAGGCCATCGGTCGCATTAAAAACGCCGCCGAAGTACCCGACGTCCTCGCCAAAAATGACTGTCTTGGGGTCACGCTCCAGCATGACATCCATGGCCGAGTTTAGCGCCTGTATCATGTTCATTGTTGGCATGACTAAAACCCCGCCTCTTGACGTTGACGGAGCAAGCGCCAATCAGGTTCTTTGTAAACGTCTTCAAACATCGCTTTGGGACTGGGACCTTTCCCGGTTCCGTGCGTCCCTATAGCCTCGGCCTTGCGTTGCGTCTCGCGCACTTCCGCAGCTAGTTCCTCGTGCTGTTTCTCGTGTTGCTTTTCAGACCATTCACCGATTTTGATCAGATGCGTCTTGAGACGATCGATCGGGTCGCCAAGCGGCCACCGGGTCCATTCCTCGGCCGATCTGTATTTACTGGGATCGTCGCTCGTGGAATGGCTATCGGCGCGATAGGTGAAGAACTCAATGAGCGTCGCTCCAAGGTTCGAGCGTGCGCGATCCGCCGCCCACTGGGTGGCGGCATAAACCGCAAGGAAGTCGTTTCCATCTACGCGCAAGGCAGGCAAGCCATACCCAATGCCGCGTGCCGCGAACGGCGCTTCATCCCCGCCCGCGATACCCTGGTAGGACGAAATGGCCCACTGATTGTTCACGATATTGAGAATAACGGGCGCACGGTAAACAGCAGCAAAGGTGAGCGCGGCATGAAAATCACCTTCGGCTGTCGCACCGTCGCCAATCCACCCGGCCGCGATACGTGTGTCCCCACACAAGGCCGACCCCATCGCCCATCCCACAGCTTGATTGAGCTGAACACCAAGATTTCCGGCGATGGAAAAAATATTATAAGCGCCAGCCGAGTACATAATGGGCATTTGCCGACCCTTGAGCGGATCCTCGGCGTTTGAATACACCTGATTCATCATACTGATGAGCGGGTAGTTGCGCGTGATGTACAGACCTTGCTGGCGGTAGGTCGGAAAGAACATATCCTCAGGGTCATGAGCGAGCGTTTGCGCAACGGCAATTGCTTCCTCGCCAGTACACTTCATATAGAACGTTGTTTTGCCGTGACGTTGTGCCCGCGACATCCGGTCATCGTATGCGCGCGTGAGCATCATGGCGCGCAAGCCCGTGCGGAGCACCTCCGGATCGAGATTTGGATTCCACGGTCCCTGTGCAACACCCTCATCATCAAGCACGCGAATCAGAAGATATGCGAGATCCTGCATGTCTGCGGGACGTGTGTCTGTGTCGGGGCGCTTAACCTCGCCAGGAGCAGACAGTTTGAGATCGTCAAAATCCGGTTCTTCCCCCGGACGGGCTGGCGGTTCTGGAACTTTGAGTTGAAGGGGGATGCTATTGCGCCGCACGGGGGCGCTGCTTTTGGCCGCGGATTTGTTCTTCGCCGCGCGCGTGGTGGATTTGGCAGCGCTTTTACTCTTTGATGCACTCCCGCGCTTGGCTGCGGTCTTAGGTGTTGTTTTGGATTTCTTTTTGCGTTTTGCAGAAGATGGCATGCATTCAGGCCCAAATATTATTTTCCAACCGACGACTGGACGAGCTCAAACCAATGGTGCCCGCCAACGACATGGGGACGCGTTGAACGCGAAACGAGCATTCAATAATATGAATGAAATCTCGTGCCTCCCCCGTTGCGACTCTATCCTCGAGGTTCTGGGTTATCATTCCAAATTTATGCCCCGAGCGTCACATTGAGCAAAATTTATGCTTAAATTCACGCTCATGCAAAACATTTCTCCTCGCCCTATTGGCGAGAAATCCAGGGGTTACGAGCCTCACGAAAGGCCCTGATTTGACCCGGGCCAGAAGAGCGGATGAAATAGGCGAGCAGAAGATGACCGCCTCCTAAATCTCGTTAAATTCTTGTTTCTATTACGGTGAAAAGTTTTGAGCACGTTTAACCTAGCCGACCTCGACGCCGCGGCAAAAACCGTCTATGCGGCAATGTCCCCGACACCCCAAACAATAGAGCGCAACAGCAACAACAGCCAACAGCAACAACAGCAAGAAGAGTAGGATCAACAACAAAACCAACAATGACAACAGCCTTGATGACGAACAATAACGACAGACACAAAGCAAACACTCAAAAGACCAACACGTAACACGGAGGAAGACCAACACGTAACACGGAGGCAAACGATTGTGCGGTTTGTCCACGACCACACCAGACCATGACGGACCACAAGTTGTGGTTCGTCATGGTCTGTTGTGGTCGTGGACAAAGCGCGCAGTCCACAACACACACAATAAGCTGCCCATCAAGAACAGCTACGACACCAACAGCAACAGCCACAGCAACTTGCAACAAGAATACTAGCAACCGCAGCAACCGCCATAGCAACGCCACCAACATGACCACCACCACCACACCAACAACAACAATCAGCAGTTAGCCAGTGAGCCAGTTACCACAGTTATCACAGCAACAACAGAGCACATCGACAACAAAAGCAAACTTAACACGACCATGTTAACCAACGACAAATAGTAACATATCACAGCGACAACACAAGCAATCTTAACAACGACCAACCAACGACAAATGCAGCAAGAAGCTAGCAAAAGTCAAATCAATAACGAAATACCAGTCGTTGTCAGGCGTTTGTCAGGTACTGTCATCACGGTGTAGTGAGTGTCCGATAGTCACTTGCCATTTTGCCCCGTTCATGTTCTGACGTTCATGTTGTGACATGTTGTGACCACAGTGCATGTTGTGACAATGTGATCAGAGTGCATGTTGTGACAATGCTGTGACCGAATAATTTGTAACAGTTTGTTCCATGCGTTGCCATCGATCCAAGTTTCTTGCGAGACCTGCACAATGACTTCCACAGCGGATTGTCTAGCACCTTTCTGGACATGATTTGTGGTGTCCCGGAGGTGGATGCCGTATCACAGCAGCATCAGCATGGTTCAGCATGTAATTCGGATTGTTGTGATGATGTCGGCGGCATGTTTGAAAGTCAGCATGTAATTCGGATTGTTGTGATGATGTCGGCGGCATGTTGGGAAGACTCATGACTCACAACATGTAGTCGACGTGACTGCCAGGCATGGGCAAGACATGCAACGGCGAAAGGTTTGACAACGTCAAACTGTCAGTGGACCAAGATCATGGGCGAGTACGTCAAGAACAATTTCAGCACAAGGTACAAGACAACTCAGCTGTACGACTTGTCCAAGCGCATTCACAATGCCCTCCAAAACCTGGCACAGCCCCTGCTCACCGTGTTCGTCGACTTTGTCGGCAACAATGTGGACTTTCAAACGCCGGAACTCAATGTGCTGTCCACGCTGCAGAACCTTCACGTGCTAACGCGGGTGCTGAGCAACTTGCAGCAATCGTACCCTGCAGAGATGATCAGCATGTTGTTCATGGAGGCGGTCAAGTTTCTCGAACTTTGTCAGCAATTCATATACGGTTCACAAAGGGTTCACCGCGTTCTTTCAATGATTCCGGTCTGAAGTATTCAATGTCAAGGGTCCGGTCCGGTCCGAAGTCCACAGTCCACAGTCTGGAGTCTGGAGACTACAGTCGTCACACAATCCGCACGGAGTCATTGCTACGTATCAGGTCCCCGTGATGGACACCGGTAACGGCAAGAGCGGTCAGGATTTCATCCACAAACATGTGCCAGACATCCTGAACCGGCTGCTCACAGAGATCAAAGGTGCACCGTTTGTGAACAAGCTGTCCGCGACCGGAAAGCCCAACAAGAAAACTTCCCAGGGCAGTGACCAGCCATCAGGGTCAGGGGCGGTTGATGTCAGCGAGCTTCTCCATCCGAAAAAGAAAGCCAGAAAGGCTGCGAAAGCCAAAGCCAAGTCGAAGATCGGGGTCACTGATGGGGTGGCGGCTGAGGAAGTTGACCTTGAAGTCTTCGTCGAAGGGGCTACACGCCCCCGTTGGTGGGTGGATGACCTGATCGGCTGCCTGCAGCATGCTGCTGGAGGCCTCTTGCTCAAATAATGATATGAAGCAGATACAGAGAACGAGAGTGAGGGGAAAAATATACAAACCTATTGCGACACAGAAAGCGACAGAGCGAGCAAGGGAAATGTTCTTTTGTGTCACAGTCATGTTGTCAGTCATGTTGTGGTCGGATTGCTTACCGAATGCTGATCATGAATTTGTGACTCAGTCTTCTAGTCTTAGTCTTGGTGCTTGCGCATTGGTGGCTGGTAGCCAAGGACGTGTACTTAAGAATCCCATGTCTGTGCGTGCCGTCTCTATGTATGTATATTCAAGCACACATGCATTTTGCATGTATGCAATCATTCATTTCCTTCAATCAGTTCTGAATCAGTTCATGTATTCATTCATTTCTTCAATCAGTTCTGAATCAGTTCATGTATTCACTCATTCATTCGCTCCATCGCTTATTGGACGGGACTTGTTCGCACAGCACCCGGTGCAAGGCATGACAGAGCTCCTCAACACCAGTTTGATCCCAGTTGTCAAGCTGTGCTTGCATTACGGCATCGGCTTGGCCTTCCACAAGACAGTCATCATAGGAGGAAAGCCAAGAAAGACATGGTCGCAGGCCGTGAGACATCGTTGTTAGTCGTTGTTGTATTTTTTTCGTGATGTGACCAGCTGACCGTAGTTGCCTTGCAATTTTCCATTTCAGAAGCGCCAGGTCCGGGCCGTGCTTCAGGACATGATGCGCAAAGCCGTGTTGAAGCTGAAGTCCGTTGTACCCTCGGGCGAGGTCACTGATGTGGTCGAGTATCTCACGAGCCAGCTTGCGAGCGCATCACAGTCTGCAAAGGATGCCCCAGGTGCTCGATCAGTCAGCTTGTGGATGAACAAAGAGGCTGCAAGCGAAGTCCAACGGTGGACAGCGATGAACAATTCGTCGGAGTTGTCGTCGCAAGCATCGTTTGTTTCCACTTCGAATCGCGTCATCAAGAAGCTCGGAATCAGTGGTGACATGGACAACGACGTTGCAATCACGAATTTGACAGTCCCGGACCTCATCTGGATGTTCACCGAATCCATTTACGAAACCATTCCTACGGCAGTGCCATCGCTGGCCTTGGCTGTCGTGTTGAAGTTTGCGGAACCATCGTTGCAGTTGAGCGGCGGCGGTGGTGCCGCCGTTCTGTCACTTCCTGTGTGCTTCCAAAGAAGTAGTCATGCAGCTTCCCGATGCAGCTTGCCGACCACGATTGTTGTTATCTATTGTGGTGCACTGCAGTTGCTTTTTTGCTTCCTCCGTTTACCGACTGGTTGCTGAGTTGCTGAGTTGCTGACATATCTTAGGCAGGCTGCGAACGTGTGAACGTCTTGGAGCCAAAGAACGATGCTTTGCAAACTTTGTGCACAGTCAGATGCATGTATCTGCTGCACGGAATGCAGGCCTGCAAACCGGGCCTTCACCTTCAAGTTTCAACATCGCATGTTGTCAGTGTAGGCAGTGTGGGCGGCGGTAGTTAGGACCAGGCAGGAGGCAGGAGTTGTTTGGTCGACGCATGCTGAGCTCCATGTTGCCTCATGTTGATCATGTTGTAGCATTGGTGGCGATCTCTTGCAGGCCCTTTTGCGTGGGCACGCCACAGAGATGAAGACTATTCTGACGCAGGAAGTTTTCAATCAGCTTGACCGTGCACTGACTGAGTTACTGTCAGGGAACATGGATGTCATCAACAAGATGGAGACTCTGCTGACGACGATGGTCGTCGACGAGTCGGACTATTGCACGGCATGGACACAGTTCATCATGCGAAGCATCGAGGACAAGAAGACGCCGTCTTTGGCATCTCTCGACATCAATGTGCCCGCGCGACTCCGGTACATGCTCGTTGGCGGGGACATCAAGCAAGAAGAAGAGGCTGCCAAGGCCGGAACCGGAGGCGGCAATCGGGCCGGCAATGATACTCAGGGCCTGGGCCAAGATCAGGAGCAACTCCGATTATTGTTGCAGAGTTTAATGGCAGTGGCAGTGGAAGTGTTACGCTGTCAGTGCGCCAGCTTTGTGAATTTTAAGGCAAGCCAGCGACGACCCGTTTGTGGCCAAGCACATCTCAATGGATAGGATCTACCACTTCATTTCCGACGATGCCACTAAGGAGGATGCGCATGTCATGGACATTGAGTCGTTGATGTGTAGCTTGAAGAACTATTTCATGTGAAGGCATCTCGGTCTTCATCGAAATACTTGCAGTAGATTGAGTAAACACGTTCATGACACGTTGACGTGATGGTTTACTGAGTTCACATGGTGTTTCAGTGGGTCAGTGGTCCCATATTCGCTGGCATAGTGCTTCGCCGTTTCACTCTTGCTGACTCTTGCTGGCCTGAATAACAGCAACAGCTACAACAACATCAACAACAATCACAACAACAAAACATATCAGTGACAGTGATTAGCTAAGGGCCTGCCAGGGTGAGTACAAGCCAGCTTTGGCTGCACTCAACCTGGACTTTACACCCGGTGCAAAGCACATCGTCAATGCTGACGCGATCAAGCTAGAGACATCGATGCAGACGGTCGCATTCGGTGCCATCACCACCGAGATGGTTGCCAAGTCGATATCAGTAGCCACGGCTATGATTTCCGGCCACAAAGTGCAGTTTTACATGAGCCCATCCGGACACGACAAGCTATCCAGCACCATCCCTTGTGCTGTATGGATGATGAAGGTATCGGAAAAGGACCCCTTGTGGGACGCCCATGTGATTGAGTCCGTGGAGAAATTCCATGTGCCGAATCTCAGCGCAATATTTGTAGGAGCGACATAGACATGAGTAGACTAAGCAGACATCCTGTCGACCCAGCCCGGCATTTGGCTGGGGCGGTGTTTCACACTAGCTGGCCCTTGCTGGCTGTCATTATCAGCGACAACGACGGTAACAACCTCAGCAATAACGTTCAACAACACAACCCGGGCCGCAACAAATAAGAACAGCAAACACAACAACAAAAACAGCAACAACAACAAAAACAAGAATAATAACAACAACAACAACAACAACAACAACAACAACCACAACCACGACCACAACCACAACCACAAAGACAACGAAAACGACAACAACAACAACAACAAGAACAACAGCAACAACAACAACAACAACAACAACCACAACAACAGCAACAACAACACCACCACCAACACCAACAGCAACAGTAACAACAACAACAACAACAACAACAACAAACAACAACAACCACAACCACAACAACAACAACAACAACAAAAACACCAACAGCAACAACAACAGCAACAACACCAACACCCACAGCAATAGCAACAGCAACAACAACAACAACAACAACAACAGCAACAGCAACATCAACAGCAACATCAACATCAACATCCACAGCAACAACGACAGCGACAGCGACAACGACAACGACAAACGACAACGACAACGACAACGACAGCAGCAGCAGCAGCAGCAACAACAACAACAACAAGAACGACAGCAACGAATCAACAAGAACAAGAACACGAACACGAATCGAACACGGACAATAACAATAACAATAACAAGACCACCACCAGCACCAGCACCCACCACCACCCACCACCACCCACCACCACCACCACCACCACCACCACCACCACCACCAGCAGCATCATCAACGCCACCACACCAATTCCAACACCAGTAGTTCAGTAGGCAACAACGACAACAGCAGCAACATTGTCTGCAACGTGTCTGTGAACGAACGTGAACTCTGCTTGGTGGATGTTGCAGTTGCAGTTGCATCTACTCTGCAGGTCGGGCCAAGTCGTCGATGTCAACATCTCTTCCCCAATTTTGCGTGTACGCGAGGAAGTGCTGAAGAAGATCAAGGAACCCTTGAGCGAGAAGTTGTTTCTTTAGGTAAGTGTTTTGCGAGATGATAGATGACTTCTCCACACACCATGTTCCATTTTTTCACATACTTGCCAACTTACCAACGAGGCCACACTGGCCGCAGAAAGCAGCGAAGCCGATCACTCCGCCTTGTGGGTCAGCCAAACCCGCACAACGTTCCCAACCGAGATTGCGAAGGCTGTGAAAAAAACGAAAGTCGCGGACGTGGACGAGACTGAGAGAGGCGGGGCAGGCGTGCAAAAGGCACTGACATCAAAGGTCAAGGTCTCCGTAAAGTCGGAGGCAGCGACTAACAGGCTGGTGGAGCCTGCCACCACAGCCAAGGATATTCAGTTCCTCCTGCGCTAAAAGCACGGGGCGGCAACTAACATCCGGGTGGAGCCTGCCACCGCAGCCAAGTATATTCAGTTCCTCCTGCGCTAGAGCACTGGGGCAGCAAGGCAGCACACACCGCGGGTCGCATCCAGAAAAAAAGTAGTGGATTGCATTGATTGCCAGTGTTTCACGTGTCAGGTTCATCAGCCAATGAGGCTGCTAGCAGTGCATGTTGCTTGATGTCATTCATGTGTTGTTGTGTTGCTGCAGCATGGTAGCTCAAGAGCACAAAAGTGCGAGTTTGAGCTTGCCGGCAATGTTCGTGAACGCAGTATGTGATATCGTGGCTGTATCCCTGTAACGACGCAAATTGACATTGTCTGAAAGAGTGGCTTCACTTTCTATGGGCAGTGCAGCCGATGGTATGAGTCAGGCATTGCATGAGCTTCGGGCGGCATTGCGACGACGATCATGGTGCTATGTTGACGAGTTATGATAAGGGCACGGCGATGATGACAACGGCGATGATGATGCAACCATGCTCTTACCGTAACCGCGGTAACCACGGCTGCGTTCGCCTGTGTCTCCCGACTGATTCATGCCATGATGTCTCTTGCGGCATGTGCTTGCCGCTTGGCGGTCACTACGATGGGGACGCAAATGCGGCTGTACATGACTGCTACATACCACCACAACATGCCTTTCTTGCAAACATGAGCATGGTGTTGTTGCTGCTGCATGGATGCATTGCCATGGCATAGCTTGGTGTGCCAGCTGTGCCGGGTGTTCCTTCCTACTGTTCCTACTTGCTAACGGGAACTCAGCTTGATATGGCTGTGGTCCTGTGGTCGAACAAAACTTCAGGTAGTGTGACGACTCATCAAACCCGTTCAACTTCGGGAAACGAAGCATGAATCAACATGCATCAGCAACATGACCCATTCAACATCGTTTCACGAAGCATGAATCAACATGCATCAGCAACATGTTGCTTTGTTGCATCAACAGTGCAGCATGAGCAGCATGTCAATTTCGAAAATTCAGAGTGCATCAATGCATGCTCGCATCATCAGCTCACGAGCTGTGACTACATTGCATCATGCGGCAGGAAGGCAAAAAACAGCGCACAGAGCTGCAATGTGTCATGCTTATTGGGTTTGTTCTGGGTCGTGGCCGGTCCTGGCCGTATACTGTAATAGTGCTAGGCAGTGCTAGGATATCATACCCTCAAGGCATCATGTCCCTACCCACAGCATGCCTCAGAACTGATCCCCGGGATCAATCCGAAGCAAGCCGGGAACATGGTTTGCCAACGAATGGACATTATCAATCTCTTGTTGAAGAATCTAAGCTTTTTCAGAAGGCTAACCTTTGTGTTTTTACGGATAGCAATGTTGGGAAGAGTATCGCTTCACGCTTTGGTTCTAGTCGTAAAACCAAGCATGTGGAACTTCGGTACCTTTACGTTCAAGAACTTGTTGCTTCAGGCATGGTTCGGATTCGTAAGGTACTTGGTACTTTGAACCAAGCTGATATCCTCACGAAGTACATCGCGAAGGATACTTTGCACCGCCACCTTCATTTAACCACCCATCGTGGGTTGGACTTTGCCACTCATCATCTTTTCCCCAGAAGAACCCAGACGAGAAAGAAGAGACCTTGAGAGTTGAGAGAATCACGTTTTGCGGACATGTACTTTTGCTTGCTTGTGCGGACATGTCACTTGTCAAAAACACTTGTCATGTCACTTGTGCTTGTGTAGGAACTTTTCTTTCTCTACTGCACTTTAGAATTTTCGCTTTCAGTTTTCCGTTTTCCAGTTTTTCCGAACCGAAATGAAGAAGCTTTTACCGTGAAACTTTGCCGGTGAGGTGTGTGACTTTTCCGGTGATGATGATTTTCCCGTGCAAAGCACGACTTTGTATTTAATGTACATATGAAAGCTCACTTGACTTTTCCGTTCAGGGTGTTCGGTTTTGTCGTGGGTTTTGCTGTAACTTTGCGCTTCTTTCGCTGCCGTATGCATGCAACTTTGCCCCGTCTCACTGCGACTTTGCCTTATGGATGGAACCGCAGATGGAACCAAAACTTTTTGCGCAGCTGCTGGACTTTTGTACAAGGTTGGTGAACAACTTTGACCTTCCGGCTGCAGACGCAAACTTTGGCCTACTTTTCTGGCTGAGGTATTATCCCTTTAGAAGGGAGACTTTTCTGCAAGAGCTGCTTGTGAACGAGCTGGAGGACCTGACTTTTGTCAGGCAACTTTTGCGTGATATTGCGCTGGCCAAGCTCCGTGAATTTGCCTCAGCAGACGATCTACCCGTTTTGCACTTGGCTGAGACTTTGTGTGCCCTGGACGAGGAGCGCACTTTGCGCCGCCTCAGGTACCTTTCTGTGTGGCGCACTTTGGTGCCTTTGCGGCTTCGGAGCAGACTTTAGTCACCAGACTTTTCTGTGATGCCTCCGAAGAACTTTCAGCCGCCGAAACCTTTGCCGTTCCAGGGCCACGACACGTATCAGTGGTCTGAGCAGGCGAACTTTTCGACGTATGCGGCGGCCTTTGAGCCGCGCACTTTTCAGGCCCTACTTTTCCAGAGGCAAAGAGAGCAACTTTGGTTGCCTCAGCAGCAGCAACTTTGGCCAGGCATCCCCGACTTTCCGGATGCAACTTTGATGCCTCAGAGGCTGATGGAACTTTCGCTGCAGCATTTGCCCGTTTTGGCATCGACTTTGTATCCTGGACGAGAGCATCCGGCTCTCTGGACCAACTTTGAGCTACAGGTCGTTGCCCGCACCTACTTTGCCTTTGTGGTGCGGCAGCTGATGCCAAATGTGCCCAGGACTTTGAATCTGCAGTCCATGTGCACTTTTATGCTTTGGGTGACCTATCCTTTGGTCACTTTGGTGCCTCGCTTCGCAGATATCTTTTCAGGCCAGCCTTTTCAACTTTGTGGCAGCGACTGCATACGGGGCAGCAACAACACGAATAATCTCTCCCGAAGGGGGATGTTTTCTTATTTGAATGTTTTCTTGTTTGGAAAAATTTTACATGAAAATTTTTCCACGGCATGTTGTTTTCCAATTTTCACTCCTTCTCATTGAGCATGTTTGAAAGCTTCTGGCTTGTGCATGTCTCAATGCAGTTTTGCTTGCAGGCGTGAGCCGTAGCCATTTTGGCTCAAGTTTTGCTTGCAGGCGTGAGTGAACATTTTTGTCTCAACGGGGCTTTGGGCGCAACAGGTTCAGTGAACCGGACCTCCCTCTGACGTTGCCCTTAGGGCCCGTGCAAGCCAGCCGGCGCTCCGGCTGGCGGATGGAAAGCGACGACGAGGCCTCCACTGCTGACTCTAGTGGCCGCTTCAGTCGTGTCAGCGAAATCTGGTGTGTGCTACAGCCCTTAGCTACGTGCCACTTGCTCAGTTTCCTCGGGCCCAGTGAAACTGCAGATTTCGCCGCTTGTTGCTTTGATCATCACGAGCACATTCAGCTTGCGCTTGTCTTTTTGGCATTGCAAGTACTTGCTTCATTTCTAAAGTTTGCCCGCTTGCCTCTTCATGGCGTCTGATTGTGTCCCGCCTGACAAGGGAATGGCGCGGTCCACCTTGGACAGCATGTTGCTGGCAGCAGATTCTCATGTATCCAAACATACCCTAAAGATGCCTTGGGAAAAGGGGTCCATGAAAGCAATATTCGATGCCAGGCCAAACTTGATGCCTGCCATGCCTGTCATACAAGCCCCTCTGCAGAGTGAGCCCCTCGATTCTTCGACCTTCGAAGAGGCAGCCGTCAAAGCCCAGCCTCCGGTGTCTGTGTCGCAATTTGCTCAGGTTGCTTTTTCGGCACGCCGGTTTCAGAAGCCAATGGAGACTGAAGAGCAGCAGCTGCATCTCTTAGCGGTAAGATTCGAGGTCCTTCTTGGCCATGCGTACGAATGCTCCTCCCTCGGTCGTGTCATCAAGGGCAGGCCTGAGGCCGAGAGGGTCAGCTTGGTGTCGGAGGCCCTGGGAGGAAAGTCCGTGTCAACTTTGAAGAAGCGGCTGTCCAGCTTGACTAAGCTGGTAGGCTGGTGTTCGGGTCAGGGCATGTCTGCTTTCCCGCTCGACTCTCAGGTGTTGATAGAGTACACCGGGCACTTGATTTCTACTGGCGCCAGGCACTCTGCCTTTGGATCGTGTTTGGAAAGCTGCAATTTTGCCCGTCACATCTTGGGGCTAGATGTGGTGGGTGAGCCGCTGAAGCATCCTTTGATTCAGGGGAGGGTTCGCAATGTTCGCTTCCATCGCCCACCTCGCAAGCAGGCACGGCCTTTTCAGGTGAGGGAGGTGGCTTTCTTGGAAGCCTTCATTCAAGACTCTTCTAAAGATGTCTGCGATCGTTATGCTGCGGGAGCGTGCTTGTTTTGCATTCACTCCCGTGCCAGGTTAGGCGACGTCAGGGCTGTTAAGCACATGACCTTGGATTTTGCAGAGGGTGAAGGGTTCTTGGAGTGTGTCTCCACATCACACAAGTGTGCGGCCGTGGGAAATCCCTTGGGCCTGGAACTCAGCCTCGTTGCTCCTGAGCGAGGTGTTGGAGCTGGCAGGTGGGCCAAGGCCTGGGTTGACACCTGGGGCGGCTCTGGTCACCCCGTTCCTACCGGTCCCTCCAGCCTGCCTCTGTTGCAATCACCAATGCTGAATGGATCTTGGAGTGGCAGGAAGATTTCTTCTGATAAGTTCATTGCATGGATCTCTGCGATTCTGCGAGCAGAGGGCTCCGGCATGGGTGACGACCTCACAGGGCATTCATGCAAGCACACCGCCCTGTCTTGGGCGGGGAAGGCCAACCTGCATAAAGACACCTGTGCCATCCTGGGGCATCACTCGTTGAAGGACCGCAGGTCGGTTGTCACGTATTCTCGTGACATTCAGGCCGGCCCCCTGCGCGAGCTGAGTCAGATGTACTCGGATATCCGAGGCGGGAGGTTCTTTGCCAGACATGACAAGATCAGGTTTGTTCCCTAAGGAAACTGCATGCTCAGATTCCCTCGGTAATGTGTTTGCAGATGCCGCTGAGCGTGACTGGTACAGGCCTGTGAACAGCCCACCGCCTGTTGCCAGCCCGGACGTTGCCCCGAGCGAGCCTGCTGAGGAGCAACATCCAGTGGACGCGTTGGCCGAACACCAGTTTTCGGCTGCAGTTGATCAGCTCCTCGATGACGCAGAACGTGCTGCCTGGGACCAGCATGCTGCTGATTATCATGTCTCTGAGGAAGAGTGCCTCCCTGCATCTTCGGGTGAGTCGTCCTCCGATGATTCGGATTCCAGCTCCTCGAGTAGCGACATTGACGAGGCCCTGACCAATAGCCATTCTGCCCCACGCGTGGGTCAGAAGTATCATGACAGGTGTCCAGTGTATCAGCAGAAGAGCACAAAAACTCTTCACTTAAAGCCTGCAGGAAGTTCTGACATACGATTTATTTGCGGCCGTGAAATCACGGCGAACCATAAGCCGTTTACGTCGGCGGTTCAGGCATCGCACTGGCGATGCAAACAATGCTGGAAAGGAAAGCCGATCAGGGACTTAGGCTCCCTGGTCCATTGTCTCGACGAAAGACTGAAGAAGCTCCCGAGGACCGAATAAATGCTCCGTTTTGTCTTGAAGGTTCAGAACTCGCTTGAGCCTGGAGATCTCACTTTGAAGTTTGCTATTCTCAGTGTGCGTGCGGGATCCTGAAGTTCCTGTTCGTGTGCATGCTGGAATCTGTGAAACCTTGAGGGATCGATGCTGCTTTGTTGTAGCATCCTTGCTGGAACATCTGCGAGCCGACTGCTGGAAGGGCTCAGATCGTGCGGGACTGTCATGTGTGCATGTGACACTCTTCATGTTATTTACATGTGATCATGCCGTTCTTTTCTCAATGAAAATCATTGAAAAAGAACGCCCCTTTGTCACTTTCGTTTACGGGTTTTAACTGTCCGTAGCCGCCCTGCTGTGCGCGTCATGGCATCGATCCTGAAGAGTCAAGCAGCCTTTGAGGAACGTGCGAAAGATTGCGGGCTCACTCAGGAAGAGCTGGATGTATTGGTGCGACGGGGCATCACATCCCTGTCATTGCTCGCCTTCAGTGTCTCGACCCCGGGCGATGTGCCAGGTGAATCAGAACTTCGTGCGGCATTGGACCCAGCTGACCCAGCAAGTGTTCCCCTGCGCGCTCTGTCAGCCTTTCGCAGACTCATGTTTGAAGCACAAACCTTATCGATAGCTCAGCTTAAGAGTTCGATCGAAGGCGACAGCGAGCGAAAATCTGAGTTGGCTCCGGCCGAGCGGAGTACTCGCTTGGCAGAGCAGCGGAAGCGGTTGAGTGGTCTGCTGCTGACTGGACCACTCGAAAACGCCTTCAGCAACTACACGTACGTCGCCCAGGTCGTTGATCAAGACTGCCTTTCATACTTGGAACCACACCGCTTCCTTACCCGAGCTATGGAAGTTAATCGTGACAAACCGGGAAAGGAATTAATCCTTGACGAAGGGGCCCGCATGAGCATCCGTGACAAGGCCTACAAAGACAAATGCGGTATACAGAACGAGTTGCAGTTGTCTGAAGCCTTGTGTCGCCGTGCACTGGCGTGCGACCTTTTGCAACTGTGCTCCTTTTCTCACATGGACATGTGGCACAGACATTTGCTTTCCAAATTGTCAGAGCAGCCGCCGCCTTACTACACCAAGGTCTCGATGGAACAATTGTTGAGGTGCGACAAGGCCGCCTGGGTTCGCATGAGCGAACTCCTCACCACCTTGAAGAAAGACGAAATGGGGCTGTTGCCAATGGACGGGGCGCTGGACAAGTTGCCCTACGACCCAAAGATCATGATGCATCTCAGCCCCCTCCCGGGCTCGAAGTGGAAAGGCGACGGGAAAGGCGACCGTGGAATCAAGCGTGACACTGAAGGCATGCCTAAGAATCCGCATAAAACAACCAAAGGCTCTGGAAAAGGCAAGTGCCCGGATGCATTGAGCGATAGCAGGCTCAAGCACAACTGCAGCAAGACCAAAAAGCGCCTGTGTTGGAACTATAACCTCAAGTCAGGGTGTAAGTTTGCAAAGGCAGGCGAGGCTTGCAAGCGCGGGGTGCACTTGTGCATGTTCTGTGAACAGCCGCATTCCCTGTTGGCGTGTCCCACTTACAAGGTGCATGAGTGACTCGAGGAGTCATCGGCGGGCCCCCCTCGAGCCACCGACTTGATGCCTGCCGTAACTGCGCCTGCCCTGCAACCTGAATCCACTGAGGTTGCCAATCCTGTTGCCCAGTCTACGACTGGAAGATCAGAGACTTCGCCTTCGGGGGTGGGGTCATCTAATGCCGTGGCGAGTGAATCACAGCCCTCAAGGGGCTGTTCCTCGACCGCTTCATGTTTCGTTGACGAGCGAGTTTTCCCATTGCCTGTGGAGCAGCAAGTGCATGAATCCCTGCACCCAGCAGAAAAATTTTCTCAATCCGTTTTGTCGTCGGGTCAACCCGTGACAGCATCGCAAGTCGAGCATCTGTTTGGCCTGCTGCCTACCAATGTTGCTGATCGGTTCGGATCCCAAGGTGGCCAGACTTTCGTCAGTGGTGTTTACCGGCATGGAGGAGTTGTCGGTCTAACTACCACGTGCAGGAGCCTGCCACTGTCTACGATGCTACTCACTAAGTGGGCCACTGCCTCCTGTGACGGAGACTTCACTTTCTGTTCCTTGGTGCTCAACCTGAATGTCAAGACCCAGGTCCACAGAGATGGCAACAATGACGATGCTGACAACTATGTACTGCCTGTTAGTAAGTTTGTCAACGGCCATATTTGGGTTGAATCGCCCGGGGGATCCCACTGCATCGACTTCCATGGCAAGTCGGTGCCAGGGGTTCTTCATGATGTCGCCAGCGGCCCGGTGCGTTTCTTCGCTAAAGGTCAACTACATTGTACAATGCCATGGTTGGGCGAACGCTTAGTCTTGATTCTTTACTCTGGTGGAGACGCTGCCAAGCTGAGCAGTACTGACCTGAAGTATTTGCGATCCCTAGGGTTTAGGCCGTCCTTTGTCACCTCTACGACCGCTCCCCCAGTAGACTTCGTGCCCCATGTTAAGCCTGCGCTCGAACCTCTGCTGAACAAGCTTGCTGCAAAGGTGCGCGATCGACCCGTTCACGAATTGGTCTTCGTGCAAGTCTTCGCAGGCTCAGGCGGTTTGTGTGCGGCCGTTCGGAAGGCAGGTCTCAAGTTGAGCATCGGTGTTGACAATCATGCCAGGCGTTCTTCCATGTGTCCAATGGTTTCCCTCGACCTTACAAAGTCGGGTTCGCGTGCGATTCTTGTGGACATGCTGCGACAGGATAACGTAGTGGCCTGTCACCTCTCGCCGCCGGTCGCCACCTGTAATGCAGTTCCCCGGCACACAGCTCTCAAGCAGGTTCGCAGTGCAAGTCATCCAGATGGGGTGCCCGGCATCGACGGCTCAGCACTTCTTCTTGTTGAATCTTCGAACACTCTTTTCCAGTTCTGTGCCGAGGTGTGGTTGCTATGTTGGGAGCTCGGCGTGCTATGCTCACTGGAACACCCGAGCCGCTCGCTGATGTGGCTCACGACTCCTTTGAAGTCTTGCCTTCAGACTCCTTTTCTATCCACCTCGCTACACCAATGCATGTTCGGTTGTTTCCGACGCAAGGCCACCCGCATTTTGCACACGTGTCCTTATCTTGAATCAATTGGCATCTCCTGCGACGGCCTTCATGATCACGAGCCGTGGGCTCCACCTGGTTCCGCTTGTCGTGCTGACTCGGCATACCCGTCTCTGCTGTGCAAAGCTTTCGCTGATGCTTTGGTTTCGCAACTCAGGGCCTGTGGTGCCAAGGCCTCGCCAACCGCCCTGACTGATGCCTCCTTGCCGTTGTCCTTGGGTGCTCGCATTGCCGTCGGCGACCAACCTTCGTCCAAGCGGGTCCCACCCTTGGTGCCTGAGTTTTCGCAACTTGTGCGTATTCAGGGGCCGGCCCCAAGCCTTCCGTGCACTTGCAAAACCAAGTTGTTGGCTAACTGGCCTATGCCTGCGTCCGTCTTGTGCAATCCGTATGTGCCAGACCTACCTGCGGGAACCAAGTGTCTTCAAGTCAAGCCTTACAAGGGCACGGCGCTTGCCACAAAGCCTCTTGGCTCCTTTGCATCCCCCTCCCCCCTAGGGTTTAGTGGCTCTTCCCCTTGGGTGTTAGGTGGTTCCATGGACGGTTCATCAAGCTGTGATCGCACAGAAATTCGGGAGCCTCTTGCCAGCTCGAGGGCCAAAGACGGTTCGTTAGACGATGACCTTCGCGAGAGCCAAGTCGCACGAGCCAGCAATGTCGAATCTCCCGATTCCTCTCTGGAGTTGCTCCTTGGCATCCCCTGGTCACCTTCAGCCTTTGTGGAGCAGGCTTGCAAAGCTAAACACCCGCGTTCGCTCGAACGAGGTGTCCCGGCTGGCATGGTAAAGTGCATTGAACACCTGTGTTCCAACGATGCCGTTGCCGTTGCCAGGGCACGAACAGCTGAGTTGCGAAAGTGGACACTTCGCAAGAAAGAGTTGGATGAGACCTTTGATGGACCTGACCATTGCAAGAAGGTCCTCAAGTCCAAGCCCACCAGCCTCTTCCATGAGATGATGCTTGCAGCCGGGCATGGGGATACCACTCTGGTCGAGGACATCCGTCAGGGTTTTGATCTTCTGGGCCCTATCAAGCCATCGTCTGTCCTGCCCAAGAAGACAACGGTGGCGACCCTCTCTATTGATGACGTGCGAGTGTCCACTCCAGCAAACCAAAAGGCCATATGGGAATCTACTAAGGCATGCCGTGATCTAGGGATAGCCGCTGAGGTTCACCGTCTTACCTTGGAAGAGCGAGACAAGGGTTGGCTGTCAGGACCCTTTACGCTCGATGATGTCCCACCCACGGCCATCATCACCCGCCGCTTCGGGGTGAAGCAAGGAACTACCCAGACACCCGATGGCGTCATCGACAAGATCCGTCCGATCGACGACTACACAGAAAGCTTAGTGAATCTAACGAACACGTGCTCCGAAACAATAGAGCCACATTCAGTGTCCGTGATCGTTTCCGGCATTTTGCTGAGATGCAAGCTTTTGCGTAAGACTCGACAGGCGGCCAGTCTCGTCATGCGCACCATAGATCTCAGAAAGGCGTACAAGCAACTCCCGCTGTCAGAGCGAGCGTTGCAGGACGCGTACATCTGTGTGCTAAACCCTCACTCGGGTGAACCTGAGCTCTTTCAAAGCCAAGTGCTGCCCTTTGGATCGAAGTCTTCGGTCCAGGGGTTCTGCAGGACCTCGTATGCGATTTGGGCTATAGGTTTGGGTCTCCTTAGCCTTCATTGGAGTGTTTATTTCGATGACTATGTCGTCATAGGAACACCCAAGGAGCGTGATCATCTTGACCTTGTGCTACACTCGTTCTTCACGTTAATCGGCTGGGAAACCTCGGCCGAAAAGGATGCAGGATTTAGTGCTGTCGCCAAGGCTCTTGGAGTAGAAGTGTGCTTGGACGAAATACACTTGGGATTGCTCAAAGTCCAGAACACAGAGGCCCGCCGGCGAGAGCTGGCGAGCACAATCGACTCTTTGATCGCGACCGGAGGCGCTCACGCCAAGGAACTGGAGTGCCTGAGAGGTAGACTGCAGTTTGCTGAGTCTCAGGTGTTTGGCAGAGGCGCAGTGCAGCGAATGCGCGTTCTCTCCCGTGCCTTAAAGCGGGTGGGCTACGTTGTCTTCGACGACTCTTTGACTGAAGCTTTGCTTTTCTTGAAGGATCGGGTTTTGCATGGCCCACCCCGAGCGTTGCGTGCTTGTGATTACCCCACGTATCACTTGTTCACAGACGCGTCGTACGAGCAGGACCAACCTGCTGGCATGGGAGGCATCTTGTACAGCCAAAGTGGTCTTTTGCTTAGGTGGTTCTCGGAGCGTGCCAGTCTTGAAGTTCTCGACGCCATCAACGCTGATGGCAAAGCAGGGTTGATTTACGAGCTGGAGGCCTGTGCTGCAGTGCAAGGACTGCTACAGCTTTGCCAGGGCCTGAATGACTGTGACATTATCTGCTACTGCGATAATGACGCGGCACTAGCCGCCCTCATCAGGTGTGCATCCGATGCTCCTGTAGTCGCTGCGCAGCTTACAAAGCTGAGCTCCTACGAGGACTCCAGAAATGTTCACGTATGGTTCGAACGGGTGGAGTCTGCAGCCAATCCATCCGACGATCCTTCGAGGTTCGTGCTTGCAAGCCTCCCTGCGTCTTTCAGGTGCAGATGGTCTCCAGAGGAGGAACTGCTTTTCTAGCGCAGCTGATTCTCTCTTGGGGAATGGCATCAGCTTTTCCTTGCAACTCTCTTGCAGGAAACCTCTTGCGGGAATCACTTGCGGGAAATCTTTCAAGAACTTTGTACATCGTGCGGGAAACTTTCGGTCAGTGGTGTCACACGGCACCTTCAACTTGGTAGCCTCCGAATTCAAGTCTGTACCCCTCGCTCTCCACGAATAAAAAGAAGGAGCGCGTTGCAGCAGTGTCTGTCAGTGCATGTCTCTTGCAGCTGTTGTTCATCATGTCATGCCGTTTGTAGGGAAAACATACCAAATAAGAATAATCTCTCCCGAAGGGGGATGTTTTCTTATTTGAATGTTTTCTTGTTTGGAAAAATTTTACATGAAAATTTTTCCACGGCATGTTGTTTTCCAATTTTCACTCCTTCTCATTGAGCATGTTTGAAAGCTTCTGGCTTGTGCATGTCTCAATGCAGTTTTGCTTGCAGGCGTGAGTGAAAATTTTTGTCCCACCCACCCACCCTTCACTGAAAGGGGGGGAATGGCATCAGCTTTTCCTTGCAACTCTCTTGCAGGAAACCTCTTGCGGGAATCACTTGCGGGAAATCTTTCAAGAACTTTGTACATCGTGCGGGAAACTTTCGGTCAGTGGTGTCACACGGCACCTTCAACTTGGTAGCCTCCGAATTCAAGTCTGTACCCCTCGCTCTCCACGAATAAAAAGAAGGAGCGCGTTGCAGCAGTGTCTGTCAGTGCATGTCTCTTGCAGCTGTTGTTCATCATGTCATGCCGTTTGTAGGGAAAACATACCAAATAATTTGAATTTCAGCTTTAGCCCTCGGAGTGCCCTGCTCATGTTCATTTTCGGCTTGTCCATACGCCAGCAAGCTGGGCATCCGAACTTTACGCATTTGGGTCATACTTTGGTGACCCTTGGCTTCAGGTTGCGATGGGAGAAGTGGAATGAACTTTTGGCTGCCAGTAACCTTTGGAACCGCAGGTACCTGGATTACTTTGTGGGGATGACCGGAACTTTATATTTACATTCAGCATGCTCGTTTTGGGGGCTGGATCCGTGGGGGTTGGATCCGAATGGTTTTACAAAACCAAATTCATCAAAAGTCATCAAAAGTTATCAAAATTCATCAAAAGTTATCAAAAGTTTAAAATCCGGAATAAAATCCGGAATTAATTTTTAAAAAAATGTCGGACACTTCTGCCTGGCCCACACAACCACGACTCAAGGGCCAGGCCTCCCGTAGGATTTCACAGTCCAGCCGAGCGCGAGGCATCGACTGCTGCGTCGATCCACGGTAGAGGCTGACCCAAGAGGACGATTGATGGGTGCAGATCACGAACGCCCTTTTCAATTGATCCTGGGGTCTCACTCCTGCCAGTGTGGTATGGTGGGATTGCAACTGCATCCTCACGTACCCCCCTCTGGTACACCGGTCCGTCACACCCAATGTCTCTGGGTGCAGGAGTTCCTTCCAGGATGTAACAGTCTGTGTCATGTCATGTCAGTGTCAAGCATGCATTCAATTCAGGAGCATTGATTGAATTGAAGGCCTCCCGTGTTGGATGGCTCGCACACTTCAGCGGATACCCGCTGAGCCCGGAAAGCTGGCCGGCCCAGCGTAGCACGTTAGCCCATCGTCCCGCTGTCATGCGCCGGCACTGGCACGTTGGCCTCAAAGCGACCACTTTCACAGGCGGTGCGAGCCATCGCCCCACACCCGGCCAACGGTGTGAGAGGATCCTTTTTTTTCGTGCCAGGCATCCTCTTCGGTAGGGCTTAATGAGCACACTCGGACTCATGCAAACACAATTGTCACAAACAATCAAGAACAAGTCATGGGTGCAGATCACGAACGCCCTTTTCCATTGATCCTGGGGTCTCACTCCTGCCAGTGTGGTATTTATTATTCAGCAAACAATCAAGAACAAGTCCGAGCTGGTTGCAGGAGGAGTTGTGCCATATTTTTTTTGCCATTGCACCGACACTGGCTCGTCGGGCAAGGCACACTGGATGGCTTTCTTTATAATTCCCGCGCAGAACAACCTGTTGGCTAGCAACACCAACAGGTTTCCACAAGGCTGCGGGAATCACAAGTGCAACTGACATCACATCCGGCAGCTGGTCAGCTCCAGCCGCAGCCGTGCCCGAAAAGTATTTCGCCGCCGCTGCCCAAATTGACGTCAATTGAATCAATTGAGTTGCGTCTCAATCGTCAATTACAATAGCTGACTTGAGCCTGAGTGGCTCCTGAATGGTGAAAGTGTTCCGGCCCACAGCCAAAGTCCCCACAGCCAACAAAGTCTCACTGAGCGACAGCATTGTTTTGACAGCACTCACAGCCTGTCTGAGTCCAGCATGGACACCCCACATCAGATTGGCCTCAAAGAAAACATGATGAACCTGAGCAAGCTAAGCGATGAATGTCAGTATTTGGAACTTGGCTGAAGAAGTCAAACGGTCGTCACAATAGATTGCGGACAATCTGCGCAACTGCTTCCCCAAAGTCGCAAGTGTATTCAGCACTTGCCTGTACATCTGTTGCCATACCTGTGAAACTGCCGTCTTCGCCTCTGCGCACCAAAGGCATGAATGAGTGCGGGTCTGGTCTTGGCCTGGCCAAGTTTTCAAAATCAAATCCAGGCAAATGCCACAATTGCAGTGGTTTCACTGACGGACCATTAAATGCACCCATGTAGGTGCAGGTCTTTTCGAAACCACAAAAGGACAGAACTGTTTTGAGGCATTCGAGGTGCGGCATACAGGAGCTGAGGGGCTGTTCCAGCACAGGCAAGCATTCACATGCCCATCCCAGGAAAATCCCAAGCGAGCAGACCAGGGCCTGACAATTTCCCCTCATTACAAAGTCCCGCTCAGTCCATGCGCCCTCCCAGCCATTGCTTTCAGCACGTCGGGACTTAGATGAGCACAAAATGACAAAAGAGCTGCATGGGGTACCCCACCAATGCAAAGCCTTCCTTTGACACGCTGTGGTTGCATCCAGAAACAATCTCAAGCCTTTTGCCATCAACATGTTGTGACTGTGGTCGGCAGTGTAGGCTATGTCCAGGCTGCAACCGCGAAGACCATGTTCAATCAACTTCTTCGACAGTTTGGCGGCCCCTGAACAGTATTCAATGTACTGCAACAACCCGGCACATTGATGAGGTCCCACATCGATGGATCTGCAACAATTTTTGCTCTGTTGTCGTAGGCACGGCCAATAATGCTCATAAGCTGACAATCGATGGTTCGGTTCTTCAAGCCGGGATAAGCCAACCCAATCAGCCCATGCCATTTCATGGCCACTCTGCCAACATTGAAGTCCCGGTCATAGCTCAAAAAGCTTTGCACCAGGATCCTCCCAACAGCGAGCCTTTCACACCAAGGCTCTGTGGACCTGGCCAGCAAAATCAATTGGGCATGATAATCATTAATACTTACTTGTTACCAGAATCCGTGACACATAACAATATAACAATGTAACGATGAGTTTGAACTGATTCCGGCCTGGGGGAGTAACATAAGGATGCAAAGGGAAGGAAATGTGAGCATTGCAGCTGTGACGTTTGCTGGAACACATCTTCTACCCAAGTGGGAAATCGCTCAGCAGTGTCTGTAACTTCAACTGCATTTGCAAATGTCAGGGCAGGAAGGGTACATGGCGGTGCAATTCCAGAGCTACCTTCCAACTGCAATGACGATAAGGCATTGGCATTGCTGGTGTCTTTCACCTTCCTTTTGCATTTCTTGCGTGGTGGCTGCTCAGGCACAGCACTACCAGTGAAGACCAGCGATGTTCCCACCACATGCTGCCACGGGCACTGGAAATTGAACATGTTGGCGACTCCCTCATGCAACTTGTTTGCCGCCCACACAGACGGTGCCATAAACAACTGATCGCAACTCTGGGTAGCACAGTATGCATTCACACTTGAATGAATGAAATCAGATTGATTTGAGCCAACTTGAACAAAAGACTGATTGAATGCTTGCACATACATGTTCTCCTGCCACAAACTAACAGGACTGAGCACAATGTCGGAAAGGTGTCATTTTGCTGATCGCTGTCTCCCCGAGCAATCTGCTGCACGACCACAGTGAGACTTCATGTCATGTCATGTCCCCAATGTCTATAATTGTTCAGACTTCAGGCATTCAGCAATTCTAAGCACTGCGGAGAACTGTGGAGTATCCTACTTATCTAAGCCCGAAAGTTCGAGCCCCTGCACCACAGACTGACTACAGCTGAAGCCATTGTGAACATGTTGCCCAGAATGCTATCACAGCAGGAGCAGTTTGAAATTTCGTGTTGGCACTCCCTGTGTTTGTTTTCGAATCGAACACACTTGAAGCAAAGAACACGTGAGTTACATGCATTCCTCACTTAATAATTTCATTCAGTTCAGAGCAATCTGCTACCTGCTGACGTGCGCTGCTCCCCTGTGAAGTTTTATCACAAACAATTGACACTTGAAAGAGGCAGCTACTTGGCGTACTTTGTAGGCCGAGGCAGGGCGTCGATAATGGGTGCAAGGCGTTCCAGCGAAGCCTCAGGGATAACACCAGGCTGACAATTGGCCGGGAATTGCCTTTCGGGTTTGGCCGCCTGCCACTCTGTCCATGCCCAGCGATGCACGTGGGCCAGTGCTTGCTTCCAGTCTGATCTGACACGGGCAAAGGTGTGGCTGCAAGATTTTTTCCCGTCACGTGACAAATATTCCTTTGTCATGATCTCGGCTTTGAAGCGATGATCGTTGAAACTGAGACGCAACTTGAAGTCTTCTGGCGGGTCCAACTCTGACAGGAAGTCGGGAGTGCTATTCAGGTGTGGACCATGCTCGCGTGGACCACGTTCAGAGGCCTCCCCATGATGCGAAGAAGCAGGATTAGGGCCCTGCACAGGGGCTGATCCGCTGGAGGAGGAGGGCTGTGCCATTCCAGTTTCCCTTGGCCCGGACATTGGATCGGGCAAGGTCTCAATGGATGGCTGTGCCTGCACTGCTGTTGCCCTCTGTGCAACCGCCGATGGCTCTTCGGCATCACCATCAGCTCTGGCAAACAGAGGTCTGGCAGCACCATGTTGCTCTGATTCCGGAGCACATGCTTCGGAAAGTTCTTCAACAACACCTGCAGGCGGCAGGGAAGCCGACTGTTCCAGTACAGCATGTTGACTGGGAGCGGCATCGACAGAAGGTTCCGCCGAGGGGGCGGGATCTGCTTCGCCTGCTTCGTCCACGTGTATATCCAACAGTTGGCTTTCCAGTTCCAACTTGAGTTCAGCCACCAGTGGATCCTGTTCCACTGTTGGTCCTGGAATTTCCTCCAGCACTTGCGCCTTGCGCTTTCGTACGACTGCTTGCCTCCGAGCGAGCCCTTGCAAGGATGTGCGTGTTCCAAGCCCTTTTCCCTTGCCACGGCCCTTGCCTTTGCCAAGGCCCTTGCCTTTGCATTTTGCTTTGGCACAGGGTTTCGACTTTGCTTTTGCTTTTGCCATAGCTCTCTTGGCCCGTTTTGCCTGAAAGCAAGTCACAATTCATTGAGATGACAATTGAGGAGACAATTGAGGAGACAATCGACACTTTCAATTCAGGAGACAATTGAGGAGACAATTGAGGACACGATAAAACAACACTTCAGTCTGAGATAGTCGACAAGATGCCTTTTCTTCGGCAAGTTTCTCAGCCCACATGTGTTGCCAACGTTGCTGCCGGGCCCGCTCTTCCTGTCGCATCACGGATTTCTCGAGGTCTTGAAACTCCTGCTTATCCGACGGCTCCATGTTTTCGAGCAATGCAGATACAAGACCATCAGGCATCCCGGCATCATCAGGCTTCTGATTGTTTTCTTCTGCAGCCTGGCGGCAAGCTTCAGCAAACTCTTCTCCGAAGCAGGCTTGACACTGTTGCAACAACTCCTTCTTGGAATTCTTGCGGGGTTGTGTCAAGTTCAAATAGTCCGCCATCAGTGTCAACTCCGCAAATGTTCTTCTGTGGCCAGAGCGGAAAGCGTTTTGCACCAGTGGTTCCAGACCACCAGTGGCTTTGAAATAAAGTCCTGCATTTGCCGACCATGCCGGAGTGGCTTCACATCCTAGCCAGGACTCAGGGTCGTGAAGGAACTGCCATGAGCAACCGGCCTCCACCTGCAACTGCCAACCGGAGCACCTGCCACCCTCATATTGTTCGGACACCCGCCATGCCAAAACCGCCCACTTGAAGGAACCCAAGACAATGTAGCTCTCGTCCACATCGCGCAAAGTAATGATTTGCCCAAACTGGGCAAACACAGCCCACAAGCCATCCTGAGCAACATCAGTGTTTTCTCAAGTCAAAAGCGGAGCAATTGAATCACTGAAACACCACGACTAATCTATTGACTCACCCCAGGCCTTCAGTTTCACGTTCTGCGTACTCAAGTGGTTCTCACTGTAGTAGCGCAGGAATGACCATGCTGCAGCAGAATTGACCAAGTGTTGCTCTGAAATTGTGTCCCAAGTTTTGAGATCCAAGACTTTGGACATTTCCTTCGGGAGCTTGTGACGGGCGGCTACAAACTCTGGATTGGGCCTGAAATCATCCTTGGCCTTGTGCCAGTACCTGAGGAATTTGTCTCTGGTCAATCTGGCAGGGTGAGGCATGCCCCGACACTCCAGTATGTCTGAGTTTGTCAGCAGCTGCTGTACACATGTACCTGCGAGTTTCTGGTGTGCTTTCGGACCTGTAGCTGTTCGTAGCAGTTGGTGACAGTCCTCGACGATCTTGCTGTCCGGAAATGTCGCTGTGAGAAATTGCAACAAATCTCGTCCTTCTTGGTAAGTCACTCGCCAACCGTGTGACTGAAATTGAAGGGCAGTGTAGCGCATGCAAGGATCGAAGGTCAACCTGAGATCTGCAGCCAGCACGCTAGCCTTCGGCACACCACTGCATTCCACGCCCTGCAAGCATAGCCAGTCCGCCTTCATCAGTTTCATGGCGTTGATAGAATCCGGAACAGGATCACTCAGCACTTTGCTGTAACACTCGGGAGGGGAGCCATACTTGGAAAATGTTGCGCAACGATTGGCCAGCAGTTCCAAACCATAATCCATGACTTTCCTCATGAATTGAACAGGCTCCTGGACCCAGGGAAGCAAATCATGCCAATGCTCCTCGAAAACCAGGATGTTAGCAGTTTTTGTCAAGCTCCAATGCCGATTCCAACCAGTGCTCATGGACTGAGTCTCCGTCAAGGAGTCTTGGACAGTTTTGATTTCATGGAGTTGTCGGCTGTAGTACTCCCAACAAGGCTCCTGCAGTCGTGAAATCACATGTGCATTTTCCCAGGTCACCCATGAATGTCCCAGATAGCACAATTTCAATCCAGCAGCATCCTTGAAACACAGTTGAGGTTGGTCGATGTCGTCGGGGCTTTGATCGGTTCCCAGTCCCAAGTACCATTCCAAAACCATTCTGGATGCAGCAAACTCGGACAAATTGTCCGCAGCGGCCTCATTCCAGGAAAACCAGCGGGAAGGTTTCGCTGTGTTTGCGAACGGCTGTGGGCAAGGATAAGTGGAGAATGCCAAACTGAGCGCGAAAAGTCGAAAAGCGAAAAGTCGAAAAGTGGCAACAAAATAAATATTTTGCGCGAAAAACCGAAAAGTCGAAAAGCCGCGAAAAGTACAGCAAAACGCGAAAAGTCGAAAAGCCGCGAAAAGTCGAAAAGTACAGCAAAACGCGAAAAGTCGAAAAGTCAAAAAGTCAAGAAAGTCGAACAGTCACCGCAGCAGAAGCCGAAAAAACAACAATCGGCACACATCTGAAGCATCTTGGCACAGCTTTGGTCCGCAGAGAGGAAAGGTTAAGGATTTCAGGACTGGGGAAAGTGTTCTGGCCTTGGGGCCTATCAAGATTGAAACCTTGCAGCTTGCCAAATCAAAACGTGGCAGGTTATACAAAACACGTAAACGTTTGCATATACTATGTGTGGGTAAGCATAAATGTTATACGTACATGCATATGTATATACATGTATCTGAGTTTTAAACAAACAAATATGTATATATATATATATATATTATATATATATATATATATATATAGGTATGTATACATGTATGCATATGTGTGTATATATATATATATGTATCAATTAAGTGTTAAACCCTATTCCAAGCCCAGAGAACGCATCAACGCCTGTAGCGACACTTATAAATGCCTCAAAAACAACCAGGGCTAATACAAGTATGATTAATTAACTGTTGTAATCCTCGCAGCAAATGCCACTAAACCCCCAAACTGTAAAAGTAACAAACCCCAATCTTGGATCTCGGACTGCAGGAGGCGACCAACGCCCAACAACACTCACACCCTTTTGCAGGAAGCAGCGCCACAAAACGGAATCTGTTCCACTGTCTTCTTCACATCTCAGACGTCTTGCACTTGAGCCAAACATTTATGGTTCAAGCGATCATCTTTGTCGTGATTGGGCTCATTCCAGCCATACTTTCCAAAAGCATGGCCTTCAAGCGGACTGCATTATCCTGCTACTTGTCGTGTGCTTTCGCACATACAATGAGGGCCGGTCTCTAGACCCACATCTGGAAAAATGAATGTTATCTGTGCAGCTCTTCTTTCTGTGTGTGTCTGCGGCCACTTTCGGACCACGAACTCGGAAAACCAACACACACGCACGCATACTAATGCAGCCAAGCGTAAGATGGCAGGATGCTGAGTTCGGCACCTGACATTCTACACCCCCTTGTGCCGATCACAGCAATCTCGCTTTCACTTTCGTGATGCCGTGGCTGGCGCATCCGCAGCTGCATGTGTCGATCATCACATTCGCGATGTCACAAAAGAAGTGTCTGTGTCGATGGATGGGAAGCCCATAGCCACTGTGCAGTCATCACATTTGTGATTGAGCACGTCGTCTGCACAACACTTGACTGGCCACGTGAACGAAACTGTCTGTCGCCATCGAAGCCAAAAGCTCAGAATTCACACGTCCCATGGCTCTGCACAAGAGTGGATGGAGAACTCACAACAAAATCACTAGATACAGACGCTGCTACCCACGTAAGGGTCGAGCATCACCGAGCAAGGTAGCCAACCGCGGTCTAAGATCCAGATTGACAACCACAGCCCAAACAAGTTCCGCCACTCACACGTGAGTGAAGCATCTCAAAGTTTGCAGACATTGAAGAAGCTGCAAGAAAAACTGAGTGCATGACGATCTTACTTACTGAACAAAGCGGTTGAAACTGTGCACTAACGCACCACTGAGCAAAACGACGACACTGCAACTTGCACGGTTGCATCAACAAGCCAAAAACATCCAAGCTTCGACTTGACCAGCGCGCACCACTAAGCAAAACGACGACACTGCAACTTGCACGGTTGCATCAACAAGCCAAAAGCATCCAAGCTTCGACCTGACCAGCGCGCACCACTAAGCAAAACGACCACTCTTGCGCAATGCAACCCGGATTAACGCATCCATCGGTCCAGATGGCACAACAAAGCCCAGTGAAGTCCTATGTTTCACGAACTTGCGTGTGTTCAAGCACTTCGTCATCAAATCCGACAGGTTGTTATCCCCAGGTCTAAACCTAAGGACAAGTTCACCGCAAGTCACCTTTTGGCGAAGCCACTCCAGTCGCACCTCAATGTGTCTACTTTTGCGTGGGATGTCCACGCCCTTCAACAACTCCAAAGCTGCCGCGGAGTCCGAATCCAACAACACAACCACTGGATCAAGCTCATTCACCTCATGCCATGCGAAATACACGCGAGACACGAGTTTGCTGAATGACACCGATTCTTGCGCTACAGCTTGTATGGCGTAAAGCTCACTTTCACACGAGCTTAAACTAACAGATTGCTGTTGGCGCGAGAGACACTTGATGAGGGAGTTTGCATGCGACAACACACCACCGGTAACACCACGCCGATTGTTGAAGCGATACGGTGCATGTGAAGCATCAGAAAAGGATTGGATGATTGCCTGGAGCCTCGACTCTCCGTTTGAAAGATCCTCGTCTGACGGCATTTGCAACACAACATGCGCATCCTCATACAAGAACCTCAGAAAGGCCCTGAGGGCAGCTTCAGTGCCCTGCCGGGGTGAGCTTTGCTGCGTTGCAAGGAGAGAAAGATACATCTTGCAATCCTGTCGTGTCTGACTCCACCACAAAAGCTTGCCCAGCGTCTTTCTGAATCTGGCATACGCCTCTTCAGACAACGGTTGCGAGGCCGGATGCTCTTTGTTGTTGGCTCTTTCCAGGTGGATGGCTAAATCAGGAGCTGACGAGGACCCTGATTTGATACCGTATGCCTCGAAGCAAGAGGTCAAATAATCCGCGGGGACAAACACCTCAAGTTGAGATCGCAACGGCCATCTTCTGATGCGACGCCCAATGAAACCTATCTCTCCGCCCCCTTGTGCGGATGGAAGTATGCGACCTGTGACCTTCAACGGCACTCGTGACTCAATCGCCGCAACAATCACTTCTTCGGCTTCGGTAGTATCACATACCAGAATGACGTCGTCTACATACACCAAGAGAATGGCTTTGCCTACAACGCGTTGTTTGGGATCACCTGGCCTAACCACACTACCTGCGTAAAGACACGGCTCACATTCACAAGCCCACAGGCCAGTGGGTTTGATGGCCGACGCCAACTTGTTCAACCACCTCAAGCTTGCATCACGAAGACCGTTGACCGCAACAGCCAACACCAGGTACGCCGGAAGCCCGGTTTCTAAGGAGACACTTAATGGCAACTTCAAAATCACCACCTCGGACTCCGGAAGGGGCGAATGCATAAAGGCGTGTTCCACATCTAGCGACAGGCACCGCAAGTCCCTGCTCCCAGCGACGGCTAACAACAAGTTCAATGCTTCTGCTGACGGTGTTGGGCTAGAGAATCCCAACTTTCGCGCAGAGGCCCCCTTATTCAAGTCCTTAGCCACAATGCGCGCTCTCACTCGACTCTGACTTTTAAACGCAGTGACCCACCTGCTTTGGATCACACGAGCATGTGGAAACCGATCCTTGAGCGCCTTTGCTTCAGCTTCATCCACAAGACGCCCTGCGCTGCACTGCTCTAGATGCTCCACTTCAGCACACATCCCTTTGAAGGTGAGGTCCCTATCCAAAAGCTGCAGTGTTGTATCATCCACCGCACTGGTTGGTTTCCAAACCAGAACCGTTCGGCCACCGAGAGTACGCTTAACATGCTCATGTTCACCATGCTCAAACTTGATGGACTCAATGCTTGGATCAAAGAACTCCGGAGCTGTCGCAGGCGCACTCTTTAAACCACTAGGCTCATGAAGAATCTCACACACAGGACTGGCATCTGCAGACCAACAGAGATCGAGCTCCATGACTGTCTCTACCATCCTGTCTGCCCTGCTCTCCTCAATCTCTCTCTCTAATCTCTCAGTCTCCACCTCCGGTCTTCGCTTCTGCCTGAACACACTCTCTCTCTCGACCTCAGTCTCAACCTGCATGTCTTCTGCTGGGGGGACGTTGGATGGTTGCTCAAGGATTTTTCGCTTCTCAGCGGGCAACCTACCTTCAACAGGACTGCTAGAATCGGAAGGTGTGTTAGCTACCGGAACTGGAGATACCGTTGGTTGCATCTGATCGTGTCGACCGTCACGCTCTCTACCGAAGCTTCTTGGAGTCTGAGGAGGAGTCTTACCTACTACACGCCTGAGTGGCTCAGCAGTCCTCAGTTCAAGCCTCGGCTCGAGTGATGGGCCTACCGGATTTGGGAGAACAGGACTCCCCACTTGAGGGGCCACAGGGCCTGGCGCCGCAACGTTATGACCTTCCACAAGTCTTGGGATCTCTGGCTGATTTGGTGATGATGCTGATGGCGTCTCAGCATGTGCAGTCTGTGCATTCATCCGCAAAAAAGCCTCATACCTCCTAGCACATTGCCTGTTGTGCACCTTTCCCTTTCGGCTGCCTTGCTCCTGAAGACCCTTACACGCACTACACCCTTCAGTAAACCCATGTGCTCGAATCCAATCACTCGGAGGTCCAGACACTGGTGCATTCAAACTTGGTCCTTGCCCTACACTGAGTGGCACAGCAACCTCTGCCGGGATTCCAGCAGCTTCTGCTGCAGTCAACGTCTTCATGTGTTCAGGGCAAAACGATTTGTCCCATTTGGGTGGCATGACGATGCGAATGCTCTTAGCAACAAAACGCTCATTGACCAAAACGTCACCTTTTCGAAACTTCCCAATGACCAGACTCCCTTGAGACGCCCACTGAGGATGGATGAAACATGCTTCAACAAACCGGGGTGAGTTCGGATACTTCTCGTGCATGCTGTCAGGCGTTTCTGCTAGAACCAAGGACAGAAACAAAGAAAACGGAGTTTCTGGTAGGGGCCTTCCAGTAGCGATTTCCTGAGGCGCTTGGTTGGCCCCATGGGCTTTTCCAAAACGGTTCTGAGCCATGCAAACATGTGTCACAACATCTTGAAGTGAAGACGCTCCCAGCTTCAAATCAAGGTTGGACCTGTTCATGTCGCTTCTGAGAACCTGAAGGGCCTCCTTCAATGTGCGCACGCATCGTTCCGCATGCCCTACGGCCTCGTGGACCTGTGGTCCAGCCTTCTTGACCAGAAAGTGGAAGTGATCGCTCGCTCTAGAAACGAAGCTGCTTACAGCCGCTTCGCTGTCCGTGACCATCGTGATTGACACTGTACTGCTTGACAAACCGAACTCGTGAAGCCACCTAATCAGACAGCCGCGCGCGGAAGAAAGCTCCACACCATCGATCACAACACAACCTACACACGCAGAGAAAACTTCTTTCAAGGCTAAACATTTCACTGAGCCCGGGGACCTTTCCGATGACACTTGACCTTCGTTTGAAATGAACAAGAAATCAGCTTGAAGCTCTGTGTGCAGACCTTTGTCGGTGCGTTTTCTGTGATGATGCACTCCTCTTGCTTTCTGACAGTCAACACATGCCGGATGAAACGGAACATGACCTTGCAACCTGTGTGCTACCAGATCCTCCTCAGAAAACGCTTGCACACGCTTCACAGGCGAAAGAGTATCTACTTCCATCTTTTCAAGTTGCGCTTCTGGCTCTGCCAAATCCCCCATGTCTAGAGGCTCTGCTGACTGATCAACCCTCGGACGCAACTGAACCCAAGGACATCCAGCATATGCTGCCGTATCTAGCGCAAACATGCCAGTAGCATCATGTTTCAAGCTAAATCGGCCACTGCTTTGCGAGAAAGTCCAACCACAATTGCATAACGCAGTCGTGCCCAGGATGTTGTGCCTAGTGTTCCCTACAAGAACTGTGAGCTTCGCGGTGAACCATTGTGGTTTCTTTTTGTCTCCACCTAAACGAACATCCACACATACTTCGGCCACATGCGTCATGGGTACGGCGCTCCCGTTCGCCGCTTTGAACCCTGAAGGTGCAGGGCCCACAACTTTGGCATGATACTCGCTCACACTCGCTCTAGACAACACTGTAACCGATGCCCCAGAATCTAACAACCACCACGAATGGTCATCACATGCGACTTCCGTAAGCAAGCCGCACAGCGGGTGACTCGTCATGGCTACACATACAGGCTTCGGGAAACACAAACTTTGAGCAGCGCACTCAAGCCCTCTCTCACTCTCTTCTTCTGTGCCTACACATGCGCCTGTAGAAGCAAGCTTGCCGACATCACACATGTGCGAACCAAGCTCATCCTTGCTACTACTCTGCCACACAAGCTCTCCTATGCCACACTTCTGCATAGCATGCATTTCTTCAGACATGAGCTCGCAGAGAAGCAAGCTGGACATCTGCAACGGTGCACTCTGTGATGCTTGCGTGCCCCCACTCTCCGCCAAAGCACTTTGCCCCAGCTGCTGATCCAGACACGGTTCTTGCCAATTGTAGTCCCACTCCTGTGACCACCATTGCCCGTCATCCCCATCGTAGGACACCTCATTCATCTTTCCTTTCTTTCCCTGCTTTCCAGCTTTGCCTTTTCCTTTGCCCTTCTCGTTACTACCTCCTGATTTTCCTGGCTTTCCTTTGCCCCCCTTTCCTTTGGCATCCTTGCCTTGGCTTTCCTTGCCTTTGCCTTTTCCTTTGTGCGGGCAGTTCGCGCCGATGTGTCCCATTTCATGACAAGAAAAACACTTGACTTTCTCAAGGTTCGTTGTGCACTTATCGGTTGCATGGGCCTTTCCACACCGATTGCACTTCTCACGAGTTGTGGCGTTCACATCGCTCCACTCTTGACTATCATACCAAGCACTGTCCCAGGATCCCTCATCATCCCAGCGATCCATTGCAAATGTTTGGAGGCCTGGTGACCCTGTAGTTACCGCTGCTACGCCCTTTTGGGGCTTGCCTCCAAGATTCAAATCCAAGAACAACCGCTGTTGCCTTTCAAACTTCAGTGCTGCATTCCTGCATGCCATATATGTGTCACCCACACTGTGATGCAACACATACTGCTTTGCGTTTTCAGGCAAACTTCGCAGGAGAATGACCATGGCATCACCATCCCCAATACTAAGGCCACTGCGGTCAAAAGCTTCAGGAAGCGTACCCAACAACTTCGCAAATTTGGCGAGTTCCAAATCAATCTTGCGAATGACGTCACCCACCTGTGTGGCTACTGACGTATCCGAGGCTCGCAACGCGAAGATGCGATTGATCAACTCCGACCGCATGCTCAAGGCTTCAGCCCGTGATCGCAGGGAGTATTGCTGAGTAAGCTGCCTAAGCAGTTCAAAGCCGCACTGCGTGTTACCACGCGCTCTCACTGGATCCACCGACCCGTCCAACGACAAACCTTCCATGAACGAACGCACCATCAATTCAGTCCGCCCATGAGTCTGAAATGCCCCACGCAAGATGGCCAACAACCTCGATGACCGAACCTTTTGGTCCGCAGATAGGTTCACTTGCCAAATTGGCTCGGGCCATCTACTCGCCATGTCAATCTCAGAACAGAAAACTGTACTCCCCATACTTGCCCAAGACTGAAGCTGCACCAAGTAGTCCGCAAATCCGGTGACTTCTGCTTCCCGCGACGTCCACTTCTCAACCTCAGGTTGAGGTGGGGGTCCAAGCCACTTTTCTGCTTTCGTGAACACGTCCTTGTCCGCATGCCAACCAACCCCTTGCGGGCCGTAGCAACCTGTAGCATTTGGCAACGTGCCTGAGGCATCCTGCACAAACCTTTGGTGGAGGGGGGCTTGAGGCAACTCGCCAAACCGATCCGGCACTCCACGACTTTGATGAGTCAACTGCTCCGCCAAAGCCCACTGCACCGCCTGCGCTTGCTGAGGGGACAACCTAGGGATCACCTGCTGCAACAACGTCACAACATCTTGCGTGCTCGGCTGATTCTGGTTAGGGGCTCCTCCTGCACACCCACTTTGATTCTGGCAACCACCACCGTTGGGTGCCCACCCTTGTTGGGCTTGTGGCTGACTCCTTAATGAACTACTGCTTGTTGGCGTCACCGGCACTCCTGATGCTCTTGCCTGTTCGTGGCCAACCCTGTTCGGATCCATGTTGCCTGCAGTACTTGGTCCCATTTGGGGCGCATGTTGCATGAAAGGTCCCATGACTGGTACTGTACTCCCTGGGTTGCGCGGTGCTCCTACTCCTATCCCTCTCTCCATCGTGCCCGGTGAACACGGCTCCATTTCACGGGCTGGCGGAATGAGTAGGAAGCACTTTCAGCGCTCCGCTACCATGTAAAAGTAACAAACCCCAATCTTGGATCTCGGACTGCAGGAGGCGACCAACGCCCAACAACACTCACACCCTTTTGCAGGAAGCAGCGCCACAAAACGGAATCTGTTCCACTGTCTTCTTCACATCTCAGACGTCTTGCACTTGAGCCAAACATTTATGGTTCAAGCGATCATCTTTGTCGTGATTGGGCTCATTCCAGCCATACTTTCCAAAAGCATGGCCTTCAAGCAGACTGCATTATCCTGCTACTTGTCGTGTGCTTTCGCACATACAATGAGGGCCGGTCTCTAGACCCACATCTGGAAAAATGAATGTTATCTGTGCAGCTCTTCTTTCTGTGTGTGTCTGCGGCCACTTTCGGACCACGAACTCGGAAAACCAACACACACGCACGCATACTAATGCAGCCAAGCGTAAGATGGCAGGATGCTGAGTTCGGCACCTGACATTCTACACAAACCCCAAACCCTCAACCCTTAACCCTGAAACCGTAAGCCCCCTTCGGATTCCTGGACGGAAGCTTGAACCCTCGAAGCAACCCTTTAAGGAAAAGGCCAAACATGAGATCTTATAGTAGAGGTCGTAAGTTTAGGGTTTTGGGGATTCTTTTTTGTTATTCGGAAGCCCTCCGATCCCCATGGTTGAAGACGTTTGGAGAGCTACACAAAGTCACTGACACGAACAAACCCCATAAGCTCGTTTCGAAACCCAAGCTCTTTTACAAAATAACGAAAGCCTATAAGGCCCTTTCAATCGCCAAACGCTGAAGCGGCTGTTTTGCTTAGTGGTGCGCCGGGCTTAACGACTTCGTTAGACGGCTGACAAAACCAATGAAGGCTAAGTGTAGGCATGCTTGATCTAAGCGCTACAATGACATTGTGACTGCCGCACAGCAGGCCTGACTCAACATGAGCCCTGTGACAGTCAATGCCCCAGCCACACGGGTCGGCTTAGTGGTTCGTCGGGCTTAGGGCAGGAGAAGAACCCACCGTCGGCCAAAGAAGGAAGGCCCGAACGAGCTACAACCACGACACTCGAAACTATGACTGCTCTAAGAACGAGCGTGTGACTATCGAGTCAGCTAGTGCCCAATCAAAAACTTGTACAACCAAAAGACTGAGAAGGCAAGAACATAGACGAAAGTCCAAAAACGGAAAAACCCGAAACGAATAGCCGAACCCGAAAAGTCGAAAAACACGTACAGTCCCACAGGTGCAAGAAAAGTCGAAAAGCGTAACCGTCCGAAAAGTACCAGAAAACGCGAAAAGTCGAAACGTCAAAACGCCCAAAAGCCCAAAAAGTCCGAAACGCGCAAGAAAACCCGAACAGTGAATCCGAAAAGTGACAGAAAACCCGAAAAGTCGAAAAGCCCAACAAGTCCGAAAAGTGCAGGAAAACCCGAAAAGTCGAAGAATCGAAGGGCCGAAAAGCCCACAAAGTCCGAAAAGTGCAAAACAAACCGAAAAGTCAAAAAGTCGAAAAGCCCAAAAAGTCCGAAAAGTGCCAGAAAACCCGAAAAGTCGAAAAGCCAAAAAAGTCCGAAAAGTGCAAGAAAATCCAAAAAGTCGAAAACTTTTCGACTTTTTGACTTTTCGACTTTTCGAATTTCGTTTCGGTTCTCCGCTTATGGAAACCAACGCCTGCTTGCGTACTTAGCACCGTGCACCCCCCCTTGATTCGCCAGGATTTCATTTTTCCCGGCAGTGCTTCCCAAAGATCCTGGTCCGAAGCTCCCACCATGCCAAACTCGAAAGCGATGCGAGACTTGTACTTCTCAAAGATTTCGCTTTCCTGGCTGAGTTACGAATTCAATTGTAGTAGTAGATTATATAGTAATTGACAGCTTTCAGACTTGCAATAGCCTGGCCTGGTTGTTACACGCCAAGAAGTTTTCGAAAGCGTCTTGTTTCTCTGAGAAGAAGCCTCCAGAACCGAACGGTTTGTAATTGATGGTCCACATGAACGTCGTCAGAAGGACATTTTTGTGGAGTTGTCCTCTGAGCGGCCCCTTGATGTCCCGATGCAGGCGGTGGATTTTGTCGTAGCTGTAATGTATGAGCAGTGACTGGTCCAACGAAAATGCATTGGCGGCGCAGCCGATCGGGCCCTGATCCATCAATATGTGCAGCATCGGAATCAAGTCTGCAGACTCTGCATCAAAGCTCATGCTGTGCACAGTGGCTGGATCATCTGCACGGATGATTTGAAATTCTTCACCACGAACAGATGCCTGGTCTCCCGGCTTCAACGGGGCCAACATGCACAACAGCTGAGAGTGTGGCTGGAAATCGGACATTTGCAGCCTGGCAATCTTGAAGCACTGACTGCTGACAGCCTGGAGAAACTTGAGGGTGGCAACTCTCTCCACTTCCCGCCGTGCAGCTAAACGTTCAACTTCCGGCAGCAGCTCGAATTGTCCGGGGCGGAGGTTTTTGGCCGAGTTCACAAACTGAGCAGTGGCATGTGCAAAACAGTTGGCGGAACTGTTGTAGAACAGGCTCACAAGCCAATCCTTTGTACTGTGATGGCTGGAATCACTGACCATGCTCAGTTTCCGAACACCAAGAAATGACAATGAGCTGTCTTGCTTATAGAGACTGAGAAGTTTCCGCTGCCAAAGAAAAACTGAGCCACGTTTGACACCGGATTCTCTGTCCGTCTCTTTGATGAGAGCCAGTTTGGCCATGGACACATTTGTATTGCGTGCTTTTTGGATGAAATCCCATATCTGGTGAAGAGACATTTTGGAGCGAGAGTCTTCTCCATCGTCGGCAGACCTGCAATGCAATGAACGAGTCACTGAAATGAATGTGTCAGTGTCCAGATGAAAGCAGCTGTTAACTCTTAGTTCAAACAGAGAGCAACCGGGCGAACGAGCCTTCTTCGCCCTGACAGCCGTCTCGACGGAACTGGTCTCTCAAAAGCATTGTTTGCTTGCAAATGTTCGGAAATGCTGTGCGCCATAGCTCCATGCAGAAGCTGGAACAAAGTGGTTCGCAATTGTCTCACAGCCTGCAAGCCGCGGTTTCTCCAGGGAGGCAATTGTTTCGATCGACGGAACTTCGGGGAATGCAAGAGAAAAGCAAGAACATCCACAAGCAGAAGTTCATCTTCTTGTTGCCAAGGGCCTGACAGAATGCTCTCTCTGTTCATCTCGTCCCAAATCTTATGCCAAGAGCTCACAAGTGATGCATGTATTGAAGAGAGAAAGGCTTGCACTCCCAAAACCATTCCATTTGGCTGCAACAGGAGGATATGGTTCCCAGCAGTGCCATGCACATCGATTCTGAGACCATATGGTGTAGTCGCATATGCCTGGCTTGCAGCCTCGACTGCGATTGTCCGGAACACATTCCAGAGGTATGTCGTTTTGGACGGAGTTTGGCTTTTGTCCAGCAGCACTGCAAAGAAAATCATGAGCAGCATGGTAGTCGCACAGTTGGAATTCAACATGTTGGTCCTGAACCAGGGCCATGTTTGTCAAACAGAGTGACGAAAAAAATTGGCTGAAGGCTTGGCTTGAATGGCCAGTAAGCTAAGATGTCTAATCACATTCGGGCCTGCAGTTCGCTGAGCGGTAATGCAAGTCTTTGTCTGTCAGTGTATCTTCGTCCACGCAAAGCTGTTTCAGCAGCGGAGCATGTTTGCGGAGAGAATTGCTACACTCGCCGTGCTCCGAAAGCTTGTCCATGATCCAGTTCAGATCCCAGTACAGTTGCGAGTCATCCGGATTTCGATATGCCACTGGCCCAAATGCCACAGCAAGACCGTCCATGACCAGAGAGTCTGCGTTTGCAGGCACATGCTGGAACAGTGGCTCAGCCATGGCCTGTGCTGCCTGCACAGAGATGTACTACGAACCTTCTGACTGCAATTGATTGCAAAAGTCGTCCTAGCACATGTCTGACCCCTGAGCCATGTAGGTTAGTTTGTCCTTAGAATTATGCTGTGTCCGACAAATTGCAATTACAGAGACCAAATGTCTGCAAACACTCACAGATGAACAGCCACATGAGAACTTGCAACACGCAGATGACGACAAGGAATTGGCAGCAACAACATGACTGCAAACAAGAATTGCCAATGGGATTCTTTTCCCCCTGTTGCACAGCTCCCTAGCGGATTTGAAGACAGCCTTGTGTCGGAACTGAAACGACAGCAATCATGATCGATCAGCGCACAAGCCATTGGCCTGCTTTGGGCTCCCCATTACAATTGGATGAAACATTGAAGTGCTTCTTCATTGTTGAACTGCCATACCCATGCAGCGCCATGGCATGCTGTGCGAGTGCTGATTGTTGCTTATCCTCAGGCAAAACCATGGTCCGGGCGATCATCAGCACGGTCAGAGGTGTCGTGGTCCGTTGCGGGAATGTGGCAGCGAAGCGGACACCGACTTCCTGGTCTGGTGTTTGTTGTTTCTGCCCACCTCCTTACGCAATCATCATGAAACCAATGGCCACAATGGAGCTGCATCAACACCGTCTCCGACTCGTCCATAGTGTCCTGACAAATCAGACAGATCAATTGAGGACGACACAATTGTCAATTGAGGACAAGACAATGGAGGACAACACAATCGTTTGAAACTCAAAACAATTTGACAAAATCACAGCGTCCTGACAGATCAGGCAGATGGGGAGTTCCACCGCCTCCACCTCTGCTTGGATCGCCTGCCCCTGCGGAAGTCCTGTCTCCCCCGAAGGGGCGGTCGGGGGCCTGGCTTCTTGATTGGGGACGGGTGCGGGTCCGCCAACATTTGGAGCATGCTCAGGTCCACCTGCCACATCTGGAGCCAGAGTTGCTCCCACAACTGGATCCTGGACGATGTGATCCGGGGATGCTCGGGACGGCATCGCTGGCACTGCTTTGGCTTTTCCCACTGTCAGGGGTGTGTTGGCGGGAGCCGCACCCATGGCCTTGCCTGTGGCTTGCGCACCTGGAAGTGCTGTTGGCTGGGGCGGGGGGGGCCCTCTGATTGTTGCAGGACGAGTTGGGCCAGCTGCAGGGGCGACCAAGATCGGGGCAGCTGTGATGGCCTTCGCTTGTGGCGGCAGGGGAGTTGCCTGTGATGTGTGATGCGCTGTTGCCGGCCGAGGCGGCATGGCTGCTTTGGGTCCTTGTTGTCCCTGCAGCATCCTGCCCACATCACCCGAACCCGGAGCCTTCGCCAAACACAGGCTCACTGGTCTCATGAAAGTGTCGTGCCATCCAAGAGGTCGAGCAATCTCCTCCACCGCGCTGTCACTCAAAGTGAGGGGCAAGGCATTCATGAGCTGTTCCAGGAACTGAGGTTCTGCTTTTTGCACTCGACGAAATGCCCTGTCGAATCTGATTTGCAAGTCCTCGTAGGTTCCCACGCCTTGAAGGCACATTGACAAAGGCACTGGAAAATCTTATTTTTTTTGATTGGCTCCCAATTGAACATCTGACAAGTCGCGCAGATGGCCGATGCGGATACTGGGCGCCAGCCGAGTCATCATCCATAAGAGCACCAAGAGTCCCTTCTGGCTGAGCGGCGCCAGGTACCCGGCCTCCAACCCACTGCAACTTTTGACTTGTCAACTGCTCGGAACAAACATCGAACCACTGACGACACTGACACAATTGCAAAACGTTATTCCCGCCTCTAACTCTCCATGCAATTTCTCCAGGCTTTGCACAAGCCGTGTCCTCGGAAGACCCTTCAAGACGGAAGTGCTCCCCGTTATGGTGGCGTCCTCTCCCCTTGTTATAGACATTTGGAGGCGGCAGCAAAGGAAGAGCAGCCACAGGAGGGCTTAGCGGCGGCGCTTTTGCTGCTTCACTTCCGGAGGCCGATTCCCCAACCCCCTGCAGCGCCTGTTGTTGCTGCTCAGGAACCCCTGCTGTGTCGGGTTCCTCGTCGTCTGTCATGTCATCGACCGGAATTGCGTTGGCCGAGAATCCAGCCGGACTGGCTTGCATTGGCTGCATCATTGTAGGCAATCCGTGAGGGGCTTGCATTGTCATCGGCGTATTTGGTGACATGCCAGTGCATGGATTCATACTCATTGGACTCATCATGATGGGATTGTTAGCCATCATTCCAGGGTTCATGTACGGATACCCCGGCATCATCATGAGCTGCTGCTGCTGCATGTTGCCCGGCATGAACATGTGCTGGCCTTGGCCATTGCCGCTCTCACAATGCCGAGGTCGTTTGGTGCGGCGAGCAATAAGGCCTGCCATAGCCAAGCTTCTGCAGTTGCAGATCAAATTGTCAAACTGAACCCTTGAGCAAAAGAGTGCACAAGTGATCACATATTGAAGCATGCCGCTACACTCAAGAAGCGCAGCCGAAAGTGACGACAACTCACGACATATCCTTTTTCAGTCATTCCGAGGCATGTTGGCATCAGCAGAAACGACCCCTTTCCGTCCGGGATTGGATGTGGTTGCTTTGAATTTGACTGCAAGCAGTCAGCCAAGAAGAGACTTTTCACTTGTTGCCATGTTGACCGAGCTTCTGCCATGTCAATCTCCAAGTCACAGAGCACCTGCACGTCGTCCATCAAGTCGTTGCCTCAGTAGTTCGGGGTTGCAACAGTAGTATATTTATTATTTATCGCAATATGCAAACCAGGTTACAAAGGCATGTAGATGATTGCTCGGGCGGCACTGACACATTTCCACCGAAATTGAAAAGAGTCAGTGATCTTCTGGTCTTTGCTTTGAAGAGAAGCATTCGATCAGACCAGCACAATTGCAGATCAGACTGCAAAAAATGGAACAAGCAGTCGCTCAATCTGTTTCCTTCCACCTCGGGCCAGGAGCAACAATTTATTCACTGCTTCTAAAGCCCATTGCTGTTCGTTGGCCACAGCCATGTTTGCTGTTTTGAGCCAGACAAGTGAGAATGATGTGGCGTGAGCAGACATCATGCTGATGACAGACAAAGAGGCAATAGCACAACTGCACTGGACATCAATGCATGTCAGAGTGCTTTTCCCCATGCAAAATGCCTACATGTCTATACACATGGCAAAGGAAGAAGCTATTATTGAGCGGCGCTGCTGCAATTCTGCAAAACAGCACAAATGAGAGTGAATTGAAGTTGCTTGTTACTAGACAATTCAAAGCTTTTGCTTCCTTGACTTCCACTTCCGTTTCTGGAATTGCGGTCCCTTCTTCGACCTGGGGACTTTGCGGTGCACACCACTGCCCGGGGAGGTGACCGACTGAGACTGTGGCTCGGACAGTGCACTCGAGACACTCGGCTCAAATGAAATCGGAGGATCAATACTGCCACTGTTTGGTGGAAGAACCAAATCTGCAGAATTGTCAGGTGCACTTGGACCCGAAGAAGAAGCCGGAAGAACCAAATCTGCAGAATTGTCAGGTGCAAATGGACCCGAAGCCAACTGCAGATTCTCCACACCACGTGTTGCAGTATCCAACACTGCCTCCATCTCTTCCTCCGGCACAGATGTGTACTGGGCAGAAATTGACGCAGGCCAGGATTCAGTCCAGGCATGCGGGTCTGTTGAAGACTGGGGGTTGTCCGAGTCCTGCCACTGCTGCCAGCCCGGCCACTCGTTGTGCTGCTGCCAATCCCACCAACTGCTGGATGAATCTCGAGCCTGATAGTCCATCTTCTGATGCTTTTTTTCTGCTGCGGTATCCATCCATCATCGCTGTCTTCCTGAGTAGTTGTGCCTTCTTGCTGAGCTGTGCGGTCTCCTTCCTGAGTAGTTGTGCGGTCTCCTTCCTGAGTAGTTGTGCCGCTGTCCGCGCTCCACCAGCCACGTTGACCCCAATCTTCCCAACCACGTTTGGAAGACGACCTTTCCTGGTGGATTTCTGCGCCCTCCGGAAGCTTGATCCATCCATTCACTTTGACCCACATATTGACCACTCAGAATTGAAAGGCTTCAAAAGAAAGTGTCAGCAAGAAATGTCCTTCACTTGTCGACTGAATTGTCATGACATGAACATCAAGCACATGGGCAATTCCTGATGCTTCTAGCACATGATTTCATCCATGTCTGTTGCCCGCATTCACTTGCTGTGAGCCAAAACAGCAAAATTTTTAAATCCATCACACAAGCCAACAATTCCCATCTCAGGTCACACTGTCAAGCTCATGATCATGATCATGCACATGGTTGTCCTGATCCGCACAACACACAACACACAAACACTCAGTCAAAGTGGGACGTCCTGCTGTCATACCGAGAGCAAAGGCAACTCTGAGTTGGCCCCAAGGGGCTCCGAAAAATCCCACTGCGAACCGCCCCCAACAGCCGGCCAATGGTGTGAGAATTGAACGCATGCCCCTCTGGGCTTGCACAATTGTCTTAGCAATTGACTCAGTGCCAATGTTTACAAAAAACCCTGGCCGACCTACCCATAACAAGAACGGCCCTCCCTTGATTGTGCAAGCGATCTGCAAAGCTCCTCCACAAAACAAGAACGGCCTCCCTTCCTTGTTCGGAACAATCTGGCGGGACAACAGGATCCCAGGCCCAGACTTTGCCCAAGCTGGCACATTAGCCCATTTGTCCAGCTCTCATCCACCCCCTGCCCTGGGGTAGGTTGGCCTCAAAGCAAAACCGAACGCCTCACACCCGGCCAGCGGTGTGGTGGGTACAATCCCGATGGGCAGGGGTTGACCCACTAGGTAAGGCACATCATGATGTCGAACCAGGCACGACAACAGAGATCTTCAGATGAAAAGCAAGAAAGCCTCCCTTTCTGGATCCCACCGGGGAGGTACGGACACACCGGCCCTCCATTTAAGCCAGCCCCAGCGGCCGCTTTAGCGCATCGCTCCGCTGTCATACCCCTCGGGCTATAGGGACGTTGGCCCCAAGGCTGGCTGCCACGCACAGTGGCTAAGCATAAAGCACCAGCGGATCACTGCCCCCACCATCGGCCAACAAGGTGGAACCTGGCAGTCTCTAGGGCCCCCTCGGCCAGCCCGCTGCTCAGGTTTAGGTCCAGGCAAGCGACTCGACAACAGAGATTCATGAGTGCAAAGCTCCACATGACAAGAACGGCCTCCCTTTCCCCAGCCGAAGCCGGTCTGCCACGATGTTCAGTGCATGGGCACTCTGCCTTCACATCCAGCTGCCACACACATTGGCCAAGCATAAAGCCACGACGGAAATGCATTTCGGGTACAGTTTGAATGCTCATGAAATGCATTTTTGGTGCTCCAAATGACCATTTGAATGCATGTGCTTGCCAATCCGACTCAGAAACACATGCATTTCGGGCACAGTTGGAATGCTCACGAAATGCACTTCGGTGCTCCAAATCACCATTGAAATGCCAATCCGACTCAGAAACAAATGCATTTCGGGTACAGTTTGAATGCTCAAGACATGCACTTAGATGCTTCCAAATGATCATTTGAATGCATTTGCTTGCCAATCCGACTCAGAAACAAATGCATTTGGGTACAGTTGGAATGCTCACGAAATGCATTTTTTGGCTCCGACAAATGCATTTTGGGAACAATTTGAATGCTGACGAAATGCATTTTTTGGTGTTCTAAATGACCATTTGAATGCATTTGGCTAGCGACAAATACATTCCGGCCACAGAAATGAAAACTACGAAATGCATTTTTGCTGCTCCAAAATGATCATTTGCATTTTGCTACTCGAATTGACCACATCAATTTTTTTTTTTCAAACACGGTTTCCATGCTTACGAAATGCATTTTTGGCTCCCAATGATCGTTTGATTATTGTCGCAATGTTCGTTTGCACACATCCATACACACGCGAGTGCGCGCACTCGCGCGTGTATTCCGGATCTTTTTTTGAGAACTTTTGAGAATTTTTGATTTTTTCGAGCATCATGAAATTGTAAATTGCATGTCTTTCTAAATGGATGTGACATTCAATTCAGCCTAGTTGCTATGGTAGAAAAACACTGTTGAGTTGCATTTTTGACATATTTTTGAGGTACATTTGAGAATTTTTGAGACCTTTTTGAGAATTTTTGAGAAATTTTGAGAAATTTTGATTTTTTCAAGCGATTTGAGAACTTTTGAGAACTTTTTGAGAACTTTTGATGACATTTTGATGACATTTTGAGAATTTTTGAGAATTTTTGATTTTTTCATCACGGTGTAGTTAGTAAAAATTTTGAGTTTTGTCACACAAATGTCATGGTTGGTGAGCATTTTTTCTGCATCCAAATGCATCCTAGATGTATTTTGTGAGTATTCAAACTGTTCTCGAAATGCATGGTTGCCAACTGGAATTGGCAAGCAAATGCATTCTAATGGCATTTGGAGCAGAACAAAATGCATTTTCTGAGCATTCCAAAATGCATTTATTTCTGAGTCGGATTGGCAACAAATGCACTCAAATGGTCATTTGGAGCACCAAAAATGCATTTCATGAGTATTCAAACAGTGCCCGAAAAGCATTTGCAATGCATTCAAACCATCATTAGGAGCACCAAAAATGCATTTCGTAAGCATGGAACCTGTATTTGAAAAACATTGATGCAGTCAATTCGAGTAGCAAAATGCAAATGATCATTTTGGAGCAGCAAAAATGCATTTCGTAAGTTTTCATTCTGTGGCTGGAATGTATTTGTTGCGAGCCGAATGCATTCAAATGGTCATTAGAACACCGAAAAAATGCATTTCGTCAGCATTCGAACTGTATCCAAAATGCATTTGCTTCTAAGTCGGATTGGCATTTCAATGGTGATTTGGAGCACCAAAGTGCATTTCGTGAGCATTCCAACTGTGCCCGAAATGCATGTGTTTCTGAGTCGGATTGGCAAGCAAATGCATTCAAATGATCATTTGGAAGCATCTAAGTGCATGTCTTGAGCATTCAACTGTACCCAAAATGCATTTGCTTCTAAGTCGGATTGGCATTTCAATGGATTCCAACTGTGCCCGAAATGCATGTGTTTCTGAGTCGGATTGGCAAGCACATGCATTCAAATGGTCATTTGGAGCACCAAAAAATGCATTTCATGAGTATTCAAACAGTGCCTGAAATGGCAAGCAAATGCATTCACATGGTCATTTGGAAACACCTAAATGCATTTCGTGAGCATTCAAACTGTCTCCGAAATGCATTTGCTTCTGAGTCGGATTGGCATTTCAATGGTGATTAGGAGCGCCAAAGTGCATTTCGTGAGCATTCCAACTGTGCCCGAAATGCATGTGTTTCTGAGTCGAATTGGCAAGCACATGCATTCAAATGGTCATTTGGAGCACCAAGAGGTTGTGTGTCTCGAGGTCGAAACACCTGCAAAGATGGTTGAATCATCTGGGAAGTAGGCTGTGCCATGCCAGATATTTCTCTGCACTGACATGATTCGTCAGGCAAAGTCGTACTGGATGACTGTGCCGACACTGTTTCCTCTTGCACTCCTCTCATGGTTCTTGGACGACAATGTCGGCAGCACCATCAGTGTTCTGCAAGGGAGTTGACTCGGACATGTGCAAGCACCAAGAACAGCTTCGCTGAGCTGCATGACTGTGGCAAATGTCATGCAATTGAATTGAATATGAATGACTGTGCCGAGACTGTTTCCTCTTGCTCCTCTCATGGTTCTTGGACAACAATGTCGGCAGCATCATCAGTGTTCTGCAAGGGAGTTGCCTCGGACATGTGCAAGCACCAAGAACAGCTTCGCTGAGCTGCATTGACTGTGGCAAATGTCATGCATTTGTGTACTGCTATCGAGTTTGACTGAATTGAATTGAATATGAAGTGGATCTTGTCAATTGAGTGTTCTGGGCCCCGGCCAATGAGTTGTTCTTGTCGAGCTGGTTCACCTCTGAGCACAGCGGCAATACAGCAATATGCCACGTTTGCTGTTCCCACCTTGCAAAGATCTCTTATTATGATTGAACTGGACATTGCACAATTTTTCAACAGTGTTCATACACCAGCTGCAAGACAGCAACCCCCACTTCGAAAGCTTTCGCCGATGTGCATGAATTCATGGCTAAGAATGGCTCCACATGGTTCACCAGGTTGATTGCAAGCCAGAATTGAATGAACTATGTGTAAGACACTTTTCCCCAGGCATGTTTTTTCACAACCAAGCCCCTTCGGTCGAGTCATCCAATTACACATTGCAAGAACCATTGCTCAAGCTGTAATTCAATCATTGCATGAATTGCGGCAAGGAGGATCAGCCCCAGCAGCTGCGGAGCAGAAGGGTTGAGCTTCAAGAGCGATTTGAAGTTGAAGATCCTGTCTTCCCACTGTTTTTTGGGTTCTCCAAGCACTGGGCGGGGGACGAGAGCAATCATGATGTCGCGGCCGAATGCTCCGTAGAGCGGAGCCGAGTCAGCAATCAGCTGCTCGTTCATCCGCCAAAGTTTGGCCACACGACGCTCACATTGCTCTTGAAGCATGTTGCAGCTGATCACAAGTGAGTGCTTGGTTTCCTCCTTTGAACCAAAACACTGCATGAGGATTGACATTCACTTCACAACCAAAGACATGAGACTGCCATGAATGAACCAGCAGCACATCGATGGCGAGGGGCCGGCCCAGTGACAATGTGCACCATGTGTCCTCAGTACAAGTGCAGCATTCAGCACAAAGCACTCATCCAACTGAACACTGCAAAACATATGAACAAGACGCACACACACACACACACACTTGGTATCATCTTTTGATTTGCCAGCACAGCAATGCACAGTGAAACACTACTCATTTTTGTCTCCTGATGCATCATCAGATGGGGAAGGAAGCCACCCCCGGAAATTCCTAGCTCCAGGATCCTCACGCTCGCTCAGAGTGACAGTGACTGAATCGCGGATGTCAGTCTCATTGTACCAATCCACAATGCAGTCTTGACAAAAATGAAGCATGTGGTTCCACTTCGTTCTCTTGCACGGTTGATCGCGCATCTCACAATTGAAAGTATAGCTTCCTCGATGATGACGACGCGGTGTAACAGAAGTGTCTGCACGATGTGGACAAAAGCGGTTTCCCATGGCGGGAAGAATCCTTCAATCACTACTGACTTGACAAATAAAGCTGCAGCTTGTTTGCCACGTACACACAGACACACACACACATACACACTACAGCAGATTCAATTGTCAATTCTGAATTCTGAGAGTCTGACTGTCACTCTGTCTCTCTCTCTGACTCTCTCTGCAAGAGTTTGTCAGGTCTGGTCTCAAGAAGTGTGCGAATTCAATTCTTTGCCAGCTGAGTCACGCAGACACATGTCATCGGAACCTCTGCTTGAAGTCCAGGTTCAATCAGATGTAAATTCATCTCGTTGAGATGCTGTGTCACAACTGACAATTGCTTCCAATTGAGTGACACGACTCTTTAAGGTACTGATGGCTTCATCAGTGCTTGTGATGAACTCACTGAGCATTCGCCAGAACTGGGGGTTGTTGCCAAATTCAATGCCGAAGCCATCGGATGATGCAGGTGATGATTCGGAAGCAGGGGATTCTGCTGCCGCCGCCGCCAACACCTCGAGAAGGGCGTCGGCACTCCTTTCGCGCCTCTCCACCATGCTGGCGTCGGAGCCGGACATTGACTTATGTTCTGTTATCGACCAAACCTGGCAAGAAAACTGCGGAAATGAAACTTGAAACTCTTCTCAGATGGGAGAGTTTAGGGAGTGAGTGAATCACAGTCTGTGCATGATTATTGCTTAATAATATTTGCATGTGTGCACCATGAATCCCTAAACCCTAAACCCCCCTCCCCGCCCCCCCCACACTGTGGCGGCCCTTGGGTTTGTATGGGAGGCCTTCAACTGCATTCTGCAGAGCATTCAACCCTAAACCCTAAACCCTGAACCCCCCCCCCCCCCCACACTGTGGCGGCCCTTGCGTTTGTATGAATGGGAGGCCTTCAACTGCATTCAGATTTAGGGTTTTGGGGTTCAGACACTAAGAATGTGAAACTTACACTTCGGGAAATCTGCCTCTGTCACTCGCTGTCAGTCTCTGTGGTCTTTTTGCACGTGCAAACATCCACAAGTGGCAGTGAAACCATCCAACCTGCTAGGGGTTGCGAACAATTCTGACAGAGTGACCCGTCGCAAACCTGGTCACGGGAAAGTAGTACGGAAGGTGAAGCTCCCGTTGCACAAGATGGAATGTGTTGGGCCACAACCACCTTGAGTGAAGCATCCAAAGCTCACTGGCTATCTTGTGCTTGACTCGGTCGATCACGTCACTACTCGAAACGACTATGTGACTCTCATAGCCTTGCCAATTGTTCATCCAATCAGGATCCATAATAACGTCCAGCCTAAAATTGCTTGCCTGAAAGGTCAGGCCCGCTTCTGCTGCTTTCCGCTTTCTTGTTATTCCCTGCGAAGGCTCCGTCATGGCTTGACTTGACAATTGAGCGTTCGTTATGCACCTGGGACTATGAATCAGTTTGAATTGCAATATGAACCTGTTGAATGGAAGTCACAATCAGCATTCTGAGCCTGAAAGCTCGTCGGAGATCAAACTAACAAAATATGACTGTCACATGCACTCATCTTAGGACACGGCGACATCGACGAAGAGGTTGTGCGTCTCGAGGTCGAAACACCTGCAAAGATGGTTGAATCATCTGGGAAGTAGGCTGTGCCATGCCAGATTTTCTCTGCACTGACATGATTCGTCAGGCAAAGTCGTACTGGATGACTGTGCCGACACTGTTTCCTCTTGCACTCCTCTCATGGTTCTTGGACGACAATGTCGGCAGCACCATCAGTGTTCTGCAAGGGAGTTGACTCGGACATGTGCAAGCACCAAGAACAGCTTCGCTGAGCTGCATGACTCCATGACTGTCTGTGGCAAATGTCATGCAAATGTGTACTGCTATCGAGTTTGACTCAATTGAATTAGAATTGAATATGAAGTGGATCTTGTCAATTGAGTGTTCTGGGCACCGGCCAAGGAGTTGTTCTTGTCGAGCTGGTTCACCTCAGAGCAATTGGCAATAGTAAATTTTCACACAATCGACACCGAAAGTATGTCAAGTGAAGCTAAACGGCTAGTCTATTATTTTCAAAAAGCCGCCAGTCCCGGTCGGTGAAACTTAGTCGCCGTCACTGTCTTGCTCCATTCGCTGCGACCAGTCTTGCCAAGTGTGCGGCCGGTTCCTTTCTCTCAAGGCTAGTGCTTCATGTCTTTCTTCTAGACCCTCCAAACTCTCAGAAGCTGTAGAAGGCTCTCGTTCCCGAGACGGGAGGCGGACACGCCGACCACGCGTCCCCTCCGACCAGGGCATTTGAACTGTCGCTCTGTTCAACGAAAAGTGCTCGTTCCGATGAAAATATGTCCTCCTGCACCCAGGAATCCTATACTGAGTGTAGGCGATTCCCAATTCCCGTGCTTCCGGCTCGAGATCATCCTGGAGAACCAGCCATGAGCTATGTCTCTCCATACACTTTACCCATCGCCGATTCCTGGAAGTGTGTACAAACGTTTTCAGACACTGCCGCAGCCACAGCCTGACCAGCGTTGGGTCGATTGTGACCCATCTATGGTAGGCTTGTCGGCAGCAGGCTCGAAGCTGAACCAGAGCCTCCATGTCCATCAAAGTCATCAACAACCAGATTTCTAAGAAGTTCATCCAGCAATTGTCTGGTTGTCGCAGTACTGCAGCCGTCATCCTGAATCTGGCGATCGAGACTGGCCTCGGGTGCCACGGACGGCCCTTGATTAGTTCCTTCGGATCAAAATAGTACCAAATCTGCAGGACATCATCGATGAGGACCCGACGTCCAGGATTGCCTGGGCCGAAGGGGGGTGATTCATTCGTCGTTGCATACATGTCTGACACATGGACTCCCGACCATCTGTAAACATGGTATACTGTTAAAGTATCCATGTGACCTCCGTTGGCTCTGGCAGGGCCATACCGGGGGGAAGGTGAGGGCGACCACATGGAATCGTCGCTCCCTGACAAGGCCTCATCCCTCGGCTCATAGTCTGTCAGCCAAGAAGGGAAATCAGAAAAAAACTGTGCATGCCAGTCATCAGGAGGGAGCGGGAAATGTATCAGCCCTTGAGTATCTTCAGGCCCAATGGCAGGGCCGTCAGAACCGGAAGGCATCTCAGGCCCAAGGGCCCCATGATCATCATCGGACATGATTCGAAGCCCTCGCCAAACACAATTCAATGCACAGGCTTCCATGATATGACTACTAACTAACTGATGTCCTCCGCAAGTGCTCACACAGAATTGCAGCAAAACCACACTTGGTGACTGAAGCCAGAGGAATCCACAAGATTGTTCAGGAATTGACAGCTCCGTTGCCTGTACGGATTCAGCGCAGACGACATGCAGCAACAAGACTTGCTGATGCATCCATATCATACTTGTGTTGTCAAACATTGTCAGAGAGAGTCGCTCGAGAGCCTTTTTCCCCCACTCGGCAGAATTTGGAATCCTGTGGAACCTGCACTTGCAGCTAATGATCTGCAATCGGCTAATTAATTAATTTATGCTCTGTGACTGTGAATACACAGGTGAAAATTCAAGCACACCATTTGTTGTTTCTCCAATCATTTGAGGGACGGCTTCTCCGGCAATTGGCTTTTGCTGCTTCTAGATTCTTCGGACATGGTGCTGTCCAAGTCCGGCGTCACAACCACAAAATCACATTTGCAGTCTTGCGATATCATCTCCAAGCGCTTGTAGTCCAATGCCGACAAGTAGCTCTGGAAGTGGAACAGCGTGCAGCTCAGGCACCTCTTTTCGTCACTGTAGCACTGCAGCGATTCCACATAAGAACTGGGCATGATCAATCAAAACCACAACCACTGAGCCATCACCGACCAAATTGATCTTGAGGAAAATGGCTGCAGCGGAAACACAACGGAAACTCGGCAGGCACTTGATGCACATCTGAATGACAATGAATGTGTACCACGCACTCAAGACTCCGGCAGCTGCAGCGTGAATGAAGAATGTGTCAATCTCTGGGTGGCAAAGAAGAAGCATCCACCTGGAGACAGAATCGAAGAATTATTATTGTGGTAGGATAATTATTAATTATAGTTCTTGGGGGTTGACTGTGCCATGCCAAATTCCTTTTGACTGACACAGACTTGCACTCGACTGATTTCTGATGATTGATATTTGTACAGCACCATCAGGGCTCTGCAAGGGAACTGACAACCGTCAGCCATAAGAAGTCAAGCAAACTCACACTGACACACAGAAATGCAGATCTGCAGAAATTGTCATGTCGTCATTCATTCATTCAACAAATTGCAGAGAGAGCCATGGTGTCACTAATTGGCAAAGTGTCTCGACAGCCTCTTTAAGGAGTCAAAGATCTTCGTCTTCGTCTTCAGTCAACAACAAGCGGTCGAGGTATTCCGCCTGGTATGCCGCCTCCTCATTGTCAATGTCCATTGCGAAGCCATCATCGTCATCGGCTGGGAGGACTGCATCATCCTCTTCGTCATCTTCACCCTCAGAAACCGGAAGCGGTGACTCCTCACACTCTGAGTCCGACATGACAAGGTCGTCCAACCATTGAGATCGCTTCAGCCTCCAGGCCCGCAGTTCTGCGTTCGGGCAGCAGTTCTGCGGGCTCCACTGCAGAAATGTAGGTATTTCACTCCAGTCTGTGATGACTTGGGTATAGCCAGTGGCTCTGGAAAGCATGAACACAGAAGAAAACCACCCATGCACGAATCCGATCATCGTCAGATCTTTCCTCGGTGGAGGCTGCGCCAGCTTCACAAGCCAGGAAATGTCAATGTGTTGTGCTTTCATTTCTTTGAAGTCTTTTGATTTCAAAAACTCCGGAGACCACACCCAAAGAAGCCCCTCCACCAGGTCTCCCAATTTCTCCTCGCCCCAGTTGTTGCAGACTCCAAGTCGAAGATCAGGCAGAAGAAGCTCCAGAGCCATTGTATACAATGTATTTCCTGGGTCATGTGGTTGGCTCAAATAATACAAGCAGCCCGAATGCGAAAGTGTCTTCCGTGTCTCTGCTGAGTAGTGGGTCATGCCCTCAAACACCTCTTTGAATTTCAATTGAAGTTTGCGTCCGTCCGCTTTCAACAGGTCAGTCATGTCGCAGAGAAACTGTGCAGCCTCCCGAACTTCCTCTGTCTCCACATGAAGGTTTTCCATGACATTGCCACAGTCACGACAACAATTGAAAAAATGATATAGAGGGGTTTCTGGCCTTCGCTGATGCCATTGTGAATTCCTCCAATGTGCGCCACCAAGGACTTTCTGGCACTTGGGACATTGCATGCTGATGAGATCAGCTTGATCTGAAAGACAATTCTGACAAATGACAATTGAGTATTACTAATCATTAATGAATTAGCACTGGAACGACTTGAAATACGATCAGTAACTTCACTCAGTTCTGAAATTATTGATTCCCGCTGAAGCCCACATGAACAGTCAATGCAAACGAGGATCATGCTCCGTGACTAGACCGACTAGCAAAAAGACCGTAATCATCATCGACATAAATTTTAAATACATCACTAGTGAGACATAAGTCAAGTGCCTGCCTGCTGCGACTCGAGGAACTCCAGCACCTGGGCCATGGGAAGCTGTGCACGTGCATATGTGTGCCTGTGCATGTGTCGGCCGGCTTGGCGGGAGAATTGCATTTCGAATTGACGTGACATTGACATGTCGGAAATGTCAGTCTGTGTGAGGCGTCGTGAACCAATCAGAGACAGCTGGAATCAGCTGAGCACATTTGACTCAACCAATTCACCAGATGAGTATTGTAATGTGGGCTGTGCTTGGATATTACATTTTGCTTTCCATTATGTGCTGAAGAGAAAAAACCGCGGTTATATAGACACTAAAGGTATCGGGCACATATATATATATATATATATTTATTTATTTATTTATTTATTTATTTATGCATTTATTTATTTAATGTCAACTCTTGATTAATAAACCCCCTCTGGTTAATGGCAACCCGCGCGGGCCTCGGACCTGGCTCAAAATATTTTTTAAAGGTGCTAGCCTCTTCCAGCAGAGCCCCCCCCCCCTTGAAAAAAAAAAACCCTTGCCAAAACCCCCCCCCCCGATTAATGGCAACCTTCTGCCCCAAGCATGGTTCCAGTACTAAAGCTGTACTACCAGAGAGCGAAAATCCAGCCGGCCGCCGGAGACGGGACGTTCCAGCAATACTAAAACCCTCAAATTTTATTTGGGGGGGGGACGTTTTAGGCCACCAGCTGACCTACCTTGCGGGGGGGGGGGGAGGGGGGGTTTATTAATCAAGAGTTGCCTTTATATATATATATATATATATATATATATATATATGAGAGAGAGGCGCCTCTAGGGTCTATTTGACGCCCTCTTCTTTTCTTTATGACTGAAAATAATATAAATTATTTAAATAATTTAAATAATTTAAATCAGCAGGGCCGATTTCAATTCACTTGATTTTTATTTCAATTCACAAGGCCCTTTTGTGAATTGAAATAATTTTGTGAATTGAGATCGGCCCCCTTTGAATTATTTAAATTGTTTGAATTCTTTCAATTATTTAAATAATTCAAATCCCGGCATTCGGTGGCTTGGGCCCACCGAACGCTGGGATTTCAATTATTTCAATTATTTAAATCCACAAGGCCCTTTTGTGAATTGAAATAATTTTGTGAATTGAAATCGGTGTTTTTTTTGCCAAGCCACGAATCCCACCGATTTGAATTATTTACATAATTTAAATAATCTAAATAATTTAAATAATTCAATTCCGGCCGATTTCAATTATTTGAAATCTTTAAATCCACAAGGCCCTTTTGTGAATTGAAATAATTTCGTGAATTGAGATCGGCCCCCTTTGAATTATTTAAATTGTTTGAATTATTTCAATTATTTAAAGAATTCAAATCCCGGGATTCGGTGGCTTGGGCCCACCGAACCCTGGGATTTCAATTATTTCAATTATTTAAATCCACAAGACCCTTTTGTGAATTGAAATAATTTGGTGAATTGAAATCAGTGGTTTTTTTTGCCAAGCCACGAATCCCACCGATTTGAATTATTTAAATTATGTAAAAAACTTAATAATTCAATAATTTAAATCCGGCCGATTTCAATTATTTAAATTATTTAAATCCACAAGGCCCTTTTGTGACTTGACATAATTTTGTGAATTGAAATCGGCCCTGTCTGAATTCTTTAAATTATTTGAATTATTTCAATTATTTAAATAACTCAAATCCCGGGATTCGGTGGCTTGGGCCCACCGAACCCTGGCATTTCAATTATTTCAATTATTTAAATCCACAAGGCTCTTTCGTGAATTGAAATAATTTTGTGGATTGAAATCGGTGGTTTTTTTGCCAAGCCACGAATCCCACCGACTTGAATTATTGACATAATTTAAATATTTTAACAATTTCAATTCCGGCCGATTTCAATTATTTGAAATCTTTAAATCCACAAGGCCCTTTTGTGAATTGAAATAATTTCGTGAATTGAGATTGGCCCCCTTTGAATTATTTAAATTGTTTGAATTATTTCAATTATTTAAAGAATTCAAATCCCGGGATTCGGTGGCTTGGGCCCACCGAACCCTGGGATTTCAATTATTTCAATTATTTAAATCCACAAGGCTCTTTTGTGAATTCAAATAATTTGGTGAATTGAAATCAGTGGTTTTTTTTGCCAAGCCACGAAGCCCACCGATTTGAATTATTTAAATTATGTAAAAAAATTAATAATTAAATAATTTAAACAATTCAAATCCGGCCGATTTCAATTGTTTAAATTATTTAAATCCACAAGGCCCTTTTGTGGATTGAAACAATTTTGTGAATTGAAATCGGCCCCATTTGAACTATTTCAATTATTTCAATTGTTTGACTTATTTAGATAATTGAAATCCCGGGGTTCGATGGCTTCGGTCCACCGAACCCTAGGATTTCAATTATTTCAATTATTTAAATAATTCAAATCGGTGGAATTAAAGGGAAAAGGGAAGAGGGGGGGGTGAGGGTCGAGGGTGGCTACTGGCCTACCACCACCCTGCCACCCCACCCCTCTCCCCCTCCCTCACCCCTTCCGCCAGTCCCTCCGCCCCCCTTCCCCTTCCCAACCCCCATCCTCCCCACCCCCCCACCCCCACCACCCAAAACTGTATGTGCCCCCTGCCCACCACTCCACCCCACTACATACCACCCAACCCATCCTATCCTTTTTATCATCTTTATCACCTTTATCACATTTTTCATATTGTTATCACCTTTATCATCCTTTGTATCATCTTTATCATCAGGTTTATCGTCTTTATCATCTTTTAATCATCTTTATCATCCTTTTGTTACATTTACCATTCTTCTTATCATCTTTATCATCCTGTTTACCATCCCTATCATCCTTTTTACTATCTTTATCATCGTTGTCATCTTTACCATCTATTTTGTCATCTCTATCATCTTAATCAACGTTATCATCCCTAGCAGCTTTTCACCAGGACATGTTTTAGTTTCCATAAATGTTTAAAATGTGTATACATACATGTTATGTGCTGTACGAGAACCTGTGATTAGTATAGTAAACTCCTCCGTGCAAGGGCTAGGGATTTCAGAACTCTGCTGGCAAAATCTGGCGGAAGTGAGCTGTGATCAAGCAAAATGCCTGTAATTGCTATGTGAAAACAAGGACTAAGGATTTCACAAGTCTGCTGGCAAAATCTGGCGGAAGTGAGCTGTGATCGAGCAAAATGCCTGTAAATGCCATGTGAAAACAAGGGCTAGGGATTTCACGAATCTGCTGGCAAAATCTGGCGGAAGTGAGCTGTGATCCAGGAAAATGCCTGTAAATACCATGTGAAAACAAGGGCTAGGGATTTCACAAATCTGCTGGCAAAATCTGGCGGAAGTGAGCTGTGATCGAGGAAAATGCCGGTAAATGCTTTGTGAAAACAAGGACTAGGGATTTCACAAATCTGCTGGCAAAATCTGGCGGAAGTGAGCTGTGGTCCAGCAAAATGCCTGTAAAAGCCATGTGAAAACAAGGGCTAGGGATTTCACACATAGCAAAATCTGGCGGAAGTGAGCAGCGACCAAAGAAAAGGCCGAGCACAGCTCACTTCCGCAAGATTTTGCCAGCAGATGTGTGAAATCCTTAGCCCTTTTGTTAACGCGGCATCAACAAACTTTTTGCTCAATGGCTCCTCACTTCCGCCAGATTTTGCCAGCAGAGTGCGAAATCCATAGCCATTGTTTGCACAAGGTAGTTGCTCATTTATTGGTCGATGGCGGCTCACCTCCGCCAGATTTTGCCCGTAGACCGTGCCAAACAAATTACAATGCCAATAAGGATCGGATTTGTTAAGGGAGGAGGGGAGCGAGAGGTAAGGAGGCTGCCCCCAATCCTCTCTGCTGTCATTCCCATCGGTAACACTAAGAAAGCAAATAATAAGAGGCTACCAAAGTCCCGGGAACAGCCCGCCAGTAAAATTTGGCCCAATCCTCTCTGCTGTCATTACCTTGGTTACCGGTGAGGCTAAGGGCAAGGAAATGACAGCAGAGGGTTGGACCAAGTTTTGCCGGCGAGCTGCCCGGAACTTTGGTTGTCTCAGGTTGTTTGCTTCATGTTACCGATGGGAAACGCCGGACAAGAAGTAATTGATGTGGCTCCTGCGATTCCAGCAAGATTTGGTCCAATCCTTTCTGCTGTCATGTCCTACCGGTAACCAAGGATTGGACCAGATTTTGCAGGCGAGCTGTTCTCGGAAATTTGGTTGCCTCATGTTGTCGGAACTTTGGTTGCCTCATGTTGCTTGCTTTCTCGATGTTACCTATGGGTTGTTGTTCCTGATACTGTCGATGTTGCTGTGCTTGTGGTCGTCGTTATGGTTGTGATATTGTTGCTACTGTTGTCGTTGGCTGCTGTTGCTGGTCACAATGACTGTCAACGGGCTAGGGGATTGGAGTTGATGTTAGAGTTGTCAGACTGGAACGCACAAATTGGTCACGGTGCTTGTCAACGGGCTGGGGCTGCGATAGATCATACCCCATCCCCATCCTTTAATCTGTATGTTCGATCGAATCACAAGCAAGCGGGTAGGTACAGTATGTGGTCTAAACATGCAAGTGCTCCAGTGCTGACAAGACAACAACAAGTCGAGTCGTGCAAGATTTCGACAGAACAGATTACCCATGTTGCCGACAGACTGATGCCTGTGTTATGCATGTTTCCATGATGATACATCACTCCTTAAGTATGTATGGACATTCAACATTGAAATATTACATCACATCGAGTGTTCATTCATTGACCGCGATTGGATCCACACTTGTTTTTGTTTAAACAGTTGTTTCCTTGAATGTGAATAGTTTTATCTAATTACTTATTAAGAAATTATAACATAGTCGGTCTGAAACTTTTCCGGTTATGGTTTTGTAATGTGGGCTGTGCTTGGATATTACATTTTGCTTTCCATTATGTGCTGAAGAGAAAAAATCGCGGTTACATAGACCCTAAAGGTATCGGGCACACATATATATATATATATATTATACACTCATACCCCCGGCCCTCGCCCCTCCTCAATGATGCTATTACGCGCTGATACACACTGCCGTGTAGGGACAGCAGAGACAGTTATGTCTAGTCAGATACGCTCCATACCCATGTAATGTAACGTATATGCCACGATGTAGGAAATATAACAATACCAATAAACAACATTGCAAACGAATGTGCCGAAAAGATGCAGGGTCTTATACTTCATCTTCGAGTTAACGGCAAAACAGCAAAGAGTTAGTTCCTAGTCTAGGTAGTGGGACGAGTTGAGTAGGGGGCGCTCCACATGGCCTCTCTCGTGAGTTTTCGAGGGGAGATTTTGCTGTGCCTTCGTTTTCCTTCAGGTGTTCAGTGGCGCCATGACAGATCTTTCAATAGTTGTAACTCTGTACATGTTGCTCCTGTTGCGAAACCAGGAGCTCACCAAAAGCTGATGCTACAGGGCAGCTGAAGGTCAGATGGGCGGTTGTTTCAGGAGTTTGCCGGCTCTTGCTTGGTCGGGAGTTGTCGGGTTTGTCATACGCAATCGGAAGACGATGAGCTGGGTGCCGGTGTAAGCGTGCGCCCCCCAATTAACCGTAGGAGGCGCGCTCACAGGTTTGCTTTATAGGGTGGCAGTTCCGGAGATGTTTGAGCAGACCATGCAGTTCAGGCGATGGCTTCGTTGCCACAGGAGGCTTCGCACTTGTGTGGCCAGTGGAGTTTTTATCCGCTTTTCAAGTCACTCCAGTGCACGCATCTTGCAGCTGGTGTCATGGTCGTGCATTTGGCGTCTGTGGCTGGTTCCTTTAAGCACGCACTTGTGTCTGCTCAAAGCGGAGCACGCATGGGCACGGTGTTCAAGCGAAACAGGTTACCTGCTGTTGTCAGTCAAGTGCGACCTGGAGGCCATTGCAAGCATCACCCAGATCTTCGGGTGTGTGCTCACATGTCACAGCTCGACGAACGACAGTGTACACTTTCGCTGCACAGCCACGGAACGGAACATAGGCTATTAAGGTTAAGGGGTCGTGTGGTTCTCGGTGCTGTCGCCATGGTGGAGCCCTGGCGCTGTGGCCAAGGAGGCCTGTCGTTTTTGGGCATTGTGGTGTTTGCAGACGTCCGGTGGGCTGCATGGAGAATTGACGTGGGCTTGTACTGTAACGTCGCATTCAAAGTACTGGTGCTCGGTCACTACTTGAACTTCTGTTGGTTGTCAGTCATAGTGGCTTCAAGCTTGCCACGACAGCTTCCGCAGAGCTTCTGGTCAAGCTGACGGGAGTCCGGAGTTGACAGATTGACACGATGTACGTTTCCTTCTGGACAAGGGCCGAGGCTCCATTAGACAACTTGTGGCGTTTTGGGGGGACTCGGGCTTGGTGAGAGAATGCGACTTTGAATACAAATTCGAGAACTGATACATTGGTGTTGTGCAAGCTGCAACTCCGCACTCTGCTGGGCCGTGGCACTTGGACCCGAGGTCCGCAGGCGGCTGCGGCGACCAGTCGACTTCGTGCCAGCGCAAGCCCCGGTAGGTAAATAGACTTTGTTTCTCCAGGCATTCTGTTGTTACGATAGAGCTGTCCCATCGTACGATCAAAGGTTCAAAAGGTACGCATTGTCACACAAGACCATGCTCGAACCCGGTTCGAGAGTCTGACACGATGGTTTCGAATCGCGCTAGGCTCGATGAACCACAGCAACAGAACATGTCCCAGCAGTCCTCATGTCTGGTGAATACACGTCTGCATGGCTCTAAATTTCAACATCAGATTCAAAATCCGAAGCTGTCGAGCAGAGAGGCTTTGGACGAGTTGCGCGGTTGGGAATTCCACCTGGCCGATGGGTCGAGCAGAAATGGCGGGTTTGTTTTCCCAACATGAGCTGGAGCATAGTTGGAAGGCAGGTGCCGTTGCTAGCTTTGCGGCAAGTTCTGTTGCCACATGCGCTTTATTTGACGGTGCATGGATGTGTTGGAGTAGTGGAGGGCCCAGGCCCAACAGCTTCCGGATCGGATCGATCTCAGCTGATCCGCTCACGTGCCAGGCTGCCCTCGACGCTTCCTGGATGGGCATGCTGGCCAGCCCTGAACCCGCAACCAATTTCCATCGGGATTGCGCAGTTGACAGGGGGATACAGAAAGCATTCTAAGGACACCCTTATGGAAGAACTTGGTGCAATGAGCGTAGCCTGCCCTCGGTGGAAATTTCGAGCACTGCAACCTGCAAGTGGTGCAGGCTTCTCCAAAAGATCCAGCTGTTGTTTGTTCTGTCTCAAACGGTTGCTCGCAGCTCAGCAAGCAAGCAACAGGAGTCGGCAAGCGTTGTCTCCCGCGATACTCCACTTGAAGAGCATAACACAAACAAGATACAATCAAGCAGAGGCTGTGTTGCCTTTCCTGTGATTCTTTGTCTCTTCTGTCCCTTTCCTAGGTGCCTCTGTGCTTGTGCGCGGCTGTCGCCCGCAGAGCGGCACGAGACTCCTCTCAGTTGGAGGATCTCTCGGGGTCGGGCTCGCGGTGTTGACGCAGATATGGTAGCCTTGCTCCCGAGCTGGGATTTGGAGAGTTTGGAGCGTAAATCAGCGTGCTCAGCGGTGTCATCGCTTCTGGCCTGATGACCTGGTCTTTGTGTGTTGGCCCTCCAAAGGCGACTGATGGGTCACGTGCCCAGGCACGTCAACAAATTAACAGCGGAAGACAATGCGGTTTTGCAATTCAATCCTGACGGCCCCTGCACAGGACGACCTGGACCAGTTGAGAAGGCTGGCCTGTGATTGCGTCGCTTTCAATTGAATAGGCTATGCAGGGATGAGGTCTTCATGGCTTTTCTGAGTATCTGATTTCTGTTGTTCGACAAGACTTGTAGTAGGAACACATTCTGTTTTTGCCGTTGTGTGCGAGTTTCTGTCGTGCCCTATTGTGCTGTGGGGGATGGAGGTTTCAGTGGAGACACTGTTGGGTGCGTGTCCAAAGCGAGCTCGGTGAGCAACCGGTTGGGTCGCAGTAAAGGTGGTGGGCATGAAGACTTGCACAGAGTAAAGCTTTAATATGGTCTCCATTGCTCGAGAGGGCCGGATGCTGCTTCTTCGAGGCCTCTTCGTCATCTTGTGTAGGACAGCTATCAAGACCTACGTGTTCCCCTCCCAGACGCCTTCAAATCTGGAAACTGAGATTCAGGCAGCTGGAGCTTCCAGCAGCGCCAAGGAGGCTTCCGAGCACGAGCCTTCCAGCAACCAGATGGGTGAAATACAGGGCCTGAATTTGGACTCTTGTAGGCCCCAATCCCTATTGTTGCAAGGACTCCCCTATGAGCTGCCCCACTCTCTGAGCCCAGATGCAGCCGTAGAGCAACAGGAGGCTGCCGAGTGTTGCAGAATCAACCCTTGCCCAACCAACGCAACAACCAACAGCCATGACCCGGGCCAACATGCTCTGGGCTTCGCCGTGGTTATCACTTTACTTTCCCATGTGCTGAGCAGTGCAGCTCTCCGTACCCGGACCGAAGCACAACTCACAACCCACACCCTGAGCCGAGCAGAACACTTAATTGAGTCGTGTACCGTATGGAACTCCTTCCCTAGGAGCTCCCGATACTTTAGCAGATGACTTCAACTGCCTGCATTCCGTCACCGGTTCTGGTGTTGTCTTGTGCTGTGCGACTGTCTCGGGTGATATTGTTGCAGATGATGATGGTCATGATCACGGCCTTCATAGTCTCTAGCACCCCCTGGCAGTCCAAACCGCTTCTTCGACCCGAATCTCAGAGCTGCTGCAAGGAAGGGTGTCCCGTATGCTGGGCATCCAGACGGCCCTACTGGAGAGGAGCTCGAGGCCCGCTGACTTCCTGGGCACTCCCAGGGTTGCAGAACGTGGGCGCTGACTCCGTGCCCGATGATCCTGAGGCATGAACCAAGGAGCGATCTAAAAGTCGCAGTGCTACCAGCACTGGGCAGAGCGCGCACACCTGTCGTGCCAGGCCATGGTGGATGAGCTCGTGCCGGACTCTCGGAGGATCCAGGGCAGCAAGTTGGGACGCATATGTTTCAAGGGGCTGTACCAATGTGCAAGCCTCCTAGGCTAGGCAGTTCATGCATACAGTGTCGGGCTGCTTGTTTCCAATGTCTGCATAAAGCCCGCAGGACCTGCTGGTAACAAACTCCCGGAACCTATGAACATCGCCTGCTTGGCTTCTGATTCTCTTATACTTATTGAGGAAAGTCCTCACTTGCGGGCTTTGTCTCCGCCGCCGGCCCCTTCAGCCAAGCCCAAGCCCACGTTTCTGCCTCCCCCCACCCTGTGTTCGAGATAACAAGCTCTTTTTGATCTTTTTGCATGCCGGCTAGCGGCTAGTCAAACCAACTTGGCAAGCAGCCGCACCTGTGATTGTGTTCATGCCCCACACAAACGTCGCCTGCGCTTCGGACAAATATAGGATCAGCCTGTTGCCCCAAGGAGCAATCCTGGCATCTTCGATCCGCACACAGACAACCCACTCACCAAGGGCATTGAACCTGAGCTGTGCTGATTCCAGGGCCAGGTTGTCGATTCAAGTTTACCGTGGTGCGGCTGCGCATAACTCGAGTAGAGTTAGATGTGATGCTGCGCACGGGCTGGCATCCAGCTGGCATCAGAACCTCAGACCTCAGGACTCGAAGCTACGAATTTTCATACGAAGCCTCAATCCCCTCCACGACACTGATTCGTGTCTCTGCGCCCGGACCCGTGCAGGCCATGAAGCCTCGCATCTCCACTAACAATGCCACCTTCCTGTCGTCGATTGATACTCTAGCCGCAAACTACAATGCAATTGACTCGAAGTCGCCATTAGGCTTTGCAGGCATTGCTCGAGCCTGGAAGTTTGCCGAGGATCTTGGGTCACAGAAGTTTTTATGATAAATCAAGGCAGAAGGGGGCCCGGACATGCAGCACAAGTCTGAGAATGCAAGCTTCCGCCTGCCAGCAAGGACCTCATGACCCGGGCCAGCAAAGCATCGGAGCATCCTGCACTGGAGAATTCAGACGTAGATCGATAGGTCACAAGGCAGAAGCGTCGCATTGAAGCAGAAGGCTGACAGGCAGGCAGTCTGCCGGACTTAATGTATATCCTGGGCTGGTACCGGTGCTAGCGCATATGTGGTATCGTCTGGAGAGGAAAGCCTAGAATTTGCGTTCCATTTGCTCTCTACGAGACCTGCCGTCCTTGCGGGTTAAGAGATGAAGTCTGGGGTCGAGTCGGGACTTTCACAAAAAACAATCAGGCGATTGATTTGCTGCCGTGGGTGCGGGATCCCGCTTCAGACGCATGACCCAGACAACGTTGGCAGCTTGCCTTTGCAGTCTGGGGGCACATGTCGTGTTTGTAGAGCCAGGAGTTAGTATTGAGGCTATCTTCAAACTACCACAGTTCGGACGAAGGTACAGAATCAGTGAAACGGCAGGCGGCCCAGCCGAGAGTACGCTACTCCTTGTGTCGAGTTGCCCGCTATTTTTTGGGATCTCTTATGGTCTTGATGTATCGAGATTCCAGTACAGTATCAGGCGTAATGGGTCATGTCAAGTCACTGTTGGCGAGGCGAATGTCTTGGCTTCAAGTTGCGCGGTGTCCGACATACGAGAGTATACTACCGGCGTTGTTCCAGAACTCTTTCTCTTTTGTCGGGCACGCCTGCAGTACTTTCCACAGCGGGTTGCTCGAAGGCATGCCTTCGGGACAATAAATAGGATCCTGGCCTCGTAAAGATCTTGGTTTTTGCCACTTCTGCCTGAGGGGTTTGCACGCAAAAGCTCCCGATGTTGAACCATGGATGACATATATTTCCTAATATGAGTGCAACGACCCAGGGCAATTCTTAATTGTTATTGGGATTATGGTTTCTCTTGTGTCGAGGTTCTTGCAGACTCCTTAACTTGACACGCAAGTCTTGTGTCTTCTGTTTGAACCCAGTTGTCGGGAACCTTGCCTGCCTTGAGCGAGTTGCGAGAGTCAATGAAGAAGAATTGATTGGCACGCGTCTATACAAGTTCACTGGAAAGTCATGTTCCCGTCCCTATCGGGCTTGACCCGCATGCAGCCCTCATGACTCGCACACAAGGACCAGCGGCAAAACTAATCTTTTGGTTTTACCCGACTCAATGCCTCCCCCCCCCCTTCAAACACAAGGACGTACCCCCCCCCCCCCCCCCCCCAACCCCCCGTTCACCACCTAACCCCCCACCACCACCACCCGGAATGGGGGGGGGGGGGGGGGCTGGTCGTGGTCAGGGGGGCGGGGGGGGGGTGGTGGTCACCCCCCCCTCGCCTTGTTGCTTGCCCGCCACCTTTTTGACAACTCTCCAAGTTCGGCTATTTCTCCACTTAGAAAGTGATTTCAGGAAATGTTGACATACTTTACTTGTTCTGACCTTCCAAGGTTTCCCCGGGCCTGAATGCAGAATCAAGCCATCACTCGCACTAGTCACCAGCTCAGATCTGTTCAGTTCGGAGATCTTCTGAAAGATTCACCCTTGACAGGGTGCTCGTCCCCCACCCCGCAGTCAGCAACAGCACAACCAGCGCAACGACAAAATCAAAACCTGAACTGATCTACCACAGCAACCATATCAACATCCAGAGCGTCGAAACTCCCAAGGTTATGTGCGCTTCTCGAACTACCTCCAGAAGTGGTCGCAGCGACGCTTGGGCAAGTCTCAAACATTCCTTGGGTGGAAACCCTGCTTTGTGCATTGCTGCAGTGTGGCTGGAGTTCGTGCGAATGCAATGGCCAGAGTCTACAGTGTATCTTCAAGGACTTTTTGACATGTAAAGCTCAGGACTACACCGAAAGCTGCTTTGCTCCCGCTGCCTGGATTTGGAGCAAGGGCAGCTGGTCCCGGTGGTGAAGGATTGCAGTGTTGAATCTGGGACGTGTCGGAAAAGACTGCGGATGTCCGAGCGGTACCTTGGGCCTTATGTTCTCGTGGTTCTGAGCCCAGCCACCGCACGCTGGCTGCCTCGGGCAGCCTGTATCGGACTGGCGAGAAATCGAAACTTGCTCTCTGGCGCCTGAAGGAGGTGATGGCCGAAGGCGAAGTTGGCTTTGGAGGGAAGGCAGCTTGTCGTGCTATGGAGGACAACCCCCCTGCAGCGCTTGGCACCCGACACAATCCAGGAGATAGCCGCAACAAGATTAATCTGCCGCTCCCTGGACCTTCAAGGTAGTACCGGCAGACGTTCTGGCCCAGCAGTTGCGGACCATCTCGAAACGGCGCTGTTTGGTTGTGCCAGCTCGGCAAGGTTTATGAATGTGGGTACAGTGAGTGCAGCTCTTTCATTTGGGCAATGGGAGCAGGTCACCTTTAGGGGGGGTCCAAGAAGGGTTTGCGATAAGGAAAGTCAGAATGTGCAACAGCTTGCAGGCGTGGCTGTCGATGTTTGGCGAGTGTCGGGGCTTTCTTTTCGGACAGGCGGGTGGGTCTACGACTCATCAGGATTAAAGACCAGGGGAGGCATTTGCCACAGCTTGCCTTAATTTGACCCGACTGTGCTGCAGGTACATTGTGGATGTGCTGGACTTCAACGGCTCGTTTATACGCTCCTGGCCTATGTAAGAGCGTGTGCTTTCATGTTATGAAAGACCTGGCTGGGAGGACTTTGACACAGCATAGCTTTCGGCATCCTTTGACAGAGCGCATGATTAGGATTGAAGCTTGGGTCCGGGTCGCAGACTGTCAGGCAAGATCCGCCAGATTGTCGGGAAGAATCCTGTAATCTTGGTCGGAACCAAGATTGACTCACGGCTGGTGCTGGAAGTGTGTGAGTTTGAGGGCGTTCAGGTCTGTGCCGCTTTGATAGCTCTCATGTTGTCGCAAGAAGAAAATGCCAAGACAGAGAAGAGGCTGTGAGCCGCGCTCGGTCTCTGATCAGTGACCCCCCGTCCTCCCATGCAAGGATCTCTTGCCACCCAAGACGAAGCTGGAGCTGGTAGAGAAGTGGCTGCTGTACATACTGCGCAAGAAGAAGCTGCGAGTTGTGAATGCCGCCTGGAGAACAGAGCGGAAGACATTTGGCAGATTTTTTCCAGGGCAAGGACTTGTTATGGCTCTGTTTCCAGTCTCACTGCTCTCTGGAACATGCAACCTGCAACTGTGCAATGTCGCGAGGTAAAGCTTGTCAGCAACGAGACGGGGAAGCACATTAATCATGCAGTGAATGCTATCATTGAAGCACGATCGGGCATGGATGTGCTTCTTGGCAGCATGCCGGCAGTTTCACCACAGCGAGACCTGCAACTCGGTGGCCGACCGACCTGATGTTGACAGAACGGTTCGCTGCTTGTTCCACGGGGAGAAATATGAAAAGCTGCAGCTTAATCGATCCTACTTTGACCCCGTCCATTGCCCATTGCAAAGGTTCGTCGTGGGTGCGGCCAATGCTGGCAAGTCTCGATTCATCACGCGGCTACTGGACCGGCTGGAGGCTTCGAGTTGGTGGGCATGGGAAAGTGCTAGCCAGCAGTAGATTTGCATCAGTGTTTTGAAGGCACAGGGAATGAGTCTTGAAACGAGGACACATCACTGGTTTGCTTCCCTGACCTGCGCGCTGGCAAAAGACAAAACGCGGCACACGATCATCTACGATGTCATGTGTTGTGAAGAACTGTTCCCAATTGTGGTAGCGGTGAGGTGATGAGCAAGACAATCCGAACGAGAGAATGGGGATCAGAACGATATGTCATTCGCAAGTATGGCCTCAACAAAGAGCGCCATCGCCACAAGTGCAGTTGCTTCGCGAATATTGCCTGTCTGGTTTTGGCATCATGTATACCGAGCTATTAGACTAACGTATGCACGTGATATATAGTAATATAGTATAGTTGGCACAATATACTATGGTATAATGTTATATCATAAACATGATACAACTTAATATAATATGATGTAGTTGAGGAAACATATTGCAATGTAATGTAATACGACAGGTCATGTGCATCGTAATGATTGTCCTCTAACTTTGGAGACCGGGTCGCTGTGAGAGCACGCTTGTTTTATAGTTGTTGCTATGGTTTCAGTAATCAGTAATCTTTAACGTTATGTTTATCCAACCTGGTCTGTATAACTTATGTGGATATGCGTTCATGTGGGTACATATTATATATATATATATATACACACCATTCGTCTGTATTGTCTTGTAATGTAGTTTAATGTAATGTAGTGTAGTGTAATATAATGTAGTGTAATGTAATGTAATGTAATGTAATGTAATGTTAATGTAATGTAATGTAATGTAATGTAATGTAATGCAATGCAATGCAATGCAATGTAATGTAATGTAATGTAATGTAATGTATACGTGCTTGCATGCATGCACTACTACATGTGTACATACCCATACACCCACTTGCATACATATCTACACCATTTAGCATGTTTATATGTGTCATGGGACTCCCGCATGCACCAGCGTCGACCCATTCAGGAACTGTTCCCGCAATTCCGGCACAGAATTCAGGAACTTTCGGCCTTGGGGCTTCGAAATGAGGGCTTCGGCCTGAGGGTTTCGGCTTTACGTTTTGGCTTTCGGGTTTCGGCCTCAGGGTGTCGGCCATCAGGCCATAAGGTTTCGTTTCGGTCTTGGGGTTTCGGCCTTCGGGTGTTGGCTTTCGGGTTTCGGCCTTAGGGTTTGCTTGCCGCCCACTTCCCTCAGTACCCATATTGTGCAGAAGTTCTGCGCACACTTACAACACGTAGGACGAGAAATGACAATAGCAATAACTCAGTACGACCCATACTGCCGACATTAACAAAAATATCAGTGAGACTACTAACAATAACAACAACAACAACAACAATAATCAGAATGGTGCTGAGATTGCCAGTAACAGTTTTTTGGCCGAGCTTTGACTGCACGCCGCTTCAGTCCCAGATTGACACCTGTCGCGCGTCTACGGTAACAAGGGTTCCCTCAGCGCATTCTGCCCACATGATCCTACATGTTTGCCGCGGCAGTGCTCCGCCAGCGACGCTAGGTCCGGCCACGTGCAAGTGAGCCATTTGTGCTGGAAATTTATATCTGTCTTGATTGGCGCTTCGCGGGTCTGGAACTGGGACATGCATTCCGCGACACGGGTTCCGGAATCCCACCTTTTCCCGAATCCTGGGTCCTGAACTGGCCACGCGGTTCCCACATTTAGTTCCCGAGCGGGTCGTTATCCTGCATACACATTGCAAAGAGAGCTCAAACTAGATCGTTCACTTTTGGGCATTACGACATGACAGGTCACAGGGTGCACGCGCATAAACTGTAAGCTTAATCTTCATCGTATCAAAAGACATAGTTCTGCAAAGAAGCACGTATAACATATAATCTAAGTTGCACCGCCCTACGAGTCCACGGTATGTACTAACAATAAGAACAGTGGTTTTGAAAATAATACCCTTATAATGGGGCCGCTGTTTATCCGACAACATAACAAACTCGAAGCCACATATAGCATATATACTCGTTCTAGCTAGGTGGGAGGCACAAAATATGTCTCTCTCTGTCTCTCTAAATATATACACATCTGTAAATATATTCACATATATATATATACATATACATATATATATATATATGTACGACTTTATACATACACATTCGTGCACACACACATATATATGCATACATACATACATACATACATACATACATACACACAGACAGACAGACAGACAGACAGTCAGACATACAGTCAGACATACACAGATACATACATTACATTACAAAAATTACATACATTACATACAGTATTTACAGTACATACAGTACATACAGTACATCCATTACATACATTACATACATTACACACATTACATACATTACATTCATTACATACATTACATACATTACATTCATTACATACATTACATACATACATATGCCTCTGCAGGTGCATATACATATCCATATATGAACAAGTGTGTATACATGCAGATGTATATACACAAAGTATAAACATATGCCAAGATGTGTATGCCGAAATTCGTATTGGACAAAACAGGCGAGTGGCAACACAGAAGGGGTAATAGTAAGCCTTACATACATATGTAGAGAAATTTAGGCATCAATGTAGACATATATATATATATATATATGTACACATACATATATACATATTGATTTGCCCAGCTTGTTTCTCTACACATAACTATAGTTTGATATATGTACATGAATACACGTACACCCACACATCTACGTACATGTATATATATAT
>CBDDHW010000067.1:30000-32500 GCA_965228575.1 Rhodospirillaceae bacterium | reverse complement strand
GCGTGTGTGTTTACTTCAATCTGCATTGGATCATGTTCGCATTGTATTTATTGCTCATTAGGGTTGATGCGGTAACGTACACATAACAAACATATCGTTTGTGAGTCCGTAAGAATACTAATGCTAGCAGCAACGTTGTCCTATCGTTTGGCGACTTGCGCGCGCATGTATATACATTTAAGCACACGGATCCATGTGACCTTTCGTATTTGCGAACATACCCTGAATAAGAGCTGGAATTCGTCAGCATTTACGGAATCTGATGAGTAGCTCTTAAAAAATCACACACAGGCATGTGTAAAAGCACACGAGCGTATTTCCATGTAAAGCCATCGATACACGTGTATACTGACACGAAGATGTAACCGCATATGCGAAGCTTTAACGAGGTATGCAGCTGTTATTTGCCTACGTCTTCATTCATGTATTTGGCTGTGTTCGGGGAGTGTGGAACACCCGCCATGCATTCACACACACACATATGCACATATTTAACTATGTCGTTATACTTGAACTGGCAGTAACCTTGCACTGCCAAACGGTTGTGTCGAAATAACCGATATGCAGCGATTTTTTCTTGTACAAATTAGGGGAGTGAAAATCGAATATTGACACCCGTTTCTTTTGCTCCCCCCCCCTCGGGAAACCCTGTGGGGGCTGGCCTGGAGTGTACATATACATACATACTGTTATTACTATGGCTACTATGGCATGCAGATGCAGACACATAAAGTCGTAAAGTTTTACTTCATTAGTAAGTAAGTAATCAACACTACATCCAACTGAATCTGACGATGCCGCATCCACGAAGTTGCTGAGATCAGTACCTGAGCAGGGAAAAGAGACTAGACGAAAATACACGCCACCAGGGCGTCATGTTCTGATATATATATATATATATGTACATACACACCCGGAATATGAAAACACGGGCATGTTTGTACCTATATGTACATGGTTTTATATGGGTATATAATATATACATGTACATACTGTATGTACTGTATGTTTGTATATATATATATATATACACCTACATACATGATTGCGCATTTTTGTATTTGCGTATTACATAGATCTACATGTGGTGGGAACAGCTACGGCTAAGGGTTTTTACAACTGGAACAGAGCTGCCGAGACTGCAGCATGTAATTAATTCGCCAGCAACACGGAAACATGAAATGTTGAAGTCCTTTTGATTGGCACATGCAGACTCCGTGCGCGCAGGAAGCGGCACGCGAAAAGCCAGCAACTTGACCAGGGAAAGGGAAGCCAACAACAATTAAACCAAGCAAACACAAACAATGTTATGGGACTCTCCGGCCACAGAGCGCCAAATCTAAGAGTCCCAGAAATTGTTTATGTATTTGGGGTTTTTTGACTGGCACAAGGACGACCACGTGCGGACTCCCTGCGCGCAGGAAGCGGCGCGCGGAAAACCAGCAACATGACCAGGGAAAGGGCAAGAGAACAAACTAAAACCAGAAACATAAACACAACAGACATATTCTGGGGATTCTCCTGTCACAGAGAGCCAAATCTAGGAGTCCCAGGATGTTTTTGTTGTGTTGGTTTCTTTGTTGTTTTGTTTTTCGTTGATTCTGAATGCGTTTGGCTGTTTGTTATGGGCATCTGCAAGGGTTGTACAGTTTTGTTTCGTTGGCCACCTTTCGATGTGGCTATTTGCGATTATTGGTTGTCTTTTATGTGTTTGGGAGCGCGTAAAACACGCAAAAAGCGCATTCGTAATTGTATTATGTTATGTGGTTTTGCAACAAAACATATGCTGTGCATATGGAAACTGGATAGATAAATAGATAAATAGATAAACAGGTAGGCATGTAGGTAGGTAGATAGGTAGATAGGTAGATAGGTAGATAGATAAATGATAAATCGTGTGGTCAGCACAACCACGGCCATGTTACGTAATTAGGATGTATATATGTCATTGGAGGTCACAGCGGGCAGAAGGAATGCCCCTAATGGAAATCATCCAGTTGTGCATGCCGTTACACAGGGGTATGTTTTGATCAGTGGTTTCAGCATTTTCATGGACAAAAACAGGGGTACTGAATGGTCTGTAACTGTGGCAGTCCAACCAAGAAGCTGTTACAGATCACTGGTATGAGCCGGGGACGCCTGGCTCGCGTACCCGCACGGCCGCCCGAATGCTGCACCCTGAATGTTTCCACATCTGTGTCGAGTTTGCAGATGAAATGAGGCTCTATAGAGACTTTATAGGCCAGATGACAGGCCCCGGGCCTGTTACAGATCTTGAACATAGAGCTTGGCTCCATCCGGATCCATTGACCATCGGTTGCAGGCTGCGGATGAATGCGTGCAGTAAGTACGAAAGTAAGAGTGTGTTGGAAGAGTGTGTGTGTGTGTGCGCATATGTGTGTGTGTGTGTGTGTGTGGGTGTGTGTGTGCGCATGTGCGGAGCACTGTTATCAACAATCTGAGCTTGACGGCAGAAACAAGTTCAGTACCACATAGTGCG
>CBDDHW010000067.1:15000-25000 GCA_965228575.1 Rhodospirillaceae bacterium | reverse complement strand
TTGGTTGAACAACGAGACTGCGGGTAATGAACTTCCGCTTTCCTATCTCTTGAGTCACCAGCCCAAGAACGCCATGAGATGTGCTCAGCAAGAGGACGGCCGGGGCTATCCCGATCCGCCAAATGGTCTGCACTTGGCGCAGCTCTGCTTCTCGATCTTACAATTGGCTTCAGGGAACAAGTCGAGTCAAGCTTCAAGGGAGGTCCTGCCTGAGTGCAATCGCATCTACAAAAGAATTTGAAGGAGTCCAATGTCAATTTCCCTGCTGAAAGTGCAATCGTGGCATGTCTTGAAAAAGTCCTGGTAGGCTTAAAACAAGTTTAGACATCCAGGGCTATATGTACACATGGGCTGGGGCGTGGGCTGGTGCACGACTTGGGGTCTGGAAGCCATTGTCGGGATCTAGCCCCAGATCCAGGAATATCTCGTGCGCGGACTGGGGCTCGGAATCTCTTGTCAAGACCACCAAAGTGTGTTTAGCTCAAGATCCCAGAAAATGGCAATTGAGTAGTGATATGAGTGGTAGCATCCTGTCAATTAGTTGTGGTCAGAGCACAGCGTGCTGGGTGTTTGTCAGTAGCTTCTCTATACTGCTTCATGAGTCATAGTTCACAATTTCTAACTGACTCCGGTGCCATATCCCTGCCACGCATCAGCGTAAGCAACCTGCGCCCCAAAACCCGCCCCAACCCCGGACCACCCATTTGCTTAAGCTACCTGCATCCCAAAACCGATCCCCCCGCCATGTGTCGGTTGTTGCATACACGAGCCTGTGCACCTTTACGTTCAGGTGCAGATTTCATGCACCAGCTTCCGCACCACCCTGTGCACCCTTCAAAAACATCTCGCGCAAGCTACTGAGATCACGCACTGCTGGACGCACCAACCCCCGCACCTTACCTCTGCAGCCTCGCATAGGCCACTGAGATCATGCACCGCTGGTCGCACTAACGCTTGCACCCAGGACCCTGGGTGTTTTAAGCATACTAGGCCCCCTAGCAAGGCATTTCTGTGTCGATCGTTGCTTTCTTCTTTCTTGTCTTGTTACATGTTGGATTGAGCCTGGTTGAGCGTTGTCGAGGCTACGTCAAAACCCCTGACGCGCTGTCGCTGGATGGCCACGTCACGTCGGACATCTCGCTCACAGGCAGTCCATGTTCCGTGTGTTCTTGGCTTCTATGCCTCCATGCATAGCTCCGGCAGCGGCTTGTTCAGGCTTTGGCTGGGTAGCGGTCTCCTTTTCCGCGATGAACAGCCAGGCGCTGGTTTGGCCACACAACCCCACCTATATGACCACCAAGATTCCAAAACTATGATTGGCTGTCTTGTAGACTCTGACGGCTCTCGGCCACGCCCCCTCCTCTCTCCGGAGAACCGATGATGAGGCAGCTGGCCGGCCAATGCAGCGATCAAAAGTCACCATCCGTGGCTAGTTTGACGTGGAGCAAGCAGATGGGGAGCGAAGTGCCGGAGGAATTCGGGGTTGTTATGGGCAGAGGCGCCCACGGGCACAGGTGAACAAGTGTAGCCAAAGAGGCTTTACAAAATGATCATGGCTTTTGGCAGGCTGACTGCTTCGATTTGTGAAATAATGGCAACTCTTGATTAATAAACCCCCCCTCCCCCCCGCAAGGTAGGTCAGCTGGTGGCCTAAAACGTCCCCCCCCCCCCAAATAAAATTTGAGGGTTTTAGTATTGCTGGAACGTCCCGTCTCCGGCGGCCGGCTGGATTTTCGCTCTCTGGTAGTACAGCTTTAGTACTGGAACCATGCTTGGGGCAGAAGGTTGCCATTAATCGGGGGGGGGGGGTTTTGGCAAGGTTTTTTTTTTTCAAGGGGGGGGGCTCTGCTGGAAGAGGCCAGCGCCTTTAAAAAATATTTTGAGCCAGGTCCGAGGCCCGCGCGGGTTGCCATTAATCAGAGGGGGTTTATTAATCAAGAGTTGACATTAGGGCAGTTGTTTGTAGGTGGCAGCCGTTTTGTTTTCGGCACCTGCTCTACCAAGGGAGCGAGGTAGGGGCACCACTTACTTGTAGAGCGTGATCAAGCATGTATGCGTGACTTGATGTAGTTCTGCCTGAACTTGAACGAGGTCGAGGCTGTGAGCAAACGAGAAAGGGGGGGCCAATGTAACAAACAAATGCTTCTTTGTGCTGACAATCCCACAGCACTGCTGCCGATACGACGGAAGACTCCCCGACGACAAAATTTGGGAGCTGCAGCTCAGTCTTCTGTGAGCTAAGCCATCATCCAAGGCGTCTTTGGTCCAAAGCGCTTGAAGGTGGTTCAGAACGAGCTGCCTGGGCTGGAAAAGTGTGACAGGTCTCATGTCAATGTGAGCTCTTTTCCGAACAGCAAGTGAAGCGGGCGTTGAGCGGACAAGCATTGAAAGCTGCTGCAAATTTGAAGCCCAGCTCCAATGAAAAGGTCAGTACCACGGGCATCAGCCCGTGCGCACTTTGTAGGGTCAGCCTCAACGATGGAACCCCGAAGACGACAGAAGGAAGCCCAAATCCCTGAAAGTCCCAAGCCCGATGTCACGCCCAAGTTGAACATGCCAAGTTCAGCATAGCTTGCCGCTGTGATCCCGGTCTTGTGTCGTGCAACATGCAGGCGTTAAGTTTTCCAACGCAGAAGCAAAAGCACAAGCAACTATGACACAGGCGTGCGAGGCGCCACTGATGTGACTGTTGCCTCCGTGGCGGTCGCCGGGTAAGCCCCGGCACCAAGCCCAAAACCATTCAATCCCGATACACTGTAACAAAATGTAACAAATGCCCCTTTTGAGACCCAGGTTCCCGATGCCCGTCGCGGGTCTTCCGGGCATCGTCCCTGCCCCTCCAGAGGTCGGCCTAGAGGATGAGGCAGGTCGAGGGTTTCACGCCTTCGGCTCTCGGGTTTCCGGAGTTAAAGAATCTTAAAATTTAGGGCTTGTGGGGCTTATCGGGCTTTAGGCATGAAGCTCTTAGAGTTTAGCTTACTGGGGTTTTGGAATGTATAAGTTTATGTAACCGAGGGCAAGAAGAGTCTCTCTCCAAAAAGGGTTTATGTAATTATGTGTGTTGTAGGAAGGTTCCGACTTCCGACCGTGAGATACTTCTCGCTGTGCCGGGTGCGTGGCTGCAATAAACTGCACCGGACTGGTGCTTTTAACGCTTTACACATTTTAAGATTTGGATCTTTACCACGGCTGCAGGTGGGTTTAGGATGTGAGCATTGAGGTGAGGGTTGAAGGTGGCAGAATGCCACGGTGTACACAGAATTCCTGGTCAGTTACGATAGTACGGCAAAGAAAGACATCCAACTCGACCTGTTTCTATTTGGTCTTCGTGGCTCACGGGCTTGTCATTCCGATGGGGTGGCCAGCAGCTGGCACGCCACCTGGCGTCTCTTGTGGCGGATGTTCATCTGGCAGCCGCATAAATGGCCAGCTGCCGGGGCTACCGCAGGTGCGATGTCGATCGGACGGGCGCACTCATCAGTCTCAAGTCACGACTTCGACTTCTGCAAGCGGCGCAAGGAAACTGCTCCGACACACATGCGGATCTTGATTGGCAAGGAGTGAGCAGGCTTACGCAAAACTTCCCGCACCAGAGCCGCGTTCTCATGGGTTGAACCAGACGGCTCGGGCTCAAGGACAGCAAACGCGCGACCTTGGTATTATCGTGTTGGAAGCAGTACGTTCGGCAGCAGCAGCGGCAGCGGCAGCAGCAGCACGAGTAGTAGTAGTAGTAGTAGTAGTAGTAGTAGTAGTAGTAGTAGTAGCAGTAGTAGTAGCAGTAGTAGTAGTAGTAGTAGTAGTAGTAGTAGTAGCATTTGTTGTTGTAGTTGTTGTCGTCCCCTACGCGCCTTGATTTGATCGCGGGGATAGCAAGGAGTGGGGGATGAACTCTTCGTTCTGCAAGACGCCGCCACTCGACGTTGCAGTGACCAGAGCAGGTCCTTAGATTGCCTTAGATGCGCGGGTGGCGAACCGCCCACGTTTGCTCGGCGACCGCCGCGAGCCAAGTCCTCACGGCGGAGCTTTCCTTAGTGTCGGCACCTCGCTGGTGCCAACCCCAGCGCGCCATGTAGGGACTGGCAGGTCGCCTCAACTTGGTGGGGCGATGCTTACAAGTCCAAGCAACATGTTGCCACGTGGCTAACTCACAATCGCATCCTTACCAGATACACTGTGTAGGGATGCCTGCAACATTCCAGGCCGGACGAACATACGATCCAAGAGCAATACATCTAGCGGCGGCAGAAGTAAAAGCCCATTTACGAACGCTGTCAAAGTCAATGTCTAGCAGCTCCTTCCATTGGAGCCGAGTGCGGGGCCTACGAAAGTCCCTGCACTCGTGGTGATCCCTGTCAAGGTATCTTTCCCAAAGGCTAGCCCTCCATCCCTGTCTGAGTGCAAGGGCAAGCTTAGCAAGGTCACAGGGACCTCTCAAGTCGAGCTCAGGACCGGCATGGTGCCTAAAGAGCCAAGGGCGAGGCGTGTCAAAGCCGAGGCGCGCGAGCGTTTCTCTGAGGACATACACTGGGTGGCCTCTAGGGCCAGACCTGGCAGGCGATCTCTCTGAGCATCCCACCACTGCACGAAGCAGGTGCTTTGCAGTGATGACCTCAGGGTGACTGCAGCCACCTAGGACCAAGGCTCGGGCAAACTTGTTTGCCATGCGGCAAACTCCATCACCGAATCGGACCCTTGACCAAAACTTCCAGAGATCTTTATCGTTAATGTTGCGGGCAATCCAGCCGTAGCAAATCTTCGGAGTGGCATAAGACGCTACACATCGATGAAACTTCTCAAACGGTAGCCGAACGGAAGCAATCAAACGGACAGTAGACCCAGCAGCTTCAATCCGCTGATTTTCATGCTCCGTGTAGCTACGTGAGGTTGCAGCGTGCAGCATCCAAGGAGCTTAACCGTAGGCTTGAGCCACTGACTGAGGCCTTCGCTGTCGACATGATCCCGGTGACGGGAGCTAACAGTCGTAACAGCAGCCTTAGTCTGGTTTTCGACCAGACCGACCTGAGCACTCCAGTCGTTCCAAGCAGTCTTCTGCTGGGAAACTTTTCTGGCGGAACTACATGCGACGTTACGGTCATCCATGAAGACACATGAGTGAGAGGATTCTTGCTGGGAGCTTCGCTTCTGAATGAGTCGGATGCCGCAAGCTGTCCATAACATGGTCACAAGGGGACCAAACGGGTCTCCCTGAGGGATAAAGACCTGAGTGCACAGCGGCTCCTGGTGCACGCATCCCTGCCAGCTGACCCATCTAACTTGATGAGACCAGACGTCCAGACAGATGTCTGTGAGGCCCTGAGGGAGCCCCCAGGACTTCATCAGTCGAGCGGTGGGGCCCGGAGCGAGAGTATCAAAACACTTGGAGTAATTTAAGCTCAAAAGATACCCTAACTCAGTGAACTGTTCAAGAGTTTTAGCGGCAGCAGTGAGGACATCGAAACCCCTTCTAGCCGTGATCTCAACAGGGATCTGATCTTTAATCCACTGCTGGAAACCAGACGACCGAATCCAAGAGGAGCACCAAAGTCGCCGGAAAGAGTTAAGCACAGTGATGGGTCTAGCGTGCTCGACAGACAAAACACCAAGTTTAGCTTTCCCAGGCTTGGAGAGGGAGATCATGCGGGCTTCGCGGAGGGATTTGGGGACATGGCCAGCGCGCGCTTACTCAACTCGTGCTGATACCAGAAGTCTTTCCAGAAGGAATGAATGTAGCAAGGAGTGGGGGGTGGGGGGCGGGGTCAGTAACGTCATGTTCGAGCGCATGCGGTTTACATGTTCTGTTGTCACCACATCGTAAACACACCCGAGAGCAGGGACAACGAAAACAGACCTGATTTAACTGAGCTACCGTTAAGTTGAGCTCTAGACAGAACTATGCCTCCGTAGCCATTTTGACACAAGTTTTGGCTCGAGAGAAAGTGAGACCATGGCCTCGGATCACTCAGACGAAGTCAAGTCCTCCCTCATCGGTTCCCCTTTATCTGATTCACTATAGACTATAGTTGGGTCTTTGCTGCACATCAGGTTTTTGACTTGACTTCAAAAGAAAACGACGACGACGAGCTCAATGACAGCAAGCCAGGAGAGCCCACACATCCAGACGTAGGAGGAGGGGCAGGAGGCGGAGCTTTTGCCTCCTTGCCTCAAGCCGGCTCAAGCACCGACGGAGGACCCGAGTGGTTGAAAGGCCTCACTGAGCCTCTTATTGAGGGCTTGCATGCTAAGAGTGATCGCACACACCGCTACTGTATGCACGCGAAGCCGCGTTAGTTAGGCTTACGGCGCTAAGAAAGACAGTTGTGGAACCGGACCGCAAAACGCGTGCCTTAACCCCAACCGAGCACCCGATGGTTCGCGTGGGGGGAGAAGTGCGGGCAACACTAGTCCCGGAAGGCCAAGGGGCGGAAGCACGCAAGGCGCAGGACTTACCCCATGGGTCCAAAGTATGTGATTATCATATGATGAGTCATAGAGGCCTCTCTGGGGGTATGTTTGTTCAGAGGATACTGTGGCTAACAATTCCGGTGTTCTATAAATATGTACAATTTTATGTATAGTAGAAATCCGAGGATAGACAACAGGGTCTGCTTAAATGTGTGTCGGGGTGGGTTTAGGGTTTAGGGTTTCTGCTTAAATGTGTGTCGGGGTGGGTTTAGGGTTTAGGGTTTCTGCTTAAATGTGTGGGGGTGGGTTTAGGGTTTAGGGCTGCTTGAATATGTAGGGGTGGGCTGCTGCTGTTTTGGCCCCGATACCCCTCTGTCCCATCGATGCTGCTGACGACGTGCCCTCGGGCATGTTTTCACTCATCCGGCTCGGCATGCTGCACTTGTAGGTACCATCTTTGCACAGCTACGTCACACAAAGTCCACGGGTGACACACAGCAGCCAATCCTCGGATCATGAGTGTATGTTCACATATGATTGTTCCGACATGTGCAATCTAATGCAGCTGATCGTCGAGAGATCTTCCCGACACCGTCCTCCTGCATAAAGCAGTGGTAGAAGCGGCATCCTTCACCTTATTCAGCTTTGCAGCTAGCTCCAATTAGCATAGGGTTTTGAAGCCGACACAGTTGCAAATCCAAGTGGCGAGTGACCACCTGCTGATAGGCCAATTCTTGCCAGGCCTAAGTTTAAGTGTTTTCTATCATGTAGCCGATACCCGAATTCATGAGGTTAAAGCACCGAGTGATCTTGATTGCATCGATGGCACATGAAACTTCGGCTTCACCGGCCAAAGGGGCCGATGAAAAGAAGCAGCCCTCTCTGCAGTAGGCCAGCATACACTTGTCCTCGGTTGAAATACAAATCTCATGCGGGTCGTTGTGCCACAGTCTTAACAGAATGCACCCAAGCATCACAGCACAGCTGCATTTGCTCAGCTTGCTCCATTTCCAGGTACCGCTTGCTGTCTTCAGACCAGTTGAACCAGGAGGCCAGCCAATGCCTTGCAATGATATGCCGGTGTGCTGATGGATCCGAGTTCTCGAATAATAGGGGTTTAGGGTTTAGGGTTTAGTGGTGGGGCTTATGTTGTGATGAAGAAATAAGGTTTTGAAAGGGGCTCGTCATGATCATCATCTTCATCGACGTGCAAGGTCAAGGTTTGGTTGCCATTTATTACCCCTGATCACATAGTCTATTCCCTGAAGCCCGGACCATGCGATAGCTTATAGTTGCATACATCAATAAATTGATCAATCTTGTAATAATATAGTTCTGTGATGAAAATGCACACAAGACACGTGCACTCGGCCATAAGCTTGAGGTCCTCGGGTGCTCCATGGACTTGGTCCAAATAGAACTCCATGAGGAAAGCAGCTAGCCATGCCACCACCACCCGAGCCTTAAGTAAGCCATCTAGTTTATTATATATATATATGCACGTCTGTGATTATATATATATATATATATTATAATTACACATATATGTATATATATATATATTACCAAAAAAAAGAATATACACTAAACAAAAACTAAATTCTACATACCCTCTATAAATAACCCTAAACCCTAACAAACCCGAAGCCCGAAACCTATTATAAGTTGGGACCCTGATGCATTGTAGGCCTTGGCTCGTAGTTCAGGGTACGGGCCGTCCGGCGATCGCAGTGATGCCGTCGTAAAGCACGGTTGGGTGTGCCTTGCCGTTTGCAACTATAATTGTATGCTGGGGCCAAATAATTAGAAGCTAAGCCATAATTGTGTATGAGATGCAGGATACGTCGTTCCGAACACCAGAACTTAAAGTCCCCATAGGCCGTTCGCAGTCGCTGGCTGTAGTCCCCATTGCCCCAGCAGAAAAACTCCATCAAAAGCAGCTTGAAGCAGCTGCCCACTGTCCACAAAGCCACTCCCAAATTTATGACGTGCATCTTCCAGGGTGGAGGGAGTGCAGATCGAAGATTGGGCCTGGGGCTTGTCGTGGCTCAGGGATCCTGATCTTTATTGAATAGGCTTTCCGGTTACAATTGCAGCCTGGGTACTTCGAATGCCGGGGTGCACACACTCTCGCAGAATCTCGGTCAGTGATCGGCGAGGTAGCTCATGCAAAATGCTCGGCACCACAAGGTAGCAGCTGGAAGTTGCACGGCATTGGTGACACAGCTGTGTCGATGACCATCCAACCCGAAGGTTTAGCCACTCCTGCAACATCAATGCTCATTTAAATCCATGAGGCCAGAACTTTCAATCGTGGCGGTCTAGGGTTTATTAGGGTTTAGGGATATATGTAGTAATGTCCTTCATCCATTTCCAATCTCCTCGTATCTCCGAGCATATAGCTCGGATGGTGATGGAGTCGCACACGTGCACACCCTCGACCAGCAAGTTGAAGCTTGCAACAACCTTATATAATGTAGCACTTGTGAAAGTGTCATTGTGTAAATTTGGAACGAAAACCAAGCCAACCCACGAATCGTCCCCTAGCTAGTGTATTTCTCCATGCCACCGGCCGCATGTAGGCGGCGATCGTAGCCATTCCAAGGCTGAGCTCCTGGAATAGCTGACCGGATTGGGCTTGGATTTGGCGAAGGCCCCGGCAAAGTTCAAGATTAAATTGAAAGCACTTTAAAACTTAAAGTTTAAATATCAAGAATGAATAAGAGCCAGGAGTCGCAACCGCATACCCAAAGAAGAAAGCAACTCAGGTAGCTGTCGCGATTGCAATCCAAGACATGACCCATCATGCACACCATCACCTTCTGATTGAATCGTTTCCCGTAGCGAACATCGTCACCCCACAACCAGCAAGGATGGTGGAGGCCCGTGGGGGCCGATGTAGCAGAGTGCAGCTCGTGGTGGCTCCAGTACTCTTGCACAGCTTTATCGGAGATTGCCGGCCAACGGTTCCTTCTAACAAGCCACGGCACTAGTCTATGGGGCAGCACGACCGGCATTGACCTAGGATAACACATGTGTACAACTTGCACCTATTCCTATTTAATCAGATATATATGTTCGCAACACCCAGCCTAGTTTGAGCATGCTACCAGCAGCACCCCTTAAGCAGAGCTGCATGTGTACATATATGCATATGAATGTATACTCGTATGTACATGTTACATGATTATGACAGCAAAGCGGCTTGGTCACCGTCTTCTGCATGCCCCGCTCAGGCTTGATGGGCACGTCCACCATGTCAATGGGAACCTGAGGCTGGATCAGGAGTGCGGATTTCTGCCGATACCCTGGGGTGGCATTCGAATTCAGACCGGGATTACAAGCTTGCTATGGTTTGCTAGCAAGGCACATCATCCCCCGTCGAGCTTGCTCGCAGGATGTCTCGCTGTATGTTGCTGGCCCATTTCCATGTGCCCCTGCTGCCTCCAGCTTCGCACACTGCCCGGCCATTTTGATGCCGTAGTTCATCGAGAGCTCCTGCAGAGAATGGGTTGTACAGGAATTCTTGATAGCAAGTTGCAGTCCTCTTTCACAGCTTGCAGGGATCGGCGGGCATTCGTGAAGGATTCCTGGGGTG
>CBDDHW010000067.1:0-10000 GCA_965228575.1 Rhodospirillaceae bacterium | reverse complement strand
ATACATACAAACATACATACATGTATACACATGTATATATATATATATATATGGATATGCATCTATAGATATGTATCGCTATGTACATCTATATATATATATATAGGTGTGTATACATGCTTGCATATGTACACATATTAATGTTATATGTATATCTTGACACGTATGTATATATTATACAAATAATATGTACATGCATACACATAGAGATATAGTCATGTACATATCTAGGTGTCTGAGTAGATCTACAAATGCATATATATATATACATATATATATATATATAGTGAGAGATGTACTATTATAGACATACATATAGAGAGAGAGAGAGGGAAAGGAGGGCATGCAGTAGATATCATACTTCGATGGATATCACAGCTACATGTGTATATATATATATATATGTGTGTGTGTGTGTATGTATGTATGTATGTATGTATGTATGTATGTATGTATGTATGTATTTATGTAGGTATGTATGTATGTATGTATGTATGTATGAATACATATCTACATACATACATATATCTATATATATATATATATATATATATATATATTCCAACCCAGAACCTATGCAACCTTCGAGCCTATGCTTAAGAGACGTTTCAATAATTGTGCAACACATGATACAGACACACGTATATGTATATACATCGCACTAGGAGTCATGTCTAGGATCTTGAAACTAGAGATTGAAGTTGTAGCCTGTGTCGGGCCCGCGAACTCTAGCAGTGCATCCACAATAATCGCTGTGATCATGATTGATTGCATACCAGGTACGGTGAAGCCTGGCATGACACGTAGGTGGCACAGTGGTTGCAGACGGGCTCGCTGCGGCATGTGCATTCACATCTCCGGGGACCACCTGCTGACTAGACATAGTGGCCTCCTCACCTGCCTGCTGCTGTTGCTGGGCCTTGAGCATGGGATCCTGCGACTTCTCGGGATTGTGGGTCTTCGGCATGGGATCCTGCGACTTCTCCGGATTGAGGGCCTTGTGCATGGGATCCTGCGACTTCTCCGGATTGAGGGCCTTGTGCATGGGATCCTGCGACCTCTCGGGGTTGAGGGCCTCGTGCATGGGATCCTGCGACTTCTCGGGATTGAGGGCCTCGTGCATGGGATCCTGCGACTTCTTGGGATTGAGGGCCTTCTGCATGGGATCCGGTGACTTCTCAAAAAGGTGGGTCTTGAGCACGGGACCCGGACATCCTGCCACTTCTTCGGATTGAGGGCCTTGCGATCCAGCTAGAACATCTCGGCATTGTGAAGCGGGATTTCCAGGACCCACCGGGATTGGAGGCTGGGGCCCAGAAACGTCCATGTCGTCCTCGTTCGCAGCCAGGTCTCGGCAAGACTCCAATAGCTCGCCCTGGGAGATGTCCATGTCACGTAGTGTCTCCTGATCGTGATCAAGTACATATCGGAAACCTATATTAGGGCAGTGTATTCTAGTTCTAATATTTTATAATGAGCATTTACTTATAAGGCTCGAGTGCTGCATTGACTGAAATACATGTACATATTGTGCAATATACCAGCTCCTCCACGACAGGACCGGGGGAGGCCACCCGAAGCTTCTTCTGGTAAGACGAACGAATCGGAGGGGAGCTAGCCACATGTTCAAACGCAGCTGCCAGGTTCCTACAGGCCGGGCCACTCTCCGGATCCCTGGATTTCCCGCTGCGAGGTGTCAGCACACTGGCTTTGGGGCAGGCTTTCGGTGCCGGAGTTGTGGCAGCTGTAAGCTTTGGAACTCCCGCGGATTTCGCCCTTCCCGAACTAGTGCTTGGCGGCTTAATCTTCCGGCGACCACCCGAAGCCAGGGTCTCGGAGCTGCCACCGAAGAATCGTGTAGCACATGCAAGTCACACCATGGCCACTTGATTCGTGATGACCCCAAGAAGTGCTTCCCAGTTGCTCTTGGAGAGCTTGGAATTGCATCGCTGCAGGACGTCCTTCATCTCCTTTTCCATGTCGAAGTCTTCCTGGGCAGCAGCAGGCAGGAGGAGAACTGGGTTTAGGGTTGGATTGCAGGGGTGTGCTTCAGGAATTTTTAGAATGGACATAGAGATGGACAGTCACTTCTTGCAGCTAGCTTCATCTTTCTTCTTCTTGGCAGCCTGCTTCGCTCCGGCTCCAGGCTTGGGTGCCATGGTTCTCCACGATTCGAATTGGAAACCGCCTACCAAAAGAGTGCACGGAAAACTTAGAGGCCAAGGGACGGAGCTAGTCTACGTAGAGGAACTTAGATCGTGCCAGGACAGCCTACGTAAAGGCTACGTAAAGGCCAATATTTTTTCCCATATTTTAACTCATATTTCACGTCTAGCTGTTCCCAGGGAAGGGTTTTCACACAATTTCACGTTTTTTTCACATCCGGTACCTTTCGACACAAGTGGCTCTACGTCGCCTCGGGCCCCAAATCTCACAGAATTTCACGTGAATTTCACACACCGGTCAGGCTCGCACGTGAAATTCACACTCTGTGTCTCTACGTGGCTTGGGTTTTAGTGCTCGAGGATGATAGAATGTATTGGGGTCAAGGGCTCCAAGAGGCAGCAATAGTCCGCAAGGCACAACACCACCGGCTTGAGACTCGGTTTTCCTCCATCATGCTTCGACTTGGTTGTCGGGCCCGGCTCGGTTGCAGCTGTTGCTGCAGATTCTGCAGGAACTCTTCGAAGAAGCATATACGTAAGCCACACAGGACACTAAACTTAGAACCCTTAGTGCTTCGATATCAAATATCTAAGGAAGGCCTAAACCCCTGTGATCCCGCGAGGATCGATGATGACTCGGAGCACCTGCGCTGCAATGCAACAGCCGCCGACAGGCCTGTCTTATTTCATGTGCAGGGAGCACGAGTCGTTGCAGACAGCAGCTTATATATATATATATGTACGTAGAACCTTTATGCTCTATTTGACGGATGCTGTTTCTTGCAATCAATAATATTAAAAATTTTAGATATTCAAAATTTTTATTTTTTTTTAAAGTTTTCAAAATTTTCAATAAAGGAAATTTTGAAAATTTTAAATATTTAAAATTTTTAAATTTTCAACATTTTCAATATTTTCAATAAAGAAAATTTTGAAAATTTTAAATAGTTAAATCCAGGTTCTGGAGACTGGGATCGGGATTTGGAGAACGATTTAAATTTTAAAAATTTTGAAAATTTTAAAAATTTTAAATATTTAAATTTTTGAAAATTTTCAAAGTTTTCAAAATTTTCAATAAAGGAAATTTTGAAAATTTTAAATATTTAAAATTTTTAAAATTTTCAATATTTTCAATAAAGAAAATTTTGAAACTTTTAAATAGTTAAATCCAGGTTCTGGAGACTGGGATCGGGATTTGGAGAACGATTTAAATTTTAAAAATTTTGAAAATTTTAGAAATTTTAAAAATTTTAAATATTTAAATTTTTTAAAATTTCAAAATTTTCAAAATTTTCAATAAAGGAAATTTTGAAAATTTTAAATATTTAAAATTTTTTAAAATTTTCAAAATTTTCAGTAAAGGAAATATTGAAAATTTTAAATATTTAAAATTTTTAAAATTTTTAAAATTTTCAATATTTTCAATAAAGGAAATTTTGAAAAATGTAAATATTTTTTTTTTTAAAATTTTCAATATTTTCAATAAAGGAAATTTTGAAAAATGTAAATATTTAAAATTTCTAAAATTTTCAATATTTTCAATAAAGGAAATTTTGAAAATTTTAGATATTTAAATTTTTCAAAATTTTCAAAATTTTTAAAATTTAAATCGTTGTCGAACTCCCGGTTGCAATCTCCAGAAATTACAATATTTAAAATTTTTAAAATTTTCAACATTTTCAATAAAGGGAATTTTGAAAATTTTAAATATTTAAAATTTTTAAAATTTTCAAAATTTTCAATAAAGGAAATTTTGAAAATTTTAAATATTTAAAATTTTTAAAATTCTAAATATTTAAATTTTTCAAAATTTTCAATATTTTCAAAATTTTTAAAATTTAAATCGTTTTCGAAATTTCGGTCGCAATCTCCAGACTTCAATATGTTTAAATTTGTAAAATTTTCAATATTTTCAAAATTTTCAATAAAGGAAATTTTGAAAATTTTAAATAGTTAAAAATTTCAATATTTTAAAATCTAAATCGTTGTCAGATCCCGGTTCCATGCTCCAGAAGCTGGACTTAGATACTTAACATTTTCAAGATTTCCTTTATTAAAAAAAATGCAAAACTCAAATTTTTTAAATATTTGAAAGTTTCAATATTTTCTTTAATGAAATTTTTAAAAAAATCACCAAATATATATATATGCTTAAATTTGCAATATCAAACATGGTTGATCACAAGAACGGCATCATCAAACAAATACTGTGAAAGGTGAAAGTCATGAGGAGAGTTTTCACAGCATCCGATACACCAAGTGGCGTCCCAATTACAACATTTCAGACGCAGCCACTTCCCTTGTAGATGCTCAATTCCACAAGCGCTCGTTGGAGACACACATACGTGACATCATTGCTTTTTTACAGGAATTCCCTGTTGCATGCTGGATCGATGCGTTCCAGCCATCCTCTCGCACTAAAGTTGGGGTTACTTAAACCATCTTATACGCTAGACTTTTTTCCCTTGACTGCTGACAAAACAAAGGTTCGGTAATCTTCCGAAAAGCTTTGAGGAAGATGTATCGGAGGCTTTACACGGCCAAAAGACGCTTTAGGAAATTGTATCTGAGCCTCCAGACCCTTAGCAAAAAGTGTCGGAAAAGCCAAGAACCCTTTGAACAGCTACACCGGCATCAATCTTCAAAGGCTTGCGCTCACTGGGAGAAATTTGTGGACACGGGACCTGATCAAATGTGTGTATTTAACGACCTTGGATTGCTGGCGTTCAGCGCGAGAAGCAACAAGTTTCATAATGTTTGGTCGGTCGACTGCTTCCATTGGCCTGTGCGTTCAAGGCTGTTGCCGCTTCCGGTCGTGACTTTTTTGCCTTCGCTCTAACCGAAGCGTTCAAAGATGTCTAGCAGCTTCCGGAAGCTTCCGGAAGGGTTGGTTCAGCTTTTCACCGCTGTTTGCAAATACTTTTTCACAAGCACTGTCGCGAGAAAGTGCCAGCACGCGGCTTCTGGCGAGCCGGCCGCCTTCGGGCGAGCCGGCCGCCTAAAGGCAGTCCTGGCGAGCCGGCCGCCTAAAGGCAGTCCTGGCGAGCCGGCCGCCTTCGGGCGAGCCGGCCGCCTAAAGGCAGTCCTGGCGAGCCGGCCGCCTTCGGGCGAGCCGGCCGCTTAAAAGGGGCCGGCCGCCTTCGGGCGAGCCGGCCGACAGGCAGAGAGCAATTGTTTTTTTACACTGGCTTCGGCCTGGCTCAGTGGGGTAGCCCCCCAGCGGTAGCTCTCGCGAATTTTTTACTGCGGCTTTGCCAGCCGATTCGCAGCGCAACGAAAAACGAGCCAGACCTGGCACCGGACAAACCATTCTTGAATTAACATTCCAATGGTTCGCTCCGTGCAAAGCAAGCTTGAAAAATGTGGAAGCCAGCTAGCTTCAAGCCAAAGCCTGACGAGTTGGTTGTTTTGGGAAGAGCTGGCCACTTAAAAAAACAAGCCTGGCGAGCCGGCCGCCTCCGGGCGAGCCGGCCGCCTAAAGGCAGTCCTGGCGAGCCGGCCGCCTCCGGGCGAGCCGGCCGCCTAAAGGCAGTCCTGGCGAGCCGGCCGCCTTCGGGCGAGCCGGCCGCCTAAAGGCAGTTCTAGCGAGCCGGCCGCCTTCGGGCGAGCCGGCCGACACGTACAGAGCAAGAGTTCTCCAACTCGGCCTGGCTCAGTGGGGTAGCCCCCCAGCGGTAGCTCTCGCGAATTTTTTACTGCGGCTTTGGCAGCCGATTCGCAGCGCAACGAAACAAGAGCCAGTGAAAAGTGTGAGAGCCCGCTAGCTTCAAGCCAAAGCCTGGCGAGATGGTTGTTTTGGGGAGAGCTGGCCACTTACAAAGACAAGCCTGGCGAGCCGGCCGCCTCCGGGCGAGCCGGCCTCTAAAGGAAGTCCTGGCGAGCCGGCCGCCTTCGGGCGAGCCGGCCGCCTAAAGGCAGTCCTGGCGAGCCGGCCGCCTTGGGGCGAGCCGGCCGCCTAAAGGCAGTCCTGGCGAGCCGGCCGCCTTCGGGCGAGCCGGCCGCCTAAAGGCAGTCCTGGCGAGCCGGCCGCCTTCGGGCGAGCCGGCCGACACGTACAGAGCAATTGTTTTTCTACTCTGGCTTCGGCCTGGCTCAGTGGGGTAGCCCCCCAGCGGTAGCTCTCGCGATTTTTTTTACTGCGGCTTTGCAAGCCGATTCACAAAGCAATAAAAAACTAGGCAGAGCTGGCACAGGAGAAGCTTCTTTCGAACCGAAGAACTGTAATGGTTCGCTTCTTGCAGGGCTACCTCAAAGAAAGTCTGGCGATCTGGGCACCTTTTGACGAGCAAGCTTCAAGTCAAGACTGACGAGCGGGCCGCCTTCGGGCGAGCCGGCCCCTTGAAAGGTAAGCCTAGCGAGCCGGCCGCCTTCGGGCGAGCCGGTTCCATCATCAGAGAAGAATGTGTCGGACTATGTGCCAAATCCAGACAAACCCTTCCGATTTGCATTGTTGAAGAAACATTCCTCAGACTTGTATTTCTGGTAACAAGAACAGGTTTAGGCGCATAAACAGAGTGGGTGATGTATGTCGAGTCCATGCCATGTCGACATTTCGATTTGTTCCAGAATGTCTAGCCATTATCTTCAGTGTTCGTTCGTGGTAAAGGCCACAAGATTATTATGCAGTCGTGACGGCGCTAAAGTTGTATTCTACGGTTCAAGCTTTCTTTAGCTTCAGGCGAAACATGAAGTGTCTGCAAGCTTCATTGTCTTTGTGATGTTGAAGTTTAGTTCAAGTGCGCTGCAGTGTGATCGATCAAGCTAGATTGCTTTCGCCGCCTTTTTTGGTCTTTCGTCCAATCGCTCGGCCAAGATCTCAGAACGTTTCACAAGTAGCATTCTCGCAGCGCCGCTCGACGGTTCATCTCTCTCAGGTAATGGCTTCGTTCTTCAAGCTGGGCGAATATGCGGAGATGTCGTCGGCTTCTTATCATGGCTGCTCAAGTTCGTCATTATCATAGACTCATAGCACTGTGCCTAACAGGCTGCCTCTTGCAGATAGCCGACCTTCTGCCGGAGATCGTGCCTAACCTGCACCGGATGCCGACTCCTTGCTTCATTGACCCACGCGGAGTACATGGAGTGTATGCATGACCGTTCAGCTGCAGGCGTGGATTCTCGGTGGCTTCGTCGCGAAAAAGCAGCGCAGCAGGTCAAAGGCTTATTCACGTCTCATCGTTCGGCTCCTCTGTGTTAGACACGTCTGTTGCGATGAATGATCTTATCCCTTCTCGAAAAGCACTATGAGGCGCAGCAGGACATTGCTCGATGCCCCACGGAGTTCGAACCGCTCTTTTACTTCGGCTCGGGCATCGAGTATTGTATGGGGAAACAGAGGCATGTGGTGATGAGACTTCAGTCAGGACATGCACCGCAATTAACTGCGCGTCCGGAATCGGAAGTGTCCTGGACGCCCATCGTACTGCATCCGCATCATCCGGCTGTCACCAAACTTGGATTCTCACAAGGAACCAACGCATGCATACTCTACAGGTCCTGCACACAGGAGGCCTGGTGGGGGCACGACATCGAAGAAGCCTGGCAAGCCTATTTCCTGTCCGAAGACTTGTTCAATCGCAATGTCCACGGCCTGCGCTGAAGCTGCACATAGTTTATCTATCCACGCCATAGCCCCATGCTGCGCTCAATTACTGAGCATGCTTTAAGGTGCGACCGTGGAAAGACGTGTCGTGGCGAACGTTGGACCAGGCGTAGTGTAACATGTGAGGTTATACTACCATGCTTAGGGCCGGCTCCATCACGCCAGGCACACTCGTGAAGCCCAGCTCCACGTGAAGTCCCAGGAAGGTCGATGGAGGCGTCGTGGTGTCCAAGCGATGTTTAAGACGTACATCATTCCGTCACGGTTTTGTTCGTTTGATTCGACGGATCTATCGCACAGGCTGTCCTGCAAGATACGACAGGGCTTCTGTCAACGAGGATGTAATGTATTTGTACAAGTTCTGGCGTGAGGTCTCGTTCAAGTGCAAATCACGGTGAAACGCGCGACAATGAGGAGAAGGCTCTTGCAAGACAATAGAGGGGCGTAGCGCAGCATGTCAGAGACAGTGTCATCAGACAGCGTAGACTTGCTTTTGCCATGCTGTGTTGTTTCGGCATTTCGGTGGATCTTTTCGGGCAAGCAGCTTCCTGAGAAGGAAGCAAACAGTTGAATAGATGTTGTTGCTCTGCACCTTAGCAAGTGATGCGAGCCGAGACAGTGCAGGTATGTTGAGACACCATGAGAAGTGGCCACCACGCTGCTGGGATAGGCTTGGTTGTGTGAGGAAGCGATCCAGGGAACAGTTGCGAACTTGTATTGAAATCGGAAGATGCCTGTGTTCGCATTTGCTTTTCTTATCATCGCACGTCTTCACACAGCTGCTTGTACAAGCACGACACATTCTGGCGCTGGAGAGCGGTCTGCTTCGGTTTGATAAAGCTGGCTGATGAGCTGCAACGCTAACTTTCATCAAAGATGTCATGTAATGCTTTTTGTCGTATGCTTCTATATAGTAAGCATCGAAGGAGTACTTGGCAATCTTAGCAGCACTCATGTTCTAGACATGAAGCTTTTCAGCCAAAGCACGAAGCATCAATCAGTCTCAGTCTTATTGTCTTTGACATGCTGACGTTTGTTGATTGACGATGTCCTGCAGTGTGAGCCATCAAGCAAATTTGTTCTTTCCCGTTCTTGTCCTCTGTTCTAGAGCTTGGCCGGGATCCTGAGAGCAGACACCAGTAGCATTCGTGCAGTGCCACACGATAATGACTCCTCTGAGGTTGTCATGGCCTTGTTCTTCAAAGAGGATTCTTTCGAAGAGATGCCGCCTGCGCCTTACTGTGACTGGTCAAGTTCAGAGCTATGATAACGCTTTGCCACAGGCCGCCTTCGGGGGAGTGTAAGCCATCTACACAGAAGCGTGTCTAAGCTGCATGAGATGCGATATCTTCATTGAGTCATTGAGTAGATGCATGATTCTTCAATGATCGTTCAGCTTCAGGCGTGTTCGTGAAGTGGCTGCGTCGCTGGGTCAGGACTAACTTACGGTCGGGACATAATGCTACAGAACACGTTCTCAGCACATGTAACATCGATCTCAGACTTCCAGTTACTGTGAGGACTTCCAAGCCTGGTCCGGCCGACGCGATTCCAGGCCGAGCTGGCCTTTCAGCAAGTCCAGGAACTTTGTTATCGTGCGTAATATGACTGTTTGTCTTAGGGAACACCGACGGCCGCTGGCGAAAGACTGCGTCCGCAGCCCCAGGTTGCTGATGCTGTATAACAAGCGGTCATGACTGTGGTGTAGCAGCTCCACGCATCGAGGTCTGACGCCGCGGCCCTCGAAAGCTCCCGTTGCGTCTTGTATGATTATCAGAGCAGAGTCCAGTCGATTGGATGTTGCGTGTTCTTTTTTGGTTCTAAGGGATTTTTGAAGACGGCCGCTGGCGAAAGGTGATGTCTGTGCCTCTTGAGCCAAGATCCTCTCAGAGCTGTTGCGTTGAAGAAATTTGCACCGCAGGCCTGCCGCCGCGGCTATCATGGACTCGGCGAGAAAGTTGCAGCGCGCTCAACTTTTATGTAGTGTCTATGATTGCTTCTGTGAATAAATCTGCGCTCCTTGTTTGTGAGGATCATGCCGAAGCTTGAAACGGCTGAGAAGCTGCCTGCTGCAAAATAATTTTTGAGATGTTACTTACTTTGCTCAAGTTGTTGTGCTTATGCCAACGTAAGGCTCGTCCCAATGCTTCAGCAGCGTCCCAAGTACTGTGATCAGACGCCGCAGGTTGGCATTTAGGAAGTGAAGCAGCATCACAAAGACCAGCCGGCAGCG
>CBDDHW010000066.1:0-32560 GCA_965228575.1 Rhodospirillaceae bacterium | reverse complement strand
GCGTTCGTCCAATTTTCACAATGCTCTCAAAGGCATCGGATTTGTTCTCCAAAGTCGCTTGTAGTTGGTCTAGGGCCGGAATAAGTCGGTTCGCGATCTCCAAGGCAACCGCGATATGCATGACCGTCGGGAAACTATCGTTAGACGATTGCCCAAGGTTCACATGGTCATTGGGATGAACGGGATCTTTGCCGCCTTTGGTTCCCGAAAGAATCTCGTTTGCGCGCGCGGCGATCACCTCATTGGCATTCATATTGGTTTGAGTTCCGGAGCCTGTCTGCCAGACAACAAGCGGAAACTCGGAATCGAGGTTTCCGTCGGCGACGTCGCCCGCCGCCTCAATGATTGCGTCTGCGAGATTGTCCGGCAGTTCGCTGAGCGATTTATTGGCTAAAGCCGCCGCTTTTTTCTGCAGTCCGAACGCATGAACAATGGCGCTGGGCATACGCTCGTCGCCAATCTTAAAGTTTGTCAGACTGCGTTGGGTTTGGGCGCCCCAGTAGCGGTCCGCAGGAACTTCGACATCACCCAAGCTGTCGGTTTCGGTTCGGGTAGAAGTGGACATTTGGCCTCGCTTTCAGCGTAAGGCTGAAAGGAATGTGGTCGCCGCGTCAAGGGCATCCGTAAAATTTTGATCGTGCGTGCGGCCCGATGCTTTACGCGGTTTCAAATCGTGATCGCCGTCGTCCGCCCAATGAATCTGGATTTGCTTGGACAAACTGAGATTTGCGACGGTGTCGCGGTTTCCCATGGGGTCGCGTGTGCCTTGGCAGATAAGGGTCGCGGTTCTTAAAGATTCCAGGTGCGCAGTGCGGGGCTTGTCTGCGCGACCCGCACCATAAAAAGGGTATCCCAAGCACAAGAGACCGCGCACTTTAGCTTCATCCGCGATCAAAGTGGCCATGCGCCCGCCCATGGATTTCCCGCCAATAACCAAGTGAGATGCGCCGAGTTCGGATATAACTGCATTCCACGTTTCCAACAAAATCGGTTGGCGATTGGGGGGGCGCCGCTTTCCATCTTCGCGCCGCGCTGCCATGTAAGGAAACTCAAACCGTGCGACGCGGAAACCTTTTTTACCAAGTCCTTCCGCGAAATAATTCATGAAAGGCGAGTCCATCGGTGCGCCCGCGCCGTGCGCGAGAGCGATTGTGAGTGAGGCGTTTTTTGACCCGTTAAAAAGGAGAGTAGGGGTGGCTACATCTTCGTTCACGCTGGGGCGCCGCCGTTGGCGCGCAGAAGTTCCAAAAACTCGCGGCGGGTCTTGGGACCGTAGGTGATGTAACTCGGGTCTCTCTCATGGGCGTATGTCGCACGCGCCTTGCCAATAGAATCGCTTTCCGCTTTTTTCTTCAACTGCGACGGGTCGAGACCGTACACTTTGGCACCGTTAAGGCCGAAGACTTTGCGTTTGCGCTCCGGCGTGAGAGCGAGATATCCAAATTTTTCCTGGAACTCTTCGGAAATTTGAAAAGCGCGGAAGGCTTGTATCTGGTCCTGCGGGCTGCCGTACCAAATGGAATCAGTGCCCCAGAGCACGTTGTCTTCGCCGCACGCATTCATGAGTTTGCCAATGAGGTGTGCAGCTTGCTGGGGATCGCGCATGATGATGCGCCAGGTACTTCCCAATTCGGCATAAACATTTGACCCTGGCACGATGTCGTACTGTTCCAAAGCATGTACCAGTGAGTCGATGCCCTTCGCGCGCTGCTCGTCGTAAGGTCCTTCGGTAACGCTGGGCTCATAGCCGGAGTGATAGACGAGGAAGTTCATATCCGGATACAGCTTTGCCACGGCGCCAATGTCACGGCAGGTGGAGTGTTCGTAAGACAGATCGCCAAGGGGCAAGCCCTTATGAATGCAAATATTCCGCACGCCTTGCTCGCGCGCTTTCTCAATCATGCGAATACCTGTGTCCTCATCATCGAGCCAAAATCCGCGGCCATCCGGTCCCCATTGGGTATAGGTCTTCCAGCCAGCGACGTTGAAGTTTTCATGAACCTCGTCCATGCGTTCGACGTGGCCGGGGAAGTTTGGGTGACAAAGCCCGTGAATGAGCAAGCGCGGTGAGCCTTTGGCCCGCGCAGCCATCTCGCGTGTTTGGGCGGCTTCCTCGACAAGCAATGGATTATCCGGCGCTGAGGGTACAGATGAAAGCACCGCCGCCGTTGTGTCGCTGTCCATGAAAACTTCTTGAATGAGATAGTCACCGCCGATGCAATCGACCATATCGGTTTCTTTGCAGTCTGGATTGTTGCGCGCAAAATTGGCGATGACGTTGTTCCAACCAGGCAGGTTTTGGCGCCAGGTCCCATTCGGGTTCACGTGATGAAGCTGAACGTCAAATATGAACTCGTCTCCACTGATGACCGAGTCCGCAGCTGCGACTTCGAACGGTGCTTCCTTCGGTAACTCATAGCTGCCGCCAACCTTGCCGGCTGCGGCAAAGGTCTCGTTCATTGCCGCGAGCGTTGCTGCTGCCCCGCAGGTAGTTATGAGATAATCGCGCCGACCGAGGCCGATTTTTTTCGCGGCCGTGCCGACGGCTTCTGACGCAGAGCGATTGGCTTCCTTTGAAACTGGATCGAGTGGCAGCGGCGTAAACTCGCCGTTCGACGTGGTGTCGATCTTGATGGGCAGGCGTGTGCCGTCGGGGTCATTGCGTTGCATGTCTCACCTCCCGTGCGAGTTTGCTCTCCAATAACGTCAAAGCTGCTTGAAAAAGTCGTTGCCCTTGTCGTCCACGACGATAAAAGCCGGAAAATCCTCTACCTCAATACGCCATACGGCCTCCATGCCGAGTTCTTCGTATTCCAGAACCTCTACTTTCTTTATGGAATTTTTTGCCAGCATAGCTGCGGCACCGCCGATGGAGCCCAAATAAAAACCGCCATGATTTTTACAGGCGTCGGTTACGGCTTTGGAGCGATTTCCCTTCGCGAGCATGATCATCGATCCACCGTTCGCCTGAAATTCCTCGACGTATGAGTCCATGCGTCCGGCCGTAGTCGGCCCGAACGATCCCGACGCATAACCCTCGGGCGTTTTAGCCGGACCTGCATAATACACCGGATGGTCCTTAATGTAGTCCGGAAGGCCCTGCCCGTTGTCGATCCGCTCCTTGAGTTTTGCATGAGCGATATCGCGGGCCACGACCATTGGTCCGGTGAGTGAGATCCGCGTCTTGATGGGATATTGGCTGAGGGTCTTGCGAATTTCATCCATAGGTTTTGTGAGATCAATCTTCACGACATCGTCTGACAGTTTACCCTCTCGAATTTCCGGCAGGTATTGCGCAGGATTTGTCTCTAGCTGTTCAAGGAAGACGCCATCGCGATTAATTTTGCCTAAGATTTGCCTGTCCGCTGAGCACGATACACCTACGCCAACTGGGCACGATGCGCCGTGGCGCGGCAGGCGAATAACGCGCACGTCGTGACAATAATATTTCCCACCAAACTGAGCACCAATGCCAATCGTTCGCGTCATTTCGAGAACCTCTTGTTCCATCTGAAGATCTCGAAACGCTTGACCGTGGGCGCCACCCTTGGTCGGGAGATTGTCGAGGTATCTGGCAGAGGCGAGTTTCACCGTTTTCATGGTCAGCTCTGCTGACGTTCCGCCGACGACGATAGCAAGGTGATAGGGCGGGCAGGCTGATGTCCCGAGCGCACTAATTTCCTCTTCAAGAAATTTTTTCATTCCGGCGGGGTTGAGAACCGCCTTGGTTTTCTGAAACAGGAAGCTTTTGTTGGCAGAGCCGCCGCCCTTGGCCATGAACATAAACTTATAGGAATCGCCAGGCACGGCGAAAAGGTCGAGCTGGGCGGGCAGGTTGTTGCCGGTATTCTTTTCCTCAAACAAGGATGAGGGCGAGAGCTGTGAATAGCGGAGATTCAGTTTGGTATACGCCTCGGCGACCCCTTCTGAAATCGCCAGTGCGTCATCTCCGTCGACCCAAACATTCTGACCCTTTTTACCCATCACGATCGCGGTTCCCGTGTCCTGGCACATGGGTAGAATGCCGCCCGCTGCAATATTTGCGTTTTTCATCAATTCCAGTGCAACGAACCGATCATTCGGTGAAGCTTCCGGGTCATCGAGAATCGAACGTAATTGTTTCAGGTGACCGGGGCGAAGCAGATGCGACACGTCCCGAAACGCTTCAGCGGTCAGCTTGGTGAGAACTTTAGGTGCGACCGTGACGATATCGCGCCCCTTAAAGGTTTCTACCGAAACTCCGTCGCTTGAGAGCTTTCGATAGGGCGTGTCATCACCGGAAAGAGGGAACATATCGGCAAAGGCTGCATCCAGCATGGCGAAATCCAAGTTTATGATCTGAAACTGAGGGAAGAGGATAGTCCAAGATTGGTGGTGGCCGCGAGTGAATTTGGCGACCGTCGATTCCTCGACCGCTGAGTTTATTTTTTCCGAAAGGCGTCTAAGGCGACGACATTGTCGGTTTCGTCGTCGTCAGCGTCTTGGGTATTTTCAGCTTTGGGGGCCTCGCCACGAGAGGAAGACGTTATCGTCCGCCGATTGCTCTTAAGGTGTTGAGAAACCTTGGAAGAATCGACATGCAGGGTGTCATCGGACAAGGTGTCGTCCTCATCACTCTCGTACTCTTCTTCCTCGGCGTCTTCGAATTCCACATGAAATTGTAGACCGAACTTGGCGTGGGGGTCGGCAAATGCCGTTACGGCGTCAAAGGGAATTGAGAGATGTTGATTTACGCCGGAAAAGCTCAAGGCAATTTCAAAATGTTCATCGTCAACCATCAAATCCCAGTATTGGTGCTGCACAACGATTGTCATTTCGTTGGGGTGTAGTGCCTTTAAGGACTCCGCCATCTGCACATCGGGATGCGTTGTATCGAAGGTAATATAAAAATGGTGTGCACCAGGGAGGCCCTGCGCCTCCGTGACTTTCAATGCTTGGCGCAAAACGCCTCTGAGTGCGTTTTCCACCATTCGTTCATAGCTGAGAGATGTGATTTCCATTTTTCTAACTACAACCAGAGCATGCCCACGCTGATGATATCCAGTATTTTTTTCGGCGGTGTGATTTCCCCTACGCCACGCGGGCAAGCCACTACTTTTGCAAATTCTTCACAATCGCGCGCGTGATAGAATGCTCCCCAATTTGACCGTGGATTCGCAAATCGCGAGAGTGGGGGGCTTCTGTTGCCCGGTGCCCCCCGAACCGCGCTTACTGCTTATTAAGCAGCAGCGGCGTACTCAACGTTGTCGTTGGCACTTTTAAAATTAGCCCGATAACGGTGGTACAATGCCGGGAACAGCCACTGTCTTTACTGTGCACGTCGAGCCTGTTTCGCCCCCGTAAGGCTCGGCAAAAATACGAGATTCATACCGAGCTGAATTGGTGGAGGCGCCGGGCACTGCCCCCGGGTCCGCTACACTTATTTCACAGCAGGTTTAGCGCCATAGCCGCTTGCGCGGCCCTATCAATATAGTGTGTGACCGGCAGATTTTCCACCGATGCGCTGATGAGCCTTGTTTTCTGGGCTTTCTACAGTTTCTTTAGGGCCTATGGGGCCGTACGAAAGCAGGCTATAAGGCGGGTCATGCAGCAATATTTAGATCTTCTCGATCGTGTTCTGAGAACAGGCGCAGAGAAATCCGACAGAACAGGTACCGGGACGTTAAGCGTCTTTGGCCATCAGATGCGATTCGATCTGGCGGACGGTTTTCCGATGCTCACGACCAAGAAATTGCACACGAAGTCCATCGTGTATGAACTTTTATGGTTTTTGAACGGAGACACCAATATCAAGTACCTCAAAGAAAATGGGGTTTCAATTTGGGATGAATGGGCCGACGAAAACGGTGAACTTGGCCCGGTTTACGGATATCAGTGGCGGTCCTGGCCAGCGCCGGGAGGCAGCAAGGTCGATCAAATTGCCAATGTTGTACAATCAATTCGAACCAATCCTGACAGCCGTCGCCATATTGTAACGGCGTGGAACCCCGCAGATGTTGACGACATGGCGCTGCCGCCTTGTCATTGCCTATTTCAGTTCTATGTGGCGGATGGCAAGCTGTCTTGCCAGCTTTACCAGAGAAGCGCTGACATTTTTTTGGGCGTACCATTCAACATTGCGTCATACGCCTTGTTGACGCTGATGGTGGCACAAGTAACGGGATTAAAGCCCGGCGAGTTTGTGCATACCTTGGGTGATGCGCACCTGTACTCTAATCATTTGGAGCAGGCGCACATTCAGCTCTCTCGGGCGCCAAGAGCATTACCTAAAATGAGTCTCAATCCAGACGTACAAGATATATTTGGTTTTGCGTACACGGATTTTACGCTCTCTGGGTATGACCCCCATCCACATATCGCGGCGAAGGTCGCGGTGTAAAAAACAAAACGGCGCCGCGGACAAACCGCAGCGCCGGTTGTTTAAAGAGTCGGATGTCTAAAGAATTGTGTTATTCTTCTTCTTCCGCAGCTTGGGCGTCAGCTTCCAATTTCGCGAGATAAGCGTCAAACGCCCTTTCAAATTTTTCGACCGTCGCGTTGTACTCTTCGACAGCGCACGTATTATATTCTTCGAACCGAGCTGCGAACTCTTCGACGGCACCGGAAGCTTCCTCGATTTCGGCTTCTGACGCAGTCGCACCATCATCCGGGATTGAGGGAGGTACAGGCGCTAGACCGCACTCAGATTGAGCCCAAGCGCCAGTTGTTCCTGCGAGCAACATCGCTACTGTCGCGGCTGCTATTTGGTTGCACATCTTTTTCGTCTTCATGGTCCTTCCTCCTTGCGAATCTGACCGTTCTCTAAAATTGTCCGCGCCAACCCGGGCTTGCTGTCCGGATCACAGATTAACTCTCGCCGACGTCCGCGCTAGGAGGTATATCCCGGCGGTTGGACCCCATTCTAACATGGGCTTTTCGGCGAAGTCAGGGCATTTCCCAGGGTTTTGTATGGCAGAATTGAGGTTGGGAGCAAGGTTGTGAGCGAAGAAATACCATTGAACGTGGGTGACCAGACCTTTCGAAAACCTGTATCGGTCGCGATGATTGTTGCGCGGGCAGAGAACGGGGTTATTGGCCGAAACGGACAGTTACCTTGGCACATTTCCGCTGATCTTCAGCATTTCAAGAAGCTTACCCTGGGCAAGCCGGTTATCATGGGGCGGAAGACCTACGAGTCCATAGGGCATCCGTTACCTCGCCGAACCAATATTGTCATAACACGAAATCAAAATTGGGGTGCGAACGACGTTCTAACCGCATCTGATTTACCGACCGCCTTAGCGCTTGCGTTCGAAGACGCTCATGCGTCGGGTGTGGATGAAGTTATGGTCATTGGCGGAGCGGAAATTTATCGCCAGGCTCTTCGTCATGCAGCGTGTATCTACCTAACCGAAATTCACGATGCCTATGAGGGCGATGCCATTTTAGATCTTGATTTATCTGGGTGGCGGGAGGTCTCGCGCACTAGGCATGAGGGGGCTGACTCTGATGGCCCTGCCTTTAGTTTTGTGGAACTGCGCAGAGCATCGTAACGCTTCACTGAGGGGTAAGGGCGCATACGGCGGTCATGTCGGTTATCACGCCTGCAGCTTCATTGTTTACAAGGTGCTGTATATATCCCGGGAAGCTATTTTCCAGCGTAATGACGTAGTGGTACATATTTCCGCTTGGAACTATTGGTGGAAACACTCCAGATTCTATTTCCGCTACTTGGACGATGAGTTGTCCGTTCGCCGGTACAAGTCCTGCAATGTAGCTCGTGATTTTCGTACCGTTTCTCGCATCATACACACCTAAACTCGCTATGGAGTTTGACGTCCCTGTGTTGTGAACAACGATGGAGCTTGGATATCCGTTTTGTAGTAACGACGAATGAACGCCGATGGCTGTGCTGAAATCCGTGACTGTTCCAGTGTTACATGTACTCAAATTTGTGAGTGTGCCATCGGCCGGTTTCCACAAAACGTGTTGGAAGTATCCAGCAAACGAAGGTCTGATGGAGACGGAGTAAAAGTCAGGAATTTGGAAACTTTGGCTTAGGCCGTCTTCAATGTCTTTAATAAAAAACTGTAGCTCTGCGCCTACCGAAACAGACGAGCTGGTCCAGGTTCCCAGAGTGTCTCCGGTTTGATAATTCGCGAGTGTAACCTCAACCGTTCCCGCGCTAGACCCGGAATTGTAAAACCTAAAAAAAGACCGCGAATTTGACTGTGTAGATGAGAAAACCGCAGGAACGCGGAGCCCTTCAACACTTGCCGCGGATGCCGGAACGAAGCTCATCCAGTCTGAGATCAACGATTGATTGAATGATGAATACCAGGGTCCGCCGGATTGGTCGTCTACCGCATCTCCGTAGGATAGAAGGCCCACTAGCCTTTGTTGATTGGTCTGGGTGTCGACAGAAAAAAAGGGCCCGCCGGAGTTTCCGCCGCTCCCATCAACAGCAAACTCGCGGACGAAAAAGCTTCTGTAAGTATTTGATACGGACGTTTCAGGTCCAGAAACAAAATACTGACTAAATGTCGATTGACCGCTGACGGATGCGGGATATCCCGAGCTGGTAATGCTGGGTGTCGTGTCACCGAACAAGACGGGCATAAACGTACTGGTAAATGTAAATGGCGCGTCAAACTGTATCGCGGCGATATCATTCCGGTATTCATTGACCGGGTAGGCGTCTTCGCCAGAGATTTGAGTCCAAGCCTGTGTTGTTCTTGCGAACGCGACGTCGGAGTTCGCGAAAGGTCGAATGACACTACCGCTTCCTGGTGAGGATTGGTACTGCGCAGGATAAAACGTAGCAGACTCAAAAAACCCTCCCCTGTTTTGATCATGTACGCAGTGACCGGCAGTTAAGACGACATATGCACTAATAAGAACGCCAGTGCATCGAAAGCTATCGTTCGATGGAAACGTAACAATCAGATAGCCAATTGTGTTCCAAGGATGGGTCAGTGTGTTTGAAACAGCCACCCGATCGTCGAACCCTAGTAGCGCCGGTGTTTCATATGAAAGAGGCGGTGCCTGGGGCCCCGCCGTTGATGGTGTATTTTCTTGTTCGGGAGTGACCTTGCCCGACTTTTTGAAAGCTTTGATCGCCGGAATCAGCGGCACCTCGATTTCACCGGCTTGCTTTTCCTTCAAGCCGGGGCCTGGTGCCGGCTTAATGGCGCGCTTGAGCGGCATAGGTGGAATATGCCGCGGTTCGATAGCGCTATTTTGATGCTCCCGACGAGGTTCTTGGATCGAGGAGGTGTCGGGCGTCCCAACAGCCGAAGCGTCCTTGAGAAATGCTCGTGCTTCGCCGACGCTCATTTGCCGCGCTTCGGGCACGACAAGGCTAATGCACGCTAACTTTTGTCTTCCTCCGACATCGGCGTAAATCTCGTGCCATTCGTAGTACCGTCCTTTTATTACTTGTCCCACGTGCCGCACGCTGGCAGCGCTTCCCGCATCTACACTGGCGCAGTTATAAGAGGATAAATCCGGAATATTAAAAGGGCGATCTTGAGCGCGCGCATCGGTTAGGGACGCTGACGACAGGAACAGTGCGGTCGCAACCAATATCGCAGGGGATGCGCGGAAAAGATTTGAGGGACGTAGGTTCATGGTCTGCGCTCTTTAAGTGCTCAGCAGGTAGATAACGATAGCCGTCAATGATGGCGACATTGCGGTTTCAGGCACTCCAAACGTCCAAACCAAGGTTCGCGGTAATATATCGAAAACAATGAGTCCAATCACGAAGAAGATTGGTCACCCATAGAAATTACGGGCGCTTTTCTCTCGGCGCTAGAGAGTTTTGCCCATAAATTCCGGGCGATGTCCATGTAGGCTGTGCGGTAGGGGCTGTTTGGCTCGGCCGCAACGATTGGTACACCGTCGTCGGAAGTCGATCGGATTTTTAGATCTAGGGGGACTTCGCCAAGAAATGGGGCGCCCAGTTCCGCGGCCGTGCGGCGTGCCCCCCCGTGGTCGAAAATTTCTTCTCGATGACCGCATGAAGAGCATATGTAATAGCTCATATTTTCTATTATGCCGAGAATTGGCACCTCGACCCGCTTGAACATGTTTAGGCCCTTTTTCGCGTCGAGCAGAGCAATGTCCTGCGGTGTTGAGACAATGACCGCGCCAGCAAGGGGTACGCGTTGTGACATCGTAAGTTGGGTATCTCCCGTTCCTGGCGGCATATCGACAATTAAGACATCGATCTCTCCCCATTGAACATCTCGAAGCATTTGCTCCAGGGCGCCCATCACCATGGGGCCGCGCCAAATTATGGGATCATCTTCCGATATCATGAAGCCAATCGACATCAGTTTGACCCCATGTGCTTCGAGCGGTGAGACTGTTTTCCCATCTGAAACCGGCCTTCGGCCCGACAAACCAAATAGTCGCGGCATGGACGGGCCAAAAACATCGGCATCAAAAACGCCGACAGCGTGGCCCAGCTGCGCCAGCGCTACCGCCAAGTTTGCTGACGTCGTCGATTTACCGACTCCACCTTTTCCCGACGCTATGGCGACTATATATTTTATGCTTGGCAGTTGTAGCCGCTGTCTGCCTTGTGGCTTTTGGTTTTCGACGGTCACGTCACCCTGCGATTCCACTTTGGCCGTTAACACAACTGTACTGGACCCGACGCCCTCAAGGGACTCAATAGCTTTCTGAGCCGCCGCGCGGACAGGCTCCAGCCGGGAACCGGCCTGGCGTGGCACCTCCAATATCACGGTCACCTGGTCGCCCTTGATCGCGACGTCTTTCACCCAGTTTCGCGCGACAAGATCTAGCCCGCCTGTACCGGAATCCACGTCTTCGAGCGTCTTTTTTATTTGATCTTTGGACAAGGGCACGTGGGTTGGGCTCCGTAGATCGGGGTAAATACCGTGATGGGTATGTACGCTGTTGAATTTCTTTATGAACGCCCCGATATAGACCTCTCAAGACCCGTTTAAAAGCTTGGTTTTTGGCGCGTTGCGGGTCCGGCGGCGTTGTCCTATAAGGCCAATGAGTTCATTCTGTGTTCGTGCGCATAATGTGGCCTAGGGTCTAGACTGCAGCGATCAAATTCAACGAAGGATAAGTCCATTGTTATATAAGCAACAAGGCGGCGGTCCCTGGGGGAGCGGTCCCTGGGGAAACGGCGGAGGCAGCGGCGGCGGAAAACCTTGGGGTGGTCGGTCTCCAGGAGGTGGTGGATCACCACCTCCTGACCTTGAAGAGCTTATTCGCAACGGTCAGGAGAAACTGCGAAACCTCTTGCCCAATGGTTTGGGAAACGCGAAAGCCTTGTGGCTAATTGCGGCGGTTATCCTGCTGGTTTGGGGACTTAGCGGCTTTTACCGCGTACAGCCCGATGAGCAGGGTGTGGAGCTCCTATTCGGAGAATATATCCGTACAACTCAACCAGGTTTGAACTATTGGTTTCCCTCCCCGGTCGGTGATGTCATACGGCCCAAGGTGACTCAGACAAATCAAATCACCGTAGGATTTCGAGGGTCTGAGCCCAACGTGCGCGCGGTTCCTCAGGAAAGTCATATGCTCGCGGGCGACCAGAACATTGTTGACGTCTGGTTTGTCGTCCAGTGGCGAATTCGGGACGCAGGAGATTTCCTATTTAATATGCGCGATGCAGAGGCAACCGTTAAAGTTGCAGCGGAGAGTGCTGTGCGAGAAGTAGTCGGTCGTAACCCTCTTCAAGCGGTAATGACGAACCAGCGCGAACTTATTGCGCAAGATTCAAGAGACCTCTTGCAAACCATTATGGACGGTTATGGCGCCGGCGTTACCATTTTGGACCTTCGAATTCAGAAGGCGGACCCACCCGCTGAGGTGATTGACGCCTTCAACGAAGTTCAACGGGCCAAACAGGACGAAGAACGTTTGCGCAACGAAGCCTTGGCCTATCGCAATGATATTATTCCACGTGCAAAAGGTGAAGCGGCACGTATGGTTGAAGGAGCGATCGCCGAAAGAGAGAAACTAATTCGCGAAGCCGAGGGGCAAGCGTCTCGGTTTACGGCCTTTTATCAGACGTATGTCGCCAACAAGGACATTACGATGCGCCGTATGTACCTCGAGGCGATGCAAGAAGTGTTGGGGCGTTCTGAAATTATCATGATGGATGAAAATGGTGGCTCGGGTGTTGTGCCGTACTTAGCGTTACCCGAAATTCAGCGCCGTTCGCGTGCACAGGGCACGCAGGGAGGAGACCAATGAGTGCGCGTATGACCGTTATTTCTGTCGCCCTTCTGGCGATATTTCTGGCCGCCTTAGGTGCGATATTCACTGTTCACCAGACTCAACAAGCTTTGGTTCTACAGTTTGGGGAGCCAGTGCGTGTGATTACGCAGCCTGGACTTCATTTCAAGGTCCCATTTATACAAAACGTATCCTACTACGAATCACGCATTTTGGAGCTCGATCCGCAGGGCCAGGACATGTCATTGGTCGATCAACGGCGTATCAATGTTGATTCCTTTGCGCGATATAGGATTGTTGATCCTCTAAAGTTTTACCAAACGGTTGCGACGGATACAGCGTTTCGAGATAGGTTCGGCAACATTTTAAACGGAAGTGTTCGTGATGCCTTGGGGCAGGCCGACCTTACAGATGTCTTGGGAAGCCGCCGACCTGTCGTTATGCAGCAGATCACCGAAGCTGTGCGCCGCCGCGCACCGGAGTTTGGCGTGGAAGTTGTGGAGGTCCGTATCGGTCGAACAGAATTGACTACCGATACGACCCAAGCGACATACAACCGTATGCGATCAGACCGCATGGCGGAAGCCGCCGACTTCCGTGGACGTGGGCAAGAACAGAAGTCTCGTATCGAGGCGGAGGCAAACCGTGAGCGAACCGTGTTGATTGCGGAAGCCGAAAAACAGGCGCAGACGTTGATCGGTGAAGGTGAAGCGGAAAGCCGGAAAATTCTAAACGAAGCGCAGGGCCGGGACCCACAATTTTATGCGTTTTTTCGAGCCATGGAGGCGTACCGAGCGTCCCTCGGCGAGGGAACGACTATGGTTCTTAGCCCAGACTCAGAGTTCTTCCGCTATTTTGATCAATTGCCGCGCTAGGCAGATTTCGAAGAGCTAATAGGCTGTTCTGACACGCTTTTGTATGGATTGGCGTAGGGCAAAATGCTCTATGTCGATAAAGTGTTTGTCCAGGCGATGGCTTGCTGACCGCGCAAGTTCCGGCGACAATACTCTAAAGGGGGCCTGTTCAATATTGTCCGAGGAGGGCAGACCTTGAGACTCAAACACTATTCTTTGTTTTTCACCACGGTGTTTGTGGTGGTTGCCTTTGGTTGGGCTGTCGCAGACGCGCGGAGTGCGCCGGGGAGTTTTGCGGACTTAGCGGATAAATTGAGCCCAGCGGTTGTAAATATCTCAACCACCTATTCGCGATCACGTAATCGGGACGGACAAGTTGGTCCTGGAAACGTCCCGTGGGAAGAGTGGTTTCGCGACTATTTTCAGCGTAACCGCAGTCCGCTCGACAACGACCGCCCGTTGCGGCGGCGAAATGCATCTTTAGGGTCCGGATTCATCATCGATAAATCCGGCTATATCGTTACCAACAACCATGTCATAGAAAACGCCGACCAGGTATCGGTTGTACTGGCAGACGATACTGTTTTGCCGGCGACGATCGTTGGCAGAGACGAAAGAATAGATATCGCACTTTTGAAAGTTGAATCTGAAATAGAACTACCGGCGTTAACATGGGGTGACTCGAATGCATCTCGGGTCGGAGATTGGGTAGTAGCTATTGGAAACCCTTTTGGTTTCTCGGGTTCTGTGACGGCAGGCATTATTTCCGCGCGTGCGCGCAACATTCGCGCAAGTAACTATGGCGATTTTATCCAGACAGATGCAGCGATTAATCGCGGAAATTCTGGTGGTCCGCTCTTTAACATGGCTGGCGAAGTGATTGGCATTAACACGGCGATATTCTCACCTTCTGGCGGTAGTGTTGGAGTTGGGTTTGCGGCGTCGTCTAACCTCGTTCGTCCCATAATCAACGATTTAAGGGAATTCGGCCGGACACGCCGTGGCTGGATTGGCGTTCAGTTTCAAAGCGTTTCTGAAGAAATTGCGTTGAGCCTTGGTTTGGACCGGGCAAGGGGGGCTTTGGTCTCTCAGGTTATTCAGGACGGCCCAGCCGCTGACGCAGGAATTTATCCAAGCGACATTATCCTGTCCTTTGATGGGAAACCAATAAACAAAATGGAAGAATTACCGAAGGTTGTTGCCCAAGCGACGATCCAAAGTTCAGTTGATGTTGAGATTTGGCATGAGGGGCAAAGCAAGACTGTGCAGATTAAAGTTGCTGAACTTGATCCAGTTGACGAAAGCCAAATCGCATCCCTTGACAATAGCGGACCTGCTACGCGCGAGCGCCCGGAAGAAATCGAACTCGCGGCACTCGGCGTCACGGTGGTCGAAGTTAGTGATGAAATTCGCGAAGGGTTGTCTCTTCCGCCGACAATGCGAGGCTTGATGGTGATCGACATTGATGACTTTAGCGATGCTGCACTTAAGGGAATGCGGAAAGGCGATGTCATAGACGAAATTCAACAGATGACAGTCGTGAATGTTGTTGACGCTCGTGTTGCCCTCCAAAAAGCTATAGATACCGAGAAAAGCGTTGTATTAGTCCGCGTAACAACAAACGGTGCCATTCGGTATATTCCGGTGAAGGTGGCGAGTTAATCTGACTGCAAGGGCACTGTCCGCGTTGCGAGTTGACTTTTATCATTTGGAAAGCTCACCTGTAGAGCGTGCTCTGCCATTGTTGCTAGAGCGGATTCTTCAGGCGGGTCACCGGGCAGTCGTCATGACATCGTCCCTTGAGAGGGTGGAGACGTTAGCTAATCTACTATGGACGTATGGATCCAACTCGTGGCTGCCCCACGGAACGGAAAAAGATGGTTTCCAAATCGATCAACCGATATGGCTGACAGATCGCGACGAAAATCCGAACAATGCCCGGATGATTGTGCTGACAGATGGAATGGTTTCTAAAAGTATTGATGATTATGATCGCTGTCTCGATCTCTTTGACGGGACTAGTCCGGACGCGACCGCGGCCGCCCGTACTCGCTGGGCAGCCGCAAAAACTGCGGGGCACGAACTGCATTATTGGCAGCAAACGCCATCCGGATGGAAAGAGAAAGAGGCATAGTAGAGATACTGCTGGTTGCGTGGGATGTTTTAGTTGTCTATAACGCCGCGCGACCACTTAATAATCAAAAACTTCACAAGGACTTCCGCAGGTTGCCATGGCCATCGAACGCACACTTTCAATAATTAAGCCTGACGCCACTCGCCGTAATCTCACGGGGAAAATCAATACGATGCTGGAAGCTGGTGGCTTGCGCATTGTTGCTCAAAGACGCCTATTTTTGACTAGGGCTCAGGCTGAAGGGTTTTACGCCGTTCATAAAGAACGCCCCTTTTTCAATGATCTTTGTACCTTCATGACCTCCGGACCGGTTGTTGTTCAGGTTTTGGAAGGTGAAAACGCGATCGCCAAGAACCGTGAAATTATGGGAGCGAACGACCCCGCAAAGGCGGACGAAGGAACTATTCGAAAAACATTTGCAGAGTCGATTGAAGCCAATTCTGCACATGGTTCTGATTCGGCCGAAAATGCCGCTATTGAAATCTCGTACTTCTTTGCGGCAATCGACATCGTTGGTTAAAGTGGAGTCAGGGGGCGATGCTGTCAAAGCCCTCTTCCTTTAAAGTTTCTTTTCTTGCGTCTCACAACGGCACGAACATGCGTGCGATTGTCGCTGCGTGCAATGCCGGCTTGCTCGACGTTATTCCAAACGTCCTCATCAGCAATAACGCCGATAGTGCAGCGATAACTTGGGCAAAGAAAAACGGCATACGCTCATTTCACTTCAGCGCGACTTCACTTGGCTCTGAAATCGCCGCAGATCAGGCGATTTCCACTACTCTGACAGACTATAATACCGACTTGGTGGTGATGGCCGGGTACATGCGCAAGTTAGGGCCCGAGACACTACGGGCATTTTCCAATCGTATATTAAATGTCCACCCAGCTTTGTTGCCAAAGTTTGGTGGCAAAGGAATGTATGGGCGGCATGTTCACGATGCGGTTCTAAAATCGGGAGACAAGCAGTCGGGCGTTACCATACATCTTGTGGATGATGAGTACGACCACGGCCCGATTGTCGTTCAAGAGAAAGTGGATATTGAGCCCGACGATACAATCGAGTCTTTAACTGAGAAAATTCAGGCGAAAGAACAAGAAATGTTTCCTGAAACGTTACGGCGCATTATTAGCGGCGAGATTGATCTAGATAAGATTGCAGGGACCGCCTAAGCACGTTACGCCTGCGCCCAATTCTCTATATTTTGTATCTTCACGCGCGGTCCGTCGCCGCGTTCCGTGATCATGCCAATTTTCGTGACCGATTCTCCGTGGTCTTCAAATAAGGATTGAGCAGCTTGAAGGTGGTCGGGATCGACAATTACGACCATTCCTATTCCGCAATTGAAAGTCCGGGCCATCTCCCCGGCGGAGATACCCGCAATTTTCATGAGCCACACCATCATGGGTGGAAGTGGTACGGCGGTCGCATCAATTTCGGCGCTCAAGCCTTTCGGTAATACGCGCGGTATGTTTTCGATAAATCCCCCGCCCGTTATATGCGCGAGTGCTTTGACATGACCGGCACGAACGGCGGAGAGGCAACTCTTCACGTAAATGCGTGTAGGGGTGAGGAGAGCTTCGCCAAGAGACTGGTTCGTCGCGAAGGGGGCTTCGTCACTATAGCTGATTCCGTTATCTTCCACCGCCCGTCGAACTAGAGAGTAGCCGTTAGAATGAAAGCCCGAGGATGCCAGTCCCAGGATTACGTCGCCCGCCGACACATTGTCACCCGTAAGGGCTTGGCCGCGCTCTATCGCGCCAAGGGCAAAACCCGCCAAATCATAGTGGCCCGGTGCATACATGCCCGGCATCTCAGCTGTCTCGCCCCCGACCAATGCGCAGCCTGCCGTGGAGCACCCCTCGGCAATACCCTGAACGACGCTTCTTGCGGCGCTTAAATCTAATTTCCCAGTAGCAAAATAATCCAGGAATAACAGAGGCTCTGCCCCTTGAACGACCAAGTCATTAACAGACATCGCAACGAGATCGATGCCTATGCCACGATGTTGCCCCGTTGCCTGAGCTAACATGAGCTTCGTGCCAACACCGTCAGTGCATGAAACGAGGACCGGATCTGTGAATCCCGCTGCCTTTAGGTCAAAAAATGCACCAAAGCCGCCGAGAGAGGCATCCGCTCCCGCCCGTGATGTTGCTTTCGCGAGGGGTTTGATCGCATCCACCAACGCATTACCAGCGTCAATATCGACCCCAGCGTCTTTGTAGGTTAAACCATTAGACATAGAAATTACTTCAACGCGATAACGGTGACGAACGTGAACATACTGAAACGACCCAGCAATGCAATGGCCGTAATGCTGCTTGTGGTGAGCCCCGCCATACTCTTACTTATGATCACAGGTGCGCCGGTAAAAGCGCAAGTGGTAGAGAATCGAGATATCTTTTCTGTTCGCGCAATCGCGGTAGATACGACGGCAGACAATGTCACCCAGGCCCGCGCACAAGGTTTGCTGGAAGGTCAAATTCTCGCTTTTCGTAAAATTATTGCGCGCCTTGTTGCACCGGATGACGTTGAGCGCGTGCCTGAGCCAAGTACAGATGAAATCATATCGATGGTTCGCGATTTTTCCATTTCAGGAGAGCGAAGCTCAGCGGTTCGCTATCTTTCTGAAATGTCGGTGCGGTTTCATCCCGGTCCAATACGGGGTCTTCTGCGGTCTGCAGGTATTCCGTTCACCGAGACAGTCAGTAAGCCTTTAGTCATCGTGCCGCTCTACAGGGAGTCCGCGGGCGAACGGCTTCTTCTTTGGGAAGACCCCAATCCTTGGAGGTTAGCGTGGGAAGAACCAGCGGCAGAAAATGGACTTGTCCCCTTTGCGCTGCCACTCGGTGATATCGATGATTTGACTACACTGTCGGTAGAACAGGCGGTCGAAGGCGACCAGGATGCTTTGGATGCGCTAAGCACACGCTATGGTACTGCTGGATCATTGGTCGTCGCCGCCGAAGTCTCAGTCGACGTTGCGTCACCGGAAGAGATGACAGAACTACCGGAATCAGAACTTGTACTAGAGGACTTGGTAAACCCTCTGGAAATTATCAATGTTCTGCTGACGTTAACAATCCGCCATCGCGATTTGCCACTAAATCAGTTCGTATTGTCACACTCTGGTGAACCCGGACAAGAGCTCGAGGAGGTCTTGGTCGCGGCTGCCCATGTTGCGGCGTCAACTGTAGAGAATGCATGGAAAATGCCCAATCGTGTCGCCTACGACACGGTGACAGAGATTACAGCCCTAGTTCCGTTGAGCAGCATCCGTGATTGGGTAAACGTCAGGACTCAGCTAGAATCGATTTCGTTGATCGAGCAGTTAGAACTTCAGGCGATGACCCGAGATCGTGCGCAGGTTTCATTGATCTACGCCGGTGAAATTAGCCCATTCAACTTGGCGTTGGCGCAAAAGGATTTGGCAATCACCGACTATAATGGTGTCTGGGTTGTAGAGGCGCTCGTACCTGAGATGGACGATCTTATAGACATGACCGCTCCCGAAAATGTCCAACAAAGTGTAGAGGATCAAATATCGGGTGGAGTAGGTCAGTAGAGCCCACCAATGACCACGAAGCGACAGTTACCTTTAGATCTAGGGTATCGGCCTGCTCTGGGTCGGGATGATTTCTTAGTCGCACCCTGTAATCAAGACGCTGTCACGTTCATCGACCAATGGCCGGATTGGAAGGGGCACGCGCTCTGCGTCTTTGGTCCACCGGGGTGTGGTAAATCGCATCTTGCAAATGTTTTCGCATTACGTGCCAACGCAGAGTTTGTTTCCCCTAGTGATCTTTGCGATGAAACCGTTGAAGGATTTATAAAGCTCGATAAGCCTCTTGTTATTGAAGACGGTGATTTAATCTCGGAGAGCCGAGCACTCCTACATTTGTTCAATGCGACCAGAGAACAGGGTCACTATTTGCTATTTACAAGCCAAAAACCTCCCGCGCGTTGGTCAACGGCGTTGCCAGATTTGCGGTCGAGAATGGCGGCACTTCATGCTGTACGTATTGACGCGCCGGACGACACTCTGATGGGTGCTATTTTGGTTAAATTGTTTGCGGATCGGCAAATCTCCGTAAGCCCGGAAGTAATTTCGTATGCTATCCGGCACATGACCAGAAGTTACTCGGCGGCGCGACGAATTGTTGATTTAGCTGATAAGGAATCTCTAGCTGGACAAAAAGCGGTGACAGTGCCTCTCATTAAGGTCGTGCTCAACGCCGCAACAGAAGAGTAGGGATTAATCCAGATCTTTAGGGCGAATAAATGCTGTGAGGGTACCGCGCCCTCGCGTCACCATCTGCCAGTCGTCGGTATTGAACGTCAAACTACATAGAGCGCCCGTCGGAAATTTGGTGGTCAGTAAATTTAGATTGGGTAGTTCTTTGTCAATTGCGTCATAGGTCAGTCGCAATGCGATCATGTGCAGGCTCGGATTGTGACCAATGATCATCGCCGAGGAAATAGAATTAGAAAAATCGCCAATCAGATTCAAAAGATCGCCGGCGTCAATTAAGTACAGTTTTTCGCGGAAACTCGTTTTAGCTCCGCCCAGCGAGTCCTTAATAAAAGTGTACGTTTCTTTTGTGCGCTGGGCGGGTGAGCAAAACACGCGATCGACGGAGAACCCCGTCGTCGCAAGGTAATTGGATACGGCTTTGCACGCCGCTATTCCGCGCTTTGAGAGTGGTCTTTCAAAGTCTGTTCCTTGGGGATTGATTTCCGCAGCTTTTGCATGGCGCAGAAGATGTAATGTTTTCAATGAAGTATGGCCTTATTCCTTTAGTCGATTGATCGACAGTGTATCGTCACCATGGTAGTCTGCAGGTCAAAGAATAGTTGTATTTCGATGAAAAATGGCCCCACCCAGTTGTGCGGGTGGTCGCCATAATTTGAAATAGCCTGCATTCTTCAGGGATACTGACGTGACACCGGCTGAAACACAAATTAGGCCTGAGGGGTCGGCGGACCGCGACGTTTCCACCGGCATAGAATCCTTCTCGCTAAAAGAGCGTTTTATTAATCGCGAGCTGTCGTGGTTGGCGTTTAATTCGCGTGTTATCGAGGAAGCCCGCAATCCCCAACACCCTTTGTTGGAACGCGTGCGATTTCTTTCGATATCGGCATCCAATTTAGATGAATTTTATATGGTCCGCGTTGCTGGCCTCAAGGGCCAGGTCAACGCGGGCGTTTCATTGCCGTCCGCAGACGGGTTAACACCACAGGAGCAACTCGATCTCATTAACGAGGCCGTGCGGGATCTATTTAATCAGCAGGATGAAGTATGGAACGAGTTGCGGGGTCTTCTGGCGAACGAGGGCATTTATGTCGTTTCACCAAGCGATATTGAAGATGCTGAGCGTCTAGATTTAGAAGCGCGCTTTGTCGGCGACATATTTCCTATTCTTACACCCCTGGCGGTCGATCCGGCCCATCCGTTTCCCTTTATTCCAAACTTAGGACACGCGCTCGTACTCCAGCTCGCGCGCATCTCTGATGGCGAGACAATGCGGGCCCTAATTCCTATTTCGCCGAGAGTGCAGCGTTTTGTCCGCCTTTCCGGTGAACAAGTAAGGTTCATGTTGGTCGAAGACGTGATTCTAATGTTTTCAAGCATGTTGTTTCCCGGATATCGGATTATGCAGACGGGGCACTTTCGCGTTATTCGCGATTCTGAAATGGAAATTGACGAAGACGCAGAGGATCTCGTTAGTAGTTTTGAAAGTGCCCTGAAGCGCCGTCGCCGCGGTACCTGCATACGCTTAGCTCTCGTGGGAGACATGTCACTCGATCAAGTCGATATGATTTGCGATGAATTGGAAGTACCGCGCGAGGACGCCTATCAAATCGAGCGTATGATCGGTCAAACAGACCTTAAGCAACTCATTCTGGAAGAACGCCGCGATCTACAGTTTTCTCCCTACAACGCCCGTTTCCCAGAGCGCATAAGAGATTTTGGAGGGGATTGTTTTGCGGCAATTCGGCACAAAGACATTGTTGTTCACCATCCCTTCGAGTCTTTTGACGTTGTGGTGCAATTTCTCCGCCAAGCGGCGCGCGATCCTAACGTCGTATCCATCAAACAAACTCTTTATAGAACGAGCGAAAATAGTCCCATTGTCAAAGCGCTCGTGGAAGCCGCTGAAGCAGGTAAGTCTGTAACCGCTATGGTCGAATTGAAGGCCCGCTTTGATGAAGAAGCGAATATACGTTGGGCGCGAGATTTAGAACGCGCGGGTGCTAGCGTTGTGTTTGGTTTCGTTGACCTTAAAACGCATGCCAAGATTTCTTTAGTCGTCCGCAGGGATGGTGCTGAGACCCGTTCCTATGTTCATTTCGGTACTGGAAATTACCATCCGGTGACAGCAAAAGTGTACACAGATCTGTCTTATTTCACGTGCGATCGCGCCTTGTGCCAAGACGCAGCGCGCGTATTTAATTTTATGACCGGTTATGCGCAGCCGGATTCCCTCGAGAAATTGGTGATCGCACCCCTGGGCCTGAAGGAGAAGCTCGCAGAGTTGATTGAGAATGAAATTCGGTTTGTACGGGACGGCAAACCCGGAACGATCTGGGCGAAAATGAACTCATTGGTTGACCCGGACATCATCGATGCGCTGTATCGTGCATCTCAAGCGGGCGTCAAAATTGATCTTGTCATTCGCGGAATATGCGGCTTGCGGCCGGGTGTTAAGGGGTTGTCCGAAAATATTCGTGTCAAGAGCATCGTTGGTCGCTTCTTAGAGCACTCTCGGATTGTTTGCTTTGGAAATGGTTACCTTATGCCGGCCGAGGAGACGAAGGTCTATATTTCGTCGGCCGATTGGATGCAGCGAAATCTCATGGCGCGGGTTGAAACTCTTGTTCCCGTGGAGAACCCCACCGTTCATCAGCAAATTCTCGATCAAATCATGGTCGCGAATTTTAAGGACAACAAACAAAGCTGGGATTTACTTCCGGACGGCAAATATGTGCGTCAATCGCCCGGTGACACTCCGTTTTCAGCCCACGACTATTTTATGACAAACCCGAGCCTCTCGGGGCAAGGAAGCGCCCTTGAGCGCGTTAAAAAACGAGTTGCGAAGCTTGTTTCCAGACGGCGTCAAACCTGATATCAACCGCGACGTTACCTATCCTTTCGCCTAGTCAGACCTAGAAAAAACTCTATTCCATGGGTTCAGAGAATTTCGTGAAGCGATCGCGCACAGACGTAATCGGTGATAGTCGTCCAGTTGCGGTAATCGATATTGGTTCTAATTCAGTACGTCTCGTTGTGTATAGCGGGATGATACGAACGCCGATCCCTCTACATAACGAAAAAACTATATGTGCCTTGGGCAAAGGCTTGGAAAGGACTGGACGACTCAATCCGGAAGGTGTGGAGCTCGCGCTTGATACGATTGAGCGGTTTGTCGCGCTCTCTAAAGCCTTGGGAGTGGAAAGAGTTGACGCTGTGGGAACTGCAGCGGTTCGAGACGCCACGGACGGAGAAGACTTTGCGAAAACTGTGCGCAAGCGGTGCGGAATAGAGGTCCAAGTTTTGACCGGGAAGCAGGAAGCTGAGCGGTCTGCATTAGGCGTTTTGTGCGGAATTCCCACTGCGGACGGTATTGTGGCAGATCTTGGCGGCGGAAGTTTAGAACTCGCGCGAGTCCACAACGGTTCATTAGACGAATACACCACGTTGCCGATAGGTTTGCTGAGGCTGGAGGAAGCTTCGAATGGAGAGGTACACAAAGCGACGTCGATAGTTGACCGCGGGCTTGGACAGTATGGCTGGATGGCCAAAGGCAAAGGAAAAACACTCTACGTCGTTGGTGGAGCTTGGCGATCTTTAGCGCGGGTGTGTATTGCGCAAATGGATTACCCGCTTCACGTCCTTGATAATTTTACCCTGGAGCGCCGGCATGCTGCATCACTCTTTGAAGTGATACGGCGTCTTGGTTCAAAAAGTCTCGAGCACATCCAAGGTGTATCGAAGGGCAGAGTCGCGAGCCTTCCATTGGCAGCAACCGTGCTCGAGCGGTTGTTGCATTTTACCAAGCCAACCGATCTAGTTTTTTCTATTTACGGAATGCGCGAGGGGCATTTTTTTAATGCACTTCCTTCGGCAACGCAAAAACAAGACCCTCTTATCAGTTTGGCGGAGGAAATTGGGCAAAACGCTGGCAGGGATGCCGCCGTCGGGTACGATACCTTCAATTGGATTTCACCTCTTTTTTCAGGCCAAGAGGACAATTCCGAGCGACAAAGATTGCGTCTCGCGGCCTGCTTGCTAAGCAACGCTTGGTGGACAGAACATCCAGATTATCGCGCCGAGCAAGCGTTTCTTCGCGTGCTACGACTTCCGTTTCTTGGGCTCGACCATGAGGATAGAGCTGGCTTGGCGCTTGCGCTCTACTACCGATATAGCACAACGCTCTCTGAACCACTCGTTGAGCAGGCACATGCCCTTCTCGAGAAAACGCGGGTTCAACGTGTGAAAACTGTTGGGCTAGCCCTTCGACTTGCCTATGCATTGTCTGCTGGAGGACCCGGCGTATTGGAAAAAGTGGAATTATCTTTAAAGACAAACAAGTTGATCTTGGACGTACCTAAGGGTGATCCCTTATTTAGGACCGGTTCTTATCCGCGCCGTCTTAAAAAGTTAGCAGAACATCTGAATATTGAAGCTGAGGTTCATCAGGTGTGATCGTGCCCCGAACCTTTTTAGGCGCAAAGCGCACGTAGGAAGTGGCTTCGCGCCATTACCTCCAGCACCGATTATCGTTCGAAAATTTCTATTGCTTTGCCGTCGGCAGACAATCCGATGGCGAGTTGTCCATGTTTGAGCTTTAATGCATCCGCCCCAAATAATTCACGCCGCCAACCCTTTAAGGCTGGAACATCGGCGGTGTCCGAATTCGCTATAGCTTCAACATCATCGCTTGAAGCGATGAGCTTTTGAGCAACATCGTGTGATTCAGCCTTGGTTTTAAGGAGTAGCTTTAGGAGATCTACTAAAGCTTTCGGCGCCTGATCTTCGCGTCCAGTTCCTTTCTCCAATTTCGGACATTCAGCATCTGGGATTTTCACTCCTGCTGAGATAGCTGTTAAAACGCCGTCCACATACTTTCCGCTAGCTAGCGGTTTTGCAATGCGCGAGCGTTTTATGTCGTCTGCAGTTTTCGGTAAGCTCGCAGCCAGCTCGAGCAAGGCATCATCTTTTGCTACGCGCTGTCGCGGAATATCCATAGACTGCGCGGTAAGTTCCCGCCAAGCGGCCAGTTCGCGTAAAACCGCAAGTAGCCTGGGTGCCCGAGTACGTGCACGAATTCGGCGCCACATTTCGCGAGGGTTTACCCGATACGTTTGAGGATTTGCCAGAACCGCGTCTTCCTCATCGATCCAAGACTTACGGCCCGTTTTTTCTAAACGCCGCAGGAGTTTCTCATACACGGATCGCAAATGAGTAACATCGCCCAGCGCGTATTGTATTTGACGATCAGTTAACGGCCTGCGCGCCCAGTCTGTAAAACGTTGAGATTTGTCGAGACGACCCCCTGTTAAGCGTGCAACGAGCGTCTCGTATCCGACTTGGTCACCGAATCCACACACCATGGCTGCAATTTGCGTGTCGAAGACGGGAACCGGCACACTTCCTGTGGCGTTGTAGAATATTTCTAGATCTTGTCGCCCGGCGTGAAATACTTTGAGAACATCCGGGTTTGCCAGTAGATCGTACAACGGTGACAGGTCGATACCAGGGACCAACGGATCAACGCAGTAGGCGTTATCGGGGCCGCCAACCTGGATTAAGCACAGCTTAGCCCAATATGTGGACTCCCGCATAAACTCAGTGTCGACAGTAATAAACTCGGCGGATTTTAAGCTATCGCAAAACTCAACGAGCGAAGACGTGTTTGAAATGAGGCTCATGAGGCAGTCTTAGCGGCTGGCCCAGGGCGCCGCAACCATGTGAGATAAATAATCTCCTAGGGCAGTAGAAGAATTACGCTCCGTGAGTCTTGACAAATGAGCGGGATCGGTGTGGTTTCACGCCGCCAATGGTGCGGGTGCTGGCCGCACAAAATGTGATATTGACTTCCCGCGACAAGGAATCGGCGATGCACCGCTACCGAACACATACCTGCGATGCCCTTCGGCAAGAAAATGCTGGTGAGAATGCGCGTCTATCGGGTTGGGTGCATCGCAAGCGCGACCATGGCAACCTATTATTTGTTGATTTGCGGGACCAATATGGGGTCACGCAATGCGTTGCCGATGCGTCCAGTGATATTTTTTCTGCTTTGGAGGCAGTAAGGCCTGAGAGCGTTGTATGCGTTACGGGCAAAGTTGTTCCCCGGTCTGCGGATACGGTTAACGATAAATTGCCCACTGGACGCGTTGAGGTTGTCGTAGAGACATTAGAAATTTTATCAGATGCCGCGACCTTGCCCATGCAGGTGGCTGGTGATCAAGAATATTCGGAAGAAATGCGTTTAACTTACCGCTTCCTTGATCTTCGCCGAGATCAAATGCGAGCGAATATTCTATTGCGATCAAACGTCATCGCCAGTTTACGTCGCCGTATGTGGGACCAAGGATTTGTAGAGTACCAAACACCTATTTTGACAGCGTCATCTCCCGAGGGCGCGCGAGACTTTCTGGTTCCCTCGCGGCTTCATCCTGGGAAGTTTTATGCACTTCCACAAGCACCACAGCAATTTAAGCAGCTAATCATGACATCTGGCTTTGATCGATATTTCCAGATTGCACCATGTTTTAGGGACGAAGATAGCCGCGCGGATCGCTCACCTGGTGAGTTTTACCAGCTCGACTTTGAAATGGCCTTTGCGACGCAGGAGGACGTGTTCAACGCGATCGAACCCGTTTTGGCTGGGGTATTCGAGGAGTTTGCAAACGGGCGTTCGGTCACATCTGCGCCATTTCCGCGGATTGCCTATGATGAGGCAATGTTGAAATACGGGAGCGATAAGCCTGATCTGCGAAACCCGCTTCTCGTCACCGATGTTACTGACGCATTTAAGGGGTCGAACTTCGGCCTATTCGCCAAGAACATCGATAAAGGTGCGATAGTCAGAGCGATTCCCGGACCCAAGTCGGCGGACCAGCCGCGCTCCTGGTTTGATAAATTGAACGAATGGGCTCGCGGCGAAGGTGCAGGCGGTCTCGGTTATATTCAATATAAGGACGGCGAAGGGCGCGGGCCAATCGCAAAAAACCTCGACGCAGACCGCGTTGCATCCATTAAATCTGCGACCGGTGTAAGCGACGGGGACAGCGTATTTTTTGTGTGTGATCAGCCTGACGCCGCTGCGAAGTTCGCGGGTCACGTGCGGACAAAAATTTGCGACGAATTAGGATTGCTAGAATCCGGCAAGTTCATGTTTTGCTGGATTGTGGATTATCCAATGTACGAAATGGATAAGGACACTGGGAAAATTGAATTCAGTCACAATCCCTTTTCCATGCCTCAGGGCGGCTTAGACGCGCTCTTGGACCAAGACCCACTGACGATCAAAGCTTTTCAATATGACATCGTATGCAACGGTGTCGAGCTGTCATCGGGCGCAATACGAAATCATAGACCCGATATCATGTACAAAGCGTTCGAAATCGCGGGGTATTCGAAGGACGTGGTAGAAGAGCAATTTGGTGGAATGCTTAATGCGTTCAAATTCGGGGCTCCTCCTCACGGAGGATCGGCGCCTGGCATAGACCGGATTGTAATGTTGTTGGCTGACGAGCCTAGTATTCGTGAAGTAATTCTATTTCCGATGAACGGACGTGCTGAGGATTTACTGATGCAGGCGCCCAATGCAGTTGCTTCAAAACACCTTAAGGAACTTCACATTAAATTAGATCTTCCCAAAGAAACCGGCCCCAAAAAGACAACGCCCACCTCGTAAGAAGTGGGCGATCGACCTAAGCAAATAATGGGCCTCACTGACCCTGTTACCGCGCTTTTAGTCCAAGTTTTTTACGGCGTTCCTGTTTGATTTTATACATGGCAGCGTCCGCGGCCTCCAATAGTTCGTCCATTTCGGCTTTCGAGGTGTACATATGAACGCCGCAACTCGCCTTCACCGGAATTTGTTTTCCATCCCACTGAGCGTAGGCATTATTTAATTTTCGATCTAAATCCTCTGCGCGTTTAACACCGTTCCTTTTATTGGAGCGCGGCAGAAGTATAGCGAATTCGTCACCTCCCAAACGAGCAACATAGTCGGTGTCGCGGACGTGGCCTTGTAGTAAATTCGAGACGGTCTTTAGAATTTCATCTCCGGCTGCATGACCGTAAGTGTCGTTGATTGGTTTGAACTCATCGAGATCCACAAAAATAAGAACACCGCCCACGCCGTGGCGTCGGGCAACCGAAAGTTCGTGGTCCAAAATTTGTTCAAACCCGCGCCGATTGAGAATTTTGGTCAAGGCGTCAGTGGTCGCGAGATTTTCGAGCTCGGCAATGCGCTTATCTTGCGCTTTCAAATGGTTGGAAATTTCCTCCACCAAGCTATGCGCGAGTTGCGCAACCTGGTTGATCGCCCTTGTCCCCTCGGAAGAAGGTTCTGGCCGAACTTGTTCGGTAAATTGCACGAACTGGGTCAATTTTGTAACGATGGAGTTGTGTTCAAGCACCGGCTCGTCCACCGTTTTTGGCTTGGTTATTCCAGCCATTTAATTTGTTCTCCTAATCCCCGCCGGGGCGCATCTTGTTCGGTAGACCTGACAGAGGTCAACAGGTTACGGTTAGTATCATCCGTGAGCCTTCAGCCGAAAATAAAACTTCAATCTTTAGATGAAGTTTAATGTTAATGATTAGGGAAATTCGATATCTCAGGAAATCTGAGTATTTACGTAAGTAATTGAATTTATTGTAGTAAATTTTACGAAACCTACTTTTTGCCACTAGAAAAATCGCCCTAGCTTCAATTATTACAAGTAGTTACGGGCTACGGCATGCCGTTATCGGATCAGATTTAATTAAAGCGCGCACCGCATAAATAGTTTTTACTAAAAACAATGTGCAAGCGACTCCGGGCGGGTACTAACCCGGTAGATTGTGGAAGGCGCGGGCAACATAAAGATGTTTGCCCTGTTCTCAACACATCCGCCGATCATTATTGTTTAAATATTACGTCGCGGAAGCCTTCAGGAGGTAGGCGCTTGTCGCAATTTATTGGGCGCTCACGACATTTTTTTATGCTTTTGCTTTTCTCAATAATTGTTTGGAGCTTAAGCAAGTCTGAAACTTTAGCCCAAGGACTGGCTCCACATCGGGCGGTATATGATGTTTCGCTCACGAAGATGACTGAGACCGAGGGTGTTCGTGGTGCTCGCGGAACCATGGTCTTCGTTATTACTGATCGCTGTGACGGGTATACGCTGGAGGCAACCCTAAATATTGATATGGCATTTGCGAGCGGGGTCGTAAACGCGATCGACCAACGTTATGCGTCTTGGGAAGCAAAAAATGGCCGCACGTCGACATTCCGATTGGAAGTTATCGAAAATGGGCGGCTAAGTCGTTCTCAACGTGGTCGAATTGAACTTAAGGGAGATCGTTCCGGCGATGCCGTTTTGGAGTCTGAGGGAATTACAAGTTTTGAACTTCCTCCCGGAACGTTGCTGTCGACATCTCACTTGCAATCCGTGCTGGACGGTGCGCAAGCCGGGCGCCGTTTTTTAAGCGCGCCAGTAATGGATGGTGCTTTGGAAAATGGACCTTATCGTGTCACAGCTGTTATCGGTGAACCGCAGTCCGAACGTGCCAGAGCGCTAAAAAATGAGCTGCATGAAATTGGCAGAGGTCCACACTGGCCCGTTTCAATGGCGTATTTTCTTCTTGATTCGAATGAGGGATTGCCTGAGTTCGAGGTGGAAGTTGAACTCATGTCTGGGGGAATTACGCGCGCAATGACACAAGATTTTGGAGACTTTGGGTTGGGGTTCGAATTGGTGTACGTGGAACCCTTAGAAGTGACTTGTGAAAATTAGAAAACTTGGTCGAGTTGCGAGAGAGCGATAAATGCGACGGTCCTTAAATTTTTTTGGCGCGGTCATTCTGACAATGACTCCGGTGTCCGCGTCCACTGTGGAGAATGCAAGACCATCTTATGCTGCGAGTTATGAACTTCGCTTAATACAGGCAAGTTCATCGGAAGGTCCGCGCGCGGCAGTTGGGACCATTGAGTCAGTTTTTCAGGAAACCTGCGACGGGTGGGAAACTCGAAATCGAACGGTTATCGACCTTGCGTTTGGGGACAGTAAAAATTTCACCAATGAACGATACTTTCAATCCTGGGAAGCGAAAGACGGGGATTCTTATAGGTTTTCGGTCCACACCTTTAAGAATGGCCGCACAATAGAGTCCTTCGGTGGAGGCGCCACCACACGAACGTCTGGGGGGGAAGCGTACTATCATGCGATCGATGAAAATGGCGATCGGGTGGGGGACCGGCATAGTTTGAAATTGCCTAATGGGACGATGTTTCCGGTCGCTCATTCTCAAAAACTACTAGAGCATGCGGGGGAGGGAGTGTCTTTGGTTCGGAGCGTTGTGCTCAACGGTGCATCATCCACTGGTCCGCGAGTAGTGTCGGCGGTGATCGGGAACCGGGTTGATGAGGTGGAGATTCCTAAGTCTTTAAATGAAGCAAATAGTGAGGATGTTCAAAAATTGCTCGGCGGTCCAGCTTGGCGGATGAATATCGCGCGTTATAATTTGATCGATGAGCGTGAAACCCCTGATACTGAATTATTTCTCAAGTTGAGTAACACCGGTGTCATAGAGTCCTTTGAGCAAAAGTTTGAAGATTTTTCACTTTCCGCGCACATGGTTTACTTGCGGCATTTAGAGCGACCTCAATGTTAAAGTGGTTATCACCACACCTTGCCTAAGGCCAAAGCCAGGCCGCTCCACGTACACCACTGGCTGAACCATGGCGTGGTGGTAGTAATCGCGTAGCTACTGTGTCGGAAAAAACATAGTGCGGCCAAAGTTTTGGCACCTCGGTGTAAAGCTGTTTTATTTCTGATAAGCCGCCGCCAAGAACGATCGCACTAGGGTCGAGGATGTTGATGACGCTGGCACTTGCTCGCGCAAGCCTTTCAATATAGCGGCCAAGCGAAGATTGCGCGTTTTTATCGCCTGAGTTCGCTCGCGATACTATGTCTTCCGCAGTTATATTTTCGCCAAAACTTTGAAAATGGTCATGGCTAAAACCGGGGCCTGACAAGAAGGTTTCGATGCATCCACGCTTTCCGCAGTAGCAGGACGGGCCCGGATTTTCCTCTATTCCCGTTGGCCAAGGAAGTGGATTGTGGCCCCATTCACCCGTAATTGCGTTAGGACCTCGGACCAGCGATTTTTGTATTGCGAGACCGCCACCAACACCGGTTCCAAGTATAATCCCAAATACAATTTCAAACTCCGCGCCGGCACCGTCGACTGATTCCGATAGGACAAAACAATCAGCATCATTCGCGATTCTCACCTGTCGGCCCGTTGCATCACGGAGATCCTTATCTAGTGCGTGGCCGATAAGACATGTCGAATTCGCATTTTTGACAACGCCGGATGACGGCGAAATAGAGCCGGGAATACCGATCCCGATGGGAGTATTGTCGCTACACACCGATTTTGCCAAGTCAGCTATGGTTCGGATAATGGCGTTATAGTCATCTTTTGGCGTCGGGACGCGTTGTCGAGCTCGTTCATTCCCAGATCGATCAAGAACGAGAGCTTCGATTTTCGTTCCGCCCAAATCGATACCGACGCGGAAGCCTGACTCACGGTGCGCCATAGTTGAACCTAATCACAAGGTCGGGTTGATCGGATACCAAGATCACGGTAAACGCTTGGGGTTCGCCATCAATCTGTGACATTAGGGCTCTACTGGGCAGGCTATTTTTCGTCTTCCGCAACTGGTTTAATCCATATGACAACCATGCTCCTAACTCACGAGAGTTATACCGCTCACGACACGGGTTTGCACCATCCCGAACGTCCCGAACGCATAACCAGCGTTATGAAAGGTTTGGACCAATCGGTATTTAGTGGGTTGATCCGCGAGTCAGCACCGCGTGCGGATGAAGGTGCGATTGCGAGAGCTCATCCAGGTGAATATCTTGATCACTTGTTATCTGCAGTTCCGGCCGAGGGTTTGCACCTTTTAGATGGCGATACGATTGTTTCACCTGGATCACGTGAAGCGATGTTTCGGGCGGCAGGCGCAGTTGTCCGTGCAGTTGATGCAGTCGCAAGTGGCGAGGTCGACAATGCATTTTGTGTCGCACGGCCCCCAGGGCATCATGCCGAGTCAGACCGTGCGATGGGGTTTTGCCTCGTAAATAATGTCGCTGTAGCGGCGTTGCATGCTCGGGCAGTTCATGGATATCAACGCGTTGCTGTAATTGATTTCGACGTTCACCACGGGAACGGGACACAAGAAATTTTTTGGGACGACGCCGACGCCTTCTATGCGTCGACCCACCAGTTTCCATTTTATCCCGGTACCGGGAGCCGACGCGAGCGGGGGGCGCATAACAACGTGGTCAATGTTCCACTAGAAGCGGGCGCTCGCGGTGACGTGTTTCGAGGAGCTTTGTCAGACGAAATTTTGCCTGCGCTGCGGGCATTTAATCCTGATATTGTTCTTATTTCCGCCGGATTTGATGCTCATAAGGACGATCCGCTCGGAGGGTTAAGGCTCACTGAGGTCGATTTCGCGTGGGCAACTTCTAACATTATGGATGTGGCGCAAGAGACGAGTGAGGGTAGGGTGGTTTCAACGCTAGAAGGCGGATACAACTTGGATGCGCTTGCAGAATGCGTCGTGGCGCATGTTGAAACACTTAAGGACCACTAAGGATGGCAAAATCGTCAGTTCCAAAAGATATCGCTGCAATGGGATTTGAAGAGGCGATGAAAGAATTGGAGGAGATTGTCCGGGACCTGGAAAGTGGTCAGGTAAAGCTGGATGATGCCGTAAAAGCCTATGAACGTGGAGCGGCTTTGAAAAAGCATTGCGAGAGTAAGTTGGCGGATGCACGCATGAAGGTCGAGAAAATTTCTGACAACGGGAAATCTGTGGAGCCGATGGATCGTGAGTGAGGTCCTTGCTTCCGACAAAGAGAATTCATCTCGCGAATTTAAAGCTGCACTATTGGAAACTGCGGACGCAGTGAATGCAGAATTAGACCGCCTTTTGACAACGCTACCGGGTCCGGAAGGACATGTTGTTGAGGCGATGCGTTACGCAGCGTTAGATGGGGGAAAAAGGTTACGTCCATTTCTTGCGTGTGCGACCGCCGATTTGTTTGAGGTCCCGCGCCAACAGTCTCTTCGCGTCGCGG
>CBDDHW010000065.1:0-68845 GCA_965228575.1 Rhodospirillaceae bacterium | reverse complement strand
GGGCGGGATTAAGTTCCCGCTCTCATCGCTTCCGAAATATTCTCTTCCACACTTGCGGCGAGGCCGACTCCCGCTTCAGCATACATATTGAACGCGGCATCCGCGCCGGCTTTGCGCAACGAATTCACGTGATCGGGGAACTTTGCGATAGCGCCGATGAATCCGTTGAAGTCGCCGCTTCTGATTTGTTGCACCGAATAAATATTTGCGCTGTGTTCTGGCATCGCGAGCAAGACAACCTTGAGGTTACGTGACACCAGCCGGGCCCTCTCCCAAAAGTCAGAGTCCGTGGCATCTCCCAATATAACGTTGCGTCCCTCCTCGCGGTGACGCCTCACTTTTTCCGCGTTACTTTCGATTCCAATGACAACGCCTCCGTAGTGTTCGCGCAGATAATCATAGGCGCCTGTTCCAACCCGTCCCATTCCAAACACGGCGATGGTTGCATTCCCGAGTTCTAAAGGCCTGTCTTGTGGATGATGTTCTGCACGCTCGAACTTCTGCAATATGTTGTGGGTGCGCGCATAAATTTTGTGTGGGACGGTGTTCGTGGGCGCGGATAAAAGGAATGAAATGGAGAGTGCAATCGCGATAACAACCATCCAGTCCGCTCCCAACCACTGATTGCTGACGGCTACGGCACCGACAATCAGACCGAACTCACTGTAAGTAGACAGATTGAGGGAGGCCAACATGGCCGAGCGCGCGCGGAGTTTAAATCTTGAGAGCAAGACAAAGAACAATGTCGACTTTAGAGGAATCAAAACGACCAAAATTAAAGCGATGGCCAAGTGGGACAGGGTCGGCGTCCCTGACAGCCCAATCTCTAGGAAAAAGGCGACCAGCAAAATTTCCTTAAATCCGAAAATCGACGTCGCAACTTCCGTGGCGCGTTTATGTGAGGCCATCATCACCCCAATCAGAAGCGCGCCAAGATCGGGCTTAATACCGACCAACTCGAAAGTCCCGGCTCCCAAAACCACGGCCGCAAAAAGCCCAAAGAGCGGTACCATTTCGCCGTGCCCAACTCTGTCCAGCAACTTTCCCAAAAGCGGCTTTAAGAAAAGCAACCCGAAGAGAGCGAAGGCCCATGGGGACGGAATCTCCGCGCCCGCTATGGTGAGAAAAATGACGGCAAAAATATCCTGGATAATGAGAATACCAATTGCGGTCCGCCCATGCAGGGTGCTCACCTCCCCGCGCGACTCAAGAACCTTCACTGTGAAAACGGTACTCGAGAAACTTAAGGCGAACGCGAGCATTAACGCGCTAGTCCAATCCAACTCCGCAAACAACCCGACCTCTTGCCCAGCCAAAAAAAGCAAAACGCCGGTGAGAAGTCCGACCGCTAAAATCGTATGGAGGGATGTCCCTAGCCAGACTTCGGGACGGGTGAGCGTGCGGACCCGGAGCTTTAAACCGATTGTGAATAACAACAAGATCACACCGGCATCCGCGATATCTTGTATGACGGGATCGAGAGTTACGCCCAGCGCGCTTAGTGTGAACCCCGCCAAAAGGAAACCTGCAAGCGGCGGAAGATTAATCAGCCGTGCGACAAACCCGAACCCAAACGCCAGCGCGATAGAAAACGGCACATTTGGTAGGGCGGTAACGGCGTCCATAAGATAAAAAAGTCCCTCGAAGAGCGATCCTTAGTGTGTAGCGGTTCTTAGTGTGTAGCGTTTAAAGTCTCACAACGAAAGTGCGCGGCGTTTTAATTTTCGGTTTCAGACTCAATCCAATCCAAGTATGGCGCAAGTCCCGCATCCATCTGGTACGCCACCGCGCACGGAACCTCGTTGCTATGAAGCTCGTTGATACGCGCTAGCGCTGCGTCCGCAAGGTTTCCGCGCGTTTTAGCGAATAGGATCGCCTCAGAGGATTCTTCGACCTTCCCCTTCCATTGATAAATCGAGGTTGCTCCGTCGACAATATTGACGCACGCGGCAAGTTTTTCGCCCACCAGCGTCCGGCCAATAGTCTCGGCTTCTGAGCGAGAGGTGGCAGTTACATAAAGCATACAATAACTTGCGGCGGGTTTGCTCATATCCGACTCCTGACTTTCATGAGGGATAGTCTTAGCCTAAACTAGACGCCAGGGAATTGATTTTATGAAAAATTCATCTCTCTAGACCTAAAATGCGCGTCCGGCGAAGAGCCGGTAACATCAAGGCATAATTGCCATTGAATGGGGACGTTCACTATGGACGGCGGTGACCGCGCAATCGTCCGACCCTCCCCTGCTCAACGCAGGTGGTTAGAACGCGGGCTTACGCAGCCCGGCGGAAAACTTCCATTATTTGATAACGATGGGCGGAAAATAAATCCGCAAGTCGTCAAGAAGTGCCTGGAAAATGGATGGGCCGAGCCGTGGTTTGCCAATCAAATGAAACCAGATTGGCTGGTATGTAAACTCACCCAGGCCGGGCGGTCCATGCTCGAGCAATCAAATCGGGGATTAAAGTAGAATACGCCTTAGGCGCTGAGTTCTAGAGACTCACCGGGACGGGCAAATGTGCCAGTTGCGGCAAAGAAGTTCTGGGCGTAACTCGTTGCCGCATCGCGGAACTCACGGGCTGCAATCAAGCTTTCACTCTCACCAGAAATGGCGCGGTAATAGTCGGCGGCCTCAGACCCCGACAAGATTGCCGGACCTGACTCTGGAACCTTCGTTGGTCTCGCGGTCGCGTCACCGGCCGCATCTTCACCACGCGCCCGTCCGGCGTTATCAAACGCGCGGCCAAGACCCTCTAGCGTTGAGGCGGTAATATAAGAGCGAAAATCTACGCCGGCTTGCCGCTCACCCCGGTTTTTTTCTTGTGGATCGCGGCTTGTGGCTTCGCGTTCTCCAACAGGTTCAATCGGCGCTTGCACGCGCGGCGGCGGCGCGCTTGGAGCGACGATCGGCTGTACATTTAGAGTATCGAAGCCAACAATCATTGTTTGCCGAGGCCTCCCAGCCCCACACCCATAACCGTGTTAACCCTATATAAAGATTTTACCGAGGGCTCACAAGAAATCTGCAGAAAATCACGTGCTCAGGACTGGCAACATAAACACTTTACTTAGGTATTTTGTATTTAATTTTATGTAGTTACACCGCATTTCTCATGTTTAAGATTATGCGAGTACATATCGCTTCGTAGCGGTGGAAAATCGCGGGATATGCGAAAAATGGTCGGGGCGGCGGGATTTGAACCCACGACCCCTTGACCCCCAGTCAAGTGCGCTACCGGACTGCGCTACGCCCCGAACAAACCGCGGCGGAGGCAGATATTTGGGGGGCCTCGGCCGGGAAGCGGCGCACTATAAGCGCGCTCCTTTGGCAAAACAACCAGGTCTTAATAAAGCGGGAAAACAGGTCTGGCCGACTACGCGCTGTGCAAAATACTGCGCAAGTCGTCGCGCATCGCCGTCAATTCAGACAACAATCTGGACGCCTCACCCCGAGAGAGTCCCGACGGTGCTTCGCTCTGCGATCCTACCCCCGAAACTTGGGCTGGAGAGGCTGTCGAGCCTTCCGCTGTCACGGCCTTTACGCCCGCTTCCTTGAGCAGTTTTTGGACGCCCTTAATCGTCAGCCCATCGGTGTAAAAGCAATGCCCGAATACGTTTTAGCAGCGTTACATCTTCCGGACGGTAGTATCGCCGCCCTCCACCCCGTTTGAGCGGGCGAACCTGAATTAAACTTGGTTTCCCAAAACCGCAGAACGTGTTGCGGCACGTCGAGTTCCTCAGCAACTTCGCTGATGGTCCTAAACGCACTGTCTGATTTGGTTGGCCGGCGGCGGGCATCGTCGTCCTCGCTGCTCACCGGTTCGTTTTGTCGGCCCTCGCTCACGGCATCGTCGGGTTAGCTGGCGACGGTGGGGCGCTGCTCGTGTCCTGAGCACTTCTACTCGCGTGGCCGTCGCGGATGCGCGCCTTTAAAAGTTGGGAGGGGCGAAAAACCAATACTTTTCGCGGAAGAATGGGAACTTCTTCGCCGGTCTTAGGATTACGGCCAATACGTTGCCCTTTTTGGCGCACGGAAAAACTTCCAAACGATGAAATTTTCACCGTTTCACCCTTCAATAAAGATTGCGTGATTTCGCCAAGCACCAACTCAAGAAGGTCTGCGGACTCGTTGCGAGACAATCCGACTTCCTGATAAATGGCTTCCGCCAATTGCGCCCGTGTGATGGTGTCGCCCATTATCGCGCTCCCCCTAGAAGCTGCGTATTTACAAGAGGTTAGACCGCCATCCCCGGGCTCGTCAATTGGCTTTTCCCGCGCTCTAGAGAATTACAAACGGAAAGATCTGAAGGATAGATCGCCTTACAGGCGTACGAGCGCTGAACCCCATGTGAAACCACCGCCCATGGCCTCAAAAAGGACCAGTTGGCCTGGTTTGATGCGCCCGTCAGATATGCCAGCCTCAAAGGCAAGGGGAATTGATGCCGCTGACGTATTAGCGTGCTGATCCACTGTCACGATCACTTTCTCGGGAGCGAGCTTAAGTTTCGATGCCGTACTATCGAGAATCCGCTTATTTGCCTGGTGCGGCACCAACCAGTCGACGTCGTCGATACTCAGGCTGTTGGCCTCAAGCGCTTCTTTTACTGTATTGGCAAGATTCACCACGGCGTGGCGAAACACTTCTTTGCCTTTCATGCGCACATAACCGGTGGTTTGTGTCGACGCCGGGCCCCCATCAACATAAAGCATGTCATGATGGCGTCCGTCTGAATGCAGGTGAGTAGATAGAACGCCGCGATCTTTCGCGGTCCCCTCACCGTCCTCCGCAGTCAGAACAATCGCGCCCGCGCCGTCGCCAAATAACACGCAGGTTGTGCGGTCTTCCCAATCCATAATACGAGAAAAAGTTTCCGCACCAACAAGCACAGCACAGTTTGCTTGCCCGGCTTTGATAAAGTTGTCGACAACCGCTAAGCCATACACGAATCCAGAACACACCGCTTGGACATCAAAGGACGGAACCCCTGGTCGCCCGAGCGCGGCTTGCACACGGGCCGCTGTCGCCGGAAACGTTTCGTCGGGTGTCGCCGTTGCGACGACAAAAAGGTCGACATCTTCCCCTGAGCGCCCCGCGGCATCGAGCGCGCGTTTCGTGGCTTCGATCGCAAGGTCAGACGTATTCTCACCTTCGGCCGCAATATGCCGTTTACGAATACCTGTGCGTTCGACGATCCACTCGTCCGATGTGTCTACTTTTTGCGTAAGGTCTTCGTTGGTGACAGCGTTGGCCGGTAGGTACGCCCCTACCCCCTGGATAACTGATCGGCGCATACTACGATCCAGATCCGCTGGTCGCAGCAGCAAGTGTTTTCACTTCAGCTCCGTTCCCATTGCCATTCTTTGCCTCCGCAACGAGGTGCGAAAGTTCTTCACCAATTCGGCTGTTCAGGTCGCGCGAAATCATATCGATGGCAACACCGATTGCGTTCGCAAACCCAATGGAATCCGTTCCGCCGTGACTTTTTACGACCAACCCATTCAGACCAACGAATAATGCGCCGTTATAACGGCGTGGATCGGCACGTGCCATCACTTGGCTCAAAACAGGTTTCGCGAAGATCATTCCAAACTGAGCCAAAATGGAACTCTTGATCGCATTCCTTAGAAATTCAGAAAACAACTTTGCTGTTCCCTCAGCGGTCTTGAGGGCTACGTTCCCCGTGAAGCCATCGGTAACAATCACATCAACGGTCCCTTTGGTAATATCGTCGCCCTCGACAAATCCCGCAAACTCCATTCCGAGATGTGAATTGCGCAATGTGTCAGCCGCCTCACGCAAAATATCAGTACCTTTTAAATCTTCGGAACCAATATTTAGCAATTCAACACTTGGTCTATCTAATCAGAGCATCGCACGGGCGAAGCATTCTCCCATCACCGCAAATTCAACGAGGTTGCGAGCATCGCATTGCGCATTTGCGCCAAGATCGAGCATCACGGTTTCACCAATCTTCGACGGAAACAGTGAACATATGGCTGGGCGCTCAACGCCGGGTAACATCCGCATATTGACTTTCGACATCGCCATCAACGCGCCGGTATTACCTGCGGAAACAACGCCGCCGGCTTCCCCCGACTTCACGGCTTCAATAGCTTGCCACATGCTCGAGTTGCGACCCGAACGGAGCGCTTGGCTTGGCTTGGTGTCACCCGTGACAACTTCATCGGTATGACGAATTTCGCAACAGGTTGCGAGAGATGAATTGGCATCTAGCGCGGGCTGAATACGCTTCTCATCGCCAAACAACAAAAATCGCGCCAAGGGATATCTAATATGCGCTTCGGCCACGCCTTTAATGACGATGTCGGGGGCGTGATCACCACCCATAGCGTCCAAAGAAAGTGTGAAAGGCGCGGTCAATTGAATCCCCCGACCGTTTAAGCCGTCACGCAATGGTTCAGCGTCACCGTATTGTTGTTCCCGGGCCGCTTCACCGTAGAAGGCGCCCCTAACGCCAAATTACGTGTAGAATATCCAATGTGGCCGTTAAACGACAGCCTCAGACTCAGATGTTACTTCGCGGCCGTCGTAGTAGCCACAGGAGGCGCAAACATGGTGCGGACGCTTAAGTTCTCCGCAATTCGGGCATTCCTGATAAGCGCTGGTAGACAGCGCATGGTGCGAACGACGCATATTGCGGCGTGACTTAGAGATTTTCTGTTTTGGTACGGCCATTGTCGTCGTCTTTCGTAGTGAAGGCCGCCCTTATTTTAGCGCAAATGCGCCCGGCGGCCCGCGGAAGGGCGTCTAAATAGCCAAAATCGTGACCCGGCGCAAGCCGCTTCCCGGTCATTGAGGCCGCGTTTTCTTAAGTTTTACTAATGCGGCGAAGGGGTTAGGAGATGTTGGGGCCTCCTCCCTGCAGCCCGAACTCCAAGACTGAGGCTCAAAGTGAGCGTCCTCTGCCCTAGGATAGGGATCAAGAGCCAAAACCAGCTGCTCGACCACCAATTCTCCAAGGTCGATTCGCCCCTCTGTCACAAACTCTGGGGGGTCGTCATCCTCAACTGAAATTAATTCTTCAGCGCTCCGGTCGCGCGACTTCCCTGTTCGCGGACTGGGCGCATCCATAAAGGTCATCGATATCGGTTCATGTAAATGTGCCGGTACAGGCTTTAGGGTAACAACGCAGGCTTGCGACAATTGAGCATCAAAGTCTCCCGTTACCGAAATGAATCCACCACCTCTCCGCACCAAATGGAGAGATGCGGACAGTGATTTGAGCTCGAGTAGATCTAACCGCTTCGCGACCGCCGCGCATTCCTCCGCAGACGCGTTCATTTTGAAGTCGCGGCCCGTCTTGGGGAGAGAGTCAACTTCAACTGAAAAAGAAAACTCCGCGACGCTTTCTCTCCCAACGGCCATTAGACCCTCACAACAGGTACGGAGAAGTCCACCCGGCCTGCAATTATCTCGCTAATGTCTTGAGAATCGAGATGCGCGGCAGCGCGTGTGAGATAATCAGCCATCTGATTGATGACATCCGCAGCATTTTCGTTGTTGCGAAATAAATTAACCTCCAAAGCCTGGATCAGCGCGTCAGGCTCTCCATCCAGCCCCTCTTCGTACATGGCAGCGCGGCCATAAAACGCCTTGGCCATTTTTTTTATGTGCCTGGCAACGCTGAGATCGCCGACCCCCATCTCCCGCAACGACCGGTCCATATCTGTAAACATGAGATCAAAAAGAGACTGGGCGATGTCCGCGGACTCTTTTTTGTCTTTGCGTAAGTGGCGGAAGACAAGCATCGCATGAATAACGATAAGATCGTATCGGCCGTCGACCGTATCTGGAACGCCGTAAACCGTATAAAACGCCGGGTCACGCGCCTTCTGTACAATGGAATCGTAAAGAGCGTTTGTGGCCTTGTCTTTTGGATTGGCGCGCGAAAAGAGATTTGAAAAAATCATTAGCAATGCACATAAAAGCGCCCAAATTGGGCCGCAGGGTTGATCAAAGGCTTGGACGATAGCGCGACGTGGTATAATACGGCTCATCATGAAGACCAAGAACCAGAAATCCTTTTCTTTTCCCCGCTCTATTTCGCCGGCGGCCCTGGCCCTTGTGGCGATATTTGCCAGTGGCTGCGCAAAAGACGTTTATCTTCGCGGAAATTTGCCCCTGCCAGAGGCCTTGGCTCAGATCGCGCCCGGCGAGCAAACCCGCCAAGATGTACAGGGACTCCTTGGCACCCCAGCCACGACAAGCGTTTTTGGCGACGAGACCTGGTATTATATTAGCGCGCAAACAACCCAATATGCGTTCTATCCCGTTCACGAACTCGAACGCACCGTATTGGCACTTGATTTCGATGATCGCGGAATTCTTATACAGATGCGCGAACTTACGTTGGAAGATGGACGCGAAGTCGCCATCTCACAAAACGAAACACCGACAAAAGGTTATGAATCGAGCTTAGTCGAGCAACTCATCGGCAACATTGGCCGGTTTGGCACGCAAGGTAATCGAGGTCCAGGCGGCCCGAGTGGTCCTGGTGGGCCGGGCGGACCCGGCGGCCTTTAAATAGGACAGCAGAAAAAAAACGCCCCGAGCAAGTCAGCCGGGGCGTTCTCTTTTAGCTCACGTTTCGCTTAATTTTATGCCGCAAGTACCGCAAGCAATAGAAGCGCAACGATATTGGTAATCTTGATCAACGGGTTTACCGCAGGACCCGCTGTATCCTTATACGGGTCTCCTACCGTATCGCCGGTCACCGCCGCTTTGTGGGCTTCAGAGCCCTTTCCGCCATGGTTGCCGTCCTCGATGTACTTTTTAGCGTTATCCCAAGCGCCTCCACCCGAGGTCATAGAAATCGCCACAAACAGACCCGTGACGATCGTGCCCAGGAGCATTGCGCCAACCGCCGTAAAGGCTTCAGCCTGCCCCGCTACGACATAAATGACGCCGTACAAAATAATCGGCGACAATACTGGCAACAGCGACGGCACAACCATTTCCTTAATGGCGGCTTTGGTTAGAAGATCAACCGCGCGTCCATAGTCTGGTTTGCCGGTACCTTCCATGATTCCTGCAATTTCTTTGAACTGGCGGCGCACTTCGTTCACCACAGACCCAGCGGCTCGACCAACGGCCTGCATACCGAGCGCACCGAAGAGGTACGGAAGAAGACCACCAATAAACAGGCCAACCACCACGTAGGGGTTTTCAAGTTTAAACTCGATATCGAGATCGCCGAAGTAATGGGTTAGATCTTCGGTATACGCCGCAAACAGGACCAATGCCGCAAGACCCGCCGAGCCAATGGCGTACCCTTTAGTCACGGCTTTGGTTGTATTTCCGACCGCGTCCAAGGCGTCCGTGACGTTGCGTACTTCAGACGGCAACTCGGCCATTTCGGCGATCCCGCCCGCGTTATCCGTGACCGGACCATACGCATCGAGGGCGACGACTATACCGGCGAGCGCAAGCATCGTCGTTGCGGCAACCGCAAGACCGAACAGACCCGCCGCCATATAGGCGACAATGATCCCAGCAGAAATTACGAGCACCGGCATCGCTGTCGCTTCCATCGACACCGCGAGGCCTTGGATCACATTCGTGCCGTGGCCCGTAGTTGATGCTGACGCCACCGACTTCACAGGGCGGAATCCTGTCCCTGTGTAGTATTCTGTAATCCAGATAATCAGCCCGGTGACAACGAGGCCAACAAAAGCGCAAACGATAAGATCGTTGGCCGAGATCAACGCGCCATCATTTGTAATAAAGCCTTCGCCAAACCAATGCTTCGTGATCGCAATAATTAAGATTGCCGAGAGAACGGCGGTAACAATGAACCCGCGATATAGCGCGGCCATAATTTTGCCATTGCTCCCAATTCCAGAGAAGAACGTTCCCACGACCGACGCGACGATGCATACACCGCCCAAAACAAGCGGGTACAACATGGCTTCCGTGCTTACGTCGCCCGCAAAGAAAATTGAACCGAGCAACATCGTTGCAACAATGGTCACCGCGTAGGTTTCAAACAAATCGGCAGCCATTCCTGCGCAATCCCCAACGTTGTCACCTACGTTATCAGCGATAACAGCTGGGTTCCGGGGATCATCTTCTGGAATACCGGCTTCGACTTTACCAACAAGGTCCGCGCCCACATCAGCGCCCTTGGTGAAAATACCACCGCCGAGACGGGCAAAGATCGAAATCAATGACGCGCCAAAACTTAGTGCGACCAATCCTTCAATGACTTCGCGTTGATCCGCATCCGGAAGGGCTTTCAGAGCGATGTAATAAACCGCTACACCCAACAGCCCGAGGCCAACAACCAACAAACCTGTAACCGCTCCGGCTTGGAATGCCACGCCGTGTGCTTGCTTAAGGCCGCCCTTCATCGCCGCGGCAGCGGTTCTTACATTGGCGCGTACCGAGACGTTCATTCCAACGTAACCGGCGACACCCGACAACACCGCGCCAATTACAAACCCGATGGCCACCTTGATCCCTAAGGTTGCAGCAAGAATGATCGTCACCACGATCCCGGCAACGCCGATCGTCGTGTACTGACGGTTCAAATAGGCCGCAGCGCCTTCTTGAATGGCAGACGCAATCGATTGCATCCGTTCATTGCCCGCATCCGTGCTTTGGACACGGCGAACGCCATAAATGCCGTAAAGGACCGCGAGCACACCGCAGGCGACCACTAGAATTTCGAGAGGATCCATGTTCACCCCGTTATTGAGTCATTGATTCGATGTAAAGGCGACCTTGCCTTCAATCGGACAGATAATTGTTTAAATTCAAATGTTTAGACACGAACGCGCGTGCACCCCATCAGGAGCGGCGGGAGAGTGCCAGAAGGCACTCGCAGACGCAACATTTTAGGCTCCACGGGGATTTAAGATGGATTGCAGCCCATAAAATAAAGAAGCACGGGCATTTTTCTAGAAATTTGGTCAGTTCACGTTTTGCTGAAATGCATTCGTGAGGAGCACAGCGATCACCAAGTCCCCATAAACGGCGTCAGCTTGAGCCTTTAAAAAGCGTTTTAGATCGCGGATATCGATAAGATCATTGCTGCGGAAATGAGTCTGAAAGTACGGAACCAGCTCCTTCACAAGTCTATCTTGATAAAGGGGCAAATTATCCTCAACGAGAGATTTCGTACCCGCATTTGCCGCAACAAGGCGCAGCGTCATCGATATTCTCCGCACAAGCCGACCATCGATTATGACCGGTACAATCATGTCGTTGACTCTCACCAGCTGCAAAGCTGCCGACGGAGGTTCAAAATCCCCCGCACGTCCACCTTCTGTCTCCTCCATGCTCTCGAAAAGGGCGCTTGCATCCGGATTGAAGGGGTTGGGAAGAACACCCATCATAATGAGTCCGCCCGCACCTCCACCGCCGACAAGTATGAGTACAAGAAGAATGACGATAAAGCGCTTCATACTAATTGGCCTTTCCTAGGACTCATCTATGACGATATCCACCACTCGGAAGTGACAGGGTCATACCATTTTCGTCCACCACGGTGACAGGCATCTTATCATTTCTCGCAGGTAAAATGCGACCGATCACTGTGACTGCCGTTCCCGTAGTACTGCCCAAATTTGAGATGTCATCAATATCATCTGGCGGCACCGTGAACGCCAATTCGTAGTCATCCCCCCCGCCGAACACTGCGTTCCATAAGTCTGGATCTTGGCTTATCCCTGTGCGACCGGCGTTCGAAAGAGGAATCTTCTCCTTTTCGATAACGGCAATCACCTCAGAGGCGTCGCAAATATGGCCCACGTCGGCGACCAATCCATCTGAAACGTCAATACATGCACTCGCCCGACCGGCAATCGTACACCCAATCTCGATGCGCGGCTCTGGACGTTGATACCGGCCGCGAAGAAACATTGAGTCCGCATCGCTTAGCTTCAAAGTACCCTGCGCGCATTTAAGACCTAGCGCACCGTCACCGATCGTTCCGGTGACACATAAAATATCACCGGCCTGGGCGCCGGAGCGCAAAAGCGCATCGCCTTTTCTTACACTTCCCAAAATCGCAATTGTGACCGTGAGCGGACCACGCCCAACCGTTGTATCTCCACCTAAAAGCGGGATGTCAAAATGCGTCGCGTCATCCTCCAATCCCTTCGCATACTTTTGTAAATAGGCATCACCGATCTGATCGTTCAGCGTCAGAGTTTGCAAAAAACCAACAGGCTTGGCTCCCATCGCCGCCAAATCCGAAAGATTTACGCGTAAGGCTTTGCGCCCCACTGTCTCAGGAGGATCCTCTTCGCGAAAGTGGACACCGGCGATCAAAGTATCAGCCGCAACAACAAGGTGCTCCCCTATTTGCACGTCAACTAAAGCGGCGTCATCCTTAAGATCGAGCGCACCGGCCGCTCTTTTTGAAAGCGGCGCAAAGAGATCGGCAATCAGCGCGAATTCGCTCCGGCCTTTCTCTTTCTCTCTCATCACTCCCGACCCAACGCCTTTGCGATACGATCAAGGACGGCGTTGACCATTCCAGGCTCCGGCCCAGAGTAAAAGGCGTGAGCGACGTCGACAAACTCCGCGATAGACACCTTCGGAGGAATGGAAGACTGCGTAAGAAGCTCGGCGGCCCCCGCGCGCAAGATCGCACGCAATGTCATTTCCAGCCGGGTCCACGGCCAACCGGTACTGACACTCGCCTTAATCATTTCATCGATATGTTTACGGCGATCTTGCACGGCGCGCATTAGGGCGACAAAAAGTTCTTGATCGGGGTCTGAGAGCTTTACGGTGAGTTCTTTTTCCGTATCTGCATCCGCAACGATAGCAATGCCCCCGATACGTCCAGACAGGAAGTCCTTCATGATAGCGTCAATGGAGACGTCGGTCGCCTCGGCTTGGTAAAGGGCCTGCACGACAGACAACCTGGCCGCGCTCCGGTGACTAGAAGCCCGCGACAACGAAGGACCAGACGAAGTAACCGGCGATGCCGTCATGCGCGAACCCAAACCTGTCAAAGAACGAAAAAGGCGTACGGCGAGGTTTATAGCCCGAAGCTGCGCTTCAGCTCAATGAGTTGCAGGCACGCTTTTGCGGCCCGTCCTCCCGCATTTCCCTGGTCAGGGTTTGCACGATTCTCCGCCAGCGCGCGCGTTGGGCACGTTAAAATACCATTTCCAATGGGAACAAGGTGATCAAGAGCCACCCGTTGAACACCGCTCATGGATTGGCTGGAAACGTATTCATAGTGATCGGTTTCCCCTTTGATCGCGCATCCAAGAACCACGCACCCATCGTAATGCCTGTTCGGGTGAGCCGCACCTTTACTAAAGGCAAATTGGGCAGCGAGCGGGAGTTCCAATATGCCCGGCACGCTTACAGTTTCAGATGTCGCTCCCGCCGACTCTAAGGCCGCGACTGTCCCTTTAAGAAGGTCGTCAGCAATGTCTTCGTAAAAGCGCGCCTCGATAATGAGGACATGAGGTCCATCGCCCATGAGAATCCCTAAATATTTTTTGCGTCACCTGCGATTGCCAGATCTAATCAAAGACCAAATCCTAGCTCTCTTTTATGCTCACCCGCTGGTAACGTCCGATATCAACTTTGATAACCCTCGAGCGCGCTTTCGCGATTGCGACAGCCAATTTTTCTTTTGTAACAGGTTTTACGAGGTATCCGCTTACGTCGAGCATCGCCGCGGCGCTTACCGTTTCAGGGTCGCTTGACGACGTCAGAAGAATAAACGTCGCGTCCGGGCGCACCGGGTTTACAACGCCGGTTCGTATTGCCTGCAAAAGCTGTAAACCGTTTCCGTTGTCCATGCGATAATCACAAATTACACAGTCCACGATTTTTTTGCTTTTGCGCAGAGTATCGTATGCCTCAGCACCACTCTTGGCGCTCGAGATTTCCCCAACCCCGAGAGCATCCATCATCGCAAGGATGAGCGAGATAAACGCATCATCGTCGTCAACGACGAGGATATGAAGGTCCTCGAGGTTTTCGCCGAACTTGAGTGAGGAAGATCCTGACATGCTTGTGACGTCTCCGTTCTCGATCAATCGCCAAAAAAGGGTATTTACCTTAGTACGTCAACCATTGTGGTCTGGTTGCAAAATTAAGCCGACGATTTTAACAAAGCATTGAAGGCTCAAGGGATGGCTGGATAACTTTAATGAAATTACGATTTATTACTATAATTCAACACTTTATGATCATGTTCCTGAGGCTGCTCTCACCTGTAGATGTGGGCCGAATTGACCGGTAAACTTCCAAATTCAATTTACCAATCCGTATTGCAACGTCTTTTTTTGAGTGGAGGACCCGATGCACCGTAGAACTATAACGAAATTTGCGGCCGGCGCGGCTGCCGTGGTCATGGTTGGCCTAGGACTCTCATCCTGTACACCTCCGCCCTTGGAGGGCGTTACAGCTTACGAAGGTGCCACAGTGATCGTCGGTGATGGAAGCGCCCCGATCGAAAACGCTACAATCGTTGTCGACCAAGATAAAATTTCACTCATTGGCCCCTCTGGTGATGTAGATGTCCCGGCCGGCGCTGCCCGCGTAGACGTTTCCGGCAAGACCATCATGCCGACATTGGTTGACACCCATACGCACGTCCGACAATCGCCCGAGGAATTGATTCAAGACTTAAAGCGCCGCGCCTATTTTGGCGTTAGCGCAACTTTGGCTCTTGGCACCGATTCAGCCCAAATCGTCGGTATGCGCGCGCAAGCTATTCCCGGTGCTGCCCGCTTCTTTAGTGCGGGTCTTGGAATAACCGCGCCTGAAGGAGGACGTTCGTTCGCTCCCTTCACCGGTCCATATCACATCTCGACCGCTGAAGAAGGCCGTCAAGCCGTTCAGGAACAGGCAGCGCTTGGTGTTGATATGATTAAAATCTGGGTCGACGACCGCAACGAACGCTACGACAAACTGACTCCAGATCTCTACGGTCCGATAATCGAAGAAGCTCACGCCAATAATCTGCGCGTCACCGCTCACATTTATGACTTGTCCGATGCCAAGGGCTTACTCGATGCAAATGTCGATTCCTACGCCCACAGTGTCCGTGACATGGATGTGGACGAAGAGTTCTTGGGGATGCTTCCCGACCATCCGGATTTCGTTCTCATTCCCAATCTATCGAGCCGCGGCGCACCCACTGATTACAGTTGGTTGCAAGGCATTGTCCCGAATGATGAATTCGATGCCATTCAAAAAGGAAATGTCGAAGACCCCGAAGTCAATGAACGCTTCCAAATTCAAGCGCGCAATCTCGTAGCTATGAATGATGCCGGCGTGAAAATCACGATGGGAACTGATGGTAACCGCCCCTGGGGCGCTCATGTTGAAATGGAAGATATGGTGATCGCGGGCATGCCTGTGATGGATGTGATTGTCTCGTCCACAGGTGACGCCGCTGTCTTCCTCGGTTTGGAAGACACCGGAACCTTGACAGTTGGTAAGAACGCGGACTTCCTGGTGCTTGACGGCAATCCGCTAGACGATATTACCAATACGCGAAAAATCTCTCAGGTATTCCTGAGTGGTGAAGCCCTCGATCGAACAGCATATCCCTAAACTGCTCGAAGGTTATTCACACCATCTTTCTAAGTGGGCGCGGTCACCATTTCGACCGCGCCCATAGAAGAAGAACGCCAAATAGAATCAAAGGCGAGATTGTCATTCCAAGTGTGCCCAGTGCCAAACCCAGCCCACCCAATTCGATTTGCGGCTGAAAAACGTGAAGTAAAATCGGCAAGGCGAGAAGCGTCAGGACAACCAACCCTGCCCGGCGGCGCACTCTTTGGTTGGTCGCCTTCTCTGCCACTTATGACGACGCCCCAAATACAACCGCATGCATGATCCGTCCCGGCGTAAACGCGAGCGCACCGGCGATTAGAATACCGCCAACGAAAAATCCCACGAACTGTCCCGCGTGACGCTTTAAGCGCGGCCCGCCCTCATGAATATGCATAACGCCCCTGATGAGTGTGTACGCACCAAGGAGGGTTAAGAGATGAATCATCCCGAAGCGGCCAAAGACCGGATCGCTCGGGCCAAAATTATTTACGATGAACGCTGAACTAATCACGACTGAGGACATGACGATGACCCACCCCGCACCCATGATCTTGTGCGGGAGCGTTCCCTTGGGACCCAGGATTTGAACAAGCCCTAAAATGAATGCAGCAATCGCGGATATCGCATGGATTTGGATGTGAAGCGGCGCGTTAAGTAACGGACTGAGTGACATCGAAAATCCTTTTTGTCTTCGTACAGACTATTTCACAGCTCTCGAAACATGATCAATGCATCGATGTATCCAAGTGACGGATGATTAAACGCTCCAGGTAGGCGCCCGACGATTTCAAAATCCAGAGACTGCCAAAGTTTAATCGCCCGCGTGTTATTGCTCACCACAAAATTGAACTGAATTGCGCGAAAGCCGAGTGACTTCGCATGTGATATTGAGTGCATGCCCATGCGGCGGGCGATGCCCCGCCCCTGGGCGGACGGCGCCGTCATATACCCACAGTTCGCAACGTGGGCCCCGCCTCCGTCTTTGTTCGCACATATATAATAGGTTCCATATACCTCGCCGTTGTCGTCAAAAACGAAGGTTTCCCGATCAGGACTGAGCCAGAACGCAAGCGCGTCGTTCTCGCTGATATCCCGATTGATGGCGTAGGTTTCGCCGGCGCGAATAACCGGGCCAAGAATGGCCCAAATCGCTTTTTTATCTTTGGACTCTGCCAACCTGATCATGATGCAATGAAATATAGCGTGGCCCGGGAGAGAGGCGTACAGTTCTATTATGCGTCACATAATCATTTTTGTATTTCTGATTGCATCGGCTCTGCCGGCGTTAGCGCAACGTCAGCAACCCACGATGCAGGCTTTTGAACGCCGAATCGAAGCTGTTGCGCGAACCTTGGAACCGAACACGGCCGGAGATATCGCGGATAAATGTGCGCGGGCGGACACGCTTTTGTACGATGGAGAGTCCCCTTACGATCCAAGTGAAATTGATCTCATAGATACTGGAATGTGCGCATCATACTTCGCCGCAATCCTCGAAATCTTTGAGGTCTTCAAAGATGAAGGCGCGACCATTCCCAATGTTTGCGAACCGGCAAACGGGTTAACAGGCGCCATCCTCAAGGACACATTCATGGACTATGTCAACGATCGTCCAAGTTCGAGAGAATTACCGCCCGCTATTGTTGCGATGGCCGCCTGGGCAAGAGAATTTCCCTGCCGGTGAAGTCCTAAGACTCCGTACACAGAATTTCGAATACCGAATTTTACGAAAATCGACGTCCTCGACGTTAATCCGCTCACGCAGCGTAGCACGAATTTAAAAGCGGTCGTTCCGAATCACTTCCACGTCGCTGATTAGAAGCATGTAGCGATAGTTCTCTAGAGTATCGTATATCGCATCGCGAATCATCGCCGCTCGGCGCGGACCGGTGACCACCATCACCATTTTCATATCCAGGGCCGAACCCAAATCATTATCGCTCCACGGGCCACCCTGCCCTTCACCGCTCAAAATCGGCAGGACGGTTGCACCTGTCGCGTCACAGCTCCGCATGGTTTCAAGGACCTTCTTGACCATGGTGGTTTCAACGACAACTTCGATCTTTTTTTTCGGATGCAGGTCCATTGCACTAAATCCCATAGAGCCAGCGAATAACGGCGAGGTAGATGGGAATTCCCACGATAACATTGAAGGGAAAGGTGATCGCCAAAGAAAGAGTAAGTGATACAGCCGGGTTCGCTTTGGGCATCGCCAAACGCATGGCCGCGGGCACGGCAATGTACGACGCACTAGCCGCCAGTGTTGCCATAAGAACCGTACCCCCTGCACTCAGGCCGACGGCCCACCCTGACAGAGTTCCGAGGACTGCCCCGATGATGGGCATGTAAATGCCAAACAGGATGACGGCAGTTGAAAGAATTTTTACACCGCGCAGACGCTCGGCGGCGATCAAGCCCATATCGAGAAGGAAGAGACACAAGACACCCTGAAAGATGTCCGTGAAAAAGGGCTGCACCTTCAGGGCCGCCTCAGGAGTGCTGATCAGTCCAATCAAAAATGCGCCAACCAGAACCACCACGCTTGCGTTTAAAAATACTTCTCGCCCAAGCTCGGACGAAAACTGTGGTTTGCCATTGCCGGCGCTCGCCGCGCGGCCAGCGAGCCATATCCCTGACATGATGGCCGGTGTTTCCATTAGCGCGGCCACGGCAACCATAAATCCTTCAAACTCAAGAGCAGCGAGGCGTAGCACTTCGGTCGCTGTGACAAATGTGACAATGGAAATTGAACCATAGTGCGCGGCTATAGCCGCTGCATCGATACTTTTGAGCCCGGTGCTCGTTCGCAAGGCCGCAAAAGCGATGAACGGCATGACAAAACTGAGAACCAATCCGGCGAGCAGCGCTAGAATGAGTGAGGTGCTGAACGGGCTGTCAGCGACCGCGATTCCACCCTTCAGCCCAATGGCAAACATCAAATAGATGGACATGGCCTTGCTCAAGGCCGCTGGAAACGAGAGCTCCGCCCGTGCCATCCCCGCCGCTATTCCCAGCACAAAGGCAAGAACGACCGGATTAAACAAATTTGCGGTAACGAGGTCGGCAATGCCCGACATTTTCGATTCTCCGCGCAGGAAAAATTTTTTGAATTCAAATGACTGTAGCGTTTTGCTCCCGTAATTCAAGCTGAGAGCGACGTCGCGCATCGCGGGTTGTCCGGTAAGACCTCCATGGGCCTTAGACTGGCAATCGCCATTGTGGTCATAGCCACTTCGGCCGGGAAATTTCCTAGCCGGAAATTTTTCAAAACTGGATTAAGACCGCGACGACACCCAGGAGGTAACTTTTGCGCCGGGCATCGGCTTGGCGACGTAAAACCCCTGAACCACATCAATATTGGCTGCCGCGAGTTCGTCCCAATCGCCTTGGGTTTCCACGCCTTCTGCGACCACCGTCATGTTTAATCGATGTCCCAGCGCAGCGCTTGATTCCAGAATCGCTCGGGATTTGGGGTGTGCCGTCACGTCATGGACAAAAGCACGGTCAATTTTCATTTCGCTGAAGGGAATTCGGCGCAATTGCGCCATAGAAGAATAACCAGTCCCGAAATCGTCAATGGACAGAGGGAAACCTTTCATATGTAGCCGCGCCAATATCTCTAATGTATTGGCGGCATCTTGAAACAACCCAGTCTCCGTCACCTCGAGTACAATTTGTTGCGGATCGATATTGAGTCTTTTGGCCTCTGCCTCCAATCGGTCAGGCAAGGCTAAATCAACCAGCATGTAGGCCGAGAGGTTGATGCTGAGTTTCGTCTCCAATCCCGCGTCTGTCCACTCGCCGGACTGTTTCAAAGCCAACATTGTTATCCGATCAGTAAGATCGGCAATCTTTCCGCTTTCCTCGGCCAAGGGAATAAACGAGCCCGGCGATATGACACCGTGTTCACCGTGAGTCCAACGCACCAACGCCTCAAGACCAACAAGTTTCTCCGTCTGCATCGAAACCTTTGGCTGAAAGTGCAAGACAAATTCATCTTCTTCTAAGGCCTTGTCTATATCGTCCGGTGTGATCTGCGGTCCGCTCTCTTCAAGCACCACCGGCGGTTTTTGCGAAACGGCGTCGAACCGGCCCAAGACGCGCTGAACTTCTGCGGGAGTCAGGGGTTTCTCGATGACTCCCAGCACACGCAATTGTCGCGCGCGCGCTGTATCTTCCGCTGTATTTAGTAGCGATGAGCCAGCGCCACTTACAAAAACTATAATCGGTTTGCGCGGCAGTTCCGCGGCGTGACGTAAAAACTCTACACCATCCATATCGGGCATAAGGAGATCGCAAAAAACCACATCTACGGCGTTATTCGAGTGACTAAGCCATTCAATAGCTTTACGCCCATTTTCGGCTTCATGGACTCCCGAGATTCCGAGACCGTCCAGCACGCGCCGGGCAACACCGCGCGAGAAGGAACTATCGTCAACGATCAATACTGTAAGAGCTCTAACAATTGTATCCATCTACCATACCCTTAGAAGTCGCAAACCTAACTACCGTACGTTCTTATGTTTCAAATTCGCCGATTGTTACGACGAATTTTTCAACGTCCTCACCAGCAAGTTCCTGTAACCTTTTCAGCAACCCACTTCTTAATACCGTACCCGCCGCAACCAATAGTGTCCCGTCTTCCGTGACAACATCTTCGGCCAAAAGTTGGTCGGGTTTGGCATCGCGTATAGGGACTTGTTCTTTGTTGATGATTGCCCGCGTTTCGTTCACCTGCTGTTGACGTTGCTTTTCCGCTTCCTCCTGAACAGTATCTATGCGTTCTCGAACTTCCTCTTGGGTTTGAGCACGCATCTGCGATCTCAGGACCCAAGGTGAACCCCGCGTCACCGGTGAGGTGACCGTGTTGGGGAGCTCTACCGTTCCGGTACTTAGATATTTTTCTGGTGACTTCAGGTTAATTGTTGTCGCGAACGCTTTCTCAATCGCTTTTACAAGTTTTTCCATTGAAACGGGTTTCACTAAATACCCGTTTGCATCCAAACTCATTGCCTTGTGGACGATGTCTTCAGTCGCGTGAGCTGTCAGCATGATGATGCGTAAACTTCGAGAAATACGCGGCACTTCACCCGAGCGGACCGTTCGCAAAAACGTCAAACCGTCCATAGGCTCCATGTTCCAATCGCAAAGCACACAATCTATCTCTCCGCGTTTTTCCCTCAATATATTCAATGCAGCGGCACCGCTTGACGCATATTTGATTTTTTGCACCTGACATCGCACCAGCATGCTTTGAACCATTGATCGGATGAATGGTTTGTCATCGGCAATTAAAAAGCAGTATTTTGAAAAATCCGCGGATACCTGCGTGGTCATGATATTCCCTCCACGCCACTGTCGGTTATGAATGCTTCGACGTGTCCAACTTCATCGGATGCATGCGCAAAAAGATTATTAACTTCTTCAAGGTCGCCGGATTGCTTTTCGATCTGTTCGTAAATATCCGCGAGTTGTACTGCCGCTGCGCTCCGGGCTTCTCCTTTCGCACCGTGCGCGGCTGCTCGAATTTTTTCTGCGTCACCGGCTGCGATCTCTTGAGCCAGGGAAGCGAGCGACACCCGCGCGACGCTCGCAAAGTCCTCCAGCAAATCCCATAAGGTGTCATGATCATCTGTTCCCATAATCTCGGCGAGTGCGTCCAAATCAATAGGCGTATCTAACGATTCCGTATCCAGTGACTCGGAGCTCTCGTCCGGAGTGTCTTCCGCAGATTCACCGTCGGTCCCACTCAACCATTTTGTCAGCACCGCACTTAATCGGTCTAAAGAAACAGGTTTGCTAATGAAGTCGTCCATTCCAACCGCAAAACATTTCTCCGCGTCTTCACGAAACGCGTTCGCCGTTAAAGCAATAATAGGTGTTCGCCGCGTACTTCCGTCCTTGGTTTGTTCGCGACGGCGAAACTCACGCGTGAATTCGAAACCATCCATTTCCGGCATGGAGCAGTCGCAAAAAATTAAGTCAAATTTTTCGCTGCCAACCCTTTCGAGCCCCTTAAGGCCGTTGATGCACAATGTAGCTCGAAGACCGAATCTCTTTAGCTGCTTCATGATGATTGTCTGATTCACCAAACGGTCTTCCAGCACGAGCACATGTTTGTTGTTAAAAATAGGATACGTACTCTCGTGAGCTCGAGGTTTTGCAGAAAATTGGCGCGCTGGCGCTTGACCTAAAAAGTTTAGAATATTTCGATCGAGCTCTTCCGGCGTGGCGTCCGGCGACATCAAAACTCCAAAGCCCAACCGCAAACACCGTCTCCAAATTTCATCGGAAATTTCTTCTTGAATGAGAATTGGCGCGACATGTTTTTTACGCATGGCCTGCGCGACTTTGACCAAATTTTGTGTATCTCCTCCATTGCGAATCACGACGCAGGCTTTGTAGGTCGAACGTCGATTTACCAAAAGGTCGAGAGCTGCCGTTACATCGGGTACAGCGTCAACGCTCGCCCCACGACTGCGAAAATAATCCGACAACCGAACGCCTGCGTCGTTTCTGTCTCCAACGATCAGCACTGCAGTTTTCGATAAATCGACTTTGGTTGGCGTGGGTGCAGGTTCGATTACAGCGGCTGGAATGTTTATCCAAAAGCTCGCGCCCTCTCCGTCTTTGCCCTCGCATCCGATCGTTCCGCCGAAAAGTTCCGTGAGGTTCTTGCAGATGGAAAGCCCAAGTCCTGTTCCCTCCATTCGGTTGTGCAGCCCACCTTGATCATAGGGCTGAAATAATCGATCTGCTGTCGCTTGAGCAAAGCCCTGACCGGAATCATGTATGACAAACCGGATCTCGGTGACGTCCTGGTCCCAATCTCCAGTGGTCACGCGCGCGTGGATTCCTCCTTCCGATGTAAACTTTACCGCATTGCCAATGAGGTTGAGCAGAATCTGACGCACCCGCGTTGGATCTCCGCGCACGAGTTTAGGGACGTCCGCTCCGACAGAGTAGGTTACGAAAACGCCCGATTGCCGCGCGCGGCTCTGCAAGACATTTACCGCTTCGTCGAGCAAACTCGCGAGATTGACCTCGCCCATTTCAACGCTGAGTTTGCCTGCTTCTATTTTTGAGAAATCAAGAATATTGCCGATAAGAACCAAGAGAGACTTTGCCGCCTTCTCGGCGCTATCGATATACTCAAACTGCTCCGGGTCTAATTCAGTGTTCGCCAACAACTCGAGATTGCCAACCACGCCGTTTAAAGGGGTGCGAATCTCGTGGCTCATGCTCGCCAAGAAGTCCGACTTCGCTGCATTCGCCTGTTTCGCAACTTGCGCCGCCTGCAACTCTTGCTGAATTTTTTTCCGCTCGGAAATATCGCGGATCACCGCACACGCGAGCGCGCCGGCCTCGACATCGATGGTGCTCAAACTCACTTCAATAGGCACTTCACGACCGGTCTTGGTGCGGGCGAACAATTCCATGTCTCGTCCCATCGCGCGCGAGGACGGCTCAGCGAAGTATTTAGCCCGGTGTTCGATGTGGCGCGCACCAAACCGCTGAGGCATCAGCCGTTCAATTCTCATCCCCACCAGCGTACTTTGTGAATATTCGAAGAGCTCCGCGGCCCGTGCGTTGACCAGTATGATTCTACCGCTTTGGTCAATCACGATCATGGCGTCGGGCGCCGATTGCAAAACTTCGGTTATCGTTTGCTCGGTCTCATCGCGTTTTTTGCGTTCAATGTTGGCGCTCAGTGTTCCGGCAAGCGCAGACGAGACCAGGGTCAACAGGCTCCCCCACAGGAACACCACAAACGGGCTTGTGTGATTTAGGCTATCAATAAACGCCGGATATGCGCTCTGTTCAAGTCGCCACCGGCGGCCAAATATGGAGCGCTCTATCCCGTGCGTAAAAAGATGTTCGGTAGGAGGATAACTCTCACTCGAATCATATAAAACGTCTTCAGCCTCAGGCGTGGTCACATCGATCAATCTGAAATGAAACCAGTCCGTGTTGAAATTTAGGGTCTCCACGACCTCGCTCGCGATCAACGGTACATAACTCCAACCAAGTACCGCCTTTGCCCGCTGTGCCTCCACCGTGGGTGTTACCGCGCCCGCATATACCGGAAGTAAAATGATGAGAATTTTTACTTGAGTCCCATCTTCTAGTTGAGACGATATTGGTGCAGTCAGTGTCGACTGACCGGTCCGCGTTGCGGTGTTGGCGGACGCCCGCCGGGCGGGGTCTGAAGCAATATCCAATCCGATTGCTGAGGGGTTACGCTCAACCGGTTCGATAAATCGAACAATATAACGTTCACCGTCGTGCGGTTCTATTTCGCGAATTTCGAAATCTGGCCGCCCCTCGTTCCAGACCTCTTCAAGAAAACTTTGTTCTTGCGCTCGAGGCACACGCTCGATGTATCCAAATCCGCGCGCGCCGGGAAATTCCATGGCAATGTCACGCGTCGCCGAATAGAGGCTAAACAGGTCATTATTGAGCAATTGCTCGCCGGAAGTTAAAACCGCGCCGCGAACCCCGCGCAGCCCGTATTGATAAACCCGCATCCGCGCCGTGAGGGTCCGAGAGGTGCGTTCGGTCGCTTCGGCGACGGCCGCCTGGGCTTCCAATTCATTGTCGGACTGAACCTGCCACGCGGCAAACCCGCTCAAAGCGAGTCCGATGGCGGCCGCCACCATGACGATCCGAATGACCGGCAAATTTTCCAAGGGCTGAATCACCAATTCCTCCCGCGCAAAACGCGAGAGTGCAGGACCGAACCCTCAAGGTGGATGACACGCGATGGTGAAACATCACGTTTCATTTGAACTCCGATCAGTAGTAAGCCGTTACAACCCTCTACCGACGAGTTCCATTGACCATAGAATTTGAAGGGTCTTCTTCGTACCCATACTTTTACGCGAATCTAAGTATATGATTCCCGCAATGTAGTTTCGACAAAAATGTTTATTTTTTGCTGAAAGTCACTCAGATAACGCCATTTTTGAGCGCTTTGGTTCAAATGATATCATTTGATACAACCTTAGAGCATGTCGCGCCGACACTAAGGGCTCAGGCTCAAATTTCCCGAATACCTGATTTCGTTGTGCTCGTTCGCCAAGATGCCTCTGAGTTCCAATACAATCGAATTGATCATCCGCTCTCGTAACGCCCCCATTCCAACCCGGTCCCGGCTGGCCTCACAAAACTGCCATTGATCGTAATCGAGATCGGAAAAGGAATATGTCGATCTGGTGTGCCCGTGGGTGTCTCGAATTCTCCCGTTCAGGCACCGATGATAGGGCTCGTCATAGCGCCCGCGAACAATCCTCGAGCGAACCGCCTGGCGTATCTCCGAGCGCGTTTGAATTTCATACGCCCATTCGAGGCTGTCCCGCCCCTCCTCGATTTCATAGTAAAATCGCTCGTCCTGGGGCAGTTCTACCTGGGTACAAATATATTCGTCCTTGTTTTCGCCGTAGCGAAATTCATTTTTCTTGCATTCCTCTTCATATTCCGGCTCTCCCACCCAGAAGTCATGAACCATGCGGCGCGTTGGTCGCGTTTCCGAGTAAGGCCTGTATTCGAGCTCGACGAGATTAACGACCACTTCCGCATACTGCGGTGCCTGCATTAATGTGTACCGGTCGGCGATCTGTATGATGTTTGCCACGTCAAGCCCGACGGTGCGCCCAGATCTCCAGCCCCCGACATAAAAATCGAGAATTTGTTCATCGAGACGCCGCTCCGCCTCAATGAGATCAATGCGCCGCACATCAGCCCGCAACTCAGCGATACTAAATTCAATGCGCGGCAACGCGGCGTGGACCATGCGTTTCTCATCGGTCTCGCCCAACGTTTGCCAATGAAAGTCGACCATTCTCGTCAGCATCGGCCGGCGGTGCGCTTCCAGCGGGCCGTGAATCGTTAAGTGATCAAGGCTCCTGTCGGTAATCAAACGCATCGCATCCTGAGATGCGGCTAAAGCAGGAAAGACATCCCACTGGCTTTCGAAATTTGGCTCGAACACCCCATTTAAAGTATAGCGCAGCGCAATCGCCTCAGCCTGTTCTTTGAGCTCGTCCGCACGCGCATCTGCAATCAACCCCATCCTGGCGGCCAGGGTAACGTCCGTATAGTGCCTCGCCGTTGCGTCAAACGTCGCAAGATCAGGGAGAAAGGACTCATAATCGTCCGCAAGGCGGTCTTGAATATTTTCGATAGGCCGTAAGAGAGCCATCGCATTCTTAAGTTCGTCTCCGCCATTTCGCAAAGACTCCCGGACCGCATCGAACGCCAGATACACATCCCCTTCGTCCGCATACGCGCGGGCTTCTTTCATGCGCAGATCGTGCGGCGACGACGCGCAGCCCGACAACAGAAGCGCAAGACATAGCAAAGCCAAAACCCGCATCGCGCATTCCTCACCAAAAAGCCGACGTGCTGACTGACGAGTGTACACAACAATTTGACGAGAATGGGGCCGCGATTTGCTTCGCTGCCTCGAGCTTTATATTCCGAGCAGTGTCCCTATATATTGCGCTTATTCCTCACGGCCTGCCGAATAAGGACCCTAAATGTCGTCTCCCTCTCCCGCACCTGAGGTCACCCAACCCGCCGCCGATCCCTTAAGCACCTCCGATCCCTATCAGCGCGAGCGGCAAACCTTCCCGAAACTCAATGAAGATCAGATCAAGCGCCTGTCCGACTACGGTAAAATAGAGAACCTTGAAAAAGGCACCGTTCTGTTTTCGCGGGGCGATCGGCGGGCGGACTTTTTCCTGGTGCTGGAAGGCTCGATTGAGATTTACGAAGAGTTGGGCGGCGGTGAAACAAAGGTCATCACCACCCATGGCGTCAGCCAATTTACCGGCGAGCTCGATCTGTTTAACGACCGCAAGATTCTCGTCGGCGGACGCACCGGCGAGCCCAGCAAACTCGTGCGTCTTTCCCGCTGCGACTTCAAGCGCATGTCGAGCACCGAAAACGACATCGGCGAAATCGCCATGCGCGCTTTCATTCTGCGCCGCACGGCGTTTTTGCTCCACGATCAGGCGGGCGTCACCTTGGTCGACAATGGCAACACCAATGACTGTCTGCGTATCCAACGCTTTCTTGTGCGCAATGGCTATCCGGTTCATGTGCTGAACGCTGACAACGACGAACGGCGCACCCTTGTCCAAACCACCAACATTGATATGAACAACCTCCCTGCCGTGGTCGCGCCCGGAAGCGAGGTTCTTCACAACCCGCCGACGGCGGAACTCGCCGACATGCTGGGCCTGACCGAAGACCTCGACGAAGCCCACGTTTATGATCTCGCGGTTGTCGGCGCCGGGCCGTCAGGGTTATCGGCAGCGGTCTACGCGGCCTCTGAAAATCTCGATACCATCGTCATAGAAGAAGAAGCCCCCGGCGGTCAGGCGGGAACCAGCTCGAAAATCGAAAACTACCTCGGCTTCCCCACCGGCATTTCCGGCCAAGCCCTTGCGGGCCGCGCGTGGATTCAAAGTCAGAAGTTCGGCGCACAATACGCCATTGCCCGCGCGGCGGAGTCCATTTGCAAAAACGGCGATCTTTTCCAAATCACCATCCATGGCGGCGCGCGGGTGCGCAGCCGTGCGGTCATCCTAGCCTCGGGTGCCACCTACCGGAAACTTCCGCTCGAAAATTACGCCCAATACGAAGGCCAAGGCATCTTCTATGCAGCGACCGCCATCGAAGGGCAACTCTGCGTTGGCCATGAGGTCATCGTGGTCGGCGGCGGCAATTCGGCGGGCCAAGCCGCGGTGTTCTTGTCCGGTCATGCCGATCACGTGCATGTATTTGTCCGCGCGGACGGTCTTGCGGCGAGTATGTCAGATTATCTGGTGCGGCGTATCGATCAGTCGTCACGGATCACACTTCACACCAATACTGAAATCACCGAACTGCACGGCGATCGCATTCTCAAAAAAGTGACTTGGAAAAATCGCAACACGGGCGACACCGAAACCCGCGATATCCAACATGTCTTTGTGATGATCGGCGCGGCCCCCAATACCAAATGGCTGGGCGATTGCGTGGCGCTGGATAAAAACGGCTTTGTTCTCACCGGGCAATCCACGGACGGCGCCGCAGCCACTTCGCCCTTTGCAACATCGGTCGAGGGGATTTTTGCCGTCGGTGATGTGCGGTCCGGATCGGTCAAGCGCGTGGCCTCAGGCGTCGGCGAAGGCTCGGTGTGCATCAGCTCGGTTCATCAGTTTTTGGCGGAGCGCGAGTAAACGCATCGACCGCCGATTGTCGAGGCGCCGCTCACGTGAAAGCCCCCTTGCCCTCGGGTTTAACTTTGCGATAAACAAAAAGCGATTTTTCGGGCGCTGAGCGCGGCAGGCCGTTTAAACGGCAGGCAACCGCGGCGCGTTTAGCCCCGCAGTCTCATCTCGGGGCGTATCAGGAGCCTCGAAATGAAAACCATCATCGAACCTTTTCGCATCAAATCCGTCGAAGCCCTTCGCCTCACCACGATTGAGGAACGAAGGCAGCTTCTTAAAGACGCTCACTACAATCTCTTTCAACTCAAATCCCGCGACGTCCTCATCGACCTCCTCACGGACTCCGGCACCTCGGCCATGAGCACCAAACAATGGGCGGCGATTATGGCGGGCGATGAAAGTTATGCGGGCTCGCCGTCCTTTGAGCGGTTTGAATCCGCAGTGCGCGACCTTATGCCCTTCAAGCATATCATCCCCACTCACCAGGGACGCGCGGCGGAAGCGATTTTGTTTTCGCTGATCGGCGGCGCGGGGAAAGTCATTCCCTCCAATACCCATTTCGACACCACACGGGGAAACATTGAAGCCACCGGCGCCGAGGCGCACGACTTGCAAATCCCGGAAGCCAAAGACCCAACCCTCGACTATCCCTTTAAGGGCAACATCGATCTTAAGAAACTAGATGCGTTCCTCACCGAGCATGGCGGCGCGGTGCCCTGCGTGATGATGACCATCACCAACAACGCCGGCGGCGGCCAGCCCGCGAGCCTTGCAAACATCGAAAGCGCGGCTGAAATCGCCCGCGCCCACAGCAAACCTTTCATCATTGATGGCTGCCGCTTTGCCGAGAACGCCTATTTTATCAAAAAACGCGAAGCCGGTTTTGAAGACGCAAACATCAAAGACATTGTGCGGAAAATTTTTGCCTGCGCCGATGGTATGACCATGAGCGCCAAGAAAGATGCCTTTGCCAACATCGGCGGATGGCTGGCGCTCAACGATGATCAACTTGCGGAACGGGCAAGAACGCAGCTTATCCTCACCGAAGGGTTCCCCACCTATGGCGGTTTGGCTGGTCGTGACCTAGAGGCAATTGCCCAAGGGCTTGAGGAAATTATCGATGAAGATTATTTGGCCTACCGCATACGCACCAACGAATACATTGCTGAGCGGCTCGACGCTCTAAACATTCCCGTTGTGAAACCGGCGGGCGGTCACGCGGTTTTTGTCGATGCGCGGGCTTGGCTTTCGCATATCTCGCCCCTGTCCTATCCAGGGCAGTCTGTCGCCGTCGCTTTGTACGAATACGGCGGCATCAGATCCTGCGAAATCGGAACCATCATGTTCGGGCGTCAACCGGACGGTAGCGAAAAACCGGCCGCCCTCGACCTCGTGCGCCTCGCCATGCCGCGGCGCGTGTACACCCAATCACATGCGGATTACATCGTTGAAGTGTTTGAAACAGTAAACGAGATGAAAGATCAGCTGACCGGATACAAAATCGTTCACGAGCCGCCCGCGCTAAGGCACTTTACCGCAAAATTTGCACCGGTTTAGATGCGCGCTACGTAACTTCGAGAGCCTCCGCTTACCATCTTCTTACGGTAACGGAATTTGAGCGTTTAGTTGCTAGAACGCGCAGTTGGAGCAAGAATAAAGTAGTTAACGCGAAATGTTAGCGATATTAAATTTTCGAGAAGTACGTTTCAGCGCGAAGAGTCAGGGTCTAAATTTCGCTGAATGAGTTGTGATTGCTTTTCGTGAAGCGTCGTACTTCAACCAAAGCTCCTTCCTATTGTGTTCAAATCGACGTTTGAATTCCTCCTTTTTATCCGTGTCTAGTTGGCCAGCGTGTAGAAGCGCATGCAGTTCCACTAGTGGTTTTCGGGCGTTGGAAGCGGTATCAACAAGTTCTTCCGTCACTTCGCAAAGCTCGGGGAACGTTAAATTCGCAATCGCTATTGCGCTTTCCATCTGAGAGCGATTCGAAGCGTCGTGAGATTCTTTCAACTCAAATCCGCGGTCTTCCATATAAAATATGGCTTGCTCAACAACTCGGTCTGTTTTTGTTGTAAGCTCGGTAACAGCGGTAAAAAGCTCTTCTAGCTTGCGGCGGTAATACTCTTGCTTTTGTGATTTTCGTGTCCAGACGCTAGGCAAAATCACCCCAGCCAGAGTCAATCCGCCACCAACTAAGTAGGGTAGTAGATCAGCTAATATTCCCATCAACTGAACAACAACGCTGCCTTCCGTATCGGGCGCCATTTACTCTTCCTCGTGTTCATCAATTTCATGCAAGCAACAATTTGCCTAACAAAGTTAGTAACGGCAAATACTAGTTGGACAGCATCAGGTTTAAACATTTTCACGCCATATTTTCGCTCAAATTCCCCCGTACGGAGAGATTGCCGTGAAAGGGGATCAATGGACCAATGGTGCGTTTGCTCTGGTGTATTATCTTTGGACTTGCGGGTTGCATCGCAACGCTCGAATCACATAGCGTGCGTGCGGCAGAGCATACCGTCATCACCTCACCCAATAGTGATCGATACAAAAGCAATCATGACGGTCCGACTATAAAGCGCGGGCGTGGAGACCGGCGTTACCGCGATACCGGCCGATGGAAGCGCGATTCCAAATACCGCCGTGAGCAACGCACCTTACGCCGCGAGAGACAGCAACGCCGTTATCGTGAGTGGATTCAATCGTCGACAGTTAACTGCTTCCACCGCAGTTCAACCATATTTGAGATACCTCGTGCTAAAACTGTCGTCGCGGTGCACTCCGGGCCATGGCCAACCCTAACTTTCACAGATACCTACACCGGCGCGGTACGCACCCTGAAGTTACCGGCGTATAGCATTTCCTGTGAATACCGGCACCACAACCCGGCCTTCGCACGGAGTTCGAGCGGACTCGTACAAGGTGGTTTTCAGCAACGCGGTGGTTCGACCCAACTGTTCGGAGAGCAGTTAATCACTTGCTATCGAAGCGGTAGACAAGTTGCCCAAGAAAGGGTCCGCAACGTCTCCCTGTTGTGGGACGACCCATTACTGCGAATAACATACACCCGAAACAAGCGGCGACCTGGATCTGTCGTGATCGATACTGAGTCCACCGGCTGTATATTCGAAAGAGCTTATTAGAGCTGTACGCCCCCGCGTAGGACTTGGGCTAAAAATACCCGACGTAACTCAGATACGCGCCAACGGCGGCCCAGATGACTCCAAAGGTGCGTATCATATTTGCGCCGTTCATCATCTTTGCGCCGATGCTTTGCACAACGTTCGGCAACCCCATCCGCACCGCACCGCCGATCACCATGGCCCAACCGAACACGGTGATGATAACCGGCCAATCCGCACTCCAAACATTGTGCGCATTAACAATGGCCAAACCGCCAACCATCGTCAGTACGCCGGAGAGAAAAATTAAGGCATGGCTCTTTAAGAACTCACTGGCCATTGCGAGTATTTGACTCGGCGACGCCAACATTGAAAGTGCGGCAACCAACAACACGGGGCCAAGGAGCTTGGCGATCAAAATCGATGTGTCCATCTCAGTTGTCCCTCCCAAACCAGTTTTCCCAATTCGCTCCGCGGACAACGGACGTCTCTATTCACCCCTTCTCAATCGCCCGTTGGTCCGCAACCTTCAGGCCATAGCCTTCAAGGCCGACAATGCGTTTCGAGGTATTGGTCAGCAAAATCATATCGCGTACGCCGAGATCGACAAGAATTTGCGCGCCCACACCGTAGTCCACCAAACGGCGAACGGAATCTTCGCCGCGCGCTTTGGCGCGGATGCGCTCGGTCAGCCCGCCGCGCGGCTCACGAAAGAACACGATCACCCCGCGTCCATACTCGGCGATCATGCGCATGGCGCTTTGCATCTCGCCGGTGCGGACGGATTGGGCGTCGGCCAAAACATCGGGCAATAAGTTCAGGTGATGCATGCGCACCATGACCGGTTCGGGGCCGTCCACATTGCCTTTGACCAAGACGAGCTGTTCGTCGCCGGTGATGTTGTCTTTATAAACTCGCGAGAGCCATTGCCCGCCGATCTCCGAGCGGAACGGCGCTTCGGCCTCCATACGCACAAGGCGTTCTTTGGTGCGCCGGTAGGCAATCAGGTCGGCAATGGTGCCTATTTTAAGCCCGTGATATTGCGCGAACTTAATCAGGTCCGGCATGCGCGCCATGGTGCCGTCGTCATTCATAATCTCGCAGATCACGCCCGCGGGAATCAGCCCGGCGAGTTTGGCGACATCGACCGCCGCTTCCGTGTGTCCGGCTCGCACCAGTACACCGCCGTCTTTCGCCATGAGCGGAAACACATGCCCGGGTGTGGCGAGATCGTCCGGCGCCGAGGCCGGATCGATCGCAACCGCAATAGTCCGCGCGCGATCAGCAGCCGATATTCCCGTGGTCACCCCTTCCCGCGCCTCAATGGACAGCGTGAAGGCCGTGGACAGTCGCGATTGGTTTTGCGCAGGCGAGCAGCGGCAGTTTGAGTTTTTCCACTCGCTCGCGCGGCAGCGACAAACAAATGAGTCCGCGGCCATGTTTGGCCATGAAGTTCACCACATCGGGGGTCGCCATTTGCGCAGGGATAATCAGATCGCCCTCATTCTCACGGTCTTGGTCGTCCACCAAAATGAACATGCGGCCATTGCGCGCGTCCTCGATGATCTCCTCGACCGGCGAGAGAAATTCGCTGAAGTCTTTATGGTTTTGCGCGGTGGTATCGGGCATGGCGCGGGCCTTAATTTTCATGACTCATGAGGCGGGCAACATAGCGCGCCAGAAGGTCGATTTCCACGTTCACGGCATCGCCCGCCTTAAGCTCCCCAAACGTGGTCACGGTTTGGGTGTGGGGAATGATGTTAACCCCGAATGTCTCACCGTCCACTTCGTTCACGGTTAGTGATACGCCGTCCAAAGTCACCGAGCCTTTTGGCGCGATGAATTTCATAAGCTCCGCAGGCGGCGCGATGGTATAGCGTTTCGAGCCTTCCTCTTCGCGAATGTTTTTGACCGTGCCGACCCCATCCACATGACCGGAGACCAGGTGCCCGCCGAGTTCATCACCGAGTTTAAGAGCGCGCTCTAAGTTGAGTCGGGCGCTCGTTTTCCAGGACCCGAGGGTGGTCTTGTCGAGAGTCTCCTGAGAGACCTCAACAGCGAACCAATCGGAGCCCGTTTCGGTCACCGTCAAGCAACATCCATTGCAGGCTATGGATGCGCCGATCTCGATGGTCTCAGTGGCGTATCCGGTTTCGATTTTGAACCGCACCGCCGTCTCGCCTTTGGTGATCTCGGTGATTTTTCCAAGATCGGTGATGATACCAGTAAACATCGCTGCCTAACCGTGCACTTTGCGATCAAAAGCCATGCACCCACCGTGCAAAAAGCGGTCGTGACCATGCAAAAACTCAAGGCGGACCATGCCGCTAACCACGCACTCGGTCCAGAAAATCCAGCGTATCAGAGCCAAAAACCAGGCTGTCACCGCGCCGAAAGCCGCTCATATCGGTCATTTTCCCTAATCCTAAGGGTCCAATCCCCGCCGCACCGTCCGCCCCGATCACGCCGTCCGCACGAAACCACAGAATTTCATCGATCAGATCGGCCTGCAAAAACGACGCGGCCACCGCCGCCCCGCCTTCGATCATCACCCGCGTCAGCCCTTCTTTGGCAAGCGCTGCCGCGGCCTTCGCCGCAAAGTTCGCGTCGTTGGATCCCTCAACCTCAAGGATTTTTGCGCCTTTTGCCGCGAGAGCCGCGCAATCAGTTCCCTTTGCCGTGACAATCCACGTCGGAATGTCCCGCGCGGTTTTTATGAGTTTTGCAGTTTCAGGCGTTCGCCCGCGCCGGTCCAAAACAATCCGCACCTTCGCCCGCCCAGAATACCCCGGCATGCGGCAGGTTAGCTCGGGATCGTCTGTCAGAACCGTATTCGAGCCCACTAAAACTGCATCAAACCTAGCCCGTAAAGCATGCGCCGCCGCCCGCGCTTTTTCGCCGGTGATCCATTTACTTTCTCCAGAGGCAAGCGCTATTCGCCCGTCCAAGGTGGTTGCGGACTTAAGTGCAAAAAGCGGTCTAAGAGACTCTACGTTCAGAAAAAAACCTGCATTGAGTTTTTTGGCTTCGGTTTCGCAAACTCCAACATCAACCTCAATTCCAGCCGCCTTGAGTTTCTCCACACCTTTTCCGGCAACGCCCGGGTTTTTGTCGAGGGCCGCAATAACAACCCGCGCAACGCCCGCTTTAATTAAGGCTTCGGCACAGGGCGGTGTTTGGCCGTGATGACTGCAGGGTTCGAGGGTGACATAGGCCGTCGCGCCTTTCGCCCCGTTCCCTGCGCGTTTCAGAGCTTCAGTTTCCGCGTGAGGCCGACCGCCGGACTGTGTCCAGCCGCGCCCAACAACCGCGACGTCTTTGACAATGACGCATCCCACCGCGGGGTTCGGCCAGGTATCACCAAGATTTCGCGCCGCAAGAGATAGGGCGCCGGTCATGAACTCCCGATCGACGGAAGCCAAGACGGTCACCCGTTCGAATCAGCCGTATCGGTGTCCGCCAGCGTTTCGACAAAGTTTTCAAAGTCTTTGGCTTCGCGGAAATTCTTATACACCGAGGCAAAGCGGACGTAGGCCACCTTGTCCAAGCCTTCGAGGGCTTCCATCACCATTTCCCCAATCACGCTGGAGGGAATGTCGGCCTCGCCCATACTTTCAAGGCGGCGCTGGATAGAATTGGCCACCCGCTCAATGCGCTCTTCTTCAACTGGTCGCTTCCGGCACGCAATGAGAAGCGAGCGCGCAAGCTTATCCCTCTCGAAGGGCGAGCGCTGGCCGTTTTTCTTTACAACCGTCAAATCGCGCAGCTGAATCCGCTCGAATGTGGTAAAGCGCGCACCGCACGCGGGGCACGAGCGCCGGCGGCGAATAGCCGCGCTGTCTTCGGTCGGCCGAGAATCTTTCACCTGAGTATCCAGGCCACCGCAATAAGGGCACCGCATTTAAAGCTCTCCCATCCTCATGTCTCACCCATTTCAGGGTGTTTGATTTTCGCTCTCAGAGGGTTATCGACACAAATTATTGATAAATCGGAAACCTGCGACACAAATCCTTGACTCGCTCACCGACTGACTGCTCGACATCGGCGGTATCTCCCGGCTTAGCGGCCTGCGCATCAAGGACCTCGCAGATGAGTTCACCGACCATTTGGAACTCCTCAGTCCCAAACCCACGAGTGGTACACGCCGGTGTGCCGAGCCGAATGCCTGAGGTCACCATGGGTTTTTTCCGGGTCGAACGGAATTCCGTTTTTGTTGCAGGTGATCCCAGCCCGCTCGAGCAGTTCCTCGGTGACGTTTCCTGTCAGTTTCTTGGGCCGCAAATCCACCAGCATCAAATGGGTATCGGTGCCGCCGGCAACGATTTCCAGACCACCTTTGCGCAAAGTTTCAGCTAGAATTTTCGCGTTATCGACAACGCTTTGCGCGTAAACCTTAAACTCAGGCTTCAAGGCTTCCGCGAAGGCAACTGCCTTCCCCGCGATCACATGCATGAGCGGACCGCCCTGCAAGCCCGGGAAGATGGCCGAGTTCACCTTTTTCCCGATGTCCTCATTATTCGAGAGAATCATTCCGCCGCGCGGTCCACGCAAAGTTTTATGCGTGGTTGTGGTCACCACATCGGCAAACGGGAGCGGGCTCGGGTGAACCCCTGCCGCAACGAGGCCCGCGAAGTGCGCCATATCGACCATAAACAACGCGCCCACACTGTCGGCAATCTCGCGGAATTTCTTGAAGTCGATCTCTCGGGAATAGGCGGACCCGCCCGCGATAATTAATTGAGGCTTGTTCTCCTTAGCCAGACTTTCGACTTGATCAAAGTCGATTAAGCCGTCTTGCTGGCGCACGCCATATTGCACGGCGTTAAACCACTTGCCGGAGATATTTGGTTTCGCGCCATGAGTCAGGTGACCACCGGCCGCGAGGCCCATACCCAAAACCGTGTCTCCAGGTTTCAGCAGAGCAAGAAACACGCCTTCGTTGGCCTGAGCGCCGGCATGGGGCTGGACGTTGGCATACGCGCAGTTAAAGAGTTTCTTTGCCCGTTCGATGGCCAAAGACTCTGCAATATCGACGTACTCGCATCCCCCGTAGTACCTCTTGCCCGGATATCCTTCTGCATACTTGTTCGTTAAAACGCTGCCGACCGCCTCGAGCACCGCATTACTGACAATATTTTCCGAAGCGATCAGCTCGATCTGAGATTGCTGGCGATCGAGTTCCTGCGTGACCGACGCCATCACCTCCGGGTCGGCCTCTGCGAGACCTTTGGTGAAATATGCAGGGGGAACGACACGATCCATTGTTTAAACGTCCTTTATTCTTTTTGGTGTGGTTCTGAGAGTTAGCCCAGTTTCTCTACGCGCCGCGCGTGTCGACCACCTTCAAATTCGGTTGAGAAGAAAATTTTTAGAAGACTTCGCGCAAGGTCCTTCGGGACAACCCGGGCCCCAAGTGCCAGCACGTTCGCATTGTTATGTTGCCGTGCCATCTCTGCCGTAAATTCGTTGTGAACCAAAGCTGCACGCACGCCGGGATGACGATTGGCCGCGACTGAAATGCCGATGCCCGTCCCGCAGACTGCGACACCCGCAACAGCCTTTTTGTCGGCCACGGCATCCGCTAGCGCGTGACCAAAATCCGGGTAATCAACAGACGTTTCGTCGTTCGTGCCCAGGTCGAGAACTTGAAATCCGAGAGTCTTAAGGTCGCCGGACAATGTATTTTTCAAATCAACTCCAGCGTGATCACTGGCGATTGCAACGGTTTCGCCCGCACGGGCAAGAAGATTATCGGACATTAATCACTCAAAAGGGTCAGGTTAATTTACGGCAAAACAGTAGAAATATCCGTTCCCGCCGGTTGCAACGAGATTGGCCTGACTGCATCCGCGCGAACCATGAGAGCTATTCCACGATGTCGGATTTGGACCTCCACCGGTGCGATCATGATGGCCGACCTGCGCGCTTCCTTCTCCATTGCTTGTCCAATTTCGGCAGGTGCGATCTTCACCTGGCGGGAAAGTCGTACCGTCTAAGTTAGCGCCGGTAAGGATGTCGTGCTGATTGGGTGTATCTCCGCGACCGTTGACGATCTCGCCCTTTTCCGTCAGCTGGGTGTCTTTGGTAAGGTTGTTATCGCCGTGCAGTTCTTCAATGTCGGTGGCAATTTGCACGCCCTTAGAATTAAACCATGGACCGCCGCCAATACGGTCGCGCGCATTCACGGGCTCATGACCATTGATCGCTTGAGCACTAAGGTAGGCGCGCCAAGTTTTTCCGCCTGCTCCGACCGCGCTCGCTAACATTTGGCAATGTGCGTCTGCCCCCTCAAGGCCACCAAGATTGGCGCCATCGCCGGAACCAACGCTAGTCAAAAAGAAGCTCATTTTGTCGGACGGTTTGTCTTGTGAAACCGCGCCGGTCGCGCCGAGCGCTAAAATCGCCGCTGCAACGAATAGTGCTTTTTTCATGGTCCGCCCCCGTCAAATATAGCTGTGCTTACGCTTTATTCCGGGAGGGAATACCATATATTGGCTGGCGCTGCCAATGCGCCACAAGCCCTTGTCCCTAATGCATTTTTAAGGGGTTAGCCCTTCTTGCGGACGACTGCCTGAAGCTTTCTCAGAGCATTCATCTTTAAACTGTAAAGACTCATATGAATTGATCCGATTACACTCACCTCGGTATTCGTATGCGGATCGATCGCCGAGACTTTTACCGAGTTTCCGATCGATATCATTTCGAACAAAACTTCGGAAACAACGGAACCATTTGAGTCGAGCTCGCGAGCAGGACCACGTTTGAGGTATGACTTGAACTGAGACATTGCAAAGGCCAATGTTGTTCTAAGGCCAAGAGTATTCAATAAAAATAGCACGAATTTTTCACTTATGGGTACACATTCTATTGCCGCTCACAGCATGAGATTGGCTGGGCGCTTTTTTTTCTCGATTATTATTGCGCTGCTCTTACTCATGTCGATTTGGGTCTTTTATCTATGGATATCTGCCCAACGCGCGATACCCGATATGAGCGGAGAGGTTGAGGTCGAAGGCCTCACGGGCTCTATCACTATTGCCCGAGATGAAAGAGGAATTCCGATCATCTCCGCGGGCAGCGAACGCGACGCCTATTTCGGCCTCGGGTATGCCCATGCCCAAGACCGCCTGTTCGCGATGGAACTTATGCGCAGGCAAGGTCAAGGGCGGCTTGCTGAACTGATAGGACCTCTCGCAGTTCGCGCCGACAAATATACGCGCACGCTTGGGCTTTACCGGCGCGTGCAAGAGGATCTTCCAGATCTTCATCCTGACGTGATCGCCGTTGCGGAAAGTTATGCGGCCGGCGTTAATGCATGGATCGAAAGCGGACACCCCCTGCCCGTTGAGTACCATGCGCTTTGGTTTGAACCCGAGCCGTGGCAACCCGCAGATTCAATGGTCTGGCAAAAAATCATGGGGCTGCGGCTTTCAGGAAACTGGAATGAGGAACTCGCGGACGCCCTTCTGATCGAGAAACTTGGCATAGAGAAAGCCCGCCAGCTCTGGCCGCAGCAAGGTCCAACCGACCAAATGATTTTGTGGGAGCAAACTGCGGCAACATTTGGCGACTTACGTTTCTCTCAACTGCTTGACGATTTGACGGAAGTCTTGAGGCCGACAATTGCTTCAAATGTTTGGGCCATAAATGGCGAACGTACAACGTCGGGCAGTCCCCTCCTTGCCAGCGACCCACACCTCGGTTTTCAAGCACCCAACCTGTGGTACCTCGCTGGGCTTGAGTATCCGGGGCATAACATTTTTGGTGCGACCGTGCCGGGGGTCCCCTTTCACCTTATTGGTCAGAACGACCACGTCGCCTGGGGATTGACCACGGTCCACGCCGACACCGGAGACCTCTTTATTGAAAGGGTCTCGGACGATGGGGACTCATATGAAACGCCCGAGGGAATGGTTCCCTTTCACGTGCGCGAGGAAAAAATAAATGTGAGATTCGGGGCATCCGTTGACCTTACGATCCGGGAAAGTCACCACGGTCCTATTGTGTCTGATGTTCCTTCCGGTCGGCGACAGCATAGCTGACCTGACAGCGGAAAATCACGCCGTTGCCTTCGCCGTCAACGTACTCCAACCCGACGATAAAACCTCTGAATCCGTATATCGCATGGCCCGTGCTACTGACGTCCATAGTTTTACAGACGCCTTGCGAAATTTTCACGCGCCCCAGCAAAATATTGTCTATGCGGACACCAACGGCGAAATTGGATTTTATGCCCCCGCGCGCGTTCCCATCCGTAAGTCGGGTGACGGGACCGTGCCGGTACCGGGATGGACCGGTGAATATGATTGGGTGGACTGGATTCCTTTTGAGGAATTGCCAAACACCTTAAATCCACGATCCGGTGCCTTAATTAACGCAAACAACAAAATCGTGTCTGACAGCTATCCGCATTTGATTGCGGCGCGGTGGCGCTCGCCCCACCGGGCGAATAGAATTACTCAGCTTGTCGCCAGCGGAAACAATAACGACCTGAACACAACAAAAACAGCGCAAATGGATCAGGTCTCTCTCATGGCGCGAGAGATGACGCCTATCTTGTTGAGCCAAGTCCCCAAGCAAATGCGAGCAACCGATCCGATGCTCTCGGCCCTCTCTGCCTGGGACGGAGATATGCGTTCTGATCGCGCAGAGCCCCTTCTTCTTGTTCTCTGGATGGAGAAAACAAAGGAAAGACTTGCGAAGGATGAATTGGAGGACACCTACCCTCGCTTTAGAGGCGTTCGCGCAGAATTCATAAGAGAAGTCATAAAGGTCAACACCACGTGGTGCGACAACATTCAAACGGATGAATTGGAAAACTGTGAGACTCAAATCACAGCTGCGTGGACAGATGTCAAAGATTGGCTGAGCAAAGAAGGGTTAAGCGAGATCGCAGATATCAAATGGGGTGACTACCACGCAGCTACTTTTTCACATTTATTGTTCGGAAATCTGCCGCTAGTTTCTGATCTTGGAAAAATGAAAATCGCGAACGGTGGCGGGGCTTACACAATAAATGTGGGATCGCATGCCCCCTCGGATGCGCGCGTTCCATTTCGCCAGGGACACGGGCCAGCGGTCCGCTCCATATTTGACCTTGGAGATCGTAGTCAGTCCCTTTTTACAATGGCTGGTGGACAGTCCGGTCACCTCGCCTCACCACAATATGATGATTTGCTAGAATCTTGGCGGGACGGGCGCTATTTCAATGCTCCAACATTAGAATCCGCAGAAAACCGCCTTATTTTGCGTCCCGCACGGTAGTGAATATTTTACCTTGTCTGGGCTAAGGTTGTGGCAGAATTGGGAAAATTACATATCGGCGCGGCAAATTAGAGTATTTAAAAAATCTTCGCGCGGTGAAATTGTAAGTGGGAAGTTGAGGATACATGGCAGAACGGCCTGATTTTGGTGGCGCCGGCGGACTTGGCGGCGAAGGCGGCGTTACAATTATCAAACGCGTCAAAAAGGGTGGCCATGGTCATCATGGCGGCGCGTGGAAGGTTGCCTACGCGGACTTCGTGACGGCGATGATGGCCTTCTTCCTCCTGCTATGGCTTTTAAATGCTGTAACAGAACAGCAGCTCAATGGGGTTGCGGAATATTTCACACCAATCGCGGCATCCACGCGCGAGAGCGGTGCCGGCGGTATGCTCGGCGGTCAAGCCATCGGCGAAGGTGCAGAGCAAAGCATCACGGGCTCCACAGCGGCTGTGATTTTACCGCCCCCATCTGTCGGGTCAGGTGGCTCGGAAATGACAGATCCGAATGAAGCTTCGGATATTGAAGAAGACGCTATCCAGGCCGCTCTCGAAGCAAAAGAACAAGAACAATTTGAGCAAGTCGCAGAAGAGCTACGCGAACAAATCAGCGGTGTGCCCGATCTTGCCCCGCTCGCCAACAGCCTTTTGATCGATAGCACGCCGGAAGGTTTGCGTATTCAGATTGCCGATCAAGATAAAGTGGACATGTTTGCGCCGGGAAGTGCTCAGCTTTATCCGCGCACGCGCGACCTTCTCGTGCAGGTCGCGAGTGTCATTCGCAAAATGCCGAACAAATTGAGCATCTCTGGACATACCGATCCGTCAACCGCGGTTGACCCGTCCGGATATACCAACTGGGAGCTGTCATCGGACCGCGCTCTTGCGACCCGCCGTGTCCTTTTGCAAGGTGGAGTAGACGACCGGCAGGTTGGGAAGGTCGTCGGCCTGGCCGACCGAGAGCCCCTCGACCCAGCGCAGCCCCGCTCTCCTCGGAACCGACGCATCTCAATAATTCTTCTACGGGGTGAAAACCTGTCAGGCGATGAGTTCGATAGATTGCCGAATTTCCTTGAGCGCAGCACGCTACCAGAACCCTTGGCCCCCACACCCGGCGAAACATTTGGGTCATCAGCGCCCGCAAACTAGGTAAAATTTGCCGAGGTTAGACGCGTCGCAACGCTTGCAACGAGCGGGTGTGCCGGTCATTCTATAGACGCGTGATCGGAACCACCGGCACGCGGCGAAATCCACAATACGCGTAGAAAGATGGACCAGACACCACTTAAGCGCCCGCAGTTTTTTTTCACCACGGCCCCTTTGCCGTGCCCGTACCTGCCTGATCGTCTTGAGCGTAAACTTGTCACAGAACTAGCGGGATCTATCGCCGATAGCGCACATGAAAGTTTGGCGCGCTCAGGTTTCCGGCGCAGTCATTCCATTGCTTATGCCCCTGCCTGCCCGGGATGCAACGCGTGCGTTCCAGTTCGGGTGGTCGTTTCCGACTTTCAGCGCCGCCGGTCTATGACTCGCATCTGGCGGCAAAACCAAGACCTTGTGGCCATCAAAGTTCCCGCCCGTGCGTCCACCGAACAATACGAACTCTTCGCGCGGTATCAGCAGTCGCGCCACTCGGGCAGCGACATGGCACTGATGGGATTTTATGAATATAGCGCGATGATCGAGGACAGTCCGATTGACACATTCCTCGTCGAATACCGTGACGCTTCAGGCAAACTGACCGCTGTATGTTTGACCGACCGCACGAGCGATGGATTGTCGGCGGTGTATAGTTTTTTCGAAACCGATGTCTCACGCAACGGTTTGGGAAACTTCATCGTTCTTTGGCTCATTGAACAGGCAAGGAAATTAAATCTGCCTTATGTTTATTTGGGCTACTGGATCGAAAATTCGCCGAAGATGGCGTACAAAGCCCGTTTCCAACCCCTTGAATACCTGCGTGGATCTGAGTGGGAGAAATTCTCGGTGGCGAGCGCGGCTGAAGACAGCTTGAGCTAAACTTAAAAGGTTCCAATCAACCCGAAAATGGGCGGTCTTCACGTGAGAAACCTCGCGGCGGCATGCGTCCGGCTTGTGCGCGCGCTCCAATCCAAGCTTTAAGATCGGTTTCCGTGCGCTCCCGCCCGCCGGATTTCCACACCAAACCTTCCTTCAAGGTAAAGACTTTGGCGTCTGCACATCCACCGTCCTTGTAGCGCTGCAGGATCACCCCGCGACCACGACCCATTTCGGGTACGTCCTTGAGCGGGAAAATAAGTAATTTCCTATTTACGCCGATGACGGCGACAGAATCAGGGGGTTTGCCACTCAGTAAATCATCGCCCGCACCCGATGTCCCTGGAACCGGAGCACAGACACATCCCTTTTCGTCCTTGGACAAATTCAAAGCTTGTTTTCCATTCTTGGTTTGCGCAAAGACCTGCTCGGCCGTGACAACAAAACCCCGGCCCGCCGAAGAGACCAATAGAAATTTTTGCTCGCGCGCATAGACCATCATTGAAACGATCTTGGCGTCATTCGGCAAATCTACCAGCAAACGAATTGGATCTCCGAACCCGCGACCTTGGGGTAACTTGTCGGCCGAGAGCGTGTAGAACCGTCCGTCAGACGCGAACAGCAATATCTTATCTGTGGACTGGGCCTTCACGGCGCTTTGGAAGACATCACCTTCTTTAAACTTCAAACTTGCTTTGCCCGCGCCCACATCATCGCGATGTCCCTTCATCGCACGGACCCAGCCTTTCGCCGATAAAATGACGGTCAAAGGTTCTTTTTCGATAAAGGATTCAATAGGGACGATGACTGCCGAAGGCGCTTCGCCCAACTCCGTGCGCCGTTTTCCTAAATCGGTTTTCTGGCCGAACGTGTCTTTGACGGTTTTGATCTGATCTGCGATGACGCGCCATTGCCGTTTTTTATCTTTCAGTAACGCGTTCAGCTCTTTTTTCTCGGCCGTGAGCTTTTTATGTTCGGCTTTAATTTCCACTTCTTCAAGTTTGCGCAAGGAGCGCAGGCGCATGTTCAAAATGGCTTCGGCCTGAAGATCGGAAAGTTTGAATTTCTTCATAAGGACGGGTTTTGGCTCATCCTCTTTGCGAATAATCCGAATAACCGCGTCGAGATTGAGATAAGCGATCAGGTACCCGCCGAGTGTTTCCAGTCTGCGGGTGATCGCAGCCAGCCGGTGCTTTGAGCGGCGCACGAGAACGACTTGCCGGTGGTCGAGAAAAGACTGCAAGACCTCACGGAGATCCATCACCCGCGGAACACCGGCAGCATCAAGCACATTCATATTGAGACCGAACCGCGATTCCAGATCTGTTTGGCGGAACATTTGTTCCATCAATTGATCTGCTTCGACGCTGCGTGATTTGGGCTCTAAGACAATGCGCACATCTTCCGCAGACTCATCGCGAATATCAGCTAGGACCGGAAGTTTCTTTTCTTCCATCAAAGCGGCGATACGTTCAATGAGACGGGATTTGGGAATCTGATAGGGAATTTCGGTGACGACAATTTGATATTGGCCGCGGCCCAGGTCCTCTTTGCTCCATTTCGCGCGGATACGGAAAGACCCACGGCCGTTTTTGTAAGCGTCGACAATTGTTTCGCGGTTCTCGGCCAGCACACCGCCAGTGGGAAAATCAGGGCCGCTCATGTGATCAACAAGCGTTCCAATTTGCGCGCGCGGCGTTTTGATGAGATGCAAAAGCGCATCGCAAATTTCACCCACATTGTGCGGCGGAATATTTGTTGCCATCCCAACGGCTATGCCCGCCGATCCATTTGCCAGCAAGTTGGGAACCGCCGCGGGCATAACGATGGGCTCGGAGTCTTCGCCGTCATAGGTGAGCCTGAAATCCACAGCATCATCATCGAGGCCCTCCATGAGGGCCTGCGCGAATGCCGTGAGTTTGGCTTCGGTGTAGCGCATCGCCGCGGCGTTATCACCGTCGATGTTCCCGAAATTCCCTTGGCCTTCCACAAGGGGAAACCGAACCGCGAATTCCTGCGCCAAACGCACAAGGGCATCGTACGCCGCGGTATCCCCGTGCGGGTGATACTTGCCGATGACATCGCCGACCACGCGGGCGCATTTTTTAAATCCACCGGCGGGATCGAGCTTGAGTTGCCGCATGGCATACAACAAGCGACGGTGAACGGGTTTGAGGCCGTCGCGAACATCGGGCAGCGACCGCGAAACGATGGTGGAAAGCGCGTAGGCCAGATAACGCTCGCCTAAGGCATCGGCGAGAGGTGCGGTACGAATATTTTCAGCGGCTGGTTTCGCCGGAGATTTCTTTCGAGGTTTGCGGGCTTTGGCCATTTGAATCTCAAATACGTTCAGCGCGGCACCATAGCGGGCAGCGTGCCGGGACCACAAGACCTAGTATGTTACGGACTAAAACGCACTACAAATCGTGTGCGCGAGGCTGGAAGCTTGCGATTGTTGGGGCCAAACACCCGGGTGTCAAAAAAATATCCGGTCAAGGCGAGGCTTTGCCCAATTTCGCGGGAGGTCGGGTCAATATCCGCTTGGTGCAGGAAGGACGGTAACGCCAGCAATTTATCGATATAGGGCTCTCCCGCCGCGCGCGAGACCGCCCGACCAGATTTAGGCGAGACGTAAATTAAGTCATGGTTGCTTCCCGTCGCCGCACAGTTCGAGAGATCGAGCCCGTATCCCATGTCTGTCAACAAGGAGAGTTCCCAGCGCGCATACTCACGCGGCCATGTGTCGTCGCCAAGTGTTTTAAGAAGATCAAGAGTCCGGTCATGAACTTCGATATGAGGCTCACGCTCCGGAAGGGTTTCCTCCACCATGGCGCACAACGCACTTAATCCCGCGAGAGAGTCTGCATCGGATAAGGCCCGCGCGGCATAACTCTGAATCGCCTCCACGGTATAATTGCCGAGGTGTTCATCAAGACGAGCCCGCCAACTCGCCCGGATTAAATTCCCAGGCTGAAGAACGCCGCGAAGTTTTCGGCCAGTTCCGCCTTTAACAAGACCAACATGGCGACCTTGCGATGCGGTCAACAGCGAAACGATAGCGTCGTGCTCACCGAACCGGCGAACCGAAATCACAATGCCCTCATCTTCCCAACTGACCGCCATGAGCAGAAATGCTCCTTAGCTAAATCTTAGAAAAACGATCGCAAGGCCCAGAATTGTTCCCGCAACACCGACAAACAATGCGGTGTGGTCCATCCAGTTTTGGGGAACCCGCTGCCCTCTGCGCATCACGAGAAACGCGAGGGATAAAACGCCCGCAAAGAAGCAAGATACTCCAAATATACTCACGGCGCCCCCCGCGCGACGTCTATTTCAGCCCCTTCACTGTTTCAGCCATAAAAACTGAATCACGCGTCGAAGTCGAGCCCCCATGTTTGATAGAAATTGCGCTCCTCTCCCCAACGCTCGTTGACCTTCACATGGAGAAAGAGGTGGACACGCCGGCCCAGCATTTCTTCCAACTCTGCCCGTGCAGATGCACCTATTGCTTTTATAGACCGTCCACCATGCCCGAGTACGATCGGTCGGTGGTTTTCACGAGCCACATAAATGACCTGATCAATACGTACGCTTCCGTCGTTGCGTTCCTCCCAATGTTCGACATCGACGGCGCACGAATACGGTAGTTCTTGACGCAATCGGAGGAACAATTTTTCACGGGTGATTTCGGTTGCGAGCAGCCGCAGCGGCATATCCGAAATATCGTCTTCCGGAAACATCCACGGCCCTGGCTGCATCGCCCCGGATAAATAGTCTCGTACTTTATCCAAACCATCGCCCGTCAAAGCAGAGACCATAAATATTTCGGTAAACGCCTCGGTCCGACTCAATATCTCAGTAAGCTTGAGCATATTATTTTTGTCGGCGACATCGACCTTATTGAGAACGAGCGATGCTTTTCGGCCAGACGACTTAATGTCCTCGACAATCTGCGCATTGCCGTCCGACAATTCCTTGCCACGACTTTCTTTCGCTGCGTCTATAACCAGAAGAATTTCGTCCGCATCCCCGGCACCTGACCAGGCCGCCGCGACCATCGCGCGCTCAATGCGTTTCTTGGCTTGGAAAATGCCAGGTGTGTCCAGAAAAACAACCTGCGTGCTACCGAGTATGGCGATCCCGCGCACAATAGCTCGCGTTGTTTGCGCCTTGGGCGTCACAATGCTCACCTTGCTGCCAACCAAGGCATTCACAAGCGTCGACTTTCCAGCGTTCGGCGCACCGAGAACGGCGACGAAACCACACCTGGTTGGTATGTCAGACGCCAATTCGGTCACTGCGATTCCTTCGTCAGATATTCGAGTAACGCGCTCGCCGCCACCTGTTCCGCCAATCTCTTCGCACGGCCTTGCCCTTCGAATACTGGAGCCCCTTCCACCGTTACAGACACGGTAAACTCCGGAGCATGGGCCGGCCCGGACTCTGATATGAGCTTATACTCTGGAAGCGGCAGACCTCGGCCTTGCGCCCATTCTTGCAGAGTTGTTTTGGGGTCTTTTGGAGGTGCGATCTCTGCGCGCATAAGAGGTTTCCATCGCTCTCGCACAAAGCGCGACGCCACCTCTAAGCCACCATCCAAAAACATCGCTCCAATGATGGCTTCGCACGCATCAGCAAGGATCGCTGACTCGGTCGCATCGATTTGATGGCCAGGCGCTAATCGAATGTGGGATTCAACATCAAATGTTTCTGCGACTTGCGCCAAGGCTGGCGCGCTGACAAGCGCCGCGAGGCGGGTCGCCAATGCACCTTCGTTCTCATCCGGATAACTCCTCAGGAGTTCATCAGCAATGACCAATCCAAGAACCCGATCCCCGAGGAATTCGAGCCTTTCATTCGCAACCAAGGTCGGCTTGTCCTTACCGGCCTGAGAGGTCGTTCCCAAAAACCCTCTATGGGTTAAGGCTTCTGTGAGAAGGTCGGGATTTGTGAATTGATATCCCAGAGCATCTTCAAGCTTGGCGCGGCGGTTCGCCATGAAAGCGCTATTCAATACCGTCGAAAAGCCGGCTAAAGCGGATTGCGAAGGGCCACCGCCAAACTTCCCACAGTGCGGCCGTACCGTTCGTTGAGAAAAACAAAAATTCAGCGCGACCAACAAAGTTTTCTACCGGTACGTAGCCGACGTTCGCACGGCTATCCACTGAGTTGTCGCGGTTATCGCCCATCATAAAATAGTGGCCGTCCGGAACTTTAAATTCGGGAGTGTTATCGAGGCGCCGATTATCCCCCTCCTCCAATATGTAATGTTCTTTGCCTCCGGGGAGTCTCTCGATATAGCGCATTGGCCGAAGAACGCTGCCATACGTATTGCGGTATTCGTACTCACCAACCGCTTCGCGTTCCACGAGTTCACCATTAATATACAAACGACCGTCTCGCATTTGGATCGTATCACCAGGAAGACCAATCAAGCGTTTAATGTAATCTGTTTTCTGGTCAGAAGGTAATTTGAACACTAGCACGTCTCCGCGTTCAGGCTCAGAGTCGATAATTCGACCATCAAACGGCGCCGCGCTGAACGGGAAGGAATGCTTGCTATATCCGTAGGAGTATTTCGAAACGAAAAGGTAGTCTCCGACTAATAGCGTCGGAATCATGGAACCCGAAGGAATATTAAAGGGTTCAAAAAGAAACGTGCGAATGATCAGAGCGATAACGATTGCGTAAACGAGCGTGTGGACAGTTTCCCAAAAACCTTCCTGCCGCCTCGAACCGGACATCGTCGAACCAATCTTTGTCATTAAAAGAGAATTAGGCCGTTACACTCTTGAACCCGCGTGGGAACCCGCAAATGCGCGCAGATCAAGCCAGTGTGTTGGGGGAAAGTCAAGGGCGGCGCCATACACGTTAGCCGGATAAGACCTAGTGCGCGTTCTCTTGTACGGCCGAAATTATTACAACTGCTTCAGCAATAGGGAATTCGTCTGTGATCGTAAGATCGACCTGGGCTTTCATACCCGGTGGTGTCAAGGCGGCGAGCCGGGACGCAGCGCCACCACTCATTTCAACGGTCGGCTTGCCAGTAGGTAAATTCACCACACCCAAATCTCGCCAGTACACGCCTTTTCGAAATCCTGTGCCGAGCGCCTTGGACGCGGCTTCCTTCGCAGCGTATCGCTTGGCCAGTGTGGCGATATACGAGATTCCTGCTCCGCGCCGCCGCTCGGCTTTTTTGCGCTCGACGTCCGTGTAGATGCGTTGAAGAAACCGATCCCCAAAGCGTTCCACGGTTTTTTCGATCCGGCGGATATCGATCAGGTCACTCCCAATGCCGATAATCATATTTCACCACTATTTCGAATGATTTTGTTCGCGCGCGGCGTCCATTGTCTCACGCATGCGCTGAATTGCCACCGCAAACCCATCAAATATCGCCTCGCCAACCAAAAAGTGGCCGATATTCAACTCTTTTACTGTTGGGATCGCTGCAATAGGTGCAACCGTATCATAACTCAGCCCATGCCCCGCATGGCATTCTAATCCTATGGACTCTGCATAGGCTGCTGCATCTTGAATTTTTTTGAGCAGCTTTTCCTGATGTGCGCCGGCAGCAGCATCGCAATACGCCCCGGTGTGAAGTTCTATGACCGGCGCGCCCAAACTCCTTACCGCGTCAAGTTGTTTAGCGTCGGGCTCAATAAACAGAGAGACGCGAATTTCAGCTCCTCCCAATTCATTGACAAATCGCGCCAGGTGATTGTGCGCGGATGCAACGTCCAGACCTCCTTCTGTCGTGCGCTCCTCGCGTTTTTCGGGCACAAGGCATACCGCATGCGGTTTGTGCCGTAGCGCGATCTCTAGCATCTCGTCGGTCGCGGCCATTTCCAGGTTCAAGGGAATATCGAGATCACCCATCAACTTTTCGATATCTGAGTCAGAAATGTGCCGGCGATCTTCCCGCAAGTGTGCTGTGATTCCATCGGCGCCCGCTTTGGCCGCCAATACCGCTGCGCGCACCGGGTCTGGGTGACTCCCTCCCCGCGCATTCCGGACGGTTGCGACGTGATCAACATTTACACCCAGGCGAAGATAGGATGATGCACCGGGTTTCGTCGTCATTTAGCGACGTGCTCAGTTGGCGATGAGATATCCCGCGCCAATTTACGTTCTTGGCGTAGTTTGTGGACCGCGCGCACGGGCTTTAAAATTATAAAGTAACTTGCCGCCCCAACTGCGAGAGAAACTGGGAGACTGCCCGCGAGCATTGGAATAAAGATTGGCATAACTTTCTCGACGAAGAGATCTCCATCGAATGTTTGAATAGCTTCGAACAAACCAATGAACATTTGCTGGAACGGTGCCTCGCCCTCTACCGATGTATCGATACCGAGCAACACTTGCCCAATTTTATACGTTCCCACCCAAATGAATGGAAAAGTCCATGGGTTTCCAACAATTGTTCCTAGCGCCGACGCGATAATACTTCCGCGCAACAACCACGCAAAAACCGCGGAGATAATAAAGTGAAAGCCCATAAAGGGCATCATTGACGCGGCGGCTCCACACGCAAACCCCATTGCGATACTCTCCGGTGTACCCGGGATTCGCTTTAATCGATGCCAGTGATAAGAGGTTGCCCGGCGCCAGCCCATTTGGGGCCAGAGAAACCCAAAAACCTGTGAAAACGGCGACCGCGCCGTACGTCGTTTAAACATTTGAGTAGCCGCTCAGTTATCCGCGCGCACGCTCGACAGAATTTATCGAGGACGTAGCACGCAAGGCTGCAATAATGTTCGCAAGGTGTTTCACATCACGAACTTCAATGTCTACAGCCATATCAAAAAATTCCGATGTACGGTTAACAACTTTCAAATTTGAAATATTCCCGTAATTTCGCGCAATTACCGTTGATAACTCACCAAGGCTTCCTGGCTCATTCGCAACAACCAAACTAACCCGGCCAATATGGATTTGGTTGTCCTTTTCAGGATTCCAAGCCAAATCAATCCACCGATCAGGGTCTTCCGTTACCTCATCCAGTTGCTCGCAATCAATGGTATGCACTTCTACGCCTCGACCGTCCGTCGCAATACCAACGATGCGGTCCCCAGGGAGCGGATGGCAGCATGTTGATATATGAACTGCCATTCCGGGTGTGAGGCCGCGGATCGCAACCGCCTCATCCTTATCATGCGACTGTTTGAGGCGAGCTTGTGACAAATTCACGACATTTTCGTCGTTTGAATCGCGAACGCCAGGATAGACAGCGACAAGAACTTCCCGGCCAACGCGCCGTCCCTCGCCTACCTGAACATAAAGATCTTCAAGATCTTCAACCCCGAATTTATCGAGGACTCCCTTAAGACCCTTATCCGTAAGTTCAAGCCCGTCCTTCGCGAAGGTCTTTTCAAGGATTTCCCGTCCCAATTTGATGTATTCGGTCCGCGCTTCAGCACGGAATCTCCGGCGTAGGTGGGCTCGGGCTTTTCCGGTGACCACAAAGCCCTCCCACTCCGGTGACGGTTTCTGCGCCGAAGAGGTCATGATCTCAACTTGATCACCGTTTTGCAGGCGTGTGCGCAAAGGAACAATTCGCGCGTTTACCTTCGCCCCAACGCAAGTATTTCCGACTTCCGTGTGAACCGCATAGGCGAAGTCGACGGCACTCGCCCCTTTCGGCAACGCTATGAGGTCGCCCTTCGGCGTAAAGCAAAACACTTGGTCGTGGAACATTTCGAGCTTGGTATGCTCAAGAAATTCTTCCGGTGTCTGAGCGTGATCTAGAATTTCCAGCAACTCTCTAAGCCACGAATACTGCCGCCCTTCCATGGGTTTGACTGATGCGTCTCCAAACAAATCTGTTTTGTATCTCCAATGGGCAGCAACCCCGAGTTCGGCAATCTCCTGCATTTGGTGTGTGCGAATTTGAATTTCGATTCTGTGCCGCTCAGGTCCAATCACAGATGTATGGATCGACCGGTACCCATTGCGTTTCGGCGTCGAGATATAATCCTTAAAACGTCCAGGAACGGTGGGATATTCACGGTGAACTACACCTAGAGTTTTGTAGCAATCCTCCACAGTGTCGACGACGATGCGGAATGCCATGATGTCGGAAAGTTGCTCAAAGCTAACATCTTTAATCTGCATTTTTCGCCAAATGGAAAACGCCGTTTTTTCACGGCCCGATACGTACCCTTTTACTCCAGCTTTAGAGATGACTTGGTCGAGCTCATCCATGATTTTGACGACCAATTCGCCGCCGTGCAGTTCCAAATATCTCAATCTGCGCAAAATTGAGGTCCGCGCCTCTTCATGAAGCTCGGCAAACGCTAAGTCTTCCAATTCAGTTTTGATGTCTTGCATGCCCGTTCGCTCAGCTAGCGGGGCATAAATTTCCATGGTTTCCAGAGCGATCGTACGGCGTTTTTCTTCGCTGGAAATGAAATTCAGCGTACGCATATTGTGAAGGCGATCAGCGAGTTTCACCATTAGAACCCGGATGTCCTCGGACATTGCGAGAACAAGCTTGCGAAAGTTCTCTGCTTGTTTCGTTTGGACGTTCTGAATTTGAATACGGGTAAGTTTTGTTACGCCGTCCACGAGCCGCGCGACTTCATCTCCAAACAACTCCCCAATTTCCTCGAGAGTCGCGTGGGTGTCCTCAACAACATCGTGCAAAAGCGCGGTGACAATAGATGCGGTATCGAGCTTGTAGTTCGTCAGGATACCGGCAACTTCAATGGGATGGGAAAAGTAAGGGTCGCCCGACGCCCTCTTCTGGGACCCGTGCATTTTCATCGCATAGACGTAAGCGCGGTTAAGCGCCTCTTCATCCGCGCCCAAATCGTATGATTTGACCCTTTCGACGAGTTCGAACTGACGCAGCACTAGAGGCCCCCCATCTCAGGAGGCGCATCGAATGCGACCGGTCCACTACAGTTTGAAAGTGCGATGAGTGCGTAACCGTGGGCGCGTGCGGCTCTTAATACATCCTCACGCGCCATAAACTCACCCTTTGCTGTCGTCCTCGTCCGTATCCTCGTAAGAGACCGGAGGGTGTTCTTCGGTTTCGGGCGCGGAGGTTGCTGGGGCTTCGGCGACCTGTTCAACGGCCGGAGATTCTTCTTGCGCGGCGCTAGGCGGCGGTGGTGCTGGGGCTGTATCGTCTGCGCCCTCGCCGATGCCAGCAAACTCCGGGTCAGATGCCATCGCATCAAAACCGTCTTCCTCTGGCTCATCCACTTCGACATGCCGTTGAAGACTTTGCACAAGGCCGTTGTACAGCTCTTCCGGACTTGCTTTTTCTTCGGCAATCTCACGCAGAGCAACCACGGGGTTTTTGTCACGGTCACGCTCGACGCGCGGTTCGGCGCCTGACGATATCTCGCGCGAACGCTGAGCGGCTACCATCACTAATTCAAAGCGATTGGAGACCTTTTCAACACAATCTTCGACCGTAACGCGGGCCATGAGAACTCCTCATTTTTCATTAGGGTGCGCGTATTCCCGCCTGAGGTCAACGCGCGCCGCCGTATCCCTATATCATATAGGTCACGGGCGATTAGCTCAAAAGAGGCGATCTTTTACGCGGATTCTGGGTTTCACTCAAGGGCTTGGCGCATATATCCGTGCGGCCTGTCCGGGGGAGAGCCTCTTCACCAAATCTCCCGCAGTCTCCTTGAGGGTGGGATGCCGCCACGCCGGAGCCAGATCATTGAGAGGAAGCATTACGAAGGCTCGCTCGTGTAATCGGGGGTGCGGAAGAACTGGACTAGAGCCACCTCCCTTTTGAATGACGTCGTTATAGCTTAAAAGGTCCAAATCCAGGGTTCGCGCGGCATTTTGAGCGGTGCGGGAGCGCAAGAATATTCCCTCAATTTTATGCAAATGCGCTAGCAATTCTGCTGGTTCATGGGCGGTCGCGACCTCCACAACCCCATTGATAAACCAGGGTTGCTCTGAGGCCGGGACCGGTGCGGTTTCATACCAGGGCGAACAGCGCAAAACGGAAATCCCGTGCGCGGGAAAGTCCTTAAGGGCTGCCAGGCACGTGTCATAGGGAGTCCCTGCGGCACTTGAGAGATTACTGCCAACACCAATGAGGATCATGGCGGTCCTTGTCGTCGTTGCCCGTGTTCGCTAGGCTTTTGACCTTGGAGATTGAGTCTACTTTATTTAAGTAATACATTATATTTATTTTATAAGCGTTTATTTTTAATAGGTATTTTATGCTATTTTATCCTGACGAACGCCTGGCGGTGTTTATCGACGGGGCAAACCTCCACGGAACCGCAAAAGCTCTTGGCATTGATATCGATTACCGGCGTTTGCTGGAGTTGTTTTCATCCAAAGGCAAGCTCGTGCGTGCGATTTACTATACCGCATTAATGGAAGACCAAGACTATTCCCCTCTCCGGCCACTTATCGACTGGCTGTCCTACAATGGCTACTCGGTCGTCACAAAGCCGGCGAAGGAATACACGGATCAAAGCGGCCAGCGGCACGTTAAAGGAAATATGGACGTCGAACTGGCGGTGGACATGATGGACCTCGCCCCTCAGGTGGAGCATATCATTCTCATGTCGGGCGACGGCGACTTCAGGCGGGTCGTGGAAGTGGCGCAACGTCAAGGGGTCCGCGTTTCGGTCATCTCAAGCTTAAAGACCCAACCACCATTCTTATCCGATGAACTGCGCAGACAAGCTGACAATTTTATTGAGCTCGCAGATCTGCTGCCTGTTCTCGCGCGTCCAGAAAACGGTACGCACGCTATATGAAAGCTAATCGGTTGGATGACGCGGCGCGGCAGGCCGCCCCGTCCCGCGATTGCGGACGCTGTCCGCGCCTCGTCGATTTTCGCACAGAGAATAAGGCCAAATTTCCAGATTGGTTTAATGGAGCGGTTCCCGCTTTCGGACCTGCCACCGCAAAAATACTGATTGTCGGGCTCGCTCCGGGACTCAAAGGGGCAAACCGGACGGGCCGCCCCTTTACGGGGGACTATGCTGGGGATCTATTGTACCCGAGTTTGCTGAAATTCGGCCTCGCGCAAGGACAATACGGAGCCGACCCAGACGATGGACTGGAATTGGTCGGATGCCGCATTACCAATGCGGTGCGCTGCGTTCCCCCTGCCAACAAGCCCACACCAGCAGAGCAAAAGACCTGCCGAGAGTATCTGGCGGCGGAAATCGACGCACTCCCCAACCTTAAGACTATATTTTCCTTAGGAAAAATCGCCCATGATGCGGTTTTATCAACCTTAGATTTACGTAAATCCCATTATCCTTTCTCCCATGGTGCATTACATAGTTTTGACAACGAACTATGTATGACCGACAGTTACCATTGCTCCCGATACAACGTGAACACCAAAGTTCTTACGGAGGCAATGTTCCACGCCGCACTCAAGACGGCGATTAAAGCGACGGGTAAAGACATAAATCGGTGATGTATCATGGACCGCTCAGCGATACTGAAGGCATTTGAATCAAACTATTGGGATCGTGCATCCTACTTGGCGAAATCCAGGGAAGATGCAGAGGTCCAAGACTCTCCGGACCTTCTTGTTGTGGACTCCGGCCTTTCTTGTCCGTCGGTCAATGTGATTGGCAAATCGGAATTGCACCCCCGTTTCGGGCTGGATCGCGCCGAAGCCGCGATCAAACATTTTCAAAGTAAGTCAGCGCCTTTCAGTTGGGTCATAGGGCCGCTGTCTGGACATGGCTCTATGGAAGATACGCTTAAGGGATTTGGTCTAGCCTGCCCCGAAGAGGAATGGATCATGGCCATGACCATGGACGACAAGCGCAACATTCCAGGCAATTTGCCGAAAGAGCTAGAGATTAGGAAGGTTTCAACAACCGAAGCGCTGGAAGATTTTGCCAATGTTCTTGCGGTGGCGACAAACCCGCCCGACGAAAATCTCAAAACTTTCTACATGGATACCAAAGAAGCTGCGATCTCGCCGGGCTCTCCCTTGCGGCTGTATGTGGGATATCTCTCTGGCAAACCCGTCGCTGTTCAAGAAGCCTCGAGTTCTCACGGAATCCTGAACTTTTACTCGATGGCGGCCCTGGCCAACACTCAGGGCAAGGGATACGGGGTAGCGCTCATGATTGCAGCGCTGCGCGAGGCGAAAAAAGCAAACATGCGCCTGGCGGGTGTTCAGACCGCGGAGACCGCCCGAGCCTTATATGAACGGCTTGGCTTCAAACCGGTTGGACGCATCGCCGCCTACAGCTAGATTTTACACCAGCATTACGCGTTTTTTACCGTGCCAACGCGTTATCAACAGCGTCGATCAGCTGCGCGCTGCGCGGCTTCACTGAACTTGGAAATGCCGCAACCAGATTTCCATCCGCATCGACAAGATACTTGTGGAAATTCCACTTTGGAGCGCTCGACGCTCCAAGCATGGTTTCTGCCCATTTGTAAAATGGGTGGGCATCACGACCGACGACCGACACTTTAGCCGTCAGCGGAAAGTCGACCGCGTAATTTGCCTCGCAAAACCGCTTAATCTCTTCCGCGCTTCCCGGTTCTTGAGCGCCAAAATCGTTGGCGGGCACTCCAAGCACGACAAGGCCTTTGTCCTGATAGTCTTGCCAAAGCGCCTGCAACCCTTCGTACTGCGGCGTAAAACCACAGAACGATGCGGTGTTCACAACCAAGACCGCTTTGCCTTTAAAGGACGACATCGGCAGAGGGCCTCCTTCGATGGCGTCAAAGCTGAAGTCATGCGCGTTCGTCGCCATTACCGGTCCCCCTAAGACAAGGCCTGCAAACAAGACAGCGAGAGTAAGGACATGTTTTACACTGCTCTTAATCATATCGTTCTTCCTTCCACGGATCTCCGCGCATGTGATACCCACGCGCCTCCCAGTAACCCGGTTGATCTTTTTCCATAAATGTAATGTGACGAATCCACTTCGCGCTTTTCCAAAAGTATAAATGTGGAACAACTAGCCGCACTGGTCCACCGTGCTCACGCGCAAGGGGTTTTCCCTGCCATGTATGGGCGAGAAAGACATCGTCGCGATCAACGTCGGCTAAGGGGATATTGGTTGAATATCCGTCAAAGCCTTTGACCATTAAGTAGCCCGCATTTGGTTTTGGTCCCACAGCATTCAGCAGCGTCCGCATAGGTACTCCAGTCCATGTGTTGTCGTACCGGGACCACGTCGTCACACAGTGAATGTCATTGGTGTAGTTCACCTGCGGCTGAGCCATCAAAGCCGCCCAATCCCATTTTAGTGGGTGCGTGATTTGGCCGGCGACCGTCAGGCTCCATTCTTTTTGCGTTAAGTTCGGCTGAACCCCGAGATCAAGTACCGGAAAATCCTGTGTTACATGCTGGCCAGGCGGCCGGCGGCTCTCGGACGCGCTCGAAGATTCGCCCGTTAGGGCGCGCCCGTCCCGGGCCCATTTTTCCTTTGTCCGAACGAGTTTGTCGTTAAACCCCTGATCTACGGACTCGTCCATACCCTAACCCTTCGCGCGCATGAGACGTGCCTGCTCACGTTGCCAATCTCGTTTCTTAATATCGTCTCGACGATCAATGTGCGTCTTACCCTTTGCAAGACCGAGTTGAACCTTCGCGATGCCGCGCGCATTAAAATAAATACTTAACGGGACCAAAGTCATGCCCTTTCGCCCAACCGCTGCCATTAAACGGTCCACTTCCTTACTATGTAAAAGGAGTTTTCTTTTCCGGCGTTCGTCGTGCTGGAAATGACTTGCCCCCTCATACGCCGGGATATGTGCGTTTATCAAAAAAACTTCGCCATTTTCAGGTTGAGCAAACGCTTCAACCAAGGTGCACCTGCCGTTTCGAAGCGACTTCACCTCGCTGCCCGTTAAAATGATACCTGCTTCAATGGTATCCTCAATCGCGTAGTCCCGGCGCGCCTTCTTATTCTGCGCAACGGTTCCATGGGAGATAAGAGTTTTCGTCATGTTTTTCGCTACGCTTGAGCGCTAAGGGTCGCAGCGCTGACTCTTACGCCAGGCCCAAGAGCTCAATCCAAAAGACCTGCGTCCCTCATGGCTTCTTCCACCCTAGCTTTGCTCTTCATTTGCAGCGGTGCAATTGGCAGGCGAGTATCCGGGGAACATTTTCCGAGAAGGCTCGCCCCAAATTTCACTGGCGCGGGATTGGTTTCAACAAACATCGCATCGTGGACGGGCATCAACACGTCTCTGAGACGAAATACATCGTCGTATGCACCGAGATGCCATGCATCCTGCATCTGAGCACACATACGTGGCGCGACGTTTGCGGTCACAGATATGCAACCCTGCCCCCCATGCGCCAGAAAGGCGACGGACGTAGGGTCTTCCCCAGAGAGGTGGCAAAAATCATCCCCAATCTCCAGGCGTGAGCGCACGACCCGGCCCAACTCGTTCGTGGCGTCTTTCACACCAATAATATTTTCGTGTTCGGCAAGCTTGGCCATTGTCTCGACGCTCATATCGATGACGCACCGACCAGGAATGTTATAAATAATAATCGGCAGATCGACGGCATCGGCGATCGCCCGATAGTGCAGCTCCAGGCCCTGCTGAGTGGGTTTGTTATAATACGGTGTAACAACTAGGGCCGCGTCCGCTCCAACTTTCTTGGCGTGTTTCGTCTGCTCGATTGCTTCATCAGTCGAATTTGATCCCGTCCCGGCCATAACCGGAACCCGCCCATTTGCCGCTTCAACGCAAAGCTCTATAACCCGGTAGTGTTCCTCGTACGAAAGTGTCGGAGACTCACCCGTGGTTCCGCAGGGCGCGAGGCCATGCACCCCTTCCTTTATTTGCCAATCCACAAAGTCCTGAAAGGTTTTCTCGTCGACCGCCCCATTTTTAAACGGGGTGATCAAGGCGGTGATTGTACCGCGAAACATAGGGCCACTCCTCTGGGTGATTCGACGTACTTATTACTTATTCGCCAACCCGGCGCGTTAATCTTATCACAGCGATTTTGCTCCACAAATAGCTCTAAATATAACCATTATCTTGCTCACGACGCGTATAGTTCGTAGAGATGATAAAGTAAAAACGGTGAACTATGGCCGAACCGGAAAGTCAGATGTTTGGGTACAAGCAGAGCTTAGGTATCTTCTCTTTATCAGCGAACGTCTGCTTTTTTGGGCCTACCAACAACAAAATATTGGCGTTCGCAATCGCGTTGTTCATCGTGATCATCGGCATTCCCCCGGCCCAATCGCAGAACGTTAAAACGTACCCCTCTCCAGCTATCTTGCCGACGATCAAACCATCACCAAACGCGCCGCCTGAGATTCTCCAGCCCATAGAAGAGACACGTATATCTCCCCAAGATCGGGCGTTGTTCCTTCGAGCCATGCGTGATGTTGACCGCCGCCGCTGGTCTTCTGCAAGGGCGCGTGTGTCGGAAGCCGAGAGCTCGATCCCCCGTAAGATTGTTGACTGGATTTATATGCGCCAACCCGGTGCAAACGTCGATTTTATGGAGCGAACAGCGTTCATCATTCAAAACCCTAGTTGGCCGCTAATGGTCGAGCTGCGGCGTCGCGCCGAAGATTCAATCGACGATGATACTCCACACGGTGCGCTCATTGATTGGTTTAACACCCACCCCCCCACGACCGCAGCCGGAGTCCTCGCATATGCCCGCGCCCTAAGCGCAAACGGAAATCAGGAACAGGCGGAACAAGTCGCCCGCACCGCTTGGAGACAAGGCTTAACGGGGCGGAACGAAGAGCGATCTCTCATGCGAGAATTTGGAGACAGCTTTACAAGTGACGACCATTGGGAGCGGATCGACCGCCTACTTTATATTGCCTACACAAGTACGGCGTCCCGTTCCTTGCAGTACGTTGATCGCGACCGGCAGCTCCTGGCTCGTGCCCGTATCGCGCTAGTCTCCTCGCGTAGCGGTGTGGACGCGGCCATCGCGCGAGTCCCAGCACATCTTCAAAATGACCCGGGTCTGTTGTACGACCGCGTTCGCTGGCGCCGGTTGCGCGGCCGTGAAGAGTCTGCTCGCGAACTCATTCCACCCTATCCGGTCGGAGGTCCAAGACCTGACTTATGGTGGCGCGAACGCCACCTTCTTGCGCGAGATGCACTCTCAAAGGGAGAGGTGACTGAAGCCTATGAACTCGCAAAACATCACGGCGCGACAGACGCCGTCAGTGTCTCAGAAGCCGAATGGCTCGCAGGTTGGATAGCATTACGGTACTTAAAGGATGGGGAAGCCGCTCTTCCGCATTTTGAAAAAGTATATGACAGCGTTTCGAGGCCGGTAAGTTTGGCCCGCGGAGCCTATTGGACGGGCCGAGCTGCCGAATATCTTGGCCGGCCCGACATTGCCGAAGAATGGTACCTTCGAGCAGGCGCATATCCGACAACGTATTACGGGCAGCTAGCCATATCGCGTCTTAAGGAAGGCGCCATACCGCAACTTCCTCAAGACCCCACGCCCACCCCCTCTGAGAGACGGGCATTTGAGGAAAGCGATTTAACCCAAGCGGTAAGATTGCTGCTGCTTACGGACGAAAAAGTTTACCAGCGGCATTTCGCGCGTGCGCTGGCATCCTCCTCTGGCTTTGGAGGATTTCGGCATCTTACCGCAGAGCTTACCAATCGCCTCGCCCGTCCTGATATTGGTGTTTGGGTCGCCCGCCGCGCGGCGGCAGACAAAATTACGTTGCTTAAACATGGTTATCCTTCTCCGCTGTATGAATACCCCGACAAACCGGAAAAGGCCTTTATTCTCGCTGTCGCACGGCAGGAGAGTAATTTTGATCCGGCCGCGCGAAGCTCTGCAGGCGCTCGGGGATTGATGCAGCTCATGCCGGCGACTGCCCGCAATGTCGCGCGATCGATGAGATTAAGATACTCGCGCAGCCGGTTAACAACCGATCCGTCCTACAATTTGCGAATTGGCGCGAGATACTTAAGCAATCTCGTTGATGCCTACGATGGTTCCTACATCCTCGCAGCCGCAGCTTACAATGCTGGCCCAAGCCGAGCGCGGCGATGGATTAGACAATTCGGAGACCCTCGTGATCCGAGTACAGACCCTATTGATTGGGTCGAAAATATTCCATTCTCCGAAACGCGAAATTATGTACAGCGTGTTATGGAAAATCTTATGGTTTACCGAGCGACCCTCGCGGGAAGGCTTGATATATCCCAAGAGTTGGAATCCAACTTATCTCGCGCGCACTAAAGAATGTCCCGAAAGATCGAGACCTAATTAGTTAGCCAGATTTTAGATTCGCGCCGTAGATCAGGTGGCGGCAATTGCCGCTTTCGGGGTCTTATTGGGAACAACCCGCGGCGGAGTATTCACCGTCATGGTTGGTTTCACCGGCGGATTAATATTCGATTCTACGCGGCGTGGCGCTTCGGTAACCGCCGCCATTTCACTAATACGCTTGCAATGCCCCTCGAGAAAAGCGCCCGGTTCTATCGCCAAGCTTTCGTGCTCAACGTCGCCAGTCATCCGTGCGGTAGATGCTAAAAACACGCTTTTCGCACGAATCATACCTTTGATTGTGCCATGCATGCGCACGGTCTGTGCAGCAACTTCGCCTGTCACCGCTCCATTGACGCCAACGATAAGAGCTTTGCACTTAATGTCGCCGTTTACGGTCCCGTCAACTTGCACTTCACCGTTGGAGTTCAAGTCTCCATCCATCACAAGGTCCGAGCTAATAATGGACGGCACAGCCTTTACGGTTGCAGCATCCGTTTTCGCACTTGGCGTTTGTGCGCGAACCTTACTACTCCTTGAAAACATCGTTTCCAGCTTTCAAAAATTTGTACGGATTAATGTGTTTGTCGTTGTAAAGAACTTCGTAGTGAACGTGTTCGCCACGGCATCGACCGGTGCATCCTTGGACGCCGAGCAAGGTTCCCCGGACCACCTTATCGCCTTTTTTAACCTTAACATTTCGCAAGTGGGCGTACCGGGAAATCAGACCCATACCGTGGTCGATCTCCACCATCCGGCCATAGCTCCCGTCTGGACCTGCGTGCGTTACAACACCCTCTCCAGGGCTTAAAACCCCAGCTTTATAAGGCCCGGCAAGATCGATGCCCAAGTGCTGGGCGTACCGCCCCGTAAACGGATCTTTTCGAACGCCGAAGCCACTGGTGAAGTCATATTTCTCGAGGGGCGCATCCAAAGGCAGTTTGGAAAGCAAACCCTCCAAATCTTGAAGGCGATCAACCTTCGCATTCAACTTATGTAGTGATTCTTGAAGCGGCCCAGACTCTTCAGACACTGTATCCAATGGAATAAACGGTCCGCCTTGCGCGCGCGATTTCTGGCGTTGAACAAGCAAATCGATATCCAAGCCTGTAACGCTTAGAGAGTTTTCAATTCCTGATATTTTCGTTTCGGTCACTTCAGAGAAACGGTGGTAAAGCAACAACTGGTTGCTTTCCATATCGCGGATCTGATTTTCCAAAGAGCTAACTTTTTGCGCGAGCGTTTCCCGCTCGGCCATCGCGAGATCCCGTTGCAGAACGACCTGACGTAACTCTAAACCATCAGTCGCGACGAAAGGTGTGCGCTGATGATGCGAAACAACCGTGACCATGGAGTTTTCAAGATCAGATAGCTCGGACATCAACGCTTGACGTTCCTCGTCCGCATGTCCGCGATCCAATTTCGTTTTGCTAATTAGCAATTCAACTGTTGACGCATCTCCGAGGGCGATATCAAGGGAGTCCACAGTATTCGCCTTACTCGTAGGTTTCTTGGCGACTTGCCGTTTTGAGCCAGACTGCTCCAGCTCTGCGGCTTTAATTTTGAGGGCTTCAGCCTCTTTTTGAACAAGCGCCAGAGACTTCGCGTAATTCGATTCCAGCTCTTCTGTTAAGTCGGCGACACGGTCCTTGTAAATTGTGACTTGTGCGAGCAACTGCTCATAACCCATGCGCGCATCTTTTATCTCGACGTTCTTCGCGCTGATGCGCTCACTGTGATTCATCGCAAGACCTGAACTGAAAAGAGTCCAAGTTCCAAGAACCATGGATATCACGACGAGGATGGCCTGCCGGTTGGTCGACAGACGCAACGTGCGCATGCGTTCGCCAGACCGAACAATAAGCTGTCGCTCAGGAAAAAATCTTTGCAGATTTTTCTGAATACGGTTTAACCCGCGATCACGTGGATCAAACTTCGAGTGTTGCTTGCCCGAAAACACGCGTGCCCCTCAAAAAAATACTGACCGGCCGTCCCCTTGAGCCACCAATTCTTATTCAGGGACTGAACATACCTACTTATCCACAATCCACCGGTGCGGGAAGATCGCTTCCGGGGCAGGCATACCCTAATGCTGGTTCGCACTATAATCTTCGTCTGAGCGCACCAGACCTAAGCTATCCTGCCGATTTTACGGGACAAATTCAAAGGGAAAGTAAAGGCTGGCACAAAAGTAATTATTGCAAATTAAGGCCTTAGCCGTCTTAACGACCTGAGAGCCCATATGACAATATTTCTGAACCCTTCAATTATAGAGAGCAAATTTCTTGTGTGTCCCTATATAAGTGTTCGACAAGCGTAGGAAAAGTATATGTTTTCCAATGCGTTAGAAGGAATATGCGTAGGTAAATTGCCGAGTAGGGTTGATGGGTAAAGGCGTCTTCATAAGAGTTGCATTGCTGAGTTGGTTCGGGACAGGCTTGGTTAAACGAGCGCCAGGTACTTTTGGATCTGCTGCAGCGATTCCCATTGCGGCCGTTATCGTCTGGGCCTGGGGTCCCCTTGCTCTCCTCGCCGCCTCTGGACTCACATTTTTTCTGGGTTGGGGCCTCGCCGGAATTCATTTGAAAGATGAAAACGGAGAGAAAGATCCTCAATGGATTGTGCTCGACGAAGTCGCCGGTCAATGGCTTACGCTTGCTGTCGTCCCGCTTCACCTCGCGTGGTACCTGTCAGCCTTCGTTTTGTTTCGTATGTTCGACATCTATAAACCCTGGCCAGTGAGCTGGGCCGATCAAAAACTAGAGGGAGCGCTCGGGCTTATGCTCGACGATGTACTTGCAGGTGTTTATGCCGCATTGTCGCTATTCGGACTTCAATTCGCTTGGATGCACCTTGCTTAGAAATTTATGACCGAACTCCCAAAAGATTTACTGGACCTCGCCAAGGATGTTTTTTCTGCCGCCTCAGGGCGCAGTGTAAAAATAACCACTGCAGAATCGTGCACGGGCGGGCTCATCGGCGGATGTTTAACGGCCATCCCCGGGTCTTCGGATGTGTTTGAGTGCGGATTTATAACTTACAGCAATGAATCAAAAACGCGGCTCCTCGGTGTGCCGCGCGACGCGATTACGCAAAATGGGGCTGTCAGCGATATTGTGGCAGCGGCGATGGCCGAGGGCGCGCTTGCACAGTCCGATGCCACATTTTCGATTTCCGTGACGGGTATCGCAGGGCCCGGCGGTGGATCAAAGGACAAACCGGTTGGCCTCGTCTACTTGGCCGTCGCGCAAACCGGGGAGGATGCGGTGGTCAAGCGTTATGTATTTGCCGGTTCCCGCACCGACATTCGGCGCGCCGCGGTTGCCGCAGGGCTTGAATTACTTCTGAGCCGAATAACGGGAACGTGACTCAGTTTTTGCCCGCACCATAAAGGGCATCTGCACGCGCCTCGAATGCCGCAACCATGCGCCGCACAGCTTCCTCGAACAAAACGCCAATCAATTTTTGTAAAATTTTCGAGCGGAACTCGAAGGACAAATAAAAATCAACTTTTGTGCCTTCGGGTATCGTTGAAAACGTCCATTCATTGGTGAGGTATTCGAACGGACCGTCGAGGTATTCAACGGTAATTTTTTCGTACGGTATTGCGGTGACGCGCGATGTAAATTTTTCGCGAACCATTTTAAATCCGACGGCAAGGTCGGCGATGAAAGATGTAGGTGACTCTCGGCGGTTGATCCTACACGCCAGGCACCAGGGCAGGAATTCCGGGTATTTCTCAACATGCGCAACGAGGTCGAAAACCTGTTCTTGCGTGTAGGGAAAAAGCTTTGTCTCGCGGTGGACAGGCATTCGGGCCGTTAGGCAGTTCCAAGATGCTTGGCCCGGGCGTCGCGCAAGCGCTGAAAATCCGCATCGGCGTGATACGATGACCGTGTAAGCGGGCTTGCAGAAACCATAAGGAAGCCTTTGGCGCGGGCGATTCTCTCGTATTCCTTAAATTCCTCTGGCGGAACAAACCGCTCGACGGTTGCATGGCGCGGGGTTGGCTGGAGGTACTGACCAATCGTCATGAAATCGACGTCCGCCGCGCGAAGGTCGTCCATCACCTGCAAGACTTCCTCTTTTTCTTCACCAAGACCCACCATGATTCCAGATTTTGTAAACATGGACGGATCGATTTCCTTGACGCGCTCGAGGAGACGTAAACTGGTGTAATACCGCGCGCTGGGACGGATTTTGCGGTACAGCCGCGGCACCGTTTCAAGATTGTGGTTGTAAACATCGGGCTTGGCGGCCGCGACCAAATCAACACATCCAAGTTTCTTGCGAAAATCAGGTGTTAAAACCTCGATCGTGGTTTCCGGTGTCCGCTCTCTCACGGCGTTGATCACTTCGACCCAATGAGCCGCACCGCCGTCGTCAAGATCATCGCGATCAACGGATGTGAGCACGACATGGCGCAGTCCAAGACTCTTCACAGCTTCCCCAACATGCGCTGGTTCTTCTGTATCGAGAGCGTCGGGACGTCCGGTTTTCACATTGCAAAAAGCACAAGCCCGCGTGCAGATATCTCCTAAAATCATGATCGTTGCATGTTTTTGCGACCAGCACTCGCCGATGTTGGGACACGCTGCTTCCTCACATACGGTGTGCAAGTTTAATTCGCGCATGAGCCGGCGGGTTGAATTGTATTCCGGCGATGTGGGTGCTTTGACGCGCAACCAGTCTGGTTTGGGTTTGCGGGTCGCCGGCTTCACAATGGGTTCGACTTTGCTCATGAGTTCGCCTTGCGCGCTCTAGTAATTGATCGCCCGTCCATAGGCATCGAGGACGGACTCATGCATCATCTCCGAAAGCGTCGGATGCGGGAAGACTGTATGCATAAGCTCTTGTTCGGTTGTTTCAAGGGTCTTGGCAACGGCATATCCCTGAATCATTTCCGTGACCTCGGGTCCGATCATGTGGGCGCCAAGCAGTTCCCCGGTCTTCTCATTAAAGATGGTTTTGACGAGGCCATTGGCATCTCCCAAAGCAATCGCTTTTCCGTTAGCCATGAAGGGAAAACGGCCCACCCGAATTTTATAACCCTTGTCCTTAGCTGCCTGTTCGGTAAGACCGACACTGGCGATTTGCGGATGGCAATACGTACAACCTGGAATGCCACTGGTATCAAGTGGATGCGGATTGAGCCCGGCAATCTTTTCTACGCAGATCACGGCTTCATGGCCGGCCTTGTGGGCGAGCCACGGCGGGCCGCATAAATCGCCTATCGCGTAAATCCCGGGCTCATCAGTTTCACAATACGGCCCAATAACAACATGGGTTTTCTCAACTTTAATTTTGGTGTTCTCAATGCCGATATCTTCGACGTTGCCGACAATGCCCACAGCGGAGATAACACGATCAAATGTTGCCGTTTCCGTCTTGCCGTTTTGCTCGATTGTGGCGGTGACGTTGTTTTTGCCTTTTTTCAACTTCTTCACAGAGGCTTTTGTTTTGATCGTCATGCCTTGTTTTTCAAACTGTTTCTGCGCTAGCGCTGAAATCTCGGCATCCTCGACCGGCACGACCCGATCTAAAACTTCAACGACCGTTACTTTCGACCCTAGAGTTTGAAAGAAACTCGCAAACTCGATGCCGATCGCACCAGAGCCGATGACAAGAAGCGTTTTGGGAAGCGCTTTAGGAACCATCGCATGGCGATAGGTCCAAACCAGTTCACCGTCTGCCTCTAATCCGGGAAGCTCGCGCGCACGTGCGCCTGTCGCCAGAATTATGTTCTTGGCAGTTAAATCTGCGACAGTCTTTCCGCCTGCGCTGATATTGATCTTTCCCTTACCCGCGAGCTTGGCGTGACCATCGAACACCGTAACCTTATTTTTTTTCATGAGGTGTTTGACGCCGCCATTGAGCTGGCTTGCTACACCGCGCGAGCGTTTTACAACTGCGTCCAGATCAAAACCAACATTGTCTGCTTTAAGGCCAAAGTCTTTAGCCTGCTGCATAAGGTGATAGACCTCTGCCGTTCGCAGCAGCGCTTTTGTCGGAATACAGCCCCAGTTTAAGCAAATGCCGCCAAGATTTTCCCGCTCGACGATTGCGGTCTTCATACCGAGTTGAGACGCCCGAATAGCGGCGGTGTATCCGCCAGGCCCGCCGCCGACGACAATTAAATCAAACTTTGTGTCAGCCATTTTTTACACCAACATCCGCAAGGGGTTTTCCACATACGCCTGGAACGCCTGCAAGAACTCCGCTCCAACCGCGCCATCAACCACCCGGTGATCACAAGACAGGGTGCAGGTCATCATGTTTGCGACAACCATTTCACCGTCGACAACAATCGCGCGCTGCTCTCCTTTTCCTACGGCCAAAATACAAACCTGCGGCGGATTAATAACCGCAGAGAACTCTCGAATACCGAACATTCCAAGATTTGATATGGAGAACCCGCCTCCCTGGAATTCCTCCGGCTTTAATTTTTTATCCCGAGCGCGTCCGGCAAGGTCTTTCACCTCCGCGGAAATCGCACTCAAGGTTTTTTCATCTGCCTTGCGCACGATTGGCGTAATGAGGCCCTCGGGTGTGGAGACCGCAACCGAGATATCAACGTTGTCGTATAAACGTACGGCGTCGTCGGTCCAGGTTGCGTTGGCTTGCGGAATTTTACGAAGCGCAAGCGCACACGCCTTGATGATGAAGTCATTGACGGAAACCTTGAGCCCATCATCATTTCCATTGATACGCTTGCGCAGCTGCAAGAGATCATCAATCCGACAATCAATTGTCAGATAGAAATGCGGAATAGTGCTCTTGGCTTCCACCAGCCTACGCGCAATGGTTTTGCGCATACCGCTATTGGGGACTTCGGTGTAGGGCTGGCCATACTCGTCTGATGCAGAGTCAGATGGCTGTGCATCCTTCGACGCTGATTGCGGTTTTCTCCGTGCTCCACCATCTGCAATCGCTTGTTCGACGTCCGCTTTTACAATGCGTTGGTTAGGACCACTCCCATTAAGACTTGCGAGGTCAATTCCAGCATCCTCGGCAATGCGTTTCGCTAGCGGGCTCGCGAAAATACGGTCACCGGTTGGTTTTGCCGATGTCTTCTTTTCAGAGTCCTTAGTTTTTGGCGTTTCAACTTTTGCTTCCGCTTTCGCCTTGGGCTGCTCTTGCTCTTTTTTAGGTTTTTCTTCCTTTTCAGGCGATGCGTTTTTCTTTTCCGCAGAGGAAGATTTCATGCCCTCCATGTCTGCTTCGCTTTCGCCTTCCTCAAGCAAGATGCCAATCGGCTTATTCACGGCGACGCCCTCGGTTCCTTCATCAACAAGGATCTTGCCGAGCGTCCCCTCGTCCACCGCCTCCATCTCCATGGTGGCTTTGTCCGTTTCGATTTCCGCGATGAGATCACCTGTACTGATGGACTCACCTTCTTTCTTAAGCCACTTGGCAAGCTTGCCTTCCGTCATAGTCGGCGAGAGCGCGGGCATGAGAATTTCTATGGGCATCGCTTTTCCTTAGCGGTAGCACGCGGCTTTCGCCGCATCGACAATGTCTTCAACTTGCGGGAGCGCCAATTGCTCGAGATTCGCGGCATAAGGCATGGGTACGTCCTTACCGGCTACTCTGGTAACAGGCGCATCCAGATAGTCGAACGCCTCCTCCATCAAGGTCGCGGCGATTTCAGACCCAATACCCGAGAACGCCCAACCTTCCTCGCAGGTCACACAGCGGTTGGTTTTTTTCAATGACTCAATAATCGTTTCTGTATCGAGTGGGCGGATGGAACGCAGGTTAATTACTTCAGCGTCAATTCCGTCCTCAGAAAGTTTTTCGGCGGCCTCTAATGCTTTGCCAACCATGATCGAGAACGCGACAATCGTTACATCACTGCCTTCCCGTTCGATTTTCGCTTTACCGAGCGGCAAAACGAAATCCGCAGCGTCAGGAACCGGGAAGCTTTGGCCGTAAAGGATTTCATTTTCCAAAAAGACAACGGGATTGGGATCGCGAATTGCCGCCTTGAGCAAACCCTTCGCATCCGCCGCCGACCAGGGCGCTACAACCTTCAGCCCTGGCACGTGCGCATACCAACTGGCGTAACATTGAGAGTGCTGGGCACCAACTCTAGCCGCAGCGCCATTGGGTCCGCGAAAAACCATGGGGCTCCCCATCTGTCCGCCGGACATATAAAGCGTTTTAGCTGCCGAATTGATGATGTGGTCGATGGCCTGCATCGCAAAGTTAAACGTCATGAACTCAACGATCGGCCTCAGGCCCGCAAAGGCCGCTCCGACACCGAGGCCCGTAAACCCGTGTTCGGTGATGGGTGTATCAATAACGCGTTTCGATCCGAATTCGTCGAGCAATCCTTGGCTGACTTTGTACGCGCCTTGATATTCGCCAACCTCTTCACCCATCAAGAACACTCTGGGATCGGCGCGCATTTCCTCAGCCATTGCGTCGCGCAAGGCTTCGCGCACCGTTTGAGTCTTCCAGGT
>CBDDHW010000064.1:0-13672 GCA_965228575.1 Rhodospirillaceae bacterium | reverse complement strand
AAGTGATCAGGCTTTTTCGATGAAGATACAAGCGAACACGATGCGTCCGGGCATGGTTATCGAGCATGGTGGCAAACAATGGACGGTTTTGAAAATCCAACTGCTCCAGCCCGGCAAGGGTGGCGCTTTTATTCAAGTGGAAATGCGCGACCTCGCCACCGGGACCAAGAGCCAAGACCGCTGGCGGACGGCGGACAGCGTCGAGCGTTTAGAAGTCCGGGGCCATGAGTGCCAATTCCTGTTCAAGGATGGCGACATGTATACGTTTATGGACAGCACCACCTTTGATCAATTTCAAATTTCCGGCGATCTTATTGGCGAAAAAGCCGGGTTTCTTCAGGACAGCATGGAAGTTGAAGTCAACTTCATCGAAGGAAAACCCGTTTCGGTAAGCTTACCGACGAACGTGACCTTTGAAATCACCGAAGCGGACCCGGTTGTTAAGGGACAAACGGCTAGTTCGTCTTACAAACCTGCGGTTTTAGAAAATGGAATGAAGGTGATGGTGCCGCCGTTTATTGAAGCGGGAACGAAAATTGTCGTGAATACCGATGACGGTACCTACGTTGAACGGGCAAAGTAAAACTTACTTAGGCTCTAACACCGATAAAAAGGATAACTCATGGCGCTAGGGTCGGCATTGTGGACCGTAATGACCGGTGCGGCCCGCAAAGCCGCACGCGCCATGAAACGCGACTTTGGCGAAGTTGAGCAGCTTCAAGTATCGCGCAAAGGACCCAGCGATTTTGTCAGCGCTGCCGACATCAAGGCCGAGAAAACCCTCCGTCAAGAACTTGAGAAAGGCCGCCCGAAATTCGGCTTTCTCATGGAGGAAAGTGGAGAAGTCGCCGGGGAAGACTCTCTTCATACTTGGATCGTCGATCCCATAGACGGCACCACGAACTTTCTCCACGGCATTCCCCATTTCGCGATTTCCATCGCGCTGCAAATGAAGGCAGAGATCATCGCTGGCTTGGTCTTCAATCCCATCACAGAAGAAATGTATTACGCCGAAAAAGGCAAAGGCGCATTTCTCAATGATCGGCGAATACGGGTATCCGCGCGCACTGATCTTGGTGATGCAATCTTTGCGACCGGGATCCCATTTCGCGGCATTCCCGGCCACAAGCCGTTTCTCAACCGCCTGGAACGAGTGATGGAGGTTAGTGCTGGCGTGCGCCGCATGGGAACCGCTTCTCTCGATCTCGCCTATGTCGCCGCCGGTCGATACGACGGCTTTTGGGAGGCCGGTCTCAAGCCCTGGGACATCGCGGCCGGGCTGCTCCTCGTTCAGGAGGCCGGAGGATTGACCAGCGACTTGGCTGGGGGAAAGTCGATGCTCACCTCCGGGGATGTTGTGGCGGTCAATCCCAAGCTACAGCGGTCATTCTTGAGTCTTTTGAAAGAGACCTAAATCCCAGATTCTAGCCAATTTTGGCCGTTTTCACGAGTTTCGTTGCACTTTAGTCAGTTGTCTCGCGAGAACCGCCTGTTGTAGTTTACCTTATCGGCAGGACGCCAAAGCAGTAACAAAACCAAGACCTTGCTGTTCGCCACCTCGACAGGTTCGGGTGGCGGGGATGGGACGGAGAGCGACATCATGGAAAAAACGCTGCGCGCAACATTTCGCGGTTTGTTGAAGGGCTCCTTATTTGCGTTCAGCGCAATAGCGTTGCCGCTCTCAGCTCAAGCACAGGATTCTGTGATCGTTGACCTCGGCGCGTTAGACGTGGGAGCGCCGCAACTCCTTGTCCCGGAAGAAAGCGGATCGCCAGTTACGCTACGGCCACCGGTGGGAGCCCAGCCTTCATCCTCGGAGAATGCAATAAAGTTGCGCCCACCGTCGTCTATGGTCAAACGGACCGCGCCTGCGCCGACGACTGAAAGAGCCGTCGCCAACACAGCTGAACCACCTGCGCCTGCACCCAGAACCACGGCTCCTGAAGTCGCGAAGGCACCTCCCGCACCTCCGGCGCCCCGCCAACCAGCGCCACCCGCTGCACCGCAACGCGCAACGCCCCCAGCGGAAAATACGCCAACAGAAGTTGCGCGGGCGACACCGCCCCCAGCCGCACCGCGACCGCAAGCGCCGGCAAACCGAAATCGACCCACGCCCATCACGCCCGACGGTATTCAGGAAGAAGCTGAGGCCGCAGAACCCGCTGAGGTCGAGACAGCGGCTCTCGTGGAACCGGAAAGAGCGCCTGGTCCGCCAAACGAATTTACCATTCCATACGGCACGGGTGATTCAAGTGTCCCTGAGCGGGCTCACGACAACTTGCGCCTGCTCGCCGGCCGTATGGTAAAAAACCCAGATCTGCGTGTTGAGTTTATCGCCTACGCCTCTGACCCTGAGGAAAGTGTGAGCCGCTCGCGCAGACTATCGTTGGAGCGCGCGGTCAACGTCAGAAAAATGTTGCTGGATTCCGGTGTGGATTCGAGCCGTGTAAATTTGCGGGCATTGGGAGAGCAATCCGGAGACGGAGATCCTGACCGCATCGATGTGTTCGTTACGACACGGTAGGGAACTCAGTTTTCGTACAAGCCATAGCTTTGCCGCAATCGGCCCGAACTATGCTGCCTTGGCGCAATTGCGCTGGCAAAAAGGATGTTTATGACCGATACCAAAACTTATCTCACTCGCATGATCATCTTCCTGGCGGTTGTCGGGGTTGGAATCGCGTTCATCGGGCAAAACCTAATCTCGTTCTTTTTGGTCAATCCGCTTTTGAATGGATTGATCCTCGGCGTTATTTTCACCGGCATATTTTTGAATTTTCGCCAGGTGATCATGCTCGGTCCGGAATCGCGATGGATCGAGCGGTTTCGACACACCGATACTGATCAATCGCCGTCTCTTGGCGAAGAACGTTCTCAGCCCGATGAAGACGAGCGCCTTCGTTTGCTATCACCGATGGCGCGCATGCTCGAAGAAAAACGCGCGCGCGGACGCGTGACCTTAAGCGCCCCAGTCATGCGGACGTTGCTCGACGGCATTGCCGCGCGCCTAGACGAAAGCCGGGAGCTCGCACGTTATTTTACAGGCCTTTGTATCTTTCTCGGGCTCTTGGGCACGTTTTGGGGACTCTTGGGAACCGTCGCATCGATCGGCGATGTTATTCGCAACCTATCGGTTACCGGTGACGACATCACGGTAACCTTCGACGCCCTTAAGTCGGGGTTAGAGCAACCGCTGGAGAGTATGGGAACGGCATTTTCCACCTCTCTTTTCGGTCTTGCTGGATCCCTCGTCCTAGGATTTTGTGATCTGCAAGCAGGGCAAGCGCAAAACTCATTCTATAACGAACTTGAGGAATGGCTTTCAGGTTTGACCCGTTTGTCCTCTGGCAGCGGTCTCGCAGACTCCGAGCAGGGCGTGTCCGCCTACACCGAAGCCCTGCTTGAGCAAAGCGCCGAAAGTTTAAACGAACTCCAGTCAATTATGGCGCGCAGTGAAACGAGCCGTGCGGCTGGAAACGAACAACTCATAGATTTAAACGACAAGCTTTCCTTGCTGACAGATCAAATGCGGGCGGAACAGCAGGTGTTATTACGCATGGCGGAAGGGCAACGGGAATTGATTCCCGCCATTCGCAAATTCAACGAAGCAATCGAAGCTATGTCGACACCAAGTGGTAGCAGCGAACTCGACGAAGCGACGCGCGCACATATTAGAAGTATCGATACGGTCCTGACGCGTATTTCAAACGCTCTATCCTCGGGCCGTGATGAAACGGTACGAGAAATTCGCAATGAGATTAAATTGCTCGCCAAAACTATTGCGTCCGTTGCATCACGCGACGGTAATGCACCGGACGGAACCTAGGGTGCCCCATGGCTGCACTCGCTCGCCGCTCTAGACGCTCGGTTGATATTTGGCCTGGATGGGTCGATGCGCTTTCGACCCTTCTGATCATTATTATCTTTGTTCTGCTCGTGTTTGTGCTGGGCCAATTTTTCCTTGGGCAAGCCTTGTCAGGGCGAGACCAAGCGCTCGCCGCGCTGAATCGCCAAGTCGCACAAATTGGAGAGATGCTCTCGCTTGAACGTCAAGCCCGCGCTGAACTTGAAGTGACGATTGGTCGCTTGTCGGGGGATTTACAAGCTGCGAATCAGCAGCTTGACGTTCTTGATCAACTAAAAATTCAAAATGCTGAATTGGCAGCGCAACTTGAAGAAGCGAGCGCAGACTCCGAGGCGCGCGGACGGGAAATAGCGAACCTGGAGCAATCTCTGGCTAATGCCGCACAACAGGCAGAAGAACAACGCAACGAAATCGCCGCGCAAATGCAGCAACTCGCATTGTTGCAACAAAATATTAGAGCGCTTGAAGCCCTAAAAGCGGACCTCGAACAGCAGGTTGCGCAGAGCGATGAAAAGATAGACGAAGAACAACGGCTGTCGGCCGAAGCCCGCGCGCAAGCTGCTCTTATGAGTCAACAGCTGGAAACATTGCAACAGGAACTGGCGCGGCTTGCTGAAACGCTCGATGCATCTGACGCTCTTACGGAAGCGCAACGGGCACAGATCTCAGATCTTGGCCGCCGAATGAACCGCGCCCTTGCGGGAAAAGTTCAAGAACTCCAGCGCTATCGTTCGGAGTTCTTTGGCCGGTTGCGCGAAATTTTAGGAAGCCGGCCCGGTGTGCGCGTTGCCGGTGATCGTTTTGTATTTCAATCCGAAGTCTTGTTCGCCTCGGGCGCTGCGGATATCGGCATCGACGGACAGCGTCAACTCGCGGACCTTGCACGAACTCTTATCGATATTTCCAGTGACATCCCCCCCGAGATAAATTGGATACTACGGGTGGACGGGCATACAGACACAGTTCCAATCAATACCGCTCGGTTCAGTTCAAATTGGGCGTTGTCGACGGCACGTGCTGTTTCAGTCGTCGATTTTCTTATCGAGCAAGGCGTTCCGGCGCGCCGGTTGGCGGCAGCTGGTTTCGGAGAATACCAGCCGATTGATCAGGGAAACACGCCTGCAGCGCGCGCGAGAAATCGGCGCATAGAACTTAAGCTAGATCAATTATAGTAATTGGACCGAAACGTTGACCGACCTTCCACTTGAACATCAACTCAATCGCCTAATTTTTGTTGGTATCAATGCGTTTATGCAAACTGCCGCCGTGCCGTCACGCTCGCGGCATGATCAGTTTGTACCAATCCCGTATCTTTACGAAGTTGGGGATACCCGCATTGTGGCGATAAATTTGTATCGCCGAACGAGAGCCCGGGGCGGTGCGAGCCTTGTTGTTCAGTATAGTGTGAAAATCGGAAACGATGTGATCGCGACCCTGGAGCGTAATCCTCAAGAACCTATCTATGGCGTATTTCGGTACCGGCGTGAACACCTTGCCGCTGATTTAGAAACTCTCGCGGCACGATTGTCCGGCCCGCTGAAATTCCGCGAGATGACTCGCGAAGAAGCGGAGAAATTTGTGGTGGACGATAAGGGGCTCACAAAAAAGAAAATTCGCGTCTTGCCGCCAGCCACCTAATGTAACTTCCAATATAACTCAATGTGCGATCTCCTCAGAGTTAGGGAGGCGGGATGACGAATAAACCACTCCCCGTATACGCCGACCGGTTAACCGATACCCTGCGTCGTTAAACGCCACCGCCAAGGCTTGAGATTTAGCCGCGGCGATCGGCAATGCAGCCACCGTCAGCAAATCCTCAAGAAGGAAGCGGCATTCCCCCGCGCCGCTCGCCGGTTGGCTGAACCGAAGAATATCGAGCACTTGGTGCTCATCCTCGCCAATACGCTCATGGCATACACAATGAATTCCGAGGGTCCGCGATGCACCGGCTGTTATTGCAACCATAAACTCCTCGAATTTTTGGCGGCCTTGTTCAATACCCGTCACGTCGAAAGCCTTGGCCAATTGATCCTCTGCAGAATTGTTAAGACGGTAGCCAACCACCCAAAGGCGGATCGCCCTCAGGAGAAGTTGTTCGGGATATCCAAGGTCTGATACGCGCCTGGCCCGGCGGAGCGCGGCGGAGTGAGAAAACACGGCATTCATGAAAGAAGAGCTCCCTGTCTTGGAATAACGGCTTCCTTATTATTAATAATAATTATTAATTGCAATAATGAATTGAACCTTATCACGGTGGACTACGGCTTGCAGGCCCCAACCTAACCCGCTATACACCCGCCTTCCCCGCGCTAATCTGCGCTGAGAACCGTGCTGATGAGGCTTTAAGATGAAGAAAGATATTCACCCGGATTACCACGAAATCACCGTCGTGATGACGGACGGGACTGAGTACAAAACCCGCAGCACCTATGGGAAAGAAGGGGATTCCCTGCGTCTGGAAATCGACCCGAAGACACACCCTGCGTGGACAGGTGTGCACCGCTTGATTGACAGCGGCGGCCAGCTCGCCAAATTCAACAAGCGTTTTAAGGGCTTCGAACTCAAGAAGTAGAACGCCACAGCGTGATCTTCGCGTACAAGATGTAGTAGCCGCATTCCTCCCGAATGCGGCTATTTTGTGTTATATAGGGAAATAATTCGATCGGGCCTCGCAACGCACAGCTGGCTCGGACGTTTATCCATCGCAGTGCCGGGGCAAGGGGCGAAGATTTAGGGGCGCAGTTACTAAAGGTTAGGAAGAAGGTCCCTTATGTTTTCAGTCACCCAGTTTGAAGTCCAAGTGTACCACGACCGACGGTGGTCCATTCATGCGCGCTATCGAAAGAATGAGCGCGAAGAGGCTGTGCGCGATGCCATCGCGACTGAAAACTCGACCCGTTATCCGGCAAAGGTGATTCGGGAAAATTATTACCCGGAGAACAACACCACTGAAACCCTCACCATTTACGAGACCCCTAAGGCGCGCAAGCTGCGAGAGTTGATGACACCCTCCGGGGAGAAAAAGCCAAAGTCCAAAAATCTGGGCTCCGCGACTTCTCCCTCTCCGAAGACCCCGCAGGCGACACCCCAACGACTTAGCGCGCGAAACGTTGTCTTCCGCATTCTTGTCGCCGCCGCGATCAGTATAGCAACAACAACGCTCATCGTCGGCGTGCTTGCGTGGATGCTCCGCTATTTCGCGCAGGCCGGTGTGTCTGTGGGCGCAACGATGAGCAACGCGATTCTCACCTACGGGTATATCGCCATCTTTATTTTCAGCTTCGGCTCGCTGTTTCGTTCACGGCTGCCTCTTCACCGTATCCTCGCGGACCTATGGACCTCGGCGCGAACCGAAAAACCTGCTGAGACAAAAAACCGACCCAAAGAGGCTCCCGCGCCTTTAAATCTTAAGCCTAAGCATGATCGCGGACCATCGCCTGAGCGCATAGAAGAATGGAAGGAAATGAAACGCCGGCGTGGGGATCTAGATATGGTCAGTGAACCGGACGCAGAAGAATCGAAACCCCGCGCAGAGACTCTAACGCCAGATGTGTCCACCGAACCGGTAGGCGACCATAAGGAATCTGAGACCACACAAGTTGTAGATGCACGGGACCAACGCGACGACGCTGGCGGGGAAGAAGCTGGCGGGGAAGAAACAGCGCCCGACAACGCTGCCGCCGAGGGGGATCAGGCCGGCGGTCAGGATTCAAACCTGCTGGCAGGCGCTGAAAATAAGGAAAAAAGCGGCTCTGGTCTCGAATCAGCCATTATTCTCCGTTTTACCGCAGAGGTCGTAAAACCTGCCGTTAACGCCATGGCTGATGACCCCGTTACGCGGCGTGGCGCAGCCCTGGTGCTCGCGGGCGCTGCAGCGGCTATTGAGCAAACTTCGGACGTCAATTCTGACTCTGGATATGCATTGCTGCGGGAAATGGACGACGCCGCCGAAATCTCGCAATACGTTACAGACTCATTCCTTAAGCACTACAGCGAGCATATCTCAGCTGGGGACAACGCTGATCTCGTTGAAGCCGGTCACGGACTAATGAAAAAATATCTGTCCGGCGAGACGTCACTTGTAGGTGCGTTGAGTACTATTTTGACCGAATGGCGCACGCCGTTTTCATCTCGCCCGGAGCTTCAGCCAAGTGAGTCCGGCGCAACAGAGGCCGGTGCACAAACCTCACTACTCGGAATCTACTTGCTGACTGAATTACGGGTAGACTTGCAAAATACCGGTGAGTCCACCTCACAAGCGGCGTATGACGCCGCGATGGGTGCGCACAATAGCATCGTCCGGGCTTCGGTCTTGACGTTCCGCGGCAATGAAATCACGCATACCGGCCGTGGCATTTTTGCGCACTTTGAATTCGCCGATGCCGCTCTTGAAGCCGCCGCGGATATTCAGCGCCGATTTAATTCGATCGATGGAGCGACGGTCGCAATTGCCGTTGTCGGGAACTCGGATGCGGAAGAAGATCCAAATTTTTCCCCCTCCCTTAGCCGGCATGCCCAAGAGGTTGTCTCCAAGGCTGCGGACGGGGAAGTGCTTTGCGAACGACGAATTCAGTTGGAAGCGCGAGATTCACACGCAGCCCCGACTACGGCTGTGGACGACGATCAGCCTGCGTACACGGACATGGACGATCCGCTCGCACCCATTGCCGTCGAAACACTACCGCCCTCCTCATATGAGTCTGCACGCGCGAGTTGAGGCCAACCTCCATTTTTTGTTAACTTCTCGCTGGCTGATCAGCGCTTTTACACACCGCTAGCCATTGAATTTAAGGCATCTTTAGGATTTTCCCCGCACTTATGGTGTGCTGGGGTGCGCGCGGGATAGTGTACGGCCAGGCGCTTTGAATTGCCGCCAAAACAACAAGGAAGTGTAGGCGGCATTAATGAGGGAGACGACGGCCGCTTTGCGGGAACGCAAGTGGCACAGCGAGCCATGGCGCGAGATACCTACGAAGTTTATTACCACCAAAACAAACGTTGGCAACTCCACGCCAGCTTTGAGTCGAACGAGCGCGAAGTCGCGATCGAAGAAGCGACAATGGTGGCTAATAAGGAAGGCTTTGCAACCCGCGTTGTCCGTGAAACTTTTTATCCCGACACAAACACCTCAGAGGAAGTCGTCGCATGGCAAAGCCCGAAAGCAAAACAGTTAGGCGATGCCGACGATATGTTCGGCGTCAACGCCCAAGACGAAAAGCGAAAGTCTAATCTCAAAAAACGAAAAGGCGGTGCGCCTCAACCTCAAGCGTCACGGCGTGGAGGGCCACCGCCCTCCGCTCCACCCTCTCGTACGGCGACCGCTCCTCCGACAAAAGCCAAGAAAAAGAAAAAGGGCTCAAAGAAAAAAGGGCCTCCCGCGAAAGGTAAGCGTCGTCGGCGCAAAAATCAGGCTAGCGGTGTTACTCGTGCCATCATGACTCTCGCAGTCAGCTTCGGCATCGCCGCTATTGGCGCCGCGGCAATGGCCGTCGTTATTGCGCAATTGGTCGCCATGGACATTCTGCCTCGCGCAAATCGCCTGCCGTTAATTACCGGGACATTTGTCTCACTATTCTTCCTCTCTACTTTCGTAAATTTGCAGAGGAACTTTAATCTTCTAGGCATGTTGCGCGGATCGCCGCGACAAAAAACCGAACAACTCGGACCACAGCAAATGCTGGGCGCTATGAAGTCGGCCGAAAAGGCAACGCCACCACCGCAAGATTTCGAATTCGACAAGGTCGAAATTGAACCCGGCGCCGAAGCCTCGGGACTAGAGGACGCTCCTGAAGCCGAAGAGCCTGCCGATCTCGATGCGGACATGAATGCCGAGGTGGTTGAGGAGGCAGAAGCGCCGCCAGAACTCGATGAACAAAAGGTCGAGGAACCCGCCGCGCCTAAGCCAGAAGAAAAACCCGAAGAGAAAAAACAGGATCCACCGAAAGACGAAAAACCGGCGGAAAAACCACCCGAAGAGAAAAGTAAGGAGCAGAAACCACCGGAAGAAAAGAAACCGGCGGAGAAACAAACAGCAGAAACTGAAGTCAGAGCTAGTCTCGCCCAATTTGTCAAAGATGCTCTCGCGTCCATCAACTCTGTTGCGCTCAACACATTTACGCGGTTCGGCCTAAACCTGTACGTCGCTGGCGCGGCCTCAGTTATGGGTCAGAGCAAACGCCTGGATCGAGAAGCTCAACTGAAAGCGTTGAAGGACAGTTTGGTTTCTGCTGGCACCAATCCAGCGAGTGCCACGTCTTTTTGTGTGGAACTCCCCGCGCACGGAAAGAATCCGCGCTATGCGGGCATGATTCAGGCAGGTAGTAAGGCTATGACCCAGTATATGGGCGGGTCTCGAAATGCCGTGGGCGACCTCAAGGGCCTGTTGGCGGATTGGAATTTGCCGGAAAAGCGGCCCCCGGTTCCTTCTGTTATCACGTTTCTATTTACCGACATCGTTGGCTCTACGGCGATGACTCAGAAGCTAGGAAATGCTGGCGCTCAAAAAGCCGTGCGGGCGCACAATGATGCAGTCCGAAATGCCATCAAAGCGCAAAAGGGACGTGAGGTGAAACATACTGGAGATGGCATCATGGCCACATTCCCCTCTCCCGCGTCTGCTGTCGCCGGCGCAATTGCCATGCAGAGGGCTGTTACCTCCCACAACTCAAAAAATCCGAATTTAGAAGTCCATGTCAGAATTGGAATTAACGCTGGTGAAGCCGTTGAGGAGGAAAACGATTTCTTCGGAGCGGCGGTTCAGATGACGGCTCGCATCTGCGACAAAGCGACGACAGGAAACATTTGGGTTTCGAAGGGAATTGTCGATGCGTGCAAGGGGCAAAAATTTGGTTTTATTCCCCGCGGTGGTTTCGACATGAAGGGTATACAAGGGCGAAAACCCTTGTTTGAAGTGGGCTGGACTGATGCCCACAAAAATGAGCTGGCCGATTTGTAAATAACTTTCGACATTCGCGCTAGCGGAACAGCGCCGATGATGAGTATTTCATTCACTCCACTACGACTTAAAGAAAGACTCCGCGCCCTCGCGCGCCTCATTTTTTTTCGCGATGGCGTCCTCCGCGCGGGTGATCTCTCCTCTTAGTTCTTCGATATACTCTTTGAGATCCTCGATCGACATGCGCGAGAGGTCTTTCTTTTGCGGCTTTTTCGTGATCGGCTCTAAATCATCAGTATCCATCTTTTCCTCATCGCCCTTGTGAACTGTACTTGCTTCATCCGTATACATGTAAACTGGCATTTTAGGGCGCCTCATCCAATGGAGTTTTCAATATGTCGCAGTTCGCGGCGCCGAAACACATGAAATGCGTAATTGTTAAGGAGCCCGGCGGAATTGACGCTTTACAAGTCGTCACTCGCCCACTCCCAACACCTAGGGCGGGAGAAGTTTTGATACGCGTCCACGCTGCCGGTGTAAATCGTCCAGACATAATACAGAGGTTAGGAAAGTATCCACCGCCACCGGGCGCGTCAGATGTGCTTGGGCTGGAAGTCTCAGGCGACATTGTCGCCGTTGGCAAGGGCGTTCGCTCACCAAAGGTCGGTGAACACGTTTGCGCACTTGTCTCGGGTGGTGGGTATTCAGAGTTCACCGTTGCACCTGCTGAAACATGTCTTAGTGTTCCCGACGCCTTAACCATGATCGAAGCTACTGCCGTTCCTGAGACATTTTTTACGGTTTGGCACAATATCTTTGAACGCGGTGAACTAAAGGCCGGTCAATCGGTTCTCATCCATGGAGGGTCCAGCGGTATTGGCACGACGGCGATTCAATTGGCGAAATCTTTCGGTGCGTTTGTGGTTACAACGGCCGGAAACAATGAAAAGTGCGATGCCTGCCGCGAACTCGGTGCAGATCTCGCAATCAATTACAACAGCGAGGACTTCTTAGAGTTTGTGCTTACCCAAACACCAGACCATGGCGTCGATGTTGTCCTCGATATGGTGGGAGGGCCCTACATCCAACGGAATATCCGTTGCCTTAAACCAGATGGACGCCTCGTCAATATCGCCTTCCTGCAGGGCTCAAAAATCGAGGTGGATTTTTTACCCCTGATGCTCAAGCGATTAACGTTAACGGGCTCGACCTTACGCGCGCGGTCAGTGCGCTTTAAGGGACGGCTCGCCAAGACCCTTAAAGATCGCGTCTGGCCACTACTTGAGAATGGGAATATCCGCCCGGTTATCGATACAGTGTTCCCCTTGGACAGGGTTGCCGATGCCCACGCGCGTATGGAAACGAGCCTTCATATAGGGAAAATTGTGTTAGAGGTGGCGGGAAAATCTCCCTAAAACCCATAAATTTTCTGCCATTTTCTGTCCATTGATCAGAACGGTTTGACCCGATCGGGATAAACCCGATATATACCGGCGAAACGAGTACTTCAGGCCCGGTCGCTTTACCTAGGCGCCGGCCTTTTACGTGGTGGTTTCTCAACACCGCGGCGCATCCGAAAGGGAAAACAATGGCATTGCAGCCTCTTATGCCCAAAGCCACGGCCGTTTGGCTGGTCGAAAATACAACTCTGTCGTTTGAGCAAATCGCAGAGTTCACCGGCATGCACGAATTGGAAGTCCAGGCGATTGCGGACGGCGAGGTCGCGGTCGGGATTGTCGGCGTAAATCCGATGACAAACGGTCAATTGACGCAGGAAGAGCTGGACCGATGTCAGGCCGACCCGAAGGCGAAATTGAAAATCAGCAAGTCGGACACGCCTGTGCCAAAGGCACGTTCGAAAGGCGCTCGTTATACTCCGGTCTCAAAACGCCAAGAGCGACCCGATGCTATCGCCTGGCTTCTGAAAAACCACCCGGACCTTACTGATGCGCAATTGTGCAGGCTCATCGGAACCACGAAGCCAACCATCAACAGCGTTCGCGATCGCACTCATTGGAATACTCCGAATATTAAGCCGCAGAATCCGGTTATCCTCGGTTTATGTACCGAAGCCGAGCTGGAAAAGATGGCGCTGACGGCGCAACGTCGCAAGGATCGTGCTGCTAAAGCCGCTGCGAAGGAAGCCGCCCGCAAAGCGAAAGAAGAAGCCGCAAGCCCTGAGGCTTCGGCTCAAGAATCGACTGCAACAACAGAATCGGAACCGGCACTAACACCAGCGTCGGCTCCGGCACCAAACGAAGACTCAATTGCAGACAGCGAGACTGAAAAAACCGACACTGGGCCATCCTAAGGCCCTTGAAAAAATTTTAGCTGGTCTTTCTCAGCAAAAAAAAGGCCCATCCGCCGATGGGCCTTTAAACTTGGGGGGATCCTACCCCGGCTTTTCTCAGAGGACGGCGAGTCTCCGTTTAACCTCTGGGAACCGGAAACGTGGCTGAAAGAACTTGGCTTTAGCTAGCGGCCTGTCGTTGTAGCTCGTCCTTAATCTTCAGCTTCTTTCTTTTCAATTCGTGAACACGTTGAGAGTCTGGAAGTGGTCGCCTTTGTTCCTCATTCAGTACGGATTCAATTTCGTTGTGTTTTGTTCTCAACGATTCATTCCGCGCTTCCTGACTCATAGATTTCCTCCAGATTAGTGTTCAAGAACCTAGAAAGTGTAACTCCGCTATCCTGGTTTGCGCCAGACATTGTGATAAGCTATTGTTATATTTAATTTTTCTACAAGTAGGCTAAAATGCCGTCTTGCGGCAGACAGGGGCCAATCGCCGCCTGAGACCTGAAAAAATACGGAGTCGGACGAAATCCAGTGAACACGAGATTTTGTGCCAGCAGTTCGACTCGGGGACTATCCGCAGTGTAGGATTCTAGGCCCCAACTCCGTAAATCGGGTC
>CBDDHW010000063.1:0-67116 GCA_965228575.1 Rhodospirillaceae bacterium | reverse complement strand
TCAATCCGAAGAGAATCGTTTGCGCGGTCGGAGGCATCCGCATGAGACTCGCCTGAGCCCTTGATATACGTTCCGATCCCCCCAAAAAATAAAAGGTCCGATCGCGATTTTAGTATTGCCGTTATGAATTCTGTCGGTGTGAGCTCTGGTTTGCTGATATCCAACAATGCCTTGATTTGTGGCGTGAGTTTTATGGATTTGGCGCTACGTTCAAAGATACCGCCGCCCTTAGAAATAAGCTTTGCGTTGTAGTCTGCCCACGTGGAGCGCGGCAATTTAAAGAGGCGCTCGCGCTCAACATAACTTTTCGCCGCATCCGGATCAGGGTCTATAAAAATGTGCAGATGATTAAAGGCGCGACAAGTTTGATGTGTTTGGACAACAACATCCCATTGCCGAACACATCGCCAGACATATCGCCAACGCCGATGCAGGTAAAATCTTGGCTTTGTGTATCAATTCCCATTTCACGGAAATGGCGTTTCACCGACTCCCACGCGCCACGGGCGGTGATGCCCATCGCTTTATGGTCGTATCCAACGCTCCCTCCGGACGCATACGCATCGCCCAGCCAAAATCCGTAGTCCTCGGACACTCCGTTGGCGATGTCGGAAAAGGTGGCGGTACCCTTGTCGGCGGCAACAACGAGATAAGGATCGTCTTCATCCCGGCGCACGACTTTTTGGGCGGGACAATTTTGTCTTTTACAACGTTGTCTGTGATATCCAGCAGACCGCGCTGCAATGTTTTGTAGCATTCGATCCCTTCGGCCTGCATAGCCTCGCGGCCGCCTGTTGCCGGGGGTTGCTTGACTACAAACCCGCCTTTTGAGCCCGTAGGAACGATGACGGCATTCTTGACCATCTGCGCTTTTACAAGACCGAGAATTTCTGATCTGAAATCCTCTCTCCGGTCCGACCACCGCAAACCACCGCGGGCGACTTTACCGCCCCTGAGATGAATAGCCTCCACGCGAGGTGAATAGACAAACACTTCGACCATCGGGCGTGGCAGGGGTAATTCCTCGATGCCCCGGCTATTTAGTTTGAACGACAAATAAGACTTCGGATTTTCGTCGTCTCCAGGTTGGAAAAAGTTTGTTCGCAGGGTGCAATCAATCAGATTGAGATATCGCCGAAGAATTCGATCCTCGTCCGCACTTTGAACGGCTTCCAAATCGCTTGTGATTTTGCCCCGTATCTTCGAAATTGCCGCGGTCGTTTTTTTTCGTTTCGCTGGCGTGTGTAGCGCTGGGTCGAATGTTGTGGCGAATAGCTCAACAAGGGCAGCCGAAATAGTCGGATGTGCCGCGAGCGCATCCTCGATATACGATTGTGAAAAACGAAAAGCTGCCTGCCGCAAATATTTTGCGTATGCTCGTAGAACAATGATTTCTCGCCAGGCTAGTCCACCCAAGGCGACAAGTTTGTTAAATCCGTCGCTTTCCATATCGCCGGTCCAAACCCGCCGGAACGCTTCTTCGACTCCTTCACGCACGTTGGCAATATCGATAGAATGCTTTGTTGCTGCAGCCATCTCGAAATCATGCAGCATCGCTGGCCCACGCCCCCCTACACTGCCACGAGGCCTAATTTGGAAGGGCTCTTCTCCGAGGACACGAAACCCCATGTGCTCCAGTACTGGGATGACGTCAGACAAAGGTATGGGAGCGCCCGGGCTGTAAATTTTGAAATGAACTGTGCCAGACGTGGCCCCCGGTGGTTGATAAACATGGATGCCCACTTCGTTCGTTTGTAAGCACGCATCTACACGAGCAATATCGTCGACCGCGGCTTCTGGCTCAAAGTGCTCTCGATAGGCGACCGGGAATGCATGCCCATATGTATCGGCAATCTTACCGCCCTCATGATCGCCGTGCGCGTTTATCAGGGCGACTTCTAAGTCATCAACCCATGACCGCGCGGCTTTTATGATGCGGTCTTCTAATTCTTCTTTGTCGACCTCAGGCACATGACCAGGACGAGTTCCAATAATATAGTGGATGCGCGCAAGCGGGCTGTCGGTGACCTGAGTAAAGTATCTTGAAACGCGCCCATCGAAAGCTTTGACGAGAATGTCGGCGATGGTCAGCCGCAGCGCAGTGTCGTACCGGTCGCGCGGGACGAACACTAGGACAGATGCAAATCTTTCAAATTGGTCGAGCCGCAAAAACATTGCGGGGCGCGCCCGCTGCTGTAGGTGCAGTATTCCGATCGCTGTATCGAGAAGGTATTCATCGGTGCTTTCGAATAACTCATCCCGGGGCAAATTCTCCATAATGTTTTGAAGGGCTTTGCCGTCGTGGCTGTGTTTCCGATAGCCGACGCTATCGCGGATGCGGTCAATTTTCCTGCGCAATACAGGCACAAAACTGGGGCTATTTGTGTAGACGTCGGCGGTAAAAAGTCCGACGAACAAATGCATGCCGTTGGGACGACCCTTTACATCGAATATCTTTATTGCAACGGCATCGTAATGAACCCGACGATGAACAGTGGCGCGTTGATTGGCTTTCACAATCAACAAAATATTTGGACTATCTAGAAATGCCGAGAATTGAGCTGGTATTGGCGCATTGTCTGCAACGCCATCAAACACCGTAAGCCGAGGTTTGGTAAGAACGCCTAGACCTTTCGCGTTATCAATATGCAGAGTTTGCGCTTTCCCTTTTTGTTTGAAGTCAAACCGTCTGTAGCCCAAAAAGGTAAAGTGATCGTCATGAAGCCAAGTCAGAAAATCAGAAACCTCTTCTGCTTGGTCTTTCGAAATACCAGGAGATGGCCCGTCAAAGTCAGCCGCAAAATGAGCGGTTGTACGGCGCATGGCTTGCCAATCACGAACCGCGACGCGGACATCGTTGAGAATAGACGTTAGATTGTCGACGATGCGCTCGTCGAAGCCGTCCTCCGCAACATCGGAAATTTCGATGCTCATCAGTGATTCAAATGTTGCGTTAGATGATGTGGCATCCTTTTTCTGATTCGGCAGTTTCGTCAGGCAGCCGTTCTTATCTCGAACAACTGACAAATGTGGGTAGATTAGGAGGTGAGGAGGTATTTCCATTCTCTCCAGTTCTGCAGTGACCGAGTCTACAAGAAACGGCATGTCGTCGTTGACGATGAGAATGCTCGTGTGTTTTTTATCGGCTGAGGGACGGACACAAATCTTAGGTGCGCCGGGTTTGCGGACCTGAAACCACTCCCAAGCGGAAAGTGCTGTTTGATATAACTCGTCGGATGACCGCTCTTTGAGTTCTTCTGGAGGACTCCCCTCAAAAAACCGGTGAATGAAGCGAATAAAGTCGGCTTGGGTTCCCGAAGTTTTTTTCGACTTGGCTTTGCGTTTCGCCGTTTCGACAACGGAATCTATAATATTCGCGATTTCTTCGCCCGCGATAATGGACAAAGTGTGTGTTGGCATATGCCATCTCCCCCCAAAACGTCGAACAGACTAGCCGCGAGCGTTTTTCCCAATAGCACGAGCCCATTTAGTCTGAGCCAATGCCTTCATAACTCTAGCATATCCGGCTTGGTGGGCGTTTGGGAAATGGCTAATTCCTCCGTCCCGCATTTTTCGCGCGGGACGTGGGAATCCGGATCAAAAGAGTCGAATAGAAGATTTGGAGAAATGGAGCGGGCGAAGAGATTCGAACTCTCGACCCCAACCTTGGCAAGGTTGTGCTCTACCCCTGAGCTACGCCCGCCCGCGTATCGACAGCGACCGAAATTCGGCGCCCGAGCAGAGAAGGCGGGGACTATAGCGCTTTAGTTTGCCATTGCAAGGGCTCTGGATGGCTTTGCAAGGCCCCATTGTTGGGGCACACTTACAGACCTTGTTTTCGGCATTAGATAACCACACATGAGGTGCATCAGGTCCTCAAATAGGGGGTGTGAAAACGGATTCTTGTACTGAGATTGTGCAAGATTCGGGCTTTAACCAAGTAAGAATAGGATTTCGTGTCTATGTTAATAGGGCAACCTGGCGAAGCATCTGGCGCTTCCCAAAACGCGGGCGACCTCATTAAGGAAACAACGACCGCGAGCTTTATGGCCGATGTCATAGAGGCGTCACAACAGACCCCGGTGATCGTTGATTTTTGGGCTCCTTGGTGCGGCCCGTGTAAGCAGCTTGGTCCGCTCTTGGAGCGGCTCGTCACGCAGCATGCCGGAAAGATTAGGTTGGTCAAAATTAATGTAGATGAAAACCAAGAGCTCGCAGCCCAATTTCGGGTGCAGTCCATCCCCGCGGTGTATGGATTTAAGGGCGGGAAGCCGGTCGATGGGTTTATGGGGAATGTTCCAGAAGGACAGATAAAACAATTCATTGAGCGCTTGGCTGGGGGATCCTCGCCCATTGATGAGGCGGTAGAGCAAGCCGAAACTCTTGCAAGTGAAGGACAGTCGGAAGAGGCGCTCGCGATCTACCAAGAGATTTTGAGTCAAGATCCAGCGCATGTGAAAGCACTAGCGGGCGCGCTCAGATGTTACATTGCATTGGGCCAAGACGATGTCGCTCACGATCTTCTCGAGCGGCTCCCTGATGAAATCAAGAATACCGCAGACATCGAAGGTGTGATCGCATTGCTAGATGTGAAGGGTGCGACGGAGGCTTCTGTCGACGAAAGTGCTGTCAAGGATTTGGAGGCCAAAGTGGCGGAAAATCCAAAAGACATGCAGGCGCGATTTGATCTCGCTATGGCTCGGTATGGGGGAGGTGCGCAGGAAGCGGCTATCGACGACTTACTCGAGATTGTCCGCCTTGATCGCAAATGGAACGATGATGGTGCGCGCAAGCAGCTCGTAAAATTTTTCGATGCACTTGGTCCAACCGACCCATTGACATTGTACGGCCGCCGGGGCCTTTCGTCCGTGCTCTTTTCCTAACGCGCAAAGATGCGTAGTCCGATTCAAACAAACTACGAAGACCTGCCGAAAGAGCTTCCAATATTTCCCCTGGCGGGAGCACTGCTTTTGCCCTGGGGGCGGTTGCCTCTAAATATTTTTGAGCCGCGCTACTTGAACATGACTCTCGATGCCTTGGGTGCTGGCCGCATAATTGGAATGATCCAACCTGACATCGACGAAATCACATCCAATCCCGATGAAATCGAAGTACACCAGTCGAACGCACCACTATTCAAAGTCGGCTGCGCTGGTCGCATTGCTGCCTTCGAAGAAACAGATGATGGACGTTTGAATATTACCCTTAAAGGGTTGATCCGGTTTCGCGTAGCCGAGGAGCTGAGCGAGCAACACGGATATCGTCGCGTAAAGCCCATTTACGAAGACTTTAGATCGGATTTGAGCGCGCCCGATCCGTTTAAACTTGATCGGAACGTCCTCATGGATCGGCTTAAGCAATACGTAGATATGCATGAAATGCCGATCAGCCTTGAGGTCATTAAGGGCTTGTCTGATGCGACCCTCGTAATGTCCTTATGTATGATATGTCCCTTTGATCCGCGTGAAAAACAGGTGCTGCTTGAATCGGCAACGATGAAAGAGCGCACGGAGACTCTACTAACGTTGCTGCAAATGGGAATTTTCGATAGCGGTGGTGCATCAAGAAGCCCCCGTCAATAGTGAGCTAGGGAACGCGTGCCATGTCATCTCATTCGACAGAAGTAGATCCAAAACTTTTGGAAATCCTGGTCTGTCCAGTGACCAAAGGTCCCCTTGAATATGATAAGGCCGCCGGGGAATTGATCAGCCGAAAAGCGGGCCTGGCCTTTCCCATTCGAGATGGTATTCCTATCATGCTGCCCGACGAAGCGCGTCAACTCGACGAATGAATAGTGATCGAGAGGCTGATGCTGAAGACGCATGGCCCATTTCCATACACTATGAACCGCAATCGAGAACTCTGAGAGTTGAATTCGATAATGCGCCGGCTATCGAGCTGCCCGCTGAATATTTGAGAGTCGAAAGTCCCTCCGCCGAAGTGCAAGGGCACACGCCCTCGCAGAAGCAGATCGTGGCTGGTCGCCGACATGTCGGGATCATCAATATTGAGCCCGTCGGAAATTACGCGGTGCGACTTATTTTCGACGATCTACACGATACGGGCATCTACACATGGCGGTATCTACGCGAACTTGGCGCGGAGTATGAAGGGCGTTGGCAGCAATACCTCGATGCGCTTAAGGCGAAGGGACTCAGCCGCGAACCTCAATAAACGTGATTAAGATAATGGCTCTTCGCGCATAAGACGGGGAAGGTCACCAACTGTTCCCATCGCATGGCGCATAAACATACGTTTCAGCGGTGGAATACGGTTTACCGCGGCGAGTCCAACATCGCGGGCCATTCGAATGGGCGCAACGTCGTTGGAAAACAAGCGGTTCAATCCGTCTGTGACCGTTGCCATCAGCAAGTTGTCGCTCCGGCGCCACTGCTCATACCGCGAAAGTCCCTCAGGATGGGCAAAATCCAATCCAAGTTGGCCGGACTCGACGATACTTTCAGTTAATGCTGCGACATCACGCAAGCCCAGATTTAATCCCTGACCGGCTATAGGGTGGATGCTGTGAGCAGCATCACCCACGAGAGCTAATCTGCCGGCACAATATCGTGAAGCAAATTGAAGCCCGAGGGGATGGCTGAACCTCGGCCCAAGCAATTTGATCTCGCCCAAGAAACCGCCGATACGCTCGGCGATCTCCATTAGAAAGGCATCATCAGAAAGTGTCATGAAGGCAGCCGCGGTGTCGGCGCGCCCGGTCCAAACTAGCGATGAGCGATGCATTCCATGTTCGTCGGGAAGGGGCAATATGGCAAATGGTCCAGCCGAAAGAAACCGTTCGTGCGCAATACACTCGTGCGAGTGTTCATGAGAGATCGTAGCGACGATAGCGGTTTGATCGTATTGCCAACCTGTCACTCGTATATCAGCCCACTCTCTCAGTGTAGATTTACGACCTTCTGCCGAAACGACGAGTTGCGCTGTTATCTCACGCCCATCACATAACGTTAGCGCTATGGAATCAACGCCGGTAGTTATGCGTTCAATTGTTGCCGGGGCGATAACGGAAAGGTTTTTTTTATGTCGGCGCATTTCTTTTGCTATAGCCGCGCGCAAGAAACGATTTTCAAGCATGAAGCCAAGCGGCTCACTCCCGACTTCGCCATGATCAAAATGTAGAAAAAAAAGAGACTCTCCATCCGAGACCCTAATCTCTTTGATAGGTCCGGCGTGTTCATCAAGATGCCGCCAAACGCCGATCATCTTTAGCAAGCGTTGGCTGCTCAGTGCGATCGCCGAAGCCCGGCCATCGAACTTAGGGGCGACCATTGAGGACGGTTCAAGGCGATCAATGATGACCGATTTGATGCCGTTGTTCGCGAGCGCGCAGGCCAGTGCCCCGCCCACCATTCCAGCACCGACGATCGCGATGTCGGTATGGGTTGGCGTGCCCGTCTCCGAGCGATGCTTTGGGTCGGTGTTTGTCATGCTGGTAAGATCATAGTGCGGCCGTTAAAAATTCGACAGGGGCGTGAATTTGCCTAGCATCTTGCACCAATCCAGCGAACCGCCTATGGTCCGCCGCCGAATTTGAACGCGGTCATTTTTGACGCGATCAGCATCTTGCGCCGGCGTAGCTCAGGGGTAGAGCAACTGATTCGTAATCAGTAGGTCGGGTGTTCGATTCACCCCGCCGGCACCATTTTTCTTTGTTTTCAAAGCCGTATACTTAATCACCCTGGTTGAGGATACGTCCGCTAGGTCTCGCGCGATACCGCGACGATCTGCCCCTTTGCGTCATCTCCCATGTCGAATTTTAGCACCACCGGCTCTTTGGCAATGATTTTTAGCCCTGCGTTTGAAATTAATGTCTCCAGATACTTGGAGGAATACGCAAATCGTCCGAAAGGCCCCAGTTTGAATGTTCCTTCTTCTGCCTCTGCGTAGGTGAATGCAAACACACCTTGTGCTGAAAGACGCTCAGTGACACACCGGAACAACTCTCGAACATCACCAAGGTAAGAGAGTAAATCGATTGCGGTAATCAAATCGAACTCTCCCGACAGTTCTCGAAGCGAATCTGTAGCATCCCCATGGACAAGGTGGTGATAAAGGTTTTTGTCTGCGGCCTGACGGATCATGTTCTGGCTGATGTCGACGCCAACACTTTCATCGACCTTTATGGCGGTCTCCATCGCGGCCGCCACCAATCCAGTTCCACATCCCAAATCCAACCAGCGGGAAATCTCTGAGTCAGGGGCGAGCACTGTCTTGATGAACGCGGCAGCCTTTTGAGGCATGTCATACGCGAGTTTGATCATGCGTTTGTCATAGCGCCGCGCCAAACGTGCAAATGTGTTTTCAACAAACCCCGGCGCAGGATGCGCGACCGGCTCGCCGTGCAATGCAGACAAAAGATGGCGCGCCTCGCCGTTTTGAGGATTGAGTTTCAGGGCGTGTTGCACAGCCCGCTCCGCGCCTTCTAAGTTCTCTGACAAAATACCTAAAAAATATTTGGCGATAAGTCCGCCTAGACTTGTGTGGGCACGATCAATTGAGTCTAAAAGTTTGGCGGCTTCGTCAACTTGACCTTGTTCAAGAAAAAGTATGGCGGTCGCCTCTTGGGCAATCTGAAGGTCTGGGTCTAGGTCCATCGCCTTGCGGCACAATTGAAGGCCCTCTTCCTCATGCCCGCAGTAATGCAGGGTGCTGCCGAGGCTTGCATGGGCTGTTGCGCTTTTTGGATTAAGATGAACAGCCCGGCGCAATACCGCGATGGCTTCATCTGCGTTATTTGTCGCCGATAAAAGATTGCCCAACCGTAATGTCGCATCCGCGTGGTCAGGCATGAGTTTGACAACCCGACGATAGCTCTCAAGCGCATCGCCTATTCGTCCAAGCTGGACAAGGGATTCGCTAAGTCCGATTGCCGCCTTGGGGTCGAGCGGCGCAATTTCTAAGGATTTTCTATATGCGTCTTCAGCGCCCTCCCAAAGCCCAGCGGCGGTGTAGGCCTCGGCAAGACGGACCCAATATCGAGATTTGCTCGGATACTGAATGGCGATTTTTTTCAGATGTTCGACAGCGCCAGTAAAATTTCCTGTTTCCTCACAGGAAACGGCCGCACGCATCAGGAACATCGGGCTATTCGGCCACCGTTTCAGCGCCGTTCTGATCGCGGCAACGGCGGCTTCATTTTCTCCGCAGTTCTGTAAATTTTCGATGGACGAGGCGATCAATTCCTTGTCATCGCACCGGCTTGCGATTTCAGCATACAGGCCTGCCGCTGCCCTCGTGTCTCCCGCTTTTTGAGCGTTGAGAGCTTGCACGTAAATTTCGGCAGCGCCTTCAGGTGAAAGTGAATCGGTCATGCGAAATCATCAATGAGGAATGCAGGCCGTTCACCTAGCACATTGTTTTGTAGGAATCTAAGAAAAGGCCCGGACTCTGTGAGGAGCCCGGGCAAATAGAAAGAGTCGCGTTTTGTGCGTTCTAGTCGCGGCGAGCGCCCAAGAACTGCAACAAGAACATAAAGAGGTTGACGAAATCCAAGTACAGGCGAACAGCGCCCATGATCGCTGACTTACCTTCAGCGGACGTTCCACCAGCTTCAAAATAGGAGTTTTTGATTGCTTGGGTGTCGTATGCAGTCATACCAGCAAACAATAGTACGCCGACTGCTGAATATACGAAGTGCAGCATTGCACTTTGCAGGAAAATATTGACGACCCCAGCGACCAAAAGACCGATCAAGCCCATCATTAGGAAAGTCCCGAAGGCTGATAAATCGCGTTTCGTGGTGTAGCCGTAGAGGCTCAAGCCACCGAACGAAATGGCGGTGATGAAAAATACCCTCGCCACGCTTTCGCCGGTGTAGGCCAATAGCGCTACGGACAGGCCAACACCCATTAACGCGACAAAGGACCAGTACAACGCCTGAAGGGTGCTGGTTTTCATCCGGTTTGCGCCGAAGCTCATTGCCAGAATCATTCCGATTGGGGCAAACACGGCAATCATGCCAAGGCCCGTGTATCCCATGCCGGTCGCCGTTTGCTGGAAAAATAGGCTGCGTACAGCTTCACTATTCGCCACCAGCATCGCGACGATGCCCGACAATAGCAGGCCAGAGCCCATATAATTGTAGACGCGGAGCATATAGCTTCGCAGGCCCTGATCGATTTCCGCGGCGTCAGCGCCGGCTACCGTGCCTTGATATGCTCTGCGATCAGCTTCACTAACCATGTCATTCCTCGTTTAATACCAATGGGTCCGCACTGTGCGGACTACGTCTTTATATTGGAGTTTTAACGCTCTCTCGCAACAAAAATCGGGATAGAAGCCACCGAATCGGCCCGAAAACCCCTAAATTTATTGTTACATATCAAAATACTAGGGTTCTTTACTCATTGCGCAGGTGGGGCGCGGCTTTGGTGCCCATCGCTCGCCATGTCCCAGTGAACCCGGCCAGGAGAGTAACCGTGATACAGCTCGCCAGAACGATAACGACGAGGCCGTAATCCAGGCGCCACTCAACGATTTCCATGATCTCAATTACGACACTCCACGCGCCGAGAGCGCCGACAAATGCCGCAATCAGACCTGTCGCAATCCCGAGCAGCAAATATTCGAATACGAAGGCGCGCAGGACACCGCCGCGGGTTGCGCCCAAAACTTTAAGTACGACCGATTCGTATATGCGCCGTGCATGTCCCGCGGCCACTGCGCCCGCCAATACCAAGGCGCCGGAAACCAGCGCAACCGCAGCCGTTAGCCGCACCGCGAGTCCCAAAGTATCAAGAACTCCGCGGGCCATATCCAGGGCGTCCCGAACCTGAATCACCGTTACATTTGGCAACTCATTCAGAACCGCCGTTTCGATTTCCAGTTCCGTTCCCGCCTCCGAGCGCACCGTTGCGAGATACGTTCCCGGCGCACCGGCGAGAGCGTTAGGTGAAAAGATAAAGGTGAAATCCATCGACCCCGATTGCCACCGGATGTCTCTAAAACTAGCGATCGTCGCTGTGATCTCACGCCCTAAAATGTTCATCGTAATCGTATCACCCAGCCCGACACCTATGTCGCGCCCAACCTCGGCATCAATGGACACAAAATTTTCACCAGTGTGATTAGGTCCCCACCACTCGCCCTCTGTTAGTCGCGCGTTCTCGGGAATGGTGTCGGCATGTGAAATACTGCGCTCGCCGCGCACCGCCCAACGGCTGCCTTGAGCGACATCAACTTCATTTGCGGGAACGCCATTGATCTTAGAAACCCGGCCACGAATCATTGCCGCGGTCAGAACGTTTTCGACGCCTGGTCTGGACGAAACGATTTCACGGAATCGTTCTTCTTGGTGGGGCTGAATATCAACAAAGAACATACTCGGCGCGTCACTTGGCAGCCCTTCGCTGATTGTTGCATTGAGATTTGACTCTACTAAAGCAACGGCCACGAGCACTGACAATCCAAGTCCTAAAGATAAAACGACGGAGGTTGTCGGCGAGCCCGGTCTATAGAGATTGGCAAGGGCAAGTCGGAACGTTGGGCGTCCAGCTGTTGGGCTATTACGTCCCGAGGCCATGCGCGCTGCGAACCGCATAACGCCGATAGCGGCAATACGAAACAAAACCATGGAAACCGCTGCACCACTTACAAAGTAAAATGCATACAAAGGTCTCTCGGCAGTCGTCACCGTGAACACAGCCAGCGCGATAGCAATGGCAATGATAAAAAACAGATATTTTTTTCTTGGCAGTTGTCCCGTGTCTGCCAGTAGCGATCTAAAAAGAGCGACCGGGGGAATGTCCCGTGCGCGCGCAAGCGGCCACAGCGTAAACAAAGCGGCCGTCAGAAGGCCGAAGACCGTGGCTTTGACTAACGCCGATGGATACAAGCCAAGTTCGGCTTGCACTGGAAGAAGATCGCCTAGTGTCTGCGCGGCAACGATGGGAATTAACGCGCCAACCGTTAAGCCGACACCGATTCCGACTAACGCCAGTAAGCCGAGCTGAATCAAATATATAGAGAACACGGTATCCGCCGGTGCGCCTAAACACTTAAGTGTGGCGATCGTGTTCAAGCGGCCGATAAGGTGGGCGCGGACCGCATTGGCAACACCAATCCCGCCGGTGAGCAATGCCGTAAAGCCAACCAGAGTGAGAAAAAGAGTGACGTTATTTAGGAAGCGCTCAAGGCCGCGTGCAGCTTGGTTGAGCCCGCGGATGCGCCACATTGCGCCAGGAAAGTCAGCTTCAAGACGCGCGCGCATGTCCTCGGCGTTTTCCGATTTATCCAGCCGTATGTTGTAAATGTATTCAACCAGACTCCCGAGCTGAACGAGCTCTGTCGCGGATAAAGCATCGCGCGCGATCATCACCCGAGGACCAACGGTGGCAAAGCTCACGACGCGGTCCGGTTCGGTGAGAATAATACCGCGCACGCGCAAGGGGGCTTCTCCGACATAAATCGTGTCGCCTACTTCGATCCCCAACCGCGCGCGCAGAGAGTCTTCAATTAACGCGCCCCAAACGCCGTCTTGCTGGATGAGAAAATTTTGTAGGGGTTCGTTTGGCGACAACTCGAGCGCGCCATAAAGTGGATATGTATCCTCAACCGCTTTGAGTTCAATGAGTGACCGCGAGCGCACGGCGCCTTCTTCGTCCACGGTCCGCGCCATAGACCTTAAGCGAACTTGAGCGCTGACTGTTCCGCCAGCCTCGAGGCCAGCGCGCTGCGCATCATTAATCGGGTATGAGTCCGCATCGATCTGAAGATCGCCGCCTAACATCGGGCGTGCGTCTGAAGCGATTCCCGCTTTAACAGACTCGTTTAAGGATTCAGCGCCCGCAATGGCGGCGACGCCAATGGCAATACAGGCCAGAAAAATTCTAAATCCATGTATTCCACCACGCAGTTCTCTCAGGGCGAACCGCAAAGGTAACGGCAAGTTTTGCATACGACCTAACTCCCGGCGCTTTCCGGATTCGCCAATCCCTCACCGGTGATGAGGCCATCGGCAATGCGGACAATGCGATCGCACCGTTTTGCGAGGTTGAGATCATGGGTGATCAGCATCAAGGTCGTGTTGCTTTTGTCGTGAAGCTCAAAAAGAAGCTCGACAATTTGCTGTCCGGTTCCGCCATCTAAGTTGCCGGTCGGTTCGTCGGCTAATAAAATTTTTGGCTTAACGGCGAACGCTCGTGCCAAAGCCACGCGCTGTTGCTCACCTCCAGAAAGCTGCCCGGGGTAGTGATCCATTCTGTGTCCAAGACCAACGGCGCGAAGCTGTTCTTCCGCGCGATCAAACGCGTCCTTCAACCCGGCGAACTCAAGAGGCACAGCGACGTTTTCGAGAGCGTTCATCGTTGGGATGAGATGGAACGACTGAAAGACGATACCTACTGCATCGCGCCGGAACAGAGCGAGCCCATCCTCATCAAGACTGGCATAATCTGTGCCCGCGACCTCAACGCGCCCTGAAGATATGCGCTCCAGTCCGGCAATAACCATCAGCATGGTGGTTTTCCCCGACCCTGAGGGTCCGACGACTCCTAGAGCCGTGCCCGACTCAACAGTGAGATCAATGCCTCTTAGAATGTTGACCGGCCCCGCCGGTCCCTCCAAAGTGAGGTGAACTTGATCCAGGGCGATAGCGGTTGACGCGCCGCTGCTGGACGAGAGTGATGAATTGTGATCGGCGGCGATTGTATCCATATGAAAGTACGTACCCGATTGAGGTTTTTGTGATGTCAGGACCGGCGTTTCATACCATGTCCGTGTGGCGATTGTTACCGTCCAAATCGTTGTTGCAAAAGGCAACTTTGGCTTTGTGCCTGGCAATTTGCAGTGCGATTGGCGCGGCCTCTGGGCTCATATTGAGCCCGGCGCAGGGCGCTTCAAGTGCTGAAGGACAACCCATTCGGATCTTGGCATTCGGCGATAGCCTAACAGCGGGATATGGGCTTGATGACCCTGCTGACGCATTTCCCCCCCAACTGGAAAATGCGCTCAAAGCCAAGGGTTATAACGTCGAGTTGCTACAGGCCGGCGTATCGGGGGATACAACGACGGGGGGGCGATCACGGCTTGAATGGTCGCTTTCAGAAAATCCAGATGCGGTTATCGTTGCTCTTGGCGGAAACGATGGGCTGCGGGCGGTTGATCCGTCGATCGCTTACGACAACATCAATTTTATCGTTCGGCGTATCCAAGAGGAACGCATTCCAGTGCTCATCGCAGGAATGTTGGCGCCCCCGAATCTCGGACGCGACTACGAAGACAGATTTAATGTAATTTTTTCGAGCGTCGCGGCGGATACAGGCGCATTGATTTATCCTTTTTTTTTAGAGGGGGTCGCGGCCATTCCCGAGCTCAATCAGGACGACCGGATTCATCCCAACTCGGCCGGTGTTGCTGAAATCGTCTCACGCATCACACCGATTGTCGAAGAGCTCATCGCGCGAGCGGAGGCTGCGCGCGCATCGAAACAGTCCGCGTCTTCAAGTAACTGATCGCTACCATTAGAAAACTAAACTCGCGATGATGCGCTTATTTGTCGGATTGCCTATTCCCGGCGATATCTCTGATCAGCTTTCAACTCTGTGCAATGGATTGCCCGGTGCACGCTGGGTGGGTCCCTCCAATATGCATATAACGTTGCGGTTTGTCGGAGAAGTTTCCGAAAGTGACGCAGAGGAGATTGATGCCAATCTTACCAAGGTTCGTGTTGAGCCGTTTGATCTCGAGCTTCAGGGTTTCAATACATTTGGGCGCGGCTCAAAAACGCGAGCGTTGTGGACAGGTATCGCGACCTCGCCACCCCTCGATCATCTCCACAACAAAATACAATCGGCTGTCGTACGATCCGGTCAACCTCCAGAATCGCGGAAATTTATTCCTCATCTCACGGTTGCGCGATTCTCAAACGTCGACATTGCGCGATTAGAGCTCTTTATCGCTGGCAATAACCTATTTCGAGCGGGCCCCTTTCCTGTCGCGTCTTTTGCGTTGTTTGAGAGTGTTCTTGGCAAAGCAGGTCCGGTTTATTCGCCCTTAGCAACGTACTCGATGACTTAGAAGCCGAAACGCTGCAACGTCTTGTCGACCGAGCGCACATAGGACTCTCCAAATAGCCTGACGTGAACGAGAAGCGGATAAAGATTGTAGATGTCGCAGCGGTCTTCGAAAAATCCGGGAGACAGAGGACGAGCCTCCTGATAGCTATGAAAAAAATCATCACCAAATGTTCCGAACAATGTCGTGAACGCGAGCTCAATTTCTGGATCGCCATAGTAAATCGCCGGATCGACAAAGCCGGACACCTTCCCATTTTTTACAAGAACGTTTCCCGACCACACATCGCCATGTAGTAACGATGGTTTCTCTGGCTCCGCGAGCCATTGATCTAGGTGAGAACACATCGTCTCCAGACGACGGCGAATGTGTGTGGGCAAGCGACCGGCTGCATGAGCGATTTGTCCCATGTGCAAAAGTCTGTGGTCTCGGAAAAAGGTTATCCAAGAGCGCTCTTGAGGGTTGGGTTGGCGAAGCCCGCCGATCAATGTGTCACGGTCAAATCCGAAGTCTGGCGCCGATATGTCGTGGAGCGCGGCAAGGTGATGAGCAGCGTCTTTTTGAGCGCTCGCACCAATGGAATCATCGCCCTCAATAAACGTCATGATCAATAGGGACTCGTTCGCAACAAGAACCTCAGGGACGGGTAACGATGAGCGTTCCGCCAAGTAATTGAGCATCAATCCTTCCAAAGCGAGATCAGACTCTTCGGCGGAGCCAATCTTCGCGACAAGTCTCCGTCCATCACTGAGATCAACCCGGCGCACATCGCCAACACAGCCGCCCGAGAGGTGAGAAATGTGAGATATGTTCGCGTTCAAAGCATCTTCGATGCGTTCGCGAACATCCATCATGTCGACGGCCCGACCCTTTGGCGAAGTGCGGCAATCAACTCGGTGCAGGCGGCTTCTGCGAGATCTAGAACCTCTTCAAAGCCGTTCTCTCCGCCATAGTATGGATCGGGGACGTCCTTGAGTTTGTTTGAGGGATGGAAATCCAAGAACAGGTTAACCTCAGCGCGCGTGCTGGGCGGCTGCAGAGCCTTAAGATGGGCGAGGTGGCCCCGGTCCATCGCAAGAATCATATCAAACGCATTAAAATCTTCGGGCCTTACGCGTCGCGCCCGTTGCGCCCCAATATCGATTCCTCGTGCCGCCGCGGCTTTGATTGAGCGTGCATCAGGAGGCTCTCCCACATGATAGCCATGTGTGCCCGCTGAATCAGCCGCGATCGTCTCAGTCAGCCCGTTGATTTCGAGCATATGCCGAAACAAACCCTCGGCGGTTGGCGAACGGCAAATGTTACCCGTGCATACAAACAAGACCTTTATCATTTTGGAATTTTGCTCCTTTGCAATTTGGTCTTTAGCATGGGGTCTAAGAGCGCGATGAAATACATTATGCCCGACCAAGCCGCATGCGCCAAATTACTGGATTTATACGATGGACCAAGTCGCTCCAAAATTTGTTCCGGAAAACACAGCGTGTATCGTCATTCTGACGGGGGCGGGCATTTCCAAAGAGTCGGGTCTTGATACATTTCGCGACGCAGATGGAATTTGGTCCAAAGTGCGGTGGGAAGATGTGGCGACGCCCGAGGCCTTTGCAAAAGATCCCGAGCGTGTACACGCATTTTACAACATGCGCCGAGCCCGCACACGCAAACTCGATGTGCAACCCAACGCAGCGCATGAGGCCTTGGCGCGTCTGGAGGAAAAATGGTCAGGCCGCGTATTAATCGTTACTCAGAATGTCGATTCCCTTCATGAGCGTGCTGGGTCGAAAGACATTATTCATATGCATGGCACCTATGCGCAGGCACGATGTAACCATTGCGGTGCTTGTGTGGACTGGGTTGGCGACATGTCGACGCACGACATGTGTCAAACCTGCAATCAGGCTGGAGGCCTTAGACCCAACGTCGTTTGGTTCGGGGAAACCCCGATGGGTCTTGATGACATTCAAGATGCTCTCTTTGAATGCGATTTATTTATTTCCATAGGAACGTCGGGCAATGTTTATCCGGCGGCAGGCTTTGTTGCCATGGTCCGCCAGCTCGGCCGCGCTCATACGGTGGAGCTAAATCTTGAGGCATCGTCGGGCGCTTCGTTGTTTCATGAGCTCCATCACGGACCCGCGACAACAATTGTCCCAAGTTATGTCCAGGGGCTGTTGGATGAGAAATGACCAAGCTTGAAAACATTTTAAGAGACGCGCGGGCCTGCCAATTGTGCGCTCATGATCTTCCATTGGGCCCGCGACCTGTCCTTCGAGCCACGGCAAAATCTCGCCTCCTCATTATTGGCCAGGCGCCTGGTACAAAAGTCCATGAAAGCGGTATTCCTTGGAACGATAAATCCGGCGACCGGCTTCGCCAGTGGCTCGATATTGAAAAAGAGACATTTTACGATGACTCCTGCATCGCAATCATACCCATGGGGTTCTGTTATCCCGGCCGCGATGCGAAGGGCGGAGATCTTCCGCCGCGCAAGGAATGCGCACCGGCGTGGCATCCACAACTACTGCCGTTGCTTCGTAATGTTAGCATGACGCTATTGGTCGGATCGTATGCGCAAGCGCACTATCTCAAAGCGCGCCGCAAAGGAACACTCACGGAAACGGTCAAGGCGTGGAGAGACTATGGCCCGGAGTTTTTGCCGCTACCCCATCCAAGTTGGCGAAATACGAGCTGGCTTAAAAAGAATCCCTGGTTTGAGAGGGAGCTGGTTCCCGATTTACGCCGTCGCGTAAAAGCCTGTCTTTAATTGTTGTCTTCATCGCATGCGGCCTCGATCGCTTCCATATCTTCATCAGAATATCCGAAGTGATGTCCGATCTCATGAATGAGAACGTGACGGACTAAGCGATGGAGGTCTTCACCAGTTTCACACCAGTAATCCAAAATCGGACGACGATAGAGAAACACCATGTCCGGCAAATGCCCTGAGTCGTCCACGCGTTTTTCGTTCAAAGAGACTCCCTGGTACAGACCAAGAATATCAAACGGTGTTTCCAGGTTTAGGTCCTCGCAGACATCGTCGTCGGGAAAATCGACAACCTGCACCACCACGTCCTTGGCGAATTGTTGAAGGGCATCGGGTAGCAATTCCAACGCAGATCGTGCCATTGCATCTAATTCACCCAATGTTGGCGGAAAGATTTCAGAAGACCGGGTCATGAGCGGGCTTGCCTCGCACAAAAGCTTTGATCATGGTGTTTTGTATCAAGCTTGATCAAGGACTGCGACCATGGTGAAGAAATTAAGTGCGGCCGAACGCTCAGCGGCTCTTCAAGAAGTGCCTGAGTGGACAGATGTTGAAGGCCGAGATGCAATCTCTCGAAGCTTTAAGTTTAAAGACTTCAATCAGGCCTTCGATTTTATGAGTCGGTGTGCGACCAAAGCAGAGGAAATCGATCACCATCCGGAATGGTTCAACGTCTACAACCGGGTTGATGTGACGTTGACGACCCATGACTGCGGCGGTGTCTCGGAACGCGACATCGAACTCGCAAAGTTCATGGACATTTTCGCAAAATAAATTCCAGAGAATATGGGGACTAATCCGCGCTCATTGCGGGCGGTGGGTCGCTTTTGACTTTTGATTCTCTGAATAAGATGTAAAGCGTGGAGGCGACGATAATGCCAGCGCCGACTCCGGTCCAAATACTCGGAATTTCATTAAATAGGAAAAACCCAAAAAAGGCGGCGAGCACAATTTGAATGTAATCAATGGGGTTCATCACCGTAACCTCACCAATCGCAAGCGCCCGAATAAATGCATATTGACCCGCGCTTGAGAGCACTCCGAGCGCAATCAAATAGAACCATTGATCACCTTCGGGGGTTTGCCACACGGGAACAGCGGGTATGAGTGTCGTAATAACGAGGCCAAAGGCGTACCACGCCATCAGCGTAATGGGCCCGTCCTCGGCCGCCTGCTGACGGATAACTGCCAAAGCCCCGGCAACCGCGGCGGCGGAAATAAGCGCGGAAAATGCTGCGGGCTCGAAAATCATTCCGGTGGGGCCCAGCATGATGACGACACCGCCAAAGCCGACAAGTGTTGCGAGCCCGCGGCGCCAGCGGACCACTTCGCCTAGGAGCAATATCGCAAGAAAAATCATAAATAGTGGGCGCGTAAAGCTTAAGGAAACAGCGGCAGCCAATGGCATGTTGGCGAACGCATAAAATCCCGCAAGCATACCGACGGTCGAGCATCCTAGACGGATAAAGTGTAACCCCGGGCGTTGGGTTGCAAAGATTTTGAGGCCATCCCGAATGAGGAAGGGCATGACGATGCTCATGCCGAATAGGCTACGGAAAAAAACCATCACAAACGGGTGCATTTCGTCGCCTAAAGTCTTGATGATGACAGTGACGAGCGCGAAACACGTGGAGCCGGCAACCATCCAGACGGCGCCGCGCAAATTATCGACTGGCGGAAGAGTTGTTCCTGAAAAAAGGGCCATAGTGATGAAGCCTGCAGGACTCGCCTATTTTTGGCGAGAGAGATCGGAAAACGGGACGCTTTGGTAGCCCTCGTGCCCTCCGTACGCAAGGATTGCGGGCATATTTCGACAATTTATCCGGCAAATAGGCTGCTGTAAGCCGGAGGTTGGCAATTCGCAGCGGCTTGCGCGTATACCCGATTTTCGACCGACGTCTACCGATGGACATTGGCCGTTTCGGGTATTAATCCTGGGTCAGAGAAAAATAATGGAGGTAGGGACGTGACAAACAAGGTGTACCCGGACGCAAAATCCGCACTGGCTGACCTTTTGCGCGACGACATGGTCATAATGTCTGGCGGTTTTGGTCTTTGCGGCATTCCTGAAGCTCTAATCCAAGCGATCCAGGACTCTGGCGTAAAAGGCTTAACGGTGATTTCAAACAATTGCGGGATCGACGATGTTGGCCTTGGAATCCTTTTGAAAACCCGCCAGATCAAAAAAATGGTCAGTTCTTACGTGGGCGAGAACGCAACCTTCGCAAAGCAATACCTCGCCGGTGAACTTGAAATCGAATTCAATCCGCAGGGGACATTGGCTGAGCGTTGCCGGGCCGGGGGCGCGGGGATTCCGGCGTTCTTCACACCGACCGGTTATGGCACTCAGGTCGCCGAAGGCAAAGAGACCCGCGAATTCAATGGGCGTCATTACGTTATGGAAACGGGACTTGTTGCCGATCTGTCCATCGTTCATGCCTGGAAGGGCGATGCGGAAGGCAACCTCGTCTATCGAATGACCGCGCGAAACCTTAATCCTGTGATGGCGTCCGCCGGGAAGATTACTGTGGCCGAAGTCGAGAACTTGGTTGATATCGGCGATATCGATCCTGATCACATTATGACCGCGGGAATTTACGTCGACCGCGTTGTCAAATTGGACAAGGTCAATAAGCACATCGAAAAGCTTACAACACGCCCACGTGCGGCAGCGGAATAGGGGTCTAGCAATATGGCATGGGATAGAGATCAAATGGCCGCGCGGGCCGCGAAAGAGATTAAGGATGGGTTTTACGTCAATCTGGGCATCGGAATCCCCACTCTTGTCGCCAATCACGTGCCCGACGGTATGACCATTCAATTGCATAGCGAAAACGGAATGTTGGGCATGGGTCCGTTCCCCTATGAGGGTGAAGAGGATGCCGACCTTATCAACGCGGGGAAACAAACGGTAACGACGCTTCCGTCAACCAGCTTCTTCGATAGCGCAGAATCATTCGGAATGGTGCGCGGCGGGCACATTCAGCTCTCAGTCTTGGGTGCTCTTCAGGTTACAGACTCGGGAGATCTCGCGAATTGGATGATCCCTGGAAAAATGGTGAAGGGTATGGGCGGTGCCATGGATTTGGTGGCTGGGGTCCCGCGCTTGGTCATTTTGATGGAGCACGTCAATAAGAAGGGCGAGCACAAAATATTGAAAGAGTGCACGTTACCTTTGACGGGCAAAAATGTGGTCCACATGATCATTACTGACCATTGCGTGTTCGAAGTCGGGCGACCTGGACTGACCCTCATGGAACTTGCGCCTGGTGTCACCGTCGATGAGATACGTGAGAAGACCGAGCCTGATTTTGACGTTCATCCAGATTTAGAAAAAAAACTCGCGAGTTAAAAACACGACTCAGAAAACAAAAAGGGCGCGATTTGAAATCGCGCCCTTTTGATTGAGCATCTTAGGTATTAATTGGTGCTCGCTTCTTCAAGAGCCAGAATGTAGCGCGCCTGTTTAAGGTGCGGTAAATCCAGCATCACGCCATCTAAAGACGCGACCCCATCGTTTTCCCCAGAAAATGCGTCCACAACGCGGTGCGCGTGCGCAACTTCTTCGGCGCTTGGGCGAAAGCCTTCATGTATGATGGGAATTTGCGCGGGGTGTATGGCAAGCTTGCCCGTCCATCCCTCGCGCCGAATCATTTTGCACCACTTTAACAGGCCGTCGCTGTCTTTGAACTCAGTATATGGCGTATCAATCGCCTGAACACCGGCGGCTTTCGCGCCAAGCAGACTCAATGACATCGCCATTCGGTAAGCAGGCTCATACGAGCCATCCTCATAGCGATTTCCGGCTGCCCCAAGATCGGCGGCTAAATCCCAAGGTCCCCAACTCAATCCAACAAGACGAGGGAGTTTAACCTTAGCATATTCGCCGCTCGCAAGAACGCCCGCGCTGGTTTCCCCCGATATCGCGACGATCCCGATTGACCCCTGCTCGATACCATGCTCGACCTCAAGAACATCAAGGTACTTTGATGCCAAATCAACATCCTGAGGTCCGGATGCCTTGGGGAGTACGATGCCATCAGGATTTCCGTCTATGATTCCGGCGAGATCACGCAACGGCATATCGGATTCAAGCGGATTGATACGCACATAATATTTTGTTGTCCGCTTCGCGCGCGGCCGAGAGGCCATGAAGTCCTTGGCCATGTCCCGGCCCGTTTGCTTACGCGGTCCGGCGACGGAGTCCTCAAGATCGAAGATTATGGCATCCGCCTCCACGCCGTCTGCCTTCGCAAGCTTCTTCTCGCTATCGGCGGGAATGAACAACATCGAACGTAAGATCATGGTCTTACCCTAGCTTGCCGGTTTGCGTTTTTGCAAAGTCGTCCGTTTGCATTTTCCGACCAACTCGTTCTTTTGGTTAAAGGCTCGGTGTTCAAGAAAAACGATCCCTTCATTGGGGCGAGATTTACTTTCCCGTTTTTCAAGAATTTCCGTTTCAATGCGAATGGTATCCCCGTGGAAAACAGGTTTTGGAAACCGCACTTCGTCCCATCCAAGGTTTGCAACCGCTGTTCCAAGGGTCGTGTCACCGACAGATATCCCGACCATCAACCCTAAGGTCAGGCAGCTATTGACTATTCGTGTTCCAAACTCGGAATGCTCTTTGCAGTACTCTTCATCCAGATGAAGTGCTGCGGGATTGTGAGTCATAGCCGAGAACATGACGTTGTCCATTTCCGTCACGGTTCTCCGAATGGGATGCTGAATAACCTCCCCAACTTCAAATTCTTCGAAATATAATCCCGGCACTTCTGTCCCCTTTCGTTTTGTGCATTCCCACGGAAGCAAATTCAAACGCAAAATCTATGTGTGGTTTTGGCGTGGGCTCGTCCTTGAACTTTGCGGTACGGACCACCTTTACCCAAATCTGAACGATCTTCCAAACCCGCGTGACAATCTTTCAATTTGGGAAACCTAAGTTCATTGAATAACAATATGTTATAGATTACGTGCGAGGAAATGTGGAGTAATGTGCTCAGGCCGGTCAGCGGCGCGGTTTAAGATCAGTTTGGAAAGTCAGATCAGGACGCTATGCGCGGATATTTCGGTATCGGAGTCGAGGGCATAAACAAGCCCTTTAATGTCGGAAATCTCTTCCGGTCAGCCCATGCGTTTGGCGCAAGTTTCGTTTTTACCGTCGCAGCCACCTATACGCGGGTCAAGGGCGGACAAACCGATACGTCGGATGCACTCGCGAATATGCCGTTCTACGATATCCCGTCGGTCGACTCTCTTACCTTGCCAAAGGGCTGCAGTCTTGTGGGTGTAGAACTTCAAGACGATGCCGTGGAATTGCCCAGCTTTAGCCACCCTCGCTGTGCGGCATACGTTCTCGGACCGGAAAAGGATTCACTTTCAACTGAGTTGACCGCACGCTGCGATCATATCATCCGTATCCCAACGCGGTTTTGCCTCAATGTCGGGATCGCGGGCGTTGTCGTGATGTATGATCGCTTAGTATCAACACGCCGCTTCCCGCCGCGCCCCGTTATGCCGGGTGGGCCCGGCGCCGTATCGCTGGAGCCCTTTCGCGCCCCCCCGCCGCTGGCAGAAGTCGCATTGGCCGAACGGGATGGAATGCAAGAGGATGCATAATTTACAAAGGGTTGCGTTCAGTTCTTTGCTCTCACACAATCGACAAAATCTGGAGCTATAATCCGTTCCATGGAAAAAAATTAAGCGTCATGAAATTTAATTTACACGCCGCCTTGATTTGCGCACTGGCAGTTGTGCTTTGGGCCGCTCCAGCACTTAGTCAGGATGTGACGGCTCTTGGCCGCCACGGAGACTGGATCGCGTATACCTATCAAGAACACCGCCAACCTGTTTGCTATATGACGAGCGCGCCGACGAGATCCGAAGGGCAATACACGCGCCGCGGAGATGTGCAACTTCTTGTGACTCACCGCCCGGGGCGCAATGCGTTTGATGTGATTAGCGTTGTGGCGGGTTACGAATACAGGCGTGATTCAGACGTCACCGTAAACATACAAGGCCGCAGGTTTGAATTGTTTACCAACGGCGATCGCGCTTGGGCGCGGGACGGCAAGTCCGACCAGGAGATGACGCAGGCTATGATCAAGGGCAGGACCGCCGTAATCACGGGAACCTCCAGCCGCGGGACTCTGACGACCGATACCTTTTCCCTTATTGGCTTCACTGCCGCGCACAGGGCGATCAGCGAGGCGTGCAATCGTCCGGAGTTCACGCGCCCCGCGTAGAAAATAATCTCGTTCCTAAATTGAATTAGAGGCGCGCGGCCAGCATTTGAGTTATAAGGCCGATCTCGCCATCTCCTACTGGCTGCCCATCTACCGCTATAACCGGCCGTAAGCCCAAAGCGTTGGATAAAAAAACCTCACTGGCGCGCATCAATAGTTCGGTCGTCACTGTTTTCTCTTCGGCGCGCGCGAGTTTAATCACCTCACCACGCATGATTCCCGGTAAGGCGCCATCGGCTAATGGCGGTGTAATCAAACCGCCGTCAACTAGCAAAAAAACATTTGATACAGTTGCTTCCGCTACGTTTCCTTTGCCGTTCAAAAGAATTGCGTCGTCAGCGCCTGCGATTTGGGCCTCCATGCGTCCGATGATGCTATCCAACGTGTTTGTAGACTTTATTCCAGCGAGCGGTGAGCGCTCGTTGCGCCTAGTCTTTGAGGACACGATAACCCGTAGCCCATCGTCTTGAGGTGAAGTAGTGCTCGCAGTGATAACAAGGGTAGGTGATGGCGCGATTGGGGGTGTAATGCCGCGCTCACCCGGACCTCGGGTCAACGTCATACGGAGCGCACCATTTGCAACACCGCTGGCTTCTATCGTTGCCAACGCTTGATCTTCTATTCGCGCGTTAGAACTTAAGATCGGAATGGACAAGACTTTAGCGCCGTCGCGCAACCTCGCCATATGACTATCAAACCGACGCAACTTTCCATTGCGAACAGCTATTGTTTCGTACAGACCGTCTCCAAGCGTGAAACCTCGGTCAAGAGGATCAACACGCGCGGCCTCGGCGTCATGAAATTCGCCGTTAATGCAAACTTTCATTGCACACCGGTTGTATTAAGCGCTCCGAGAAGAGCATCGGCTTTTGTCAAACTTTCCTCGTATTCCTGAGACGGATCGGATTCCGCGACAATGCCGCCGCCGGCTTGCGCGACGATCTTATCGCCATTCATAACAAGTGTTCGAATTACAATAGAAGAGTCCATCGCGCCGTCAAAGCCTAGCCATCCAATCGAGCCACAGTAAGGTCCCCGGGCCGATACCTCCAAGTCATGTATAATTTCCATGGCTCTAATTTTGGGAGCGCCCGTAATCGATCCGCCTGGAAATGCGGCACGCAATAAATCGATCGCCGTTTTCCCCGGTTGCAAATGACCCCGGATGGAAGAAACCAGATGGTGGACGGTTGGATAAGTTTCTAATTGGCATAGTTGGTGTACCGATACCGAGCCTGGTTGGCACACACGCGACAAATCATTACGAAGCAAATCCACAATCATCAAGTTTTCAGCGTGATCCTTTGCGCTGTTCTTAAGATCGCGCGCGAGATTTTCATCCTCCTCCGGTGTTGGTCCGCGCGGGCCGGGTTCCTTTGATAGGTCGAGATTCAACGGCCCCGTCCGGCCCGACTTCTAAGAAGCGTTCGGGAGATGCTGAGAGGATATGCATGTCTTCACCCGCATTAATGTATGCTGCGAAGGGTGCGGGCGAACGTGCACGCAAGGAACGGTAGATTTCGATCGGGCGCGTTTCTGAGGAAATCTCAGCCAAGAATCGTTGTGAAAAATTAGCTTGATAAATGTCACCGCTGTATGTCGCTTCGATGGCATCGGCAACGCAGGCCTCATAATTTTCCCGAGTTATTTCTGATCGCCAGGGTCCCGCCGCTTCCATGTTTAAAGGAGCTAGCGGTTCGGTGCCCAGCATCGCGGCCAATTCAAGTGCTCTTGATTTCGCGCGGCGCTCCCTTTGGCGGGGTTCGTTTTCTGGAAAGCCGGACGAAATAACCCACGCGGCGCGTTTCTCTATATCGAATGCCGCGACGACGTCATAAAGACCAATACCCATATCCCAGGGATAGGGTGAAGACTTGGGCTTTGGTAACGTCTCTAAAACTCCGCCCAACTCATAGGCAAAAAATCCCATAGCTCCTCCCAAGAATGGAACGGGTGCATCGGGCGGCGTTACGATCGTGAATTTATGAAGCTCGTCGGCCACAGCCGTAAACGGATCCTTTTGGCAAGGGCGATTGTCAATCGTCACAGACCATGGATACGGTGTGCAACGAATTGTGCGAAAGGGATCAACAGCGATATAGGAAAACCGGCCATGCGGGCTTTCCAATGCACTATCCAAAAAAACTGCCGACGTATCGCCAGCCAGCGGGGCGAAGGCGACTAGCGGGTCACGATAGGGAATAGATTGAACAACGGGTAAAACGGTCAAAGTGATACCGCTTATCCTTGAATGGGCAATACTCGATCCGGGGGTTGATGCCCATCGCAGAAGGTTCTGATGTTGATGATCACTTTCTCGCCCATGCTAATGCGCCCTTCAATTGTAGCCGAGCCCATGTGCGGCAGAAGAATTGCATTCGGCAATGATAAAAATTCCGAATTGACGGCAGGTTCGTGTTCAAACACATCAAGACCCGCGCCTGCGAGGTCACCACTCTTAAGCAGTTTGATCAGAGCGTCTTCGTCGACAATCTCGCCTCGGGCCAGGTTTACCAAATACGCCGAAGGCTTCATGAGTTTGAGCCGGCGTTCTGTTAGCAGATGGAACGTTGCTGGCGTATGGGGGCAGTGAACCGAAATCACATCCATGCGGGCGAGCATTTGATCCAAGCTTTCCCAATATGTCGCTTCCACTTCAGCTTCGAGTTCAGGCTGCAGCCGCCGCCGGTTATGATAATGAATCGCCATTCCGAAACCGCGCGCCCGGCGCGCTACAGCCGTTCCAATCCGTCCCATACCGATTATGCCCAAGCGCTTACCGTGGAGTCGGTGCCCCAACATGTGCGTTGGGCTCCAGCCTTTAAAGTTTCCTTCGGCAATCATTTTCGCACCCTCGATCAGGCGACGCGGCACGGCAACCATCATAGCCATCGTCATATCAGCGGTGTCTTCCGTCAGAACGTCCGGGGTGTTCGTGACCGTAACTCCACGGGCGCGAGCTGCTTCGAGATCGATGTGGTCCACACCGTTGCCAAAATTGGCGATCAATTTCAGCCGGTCGCCCGCACTTTCGAGAATGCTTTTGTCAATCAGGTCCGTGAGGTTCGGCACCAGAACGTCGCTATCTGCGACCGCTTTCGTGAGCTCAGCGCGGTCGAAGGGGTGATCGTCAACGTTCATATGAACATCGAACAACTCCATCATCCGCGTCTCGACGACGTCGGGCAATTTACGAGTAACGACCACTTTTGGCTTGGTTCGCGCCATTTTTCTGCGCCAGTTCGCGTCAATTGTTCTCGATGCACGTTTTAGGTTGGAGATCGGTGCTTCCCAACCTTATAACGCTCCCAAACAAGGCGTAGCAGCCGTTTCCTGCAATGTCCAGGTAGCCCATGCATCCAGAGACATCGGAGCCATGCGGGTAGCGAAAGCAGGTATTAAAAGTCAGCCCAGGCGAAACAAATATGGGAACTTGGTAAATGCTAAAAACAATGCGTGCGAGGATTGCGGGGTTGAGGGCCGGGGTTCTAACGGTCGCGATTCTTTCGTTTTCTCAACCGCTCGCTTTTGGCGCGGACGAAGCCCAGCCGCCGGCGGATAGCAATGTCGCGATGACTCAGCGGAGCACAAACCTGCCCCTACCCCGCTTCGTATCCTTGAGGACCGATCCTATCAATATGCGTACCGGGCCCGGTGTCCGCTATCCGGTGGACTGGGTCTATACACGTCGAGGTTTTCCAGTGGAGATAACAGCGGAGTTCGACACCTGGCGCCGTGTTCGAGATTTGGATGGAAGCGACGGATGGATTCACACAAGTATGCTTTCGTCCCGCAGGACGGCGGTGGTCGATGGAGGGTTACGACCCTTGCGCCGCACAAGTGCGAACGATGGAGAGCTTCTTGCTCATGTAGAATCCGGCGTCGTGGTCAGTATTTTAAAGTGTCCGGCAGGAAGTTTTTGCCGAATCGAGACCGAAGGAATGCAGGGTTGGATGCGGCGCGACCATCTTTGGGGCGTTTATCCCGATGAGGAAATTGAGTAGACGCGCCGTTAGTCGAAATCGCCGGAAAGAGCCGCGCGCGAGGAGTCGCTTAACACCGCCATATGACCATACTCTGGGTGGCGAATGCCTATGACGATTTCTGAATCAGTTTTTTTGAACGCTGCAATCTGCTCTTTCGAAAACGAAAAGTGCAAGAAGTGAACGGAAGATGTTTTGCCGTCCTCTGTGGTTCGGTCGAGATCGTCTTCCGGGACTCCTAAAATCTCCTGCCCCGCGCATTTTATAACGACCATATCCTCAATGTGGCCCAGCTTATTCAAAGTTGTACGCCGGACGGCTTCATCTTCAATTTCGATCATCATTGTCGCGACAAGTTCCGATCCCTGAGGGATCAAAGGATTGTAAGCGCTCAATTCACCTTCAATCTGTTCTTCACCACCTCGTTCGATATAGAGCATCTCTTGGATTTGCGCCCACATCGTATCGTAGTTTTCAAAGTACAACGTAACGTGTGGGCCGACGTGGATGCGGCGTTTTACTTTTTGCTCAACAAGCTTCGCGCGATGCTGTTTTCGAATTTTCGCATACTCATCAAGTGGCATAATATCGTCGCGCGTAATTTGGCGGCGCGCTGGGCGATCATTTGTCGTATCCAACATTAGATCTCCTTTTGTGTCGTCGGCTTCATACCAAGCCGTAAGATTTCGCAAGTATTTGAATGGGGTGCAAAGATTCAGCTTTATCGGTTTCAGATCCTTCACCCCCTTCGCATCCTTGCGCAATGTGTTTGCCCGCGAGGGGGCATTCGGAGGCAAGGTAAGCCTTCTTTGCGTTTGTAACCTTTTTCACGGTTTGCCGTGCGAATTTCGTCGCGACCTCGAAGTTGCCTTTTTTGATTCCCCAGGACCCTCCGTGGCCTGAGCACCGCTCGACCACGGCAACATCGGTCTCCGGAATAAGACGCAGCATCTCCGCACCTTTCGCCCCCATATTTTGCGCCCGTGCGTGACATGCAAGATGGAGGCTAACCCCTCCAGTCATAGGAGATAGCCCATCGGCGATGCCGTGCTGGTCGGCGATCTCTACAACATATTCGGTTATGTCATAGGTGGCTTGAGACAGCGCTTTGACGTTTTCATCATCAGGGACAATCAGTGGCCATTCAAACTTCATCATCAACGCGCAACTGGGCACCAGCGCGATAATATCTTTCCCGTCGTCAATATACGGCTTTAGGGTTGCAGCAATCGTCTTCGCTTTTTTGGCAACACGCGCAAGGTCTCCGTGCTCGAGTTGCGGCATGCCGCAGCACTCTGGATAAGCGACTTCTACGTCGACGCCATTTTTCGCGAGCACCTTGAGCGCAGCATCCCCAATTCCGGGGTTGTTATAGTTTGCAAAACAGGTCGCAAAGATCACGGCTTTGCGCCCAAAGCCCGGTGCATTTTGATCAACTGTCGGCGGCGATTTTTGAGCCTGCTCTATAAAAGGTGTACCGGTAAACTTCGGCAACTCGGCATCCCGGTGAATGCCGGCGACCTTCTCCATTGCGGGCCGCGTTAAAGCGTTGCCCCGCTTTGATGACCAATTCGCAACACCGCTCGCCAGAGCTGCGAACTTACCGTTGCGATCAGTTTCTGTCAGTTGCTTGTCAAAAAAGGGCACTCCATCTTTGGCGTGCTCGGCTGCACGGTAACGCAGCATCAGGTGCGGGAAATCGATATTAAATTCGTGAGGAGGGACATAAGGACATTTTGTCAAAAAACACATATCGCACAACGTGCAAGCATCAACCACGTGCTCAAAGTCTGCGCTTTCGACTCCATCTAGCTCTTCATCTTCGGCCGCGTCGATTAAATCAAAGAGACGCGGGAATGAGTCACACAAATTTAAGCAGCGGCGGCACCCATGGCAAATGTCAAATTGGCGCCGAACTTCGGCGTCGAGCTTTTCTGTGTCGATGAAGTCGGGATTATTCCAGTCGATAATGTGCCGTGTCGGCGCGTCTAGACTACCTTCTCTCATAATGTGAAGAGCCCTATGCGTGATGGACTAGAAAAATTCGCGTAAAGAAAAACCGGCCGATCAAAGTGGTAAGTTTGTTCGGCCGGTCCCTGAATCGAGAATAAAAATATCTTAGCTCAGCGAGTCCAAAGCTTTTTGGAATCGACCAGCATGCGACTTTTCTGCTTTGGCCAGGGTTTCGAACCAATCTGCAATTTCGTCGAACCCTTCTTCGCGAGCGGTTTTCGCCATGCCGGGATACATATCGGTGTACTCATGGGTTTCACCCGCAACTGCGGCTTTAAGATTCGCGCTTGAATCTCCAATGGGCTCTCCTGTGGCTGGGTCGCCGACTTCCTCTAGATACTCGAGGTGACCAAACGCGTGCCCTGTTTCGCCTTCCGCTGTCGAGCGGAATAAAGCGGAGACTTCATTCTGGCCTTCGACGTCAGCTTTCTGAGCGAAGTAAAGGTATCTGCGGTTTGCTTGGCTTTCGCCTGCAAATGCAGCCTTCAAATTTTCCTCGGTTTTTGAATTTTTCAACTCTGCCATATGTGCCTCCATGCTTAAGCGTTTTGATTTTTCGACCGGCGCGATACGCGGTGAGGCGTGCGCCGCACGCACTTCACACGCATTAAAACCTAGCTTCTGTTTTAGGAAGCCAGGTCGGCGGTGTCAAGTAGATTAGAATAATTCTAAATGTGAGAATGGTTCGCAGTTCGGTGTAATCTGCGCGCGCTAGCTTAGTCCTTGAGGCGGATAACGACATCGACGCGCGAGACGTCTGTGCCTTTGGGTGCCTTCGGTAACGCCGATATTTTAATCTCGTCTTTCGGAATATCTTCCAAACGTTGCGAGCGCTCATAAAAGAAATGGTGATGCTCGCTTGTATTTGTATCGAAATAAGACCCCATCGAGTCGACAGACAGAGCGCGCAACAATCCTTTCTCGGTAAAATCGTGTAAGGCGTTGTAAATAGTTGCGAGAGACACGTCGATATTCCGGGCTTTCGCTTCATTGAACAAATCTTCAGCCGAGACGTGGCGATGCCCTTTTGCGAAAAGCAGGTCCGCCAACGCTACACGTTGACGTGTTGGCCGAAGCCCCACACCTCGCAGCCGTTCAAGAACGGCTTGGTTCGGTTGCGTGTGTTGTTTTTGCGTCATCATCTCAATCAAGCTGAGCCATTTACCTTAAACAAAGATTACCATGTATAGAGCCATATAATAACCCCACATTTCCGCGTCAAATAATTCCATGCGGAAATTACGCTCTTAAGTGCGTTCGGAGTGCGGAGTAGAGCACCATTGGGCGGACGGCTAGACGTTGGTGGACCGGCAGCACCCAAAGGGGGGTGAGGGGAAAGATTGGGCCTTACCGGTCCACCTAGTTTGTTCCTTTCGGAACCTGTATTTGTTGACGCATAGCAGGCTCAATTTCGAGCGCGTCGCACAGCGCTATGAATACGGTGCAAAGATCGTAAGAGATTGTGTCCGGACTAGGGCGCGGACCTAAATTTGCTGTTATCTATTTTCTATTAGGCCGAGGTTCGGCGAGCGCTTGGGTTCTTTGACGCGCTTAGGCCTCTTCGCCCGTGTCTCCCGAAGAGGGCGCTACGGCATCTCCAAGGATTTCGACTCGCACGGCCATTGGCCCTTTATTACCGGGCCGCACATGCATGCGAATGCGTTGCCCAGGTTCGAGCCGGTCCAAGTTGGATCGTTGCAATGCACCAATTCCGACGAATACATCTGCGCTGCCATCGGACGGCATTCCAAAACCATAGCCTTTGTCGACTGCGAAAAATTTAACTTCACCTTCGATAACCGCCTCTTCGCCGTTGTCGGCTTCGGGCAAATCATCTTGGACTGTAGAGTCGTCGACGCGGTCTATGGAAGACACTTGAGGGCCGCGGGGGCCAGACGCGAGGTCACAAATTATTGTCGCGCCTTGACGCAGCGTGCGCAGGCCGGCGCGTTGGACAACGGACACATGTAAAAAGGCGTCCGGTGACCCATCTGTCGGTGCAACAAAACCGAAACCCTTTGCTGGATTGAACCATTTAACCTTGGCGGTTACGCCTACTTTCGCAACGTCCGCCGGAGATGACGACTGCATCTGTTCTATTGACCCAATAACCCCACCCTCTTCGACATCAAAACTGTACACAAAATTCGATAGGGGCCAAGTCTGGAGTCGGGATTGAAGTTGCGACTGCGGACACACGGACGTTATCGACGAGAAATTTCGCAGCGCACACAAAAACAGGCTGGGAACATTGCGGTGCAAACTTCTCCGCAACGTTCAATTACGTGACGCTCCCAACGCGCCGAACGGCATCGTTCCAACCAGCTTTCAACGCCGTTCGCCGCGCGGCATCAGTCCTAGGAGTCGCGCGGAAATCAAGGCGTGAGACAGATTTTAGATCATCGACGGAGGTGTAAACACCAACCCCTAAACCGGCAAGAAACGCCGCGCCCAATACCGTGGTTTCCAGATAGGTCGGCCGCTCAACTGGAAGCGCGCAAAGGTCTGCGAGACATTGCAGAAGCCAGGTGTTCGAGGTCATGCCTCCATCAACGCGAAGCGCTGTTAAATCCAAAATCCCATCGTCCTTGAACGCAGTTAAGAGATCGGATGTTTGAAAACAAACCGACTCGAGGCCTGCCCGAACAATTTCCGCCCGGCTCGTATCCCGCGTGAGACCCAAAATTGCGCCCCTGGCATCCGGGTCCCAATGGGGAGCGCCGAGACCGGTGAAGGCGGGTACAAAGAAAACGGAACTGTCTGTATCCACGCCGTCCAGGCTTGCGGCAAGTTTTTCGGAATCCGATGCGTGATCGATTAATCCAACCTTGTCTCGCATCCATTGCACCACGGTACCGGCGTTAAAAATGCTACCTTCCAACGCGTAGGTCGTTACGCCATCAATTCGGTATGCAATCGTTGTTAGCATCCGATTTTGAGAGACAAGGGCGTTCGTGCCCGTGTTGGCCAGCACAAAACATCCTGTGCCGTAAGTGCTTTTGATCATGCCCGGAGAGAAGCAACACTGGCCGACAAGAGCACCTTGCTGGTCGCCAACAATTCCCGTGATGGGAATGTCAGCTCCAAAGATTTCGGCATCCGCACGCTCAAATAATCCGGCTGTATTCCGTACCTCGGGCAGCACGGACTTCGGCACATCGAAGAGCTTGAGAAGATCATCATCCCAATCTCCTTGGTGAATATTGAACAGCATTGTGCGCGATGCGTTGGTGGCGTCGGTCGCATGACACCGCCCATTTGTCAGGCGCCAAAGCAAAAATGTATCAATTGTTCCGAAGGCAAGGTGTCCATGTTTCGCCGCCGTACGCGCGCCCTCTACGTTGTCCAAAAGCCATTGGATTTTTGTTGCCGAAAAATAGGAGTCGAGAAGAAGCCCGGTTTTAGATTGTACGTCGGGCTCTTGTCCGGCGTTTTTCAGCTCACCGCACCGGGCCGCGCCTCTTCTGTCCTGCCAAACAATGGCGTTCGCAATTGGCTTTCCTGACCGGCGGTCCCAAAGCGCCGTGGTTTCGCGCTGGTTCGTAATTCCAATCGCCGTAATGTCCGAGGCTTCACCCACATCAGAAATGACTTTTCGGCAAACGTCGACAACAGCCGCCCAAATTTCTTCCAGGTCGTGTTCTACCCACCCGTTCGCAGGATAATTTTGTGACAAGGGTTTCTGCGCTGTCGCGAGCGCCTGTCCGGCTTCATCAAACACGACCGCCCGGGTCGATGTTGTGCCCTGATCGATAGCGAGGATGCGCGCGGGGTCATGCATGGCTGTAGGCTCTTACGGCTGGCGGCCGAGTGGTGGGCCCGCAGTTTAACTCAGTTCAGTTTCCGAGAAGAAAAAAGTTTAGGCGACTTCGTCGATTTGGTCTTCGAATCCCGCGTTCGCGCCATCCAAGAACGCCTGCCAATCATAACCGTCGTCATCGTCCGTTATGTTGAAGCTTTGTGCCCAAACCGGGTCAGCCATCTGCTTTTCGCTTGCTGTTTCGATTTGTTTTTCGGCGCGCGACAAGTTGCGCTCGGTGATAATCGCCATTCGGTTGATACCGTGATCCTTATACACCGTCAGGGCCATGCGAAAGGCCTCCGAAGATTGGCGCATGTACTCCCATTCGCCGGTATGTTTGGCCAACAAAAACAATGCAGACCCTAAAGTGTTTTGTATGGAGGCCCATTGAAGCGGCGCGGTGTCGGGGGTGCGAACATGCAACGAAGCCACGCAGCATTTAACTGCGTATTCGAGAATCGGCACGCTTCGCACGTTGTCGCCGTAGACCTGAAGAATTTGTGCGAGAGAGTTTGAAATCTCGGACCAGCGAATTGGATGAGTGTACTTGTTGAAAATTTGCCGCGAGGCCTGGCATGCGTGAATGGCTTCTCGCAAAGCATTGTCATCGCCGATCGCCATATCGATTTTGTATAACACGCACCCCAACCGGTATTTCATCAATCCCCAGTCAACGGTTTGGTTGCGCCGGGAAATATGTATCAAGGCGCGTCGGTAGGCGTCGGCGGCCTGCTCTAAACAATCACTATCGTTGGTACGCTCGGCGATAATCTGGAGCGTGAGTCCCAGCTGTTGGTATAACTGGCCAAGAAGTGGGCCCTTATCGTTCGGGATGAGGTCAACGGCAGCGCGCCAAGCTTCAACCGCGGTCTGATACCAACCGCGATCACCTTCAAGTTGAGCGCATACAGCGCATGCGTTCCCGTAGCAAAACATGATAGAGGCGCGTTCGATCGGCTCCATTCCCGCCGAGGGATCAAGGCCCATGGCCTTGGCTGAAGCGGTGATGGCCGGAAGGGCAGATCGCAATATGCGTCCTTGAGAAAAGCTGCGGGGATCTGTCGCTGCGAGAATGACCGCGCGAACGAGCGGCACCCAGTCTGTGTAAAAATCGACCGGGACCGTCAGAACGTTTAAATGGGTAAAGCGTCCCGGTCGCTCGCCGGGGCTTGAAGCCGTTGCAGTAAAGTGCAGTTCTAAATTGCGGCCCGTCGAATCGATACTTCCCCAGATTAAGAGATCGGCATTCTGGTCGGCCATCCAGCGACGGCCTTCTCGCGTCGCACGTTTCATGACGTCGTCGTTGAATATGCTATCGGGTTCGTTCAGCCCAGCCACAAACTGAGTTAGGTCTCGCTCAATGGCAACGACGCGCGTTCCAGGAATTCCTTCAAGCGATTGCAACAGCAATTGATGTTGCATGTCTTCGTAGTCGTCATTGAATTTGCCGACCATGATAAGGATATCACTGGGCGTCGGGGCTTTAGATTTTTTGCCTGGGCGCCGCGTTGGATCTTTGACAACCGAATCGATAAGTTTTTCGAGAAGATTTGGCTTACGCTCACCAATGAGATTCGTCGGTAGCGGTCGGCCAAGTCTGACCGGAGGCGCTGTTGTGGTTTCCGCCGTGGGTTCACTCACGGGAACGGGAAGTTTCGCGGCAGCCGCTTTATAGGCTTCAGCCCGAATTACATCGCCGCCTTCGGGCGAGCGCATACGCCGCGCCAACTTCGTCATAACCTTTAAGGCTGTGTCGGGATCGGCCTCAACTTGATTCAAAAATTCGTCGCGCGGAATCGCTTTAAGCGTTACCGCACCTCTACACCGGGCCGTCGCCGGGCGCGGGGCATTATCCAAAATACCCATCTCACCGAAGAGCTCTCCGGCGCGGTGCCGGGCGAGGATCGTCACACCCTCAGGGCCATCTTTAATAAGCTCGACTGACCCTTCGAGAACTTCGAAGGCCCAATCGCTCTCATCCCCTTGCCGGTAGATGATCTCTTTGTCTTTAAAGCTTTGAGTGACCGTTCTCACGGGATTTCCCTAGATACGTGGACGCTTCTGCGTGACGTTGCAGCCCAAATATCGGTCAGGAACGGTTTAATAAAGGTTAACTGATGCAGCTACGAGAGCTAGCTACGAAGAGAAATCAGTCCTCGTTCGTCCCAAAGTTTATGTTGTATATGCAATATAAAACAGTTCTAGAGTCTCTCTGTCAGAATCTCGAGGAGTTGGCTGGTTTTCGCCGGGCCGAGAGTGTTTGTGACCTCTCTCTGTGCGTTACGCCAAAGTGCGCTGCCGGTTTTCAAAATCGCATGTCCTGCGGGCGAGAGCTTAAGAATCCCGGCGCGCCGCCCACTCCCGGCGATGACATCGATATACTCCAAGCGGTTGAGAGCCTTGATATTTCGGCTCAAGGTGGTCCGGTCCATTGCCATAGCTCGCGCCACATCCGAGCTGGAGGCGGGCTCCAGCGTGGCAATCACAACTAACATGTTAAATTGACTGTAGTTTAACCCGATCTTCTGTAGTGCACGGTCAAATAGGCGCGTTACTGTCCTCGCGGTGCGTCGGATGTGGTGACACAGGCAAACCTGAGAAATGGCATTCGCATCAACAGATTGAGGTTCATCAGGGTCTAAATGTTTCATTTAATGATGTATATACATCATAAATTGCGAGATTAGCCAGAATATTTTTGTCCCGCAGGGGCGGAAGTTTAGGAATCGCTATCGTTCGGGCGTTTTATGGCCCCCTGATAAATTCGTGCGGTTTGGCCGTCGTAGGTTGCGGCGACATACCGATTTCCGTTGCTATCCTGCTGAAACTCCATTGCCACCGCGTCTCTTTCCAGCGCTTCGATCGCTTGCGACTCGGTGATCGCAAACGCCTTCGCGATTGCACCGATCAGCGCAGAAATCTCAGAATGCATCTCCGGTTGCGGGGGGGTGGGATTTTGATTGGCTGTCATCTTCTAAGAGCCCTCCAGTTTCGGTCCTTGTGCGATTCCTAATTCGCAGCCGTACCGCAGTTAAGTCTCTGGTTGCGCTATTTTTATAGCGGGCCGAGAATACCATTGCATCTGCTGTGAACCTTTACTCAATTGTGTAGGCCATGATTCGCCAATCTTTTATTGCATTCGTTTTCATATGCGTCCCCTTTGGTGTTCAAGCCAAGGACATCATCGAGACTGCGAGAGAGGCCGGGACGTTCAACACGTTACTCCTTGCAGCAACAAATACCGGTTTAATCGAAACACTGGAAAGCCCGGGCCCGTGGACGATCTTTGCGCCAACGGACGATGCGTTCGTTCAGCTTCCTGTTGAGGAACTTCGTGATCTGCTTAAACCGCAAAATCTGGAACGGCTGGGAGCCGTTATTCGCAATCATATCGTCGCCGGAGAAGTGACCTCGCGGGATATTCTCGGCAAGCGCTTGGAAGCTGTAACGGTCGATGGCGGTACGATCCTGATCGATGCGACCAAAAATGTAATGGTTGGAGGTGCGCGCGTTGTCAAAGCCGACGTTATCGCCGACAACGGGTTCATCCATGTTATCGATGCTGTGATATTGCCCGAGTGATGCTCCGCAACCCATCGTGATCGAACTTCCCGCCATTTATCAGACCTGTGTGACCTACCGATGCATATGAAGTTTGTGAGCTACGAATACTCTCAAGGCCCGCGTTTTGGCGCTGTTATAGGAGAGAACATTGTTGATCTCTCCGACGCCGGCCCGTCCTTGCGCGCGGTGCTCGCGACCGGACCCCTGGGGAATTTGCAGTCGGTTGCTTCCGAACGCGAGCCTACGGCTCCTTTGGACAAGGTTGTCTTGTTGCAAGTGGTTCCGGATGCCGCGCGCGTCATTTGTGTTGGAAAGAATTATAGCGAACACGCGGCGGAAATGGGCGGTGAAGCTCCTGCCCAACCCAATCTTTTTATGCGCACGCCTCAGTCTCTGGTTGGACATCGTCAGTCCATTGTGTGTCCGAGTGCGTCAGATCAATACGATTACGAAGGTGAACTCGCGGTCGTTATTGGCAGAGGTGGGCGCCGCATACCGACGGACAAAGCGTTATCTCACGTGGCGGGATACACCTGTTTTTTGGACGGAAGCGTCCGCGATTTTCAAAAACATTCCTTTACGGCGGGGAAAAATTTTGATTCGTCAGGGGCCTGTGGGCCTTGGCTTATCCCAGCGGCCGAGGTTGCAGATCCTCAAAACCTCACAATTTCAACCCGTGTAAATGGCGAAGTGGTTCAGCATGCCAGCACGTCGCAAATGATTTATTCAGTTTCGGAAATCATCTCTTATGTATCTGCCTTTACCCATTTGGAGCCGGGGGACGTTATCGCAACCGGCACACCCGCAGGCGTGGGAGCTGCGCGCAAACCTCCAAAATGGCTCCGGCCGGGCGATCAGGTTGAGGTCGAGATCGAAGATATTGGCGTTCTCGCAAACACGGTCATTTCCGAGCGATCAGTGTAGGTCATTTGTGCAAAAGCATCTCGACGTCGTAAAGCACCTCTTTTTGGTGTGTTTGTGTTTTGTCCTGATGGGCGGGATCGAAAGCCGCGCGCAAACGTCTTTGCGTGTTGCGCTTCCCGAAATGCCCGCCGAGTTGGACCCGCACAAAGCCAAGTCAGCTGTATCCCTTGCGATCGCAAGCGAATTGTTTGTTGGGCTTATCGCGCGAGATTCTCAGGGCAATTTGATCCCAGGTCTTGCTGAGTCCTGGGAGGTTAGTCCCGATGGCTTGGTCTACACGTTTTCCCTGCGTAGCGGCGTGCGATGGTCTGATGACCGCCGGATTCAGGCACGAGATTTTGTCGCCGGTTTTCGAAGGGCGTTGGACCCGGACACGGGCGCACCATTTGCCGGCGATCTGTTTTCGATTCAAGGCGCCGAAGGTGTGAACAGCGGAGAGAGTCCCGCCGATGAGCTTGGCATAACCACACGGCCGTTTGGCCGATTGGAAATTACCTTGCGCAGGCCCTCGGTACACTTTCTCGAAGTCTTAAGCCGGCCAGTCGCAGCTCCAATTCCTCGTCATGCGGTGGACGACGGAGCGTGGACTACGCCCGGCGGCATGGTGACGAGCGGTGCGTTCACCGCTGCAATGTCAGAGTCAGGGTTGGCTTTGCAAAAAAACCCTCATTTCTTCGACGCCGAGTCTGTTGCTTTGGACCGCATTGATCTTGTTATTGCGGAAAGTGTCGATCGAGCGAATGCGATGGTCGTTAATGGTGAGGCTGACCTTACGCTCGGCTTTCCGTTTGCGCTTGGAGATGGAGGGCATGAGGCAATCGGAAGACAAGAGAGCGGAGAGAACCTCTATTTCGTTGCAGCCAACGTACGCCGTCCTCTTTTGAGCGAACGCAATATGCGACATGCGCTGGCAATGACGATTGATAGACAGGCGATCGTTCAAAACTCGGGAGCCAAAGATATTGTGGCTGCGTACAAAGTGGTCCCGCCGAGCGTTCTCGACGAAACACTGTCCCCGCGCTCGCCCTACGCCGCGCTGAGGTCTGAGATGCGCTTGCCAATCGCCGAGGTATTGCTCTCCGAAATAAAAGTAGATGAAAAAAACCCTCAATCTTTGACGCTGATTTTTCCAAAAGGAAGCATCCACGAGTTCGTGTCCCAAAAACTCGTGGAAACGTGGACACCGTTACATGTGAACGTTACTGCGGAGGGAAAGAGTGGTGCTGAATATGATCGTCTATTGGAATCGGGCGACTACGATCTGGCCTTGAGCTATTGGCCGGCGGTTAGCGCAAAGCCCATGGGATATTTGGAGTACTTTGCGAGCACTGCCGGACCGCGGAACGTGACCGGGTATGCGGACCCGGATTTCGACCAGACCCTTGAGGCCGCAGACTCGGTATTGGATGAAACCCTACGTCCCTCGTTTATCGCCAGCGTCGAGAATATTTTGATACAGGACCAAACGGTTTTTCCCATCTTCTATTTCAACCCACACCGCGCCGTTGCGGCGCGGGTGCAAGGTTGGGACGCCAATCCCTATGGCATCCATCCATTTCGCTACTTATCAGTGCAAAGCGCGGAGCAGCCGTCTCCGGTTCAGTAGAGCTTGGCGCGCGCGTCATGCGCGGCTATGGTCTTAGGTCAGTGCTCATTGGCTAGGGTGTCGAAGGCGGATGTGGTCATACCTTGCGAAGCGGCTCGCCATAGGCATTCCGACCCTTTGGGTCATCATCACCGTATGTTTCTTTTTAATGCGCCTTACGCCGGGCGGTCCATTTGATGCGGAAGCCCCGGTTCCCACCGAGGTGCTCGCGAACTTGCGTGCTCGCTACAATCTAGATGCAACGCTTTGGCAACAATATCTGGATTATCTCTGGAACTTGCTCCAAGGCGACTTTGGTCCGTCTTTTCGGTATCAAGACTTCACTGTCACCGAACTGATTGCCCAAGGGCTCCCGGTCAGTATCCAAAATGGTCTAAGTGCAATTTTGCTTGCTGTATTCATCGGCGTGCCAATGGGCGTTCTGGCTGCGCTCGCTCAAAATAGCGCGCGTGACTACACCGTCTCGGCGATCTCCATGACCGGCATTGTCATTCCCAATTTTGTAATGGGTCACGTTCTGATCTTGGTTTTTGGTGTGTGGCTCAAAGACACCGCGTTTAACCTCCCCGCAGGAGGGTGGGGAAATGGCGGGCTGGAATACCGTATCTTGCCCGTCTTTGCGTTGTCGTTGCCGTTCATCGCCTACATTGCGCGCATCAGCAGAGGAAGCATGATCGAGGCGATGCGTACAAACTATGTGCGCACCGCGCGCGCCAAAGGGCTACCGTTTCGCGCGGTGGTCATGCGCCATGCCATGAAAACGGCCATGACCCCGGTGGTCACGTATCTGGGACCCGCGGTCGCATTCGTTCTAACGGGGTCTATGGTTATCGAAACCATTTTTCAGATTCCGGGGATCGGACGATATTTTGTGCAAGGTGCGCTTAATCGTGACTACACGCTCGTCATGGGGGTTACGATCTTAAGCGCGGGACTTATCATCATTATGAATATCGTGGTGGACCTCCTCTATGGTTTGCTAGATCCGAAGGTGCGTTATGAACACCATTAATCTGGCATCTCGCCATGGTGATACGCTCGAGGCTGCGGCCACCGTTGAGGGCCGCAGCCTGTGGCAAGATGCTTGGCGGCGTTTGCTGCGAAATCGCGCCGCCGTTGCAAGTTTAATCATCCTAATTTTTATCGGATTGGCGTCGTTCCTCGGACCTTACGCACTGCCCTGGGCGTATGATGAAATCAATTGGGACTATATCGAAGCGCTTCCACCATCCTTTGAGCTTGGCCATTACTTAGGTACGGACTATGTCGGCCGAGATCTTTTAGCGCGCACGTTGGTGGGCGGTCGTATTTCACTGACCGTCGGCATCCTTGCGACAGCCGTCGCGCTTTTTATAGGCGTTACAGTGGGTGCGCTGGCCGGTTTTCTCGGCGGGCGCGTCGATCAATTTTTGATGCGCTTTGTCGACCTTATGTATTCTGTGCCTCTGACATTCTTCGTCATTATTCTGATGGTCGTGTTCGGCCGAAATTTCATCTTGATGTTTCTTGCGATCGGCTGTGTAGAATGGCTCACCATGTCGCGTATTGTGCGCGGGCAAACATTGTCCTTACGAAACAAAGAGTTTATCGAAGCGGCGCACGCAGCGGGGGGGACGACAGCCGGAATTATTTGGCGTCATATTGTGCCAAACGTCTTGGGCGTCGTTATTGTTTACGTCACGCTCACTATTCCGCAGGTCATACTCCTCGAAAGCTTTCTAAGCTTCCTCGGCCTTGGTGTTCAAGAACCGCTTACAAGCTGGGGGATGCTGATCAATGAAGGCGCGGCGGAAATGGAAATCACGCCGCGAACACTTTTGGTTCCAGCGGCCTTCATGACGGTGACATTGTTCTGCTTCAATTTCTTGGGCGATGGCATTCGTGATGCCTTGGATCCGAAAGATCGTTGAGCACAATGAACAATCCAAACTCATCACCTGTTCTCGAAATTAAGAACCTGAGCGTTCGGTTTAAAACGCCCGAAGGCGATGTGCAGGCCGTGAGCGAGTTATCTCTGTCCGTGAACAACGGCGAATGTGTGGGAATCGTTGGTGAGTCAGGGTCGGGAAAAAGCCAAACGTTCATGGCGGCGATGGGGCTTCTGGCTGAGAACGGTTTGGCAACGGGTGAGGTTCTGTTTAATGGCAAAAACCTTCTCGATCTAAATGAGAGAAAGCTACGGGCCATCCGGGGCAACAAGATCGCGATGATCTTTCAAGATCCGATGACGTCGCTCACGCCGCATATGCGCATTGGCAAGCAACTCACAGAAGTTCTCGTTGAACATCGCGGTGTAAGTGCTGTTGATGCACGCGAACAGGCGATTGACCTGTTAGGCCGAGTTCAAATTCCCGAGCCCGAACGCCGGTTTTCAATGTATCCGCATGAACTCTCCGGCGGCCTACGTCAGCGGGTTATGATTGCGATGGCGTTGTTGTGTGGACCGGAAGTGATCATAGCCGATGAACCAACGACGGCACTGGACGTCACGGTTCAAGCGCAAATTTTAGACCTTATTCGAGCGGTCAAAGAGCAGCACAATACGGCTGTTATATTGATCACCCACGATCTTGGCGTTGTCGCCGGTCTCGCAGATCGCGTCGCGGTAATGTACGCCGGGCGCATAGTCGAGGAAGGCCACGCCCGCGATATTTTTTATACCCCCAATCATCCATACACATGCGGGCTCTTGTCATGTACGCCGCGTTTGGACGAAGCCAAAACCGAAAAGCTGACAACTATCCCCGGGCAACCTCCAGACCTGCAATGTCTTCCGAAAGGATGTGCGTTCAGTCCAAGATGTTGTGATGTCGAAGAGTGCTGCCGTACAGAAACACCAGCGCTGGCGCCAGCAACACATGGCGGGCACAAAGCGTGCTTTCTTGAAACGCCACCGGTGAAGTCATGACACAACCCTTGCTAAATGTGCGCGACTTAAAAGTCCATTTTCCGGTTCGGGTTGGAGGCGCGCTCATCGGAACATACCGGCCGTTGAAGGCGGTCGATGGTGTCAGCTTAGAGCTCGCGCCAGGAGAAACGCTTGGCGTGGTTGGTGAGTCAGGGTGCGGGAAGTCAACTTTGGGCCGCGCGGTTCTTCAGCTTCTTCCTGCGACGTCCGGATCAGTCGCCTGGATCGGGCAGCCCTTAGACGCTTCGGACAAAGAGGCGATCAAAGACGTTCGCCAGGACATGCAGATCGTTTTTCAGGACCCATTGGCAAGCCTTGATCCGCGCATGACGGCTGGAGACATTATTGCCGAACCGTTGCGCAATTTTCATCCTGATCTTTCTAACGCGGCTATACGGTCAAAAGTTGAAACTCAGATGGAACAGGTCGGCCTTTTACCGACAATGATCAATCGCTATCCCCACGAGTTTTCTGGTGGTCAATGCCAGCGCATCGGAATCGCGAGGGCTATGATTTTGGGTCCGAAGCTCGTGGTCTGCGACGAACCCGTAAGCGCTCTTGATGTGTCTATACGCGCACAAGTCATCAACTTACTCATGGACCTCCAAAAAAACCTCAACTTATCAATGCTGTTCATCAGCCATGATTTGTCTGTTGTTCGCCATATCAGTCATCGCGTGATGGTGTTGTACTTGGGGCGGGTGATGGAGGTCGGGCCGCGCGCCGAAATTTATGCGACCCCCCGTCACCCCTATACGCAAGCCCTAATGTCTGCGGTCCCCATTCCGGACCCTGACAAAGAGCGAGCAAAAAAACGTATATTATTGCGCGGTGACCCGCCGTCTCCTCTTGATCCGCCCTCCGGTTGCGTTTTTCGCACGCGCTGTGCGAAGGCAACCGATAGATGCGCTCAGGAAACGCCTATAATGGATGAGGCTTCGTCAGAGCATTATGTCGCTTGTCACCACTGGCGCGTTTAAGGTTTAAACAATCCGGTCAGCGGAGGGGTTCTGCTGTATGGTAGATCTCCAACACATCAAAATAAGGCAAACGGCGGGTTATAGTGTTTCTTCGTAGTCGTGTTTCTCTAGCTCTTCTTTTTTCATTTTCCGTTTTAAGTATACCGCTCGCGGGGCACGCGGCAGACGTTGTAGCGCCAGAAGCCAGCACGGGCATTAGCGAACTTAAAAGCGGAACCGCAGAAAAATACATGGTGGTTGCCGCAAACCCGCTTGCGGCAGAAGCGGGTGCGCGCATTTTACGTGCTGGCGGATCGGCGACCGACGCAGCGGTCGCCGTGCAATTGGTTTTGAACCTCGTTGAGCCTCAGTCATCGGGCATTGGCGGCGGCGCCTTCATTTTGCATTGGGATGCGCAGCGCCGCGAAATAAAAAGTTACGACGGGCGGGAAACTGCACCCGCCGCTGCCGAGGAAGACCGGTTCCTAACCGAAAACGGCCGGGTAATGGGCCGCATGCAAGCCATCGTCGGTGGGAAGTCTGTTGGCGTCCCTGGCGTCATCCGCATGCTCAATATGGCACACGCCCGTCATGGAAAACTGCCCTGGGCGAATCTCTTGGCGCCCGCGATTGAGCTTGCGGAAGACGGCTTTGCGATTTCACCGCGCCTTCATCAATTGCTTGAGCGTGAAAGCGCTCTGAAAAAAATAGAGCCGGCGAAGTCGTTTTATTATGACGCGGACGGAAACGCTAAAGCCGTCGGAACCATTCTCAAGAACACGGAGTTTGCGAAAACGCTTCGTATCCTCGCGCACGAGGGCGCCGATGCATTTTATTCCGGGGAGATTGCCGAAAGTATTGTACGAACTGTCGCCGGTGCAGCGGATAATCCCGGCGACATGTCCCTTGAAGATGTCGCACGTTACCAGTCCAAGACCCGCCCGCCGGTTTGCGGAACTTATCGCAGCTATCGTATCTGCGGTATGGGACCTCCCTCGTCAGGCGGTATAGGTGTCATACAAACCTTGGGCATGTTGGAGCCGTTTGATCTGAGAGCAATGGGGCGGGAGAGTGCGGCGGCAGTTCATCTCATGGTCGAAGCGGGCCGGCTCGCGTTCGCCGACCGCGCTGTTTACATCGCCGATCCGGACGTTGTTCCCGTGCCGACTAAGGGGCTTATTTCGCCCGACTATCTAGCGCAGCGCTCCCGGCTCCTTGATCCCAATCGGTATATGCCGAGCGCCGAGGCCGGGGACGTTCCAGTTGAACATGAAACAGGATATGCGCCGGCGCCGAGCCCCGAGCGTTTATCGACCTCTCATTTTTCTATTGTCGATCAAGCGGGCAATGCTGTGGCTATGACGTCATCCATTGAAAACGCCTTCGGATCGCGGCTCATGGTCGGTGGATTTCTTCTCAACAATCAGCTCACCGATTTTTCATATCGTGACGTTACCGAGGACCGTGAAGTTGCCAATCGTGTGCAGGGAAGCAAACGGCCACGCAGTTCAATGGCGCCCACATTGGTGTTTAACGCGGAAGGGGAGCTTGAGATGGTGCTCGGCTCTCCCGGTGGTCCCGCGATCGTGGGATTCGTTGTCAAAACACTTATCGGTTTGATTGACTGGGATATGACGCCAGCCGAAGCGACGGCGTCGCCGTTCGCGTTGTCTTTTGGCGGCGCGACGCTTCTTGAGCGCGGTTTTTCAAGGCATGAAGAGGCGCTGGAAGCCTTGGGTCATGATGTGCGCCTTGTCGACTTTGCGAGCGGCATTCACGCGATTCGAGTTGCGAAGGATCAGCTTGTCGGTGGAGCAGACCCTCGCCGCGAAGGATCGGTTGTCGGCGAATAACGCCATTTAGTCGATCTGAATAACCTCAATCATATGTCCATTCGGGTCGTAAGCCAGAAACCGGAGTCCTGAACGTTGATCGCCATCGAGCCCGCGCTCCGAGAAGCGCAACGGAGGTTCGTGAAACCGGGTCCCGATAGACTCCAGCTGTCCGTATACGGTTTGAATATTATTCACCTGGAACGTCATAACGACATCACCCGTACCAAGGCCCATAAGGTTTCCGCGTGCGCTGGGGAGCGGCGGACGGTCGTACCACAGAAGTGTGATTTCAGCCGCGTCGATTTGACCGTTAGACATGGTTACGGCCCGGCTTAGGGTGGGATCATCCGTAAGTGGGAATGTATCGCCTAAGATAATTCCTCCCGCGTCTCTTTGTGTGCGCGATTGGTCCGATTGCACCAGAAGACCTAACCGCAGATAGAAATTAATTGATCGGTCGATATCATTTACGATTAATGTGAGGCGGCTTAACGTGACAGAGTTATGACTCACACTTTGAGCCGCAGTCTTTGTTTGTAGGCCTATGCCGGTCAATATTAAGGTGACACACAACGAAATTATGGCGAGACGCATTCTCAACCGGGGCAGCTCGGACATTAAATTCCCTATTTATTATCTACATGACGACCAGTTGGCTCGGGCCGTTAATTGTGTGCCGGATACACAAGCAGAGCAAGTAGGTGCCGCGCTTATGACAGGGATTCGATACAACCGGTTTATCGGGTGAAAGCAGCAGATGCAGGCTTGAGTTGTGTGGGTGGAATGTCGTTTAATGCCGCCTGGCGTTGGTTGGTTCGAACCCATATTTAAATCCGGGCGGGACTCGATACGCTCCATGAGCTATTAAAGACACTAAATAAAACGGACGCCACAAAGATTTTTTCATGAACGCTGCTCGCGAACGTTTCGTCGCCTTTGCATTCTGTTGGGCTGATATTCTCATTGAGCTCGACAATTCGCACAATGTGCTTTTCGCCGGAGGTGCGACAAAACCTCTATTAGGGTTCGATGCCAATGCCCTGGTGGGCAAGAATTTCATGGACCTGGTGTCGCCAAAAGACCGGGTATTGGTCGATCAGCTTCTCCATATGACCGCCAAAAAGGGGCGCATTGATAACGTCACCATTCGCCTGAATGGCGAAAAGGGACTCACCGCGCCAATGGGTTTTGCGGGATATATGCTGCCCGACCTTAAGGATCACTATTTTCTTGCTCTGCGCACACGGGTGCATATCGACGAAAAAGGACAGGCCGAAAAGGGCGTGAAACGTGCCGAAGGCTCCGGCCTTCTCGCTGGTGATGCCTTCTCGGAAATGGCCGTCAAGAAACTCCAAGACGCGCAAGGCAAGGGTAAGAATGCCGAGATGACCCTTGTAAACCTTCCGGGGTTTGAAGCGTTCTATGAGTCGTTAAATGAAGAAGAGCGAGAAGTTCTGTTAAGTACCGTTGGAACGACCCTGCGTGCAAATTCAATTGGAGGAGATGCAGCCGGCGCGATTGGTGACGGAAAATTCGGATTGGTTCACGAAGCCGGCCTGGATGTCGCAGCCCTGGAAGCAACTCTTACCGAAGCTACAAAGGCGTTTGATCCTAAGGGCGAGGGTGTTGAGGCTCAGGCGGGTACGGTCGATGTCGATCTTGAGGGGGTCGATGACGACGACCTTGCCAAAGGCCTTGTCTACACGATCAATCATTTCAAAGAACAGGTAGGCGACAAATTCAACGTCAAAGACATCGCCAGCAATATGAACAACCTGGTTCTTGAAGCCGCGCAATCCCTGAATAGTTTTCGGTCAATTGTCAAAGGCAATGATTTTCAAATCGCCTTCCACCCCATTCTCGATGTCCGTACAGGTGCGGTTCACCACTACGAAGCCTTGGTGAGATTTGCAGGAAACTTTGAAGAGTCGCCCTATAAACATATTACGTTTGCTGAAGAAACCGGCCTGATTACGGAGTTTGATATTGCTATGGCGCGCAAATGCGTCGAGTGGCTCCGGAAGAATAAAGCCGACAAAGTTTCGATTGCCGTCAATATTTCGGGGATGTCGGTTGGCAATGCGCAATATGAAAAGGAACTTCACGCCCTGCTCGATGCCGATACGTGGTTGAGCAATTTCCTGGTGTTTGAAATTACAGAATCAAGCCGCGTGGCCGATCTCGAGCAGGCAAACGAATTCGTTCAAGCGCTTCGCAAAAAGGGCTTTCATGTGTGCCTAGACGATTTCGGCGCTGGGGCTGCCAGTTTCCAATATTTAAGCGTTCTCGAGGTTGATGTTGTGAAGCTGGACGGAAGCGCAATTAAAAATGCGCAAGCCGCACCGAACGGTCGCGCGTTCCTAAAAGCGCTATCGACATTATGCAAAACCATGAAAGTCGAAACCATCGCCGAGATGGTTGATTCAAAGGAGGCACTTGAATTTGTGCGCGATTGCGATGTCGAATATGTCCAAGGGTTTTTGTTCGGCAAGCCAGATCCCGACCCTTGGAGCTTTATCAAGAAGCTTGATCGCAAGTTATTCGCTTAGCGATTAAGACGCGGCCGACGCGTAACCTTTAATTTTCCCAACCATTGAAACCAATCCGTTTCTTCGGGTTGGGCTGAGGTGTTGATCCAAACCAAGTGATTTAAAGGCTGCCTCTGTATCCGTTTTGGCGATTTCGGCTCGGGATTTTCCCGAGAACAAAATTCCCAACACCGCGATAAGGCCTTTGACGATGTGCGCGTCGCTATCAGCGGCAAACGCGAATTTCTGCGGATCGCCTTTGGGATGTCCGGGAATCATCCAAACCTGACTCATACACCCGCGAACCTTCGAGTCCTCCGTCTTCAGATCGTCTGGAAATGGAGGAAGCTTGCGCCCCAAATCGATGATGTACCGATACCTGTCTTCCCAATCGTCAAAAAGCTCAAAGTTCTCCACCAATTCGGTGAATTCCATTTCTGGGGCGATCATGGTGGGTGTTGAGGTCATATCTATATCTCGCGGCCCAAATATTGGGATTGGATCATCGTCGAGCGCATCTTCTCAGGGGTTCGATTGATTTACGCTGTACCCTAAACTAGGCCACAGCAGAAATATCACAAGCCCGATTTCAAATCATGGCACCGCGCACAAAGCTCATACCCATCACGCCGACGATTGCTCTGGACGAACGTGAGCTCGAAATTAGTTTCATACGCGCTGCGGGGCCGGGCGGCCAAAACGTCAATAAAGTCGCTACCGCCGTTCAACTGCGTTTCGATGTTTTGAATTCAAAAACACTGACAGAGAACGTTCGCCGGCGTGTCCTAAATCTTGCCGGTCGCCGTGCAACAGCAGACGGCATCATTGTGATTTCAGCAAACCGATTTCGCACCCAGGACCGCAATCGCAGTGATGCGATCGACCGGCTCGCAGATCTATTGCGGCGCGCAGCCATAGTTCAAAAAAAACGCGTTCCCACCCGCCCATCAAAGTCAGCAAAAAAGAAACGCCTCGAGTCAAAGCGGCGGCGCGGAGAGACCAAAAGCAAAAGATCTGTAAAATCCACCGATTGGGACTAATCCTCGCCCATCTATTGCGCGGCTGCAGCAGTATTGTTGTCCGAAGAAAACTGCAACGCGGCGACCCGCGCATACAAAGGATTGCTGGCAATAAGCTGCTCGTGCCGTCCGGTATCAACCAAACGACCCTGGTCGATCACGGCGATGCGGTCCGCGCTCACAACGGTTGCCAATCGGTGGGCGATAACCATCGTTGTTCTGCCCACCATAAGATGCTCCAGAGCTGTTTGGACGAGTTTTTCGTTTTCCGCATCCAAGGCGCTGGTCGCTTCATCAAGCAACAAAAGGGCGGGGTCGCGCAAAATAGCGCGCGCGATGGCGATGCGTTGCTTTTGTCCACCCGACAAACGAACACCGCGCTCCCCAAGAAAACTCTTCATGCCTTCGGGTAGCCGGTCGATGAATTCCATCGCCGCCGCCGCTTCAGCGGCTGCACGCACCTCAGCATCACTAGCATCTGGCCGTCCGTATCGAATGTTCTCCATAGCATCGGCAGCAAAAATAATTGGGTCTTGTGAGACCAATCCGATGCGCGTGCGTGCGTCGCGGGGATCAACCTCGCGCAAATCCATACCATCTAATCGTATAACGCCGGATTTCGGATCGTAGAACCGCAATAAAAGCTGAAACACCGTCGTCTTACCGGCCCCCGATGGGCCGACAAGTGCAACATGTTCTCCCGGTTCAACCCGTAGAGAAAAGTTTGTCAAAGCTGCGGTTTCGGGCCGAGAGGGGTAATGGAACGTAACATCATCAAAATCGACCGCCCCGCGGGCAGGTACGGGCATCGGCTTTGGAGTGGCCGGTGCAACGATGTCCGGTTTCATTTCAAGAAGTTCAACCAGCCGTTCGGTTGCACCCGCTGCGCGCTGCAGCTCTCCCAACACTTCGCTAACGGCACCAACAGACGCTGCGACCATCACCGCATAAAAAATGAAGGCTGATAATTCCCCGGGCGTAATCTCCCCTTGAATGACGCCCCGGCCTCCGGCCCATACAACCAGGGCGATTGCGACGAACACTAAAAGAATCACAATGGCGCCCATCATCGCCCGGGCCGATATGCGCCGCATAGCAGTGCGGAAGGCAGTTTCAACATTGGTTTTAAAGAAGGATCGGTCGAGATCCTCGTGCACATAAGCCTGTACGGTGCGAATGGCGTTGAGATTCTCTTCCGCGTACGACCCGACATCGGCCACGCGGTCCTGACTCTCTCTTGAAAGCTTGCGAACTTTCCGGCCATACCAAACAATCGGCACGATCACCGCCGGAACAACGAGGGCGACAAGGCCGGTCAATTGTGCGTTGGTCACCACCAGCATGATGACCCCACCAATCAAGGCAAAAGTATTTCGAATCGCGATTGAAAAAGATGATCCGATGACCTGTTGCAGAAGCGAAGTATCGGTCGTCAGGCGCGAGAGAATTTCACCGGTCTTTGTGGTTTCATAAAACCCGGGGCTGAGTTTCAAGATGTGGCTAAACACCGCAGAGCGAATATCGGCCACCACCCGCTCACCAATCCATGAGATGTAATAAAACCTGACAAAGGTTCCAGCCGATATAAACACGACAATGCCGACTAAGATCGCAAGCCCTTTATTTAAGGTCTCCTGGCTTCCCGCGCTTAAACCTTCGTCGACAACGTACTTCAGGCCCAACCCGATGCTTAAAGTCGCCGCGGAGGTTAGCAGCAGCGCAATGGAAAAAACGATCAGATGCCGCGAGTAGGGACGCATGAAGTCCCAGGTGCGGCGTAAATAGGCAAAATTTTTGCCTTGGGGCCGCTCTGGCAAACTCTGGCGTAATGGGCCGCGGGACCGGTCGCTCACGGGGGATTTCCTTGTTGCTTTGCTCAAAGCTTGGTTGAACCGCCTGAATTGGGCTTTTTAAAGCCCAAAGTCAATCTCAGCCTGGAAATCGCGGTGCTGTGTAGGGCCAACTCCCCATGGTTTTGCGGTTCGCGATGGGCTTAGACTCTACAAATGAGTTCCTCTTCACAATCCGATGATGTTGTCTCGCTGTGCCGAGACTGTTTGTCTGAGTATACGGCGCCTCAGGGGGCTGAGTGTACGACTTGCGGTTCGAGCCGCCTCGTCCGTCACCCTGAACTCGGGCGTCTATCTCTCGCACACATTGACTGCGATGCGTTTTTTGCCGCCGTCGAGAAACGCGACGATCCTTCGCTTAAAGATAAACCTGTGCTGGTGGGTGGAAGTCAGCGGGGCGTGGTTTCAACGGCGTGTTATGTCGCCAGACGGTTCGGACCTCGCTCGGCCATGCCGATGTTCAAGGCGTTAAAGCTCTGCCCCGATGCCGTTGTGATCAAACCCAATATGGCGAAGTACAAAGAGGCCAGCGGGCTCGTTCGAAAAATATTCGACGCCGCAACGCCATTGGTTGAACCTTTATCCCTCGACGAGGCGTTCCTCGACTTGTCGGGAACGGCCAAATTATTTTCAAGATCGCCGGCCGCAACGCTCGCGCACATCGCCCGGGAAGTAGAGCGGGACGTGCGCATCACCGTCTCCATTGGCCTCAGTTACAATAAATTTTTAGCCAAAGTCGCCTCAGATCTCGATAAACCAAATGGATTTGCTGTCATCGGGAAAAGTGACGCTGTAGAGATTTTACATGATCTCCCGCTCTCGCGGCTTCCCGGTGTCGGTCCGGCCCTAGCAGACCGCTTGAAGGTCGATGGTTTGCGCACGGTTGGTGATCTGCAGCGTCAGAACCAGACCGAGTTCATCGGGCGTTACGGAGAAACAGGAGAATACTTATCCCGGCTTGCCCACGGTGTAGATCACCGTCCGGTTCGTTCCTCTCGCCCGGCAAAGTCTATTTCCACCGAAACAACATTCGCACAAGATATCGGAGATTTAGCGGAACTGCGCCGCCGCCTTTGGCCCTTATGTGAACGAGTTGCGGAAAGGTTGAAGTCCAAAGGGTTCGCGGGCCGCACCGTCACTCTCAAATTAAAAACTGCACGGTTCAAACTGATGACCCGTCGCAGCCGTTTGCCCGCGCCGACACAACTCGCCGAAACAATTTTTCGTGCCGCCGAACCCCTGATGGTACGGGAAACACAAGGCCGATCTTTTCGCCTTATCGGTGTGGGAGTCGATACGCTCGTTGAAGCGTCAATGGTAGGTCAGGGCGATCTATTTGCCCAAAGTGGTCAAAGCGAAGAGACCCACTATGCCGAAGTCGAGCGCGCCATGGATGCCGTGCGCGCCAAGTTTGGCCGCCGCGCAATTCGTAAAGGCCGGGAAGATGCTTGAGATGGGGCGGTTGCGTGACCGGCGCGCGGTATGTCATGTCTTTCTCTGCGAAATTTTTTGGCTCTGGAGACCTCAAGCATGGACATGAAGGGCGAATATGTTATCGCCGCTCCCCGCGAGAACGTATGGGCGGCGCTCAATGACATTGACGTCCTGAAAGCAGCAATTCCAGGCTGCCAATCGATTTCCCGCATATCGGAGACAGAAATCGAAGCGAGTGTGACCGCGAAGGTCGGACCCGTAAAAGCGACATTCAAGGGCGTGGTGACGCTGTCGGACCTTGATCCTCCCAATGGGTATACCATTCATGGTCAAGGCAAGGGTGGAGCAGCTGGCTTCGCAAAGGGTGGTGCTAAAGTGCGCCTAGTCGATGATCCGGACGGGACACGTTTGATGTACGACGTGGATGCATCGGTCGCGGGAAAACTCGCTCAAATCGGCGGACGCTTAATTGCTTCAACGGCGAAAAAGTTGGCGGATGAGTTTTTTGCGCGGCTCAGTGAACTTGCGGTCGCAATGCCCCCGGAAGAAGAGATGGTGCCGTTAGAATCCGCAGCAGACGCCGGGCAAAATGCGGAGACGGCAGCGCCGTCCACTGCGCCAGCTGGTTCAAATTTCGTTCAAAAATCAAACACCGGATTGTGGATAATAATTGGGGCCGCTGCAGCGATCGCAGTTCTCGCCGCGCTTTTTGCTCTTGGTCTAATATGAGGGCTCGCTGGCGGAAGACGAGATGGACATGGTGAAAATTTCTGTTGACGTAAACGGCGCCCAACATACGGCAGATGTCGAAGGCCGCACGCTGTTGGTAGAATTTTTGCGCAGCGAGCTGCGTCTCACAGGAACCCATGTTGGGTGTGATACCAGTCAGTGCGGCGCATGCACGGTTCATCTCGACGGAAAATCGGTAAAAGCCTGCACGGTCCTTGCGGTCCAAACCGATGGGCATGCGGTACAAACAATTGAAGGTATCGCGCCTGATGACGATACCCTTCACCCCATGCAAGCGGCCTTTCGCGAGCATCATGGTTTACAATGCGGATTTTGCACGCCGGGAATGATCATGAGCGCGCTTGGTTTGGTCGAACGCAACAAAGATAAAATTCTGACTGAGAAATTGATTCGTGAGGAGCTTGAAGGAAATTTCTGTCGCTGTACCGGATATCAAGCCATTGTGAAATCCATTCTCGCGGGCGCCGCAGCTATGGGCGTCCAGGTCGAGTCCTAGGGTCGGGGTACCACGAATGTACGCCTTTAAATATATACGTGCGAAAACCGTCGACGATGCGGAAACAATGTTCACTGCGGCCGACGACGCTGTGTTTTTAGCGGGCGGTCAAACTCTTATTCCCACATTGAAGCAACGCTTAGCGCAGCCATCCGATGTGGTGGATATCGGCGCTCTCGACGAACTGCGGAATATTGACGTGAAGGACGGGGCGGTCACGATTGGGGCTGGCGTTTATCACGCCGATGTCGCTGCGTCATCTGACGTTCGCAATGTTATCCCAGCACTTTGCGATCTGGCCCTTGATATTGGAGATCCGCAAGTCAGAAACCGCGGGACGTTGGGCGGCTCCATTGCCAACAACGACCCCAGCGCGGATTATCCCGCCGCGGTTCTGGGTTTGAATGCACGCGTGCACACGTCAAAACGCGCAATCGAATCAGATGCATTTTTCACGGGAATGTTTGAAACCGCCCTGGACCCCGGGGAGCTCATCGTCAAAGTCGAGTTTCCAAAGGTGAAACGTGCGGCCTATAGAAAGTTTCCCAATCCAGCGTCAGGTTATGCGGTTGTCGGTGTGATGATCGCCGAAATCGATTCAGGGATTCGCGTGGCTATTACCGGCGCGGGGCCGTGCGTGTTTCGTAGCCCTGAGATGGAGTCAGCACTCACAAATGCGTTTACACCGGATGCGCTCAATGATCTTTCCGTTTCCGCCGATGAGTTAAACGAAGATATGCACGCCTCAGCCGAATATCGCGCGCATCTTGTTAAGGTTATGGCCCAGCGCGCAGTTGCCGCGATTGCATAATTTATTTTTGCTGCCTGAATATATATGCGCTGAACGTGTCGGAAGGGTATTGAGAAATGAGTTCCCCCATTCGCTTTTACTTCGATTTTAATTCGTCGTTCTCTTACATTGCCGCTCAGCAGATCGATGGCATCGCCGAACGTTATAACCGAGACGTCGATTGGATCGCGGTCTCCTTGGCCCATATATTTCGCGATCAGGGTGTTGCTCCTCCTCCGACCGTGCCGAGCAAATTCAATTACCTCGCGATCGATTTTGACAGAAGTTGCCAGCTCGCCGGGCTGCCCGGAAAGCTTCCCGCCTCCTTCCCCCCGCCCGTCAAACTGGCACGCCTCGCGTTCTGGTCACTTAAGGCCAAGGACGAAGCCCTCGCGCGAGCTTATGCCAAGGCCATTACCAAGGCCGTTTTTGGCGAGGGCCGTTCTGTGGCCACGGCGGCCGATATTGCCGCCGCCTGCGCGGGAATCGAGGGCATTACCGAGGAGAAAATCTCCGCCGCGTCCCAAGACAAAGGCGCGCGGCAGGCCGTTGTGAGCGCCGTGGACACAGCTAAAGCAGACGGTATGATCGGGGCGCCATTCATGGTTCTTGATGGGGAGCCTTTTTGGGGCGCGGACCGGCTCGTACACTTGGAGCGCCGTCTCGCTAAAAATCGATAAGTCTGGGAGGAAAATCGATGTCAGAAAATGTGCAATCAAGTTGGCTTGAGCGAAATTTTGGTCGCATCGGACTCCTGAGTTTTGCCGTTGCGATGATTGGTGTGCTCACCGGCCTATCGGCGGGTGTTCTCTATCGCATCGACGTGATCGACCTTCTGACGTCTCTGCGCACCGTTTTACCGATGGGGGCGTATATTTCAGCCGCGGGCGCAGCACTTTGCCTTCTTACCCTGATCGGGGCGATTGTTTTCTACAAAGGCGACTTTATTTCAAAGTCTTTGTTCCCGTTACTCGGCTTGGTCATTGCGGGCGTTGCAACGTACATACCCTACGCACAACAGCAGCTGGGTGGGTCGGTTCCGCCGATTCATGACATCAGCACCGATACCTCAGACCCCCCGCGGTTTGTTGACATTGTTCCGCTACGGATCGCTGACGACGCACCCAATCCAGCAGAGTACCTGGTGTACTACGAGCGGCGCGGTGAGATTCTCAATGTGCCGGAACTGCAAAAAGAGGCCTATCCAGATATTCAGCCGGTCACATTTCCAAACAAGAGCACTGAAGAAGCATTTGATCTCGCTCTTGAGGCCGCCCAACAACAAAGTTGGACAATTGTTGCAGAAGATAAAGACGACGGCCGAATTGAAGCGTGGCACAAGACAACCTTTATGGGGTTTGTCGATGACGTTGTAATTCGCATCCGCCCGCAAGGGGCGGGAAGCGTTCTCGATATTCGCTCGAAATCCCGCCTTGGTGGGAGCGATGTCGGCAAAAATGCTCAGCGCATCCGCGCCTATCTCAACACCCTCAAGAATTTGGAGGGGTAGAGATGTCGGCAGAGATGCAGACCAGCTGGCTAGGCCGTAACTTCAATCGCATCGTACTCATCGGTTTCTCTGTTGCGGTTCTCGGAGCGCTGCTCGCGATATTCTCGGGAACAAGCTACCGCCTGGAATTTTGGGATCGGGGCGTCGCCTTTGGCATCCTGCGTTATGGAGCGATAATCGCGATCGGCGGCGGTCTCGTGTGTCTTGCAGCGGTTATTGCATCGTACGTTTTGTACAAGAGTGATTTTATCTCCCGCTCGGCGATCGCTGTGTTTGGCGTCGTCATTGGTGCGCTGGCTTTCTATATTCCTTATTCCCTGCAGCAGGTTGCACGCACCGTACCGCCGATCCATGACATCACGACGGACTTCAATAACCCGCCCTTGTTTGAAGCCGCGCTTGCATTAAGAAAAGCCACCAACGCTCAAAATCCATCAGAGTATGTTCGCGAAGTAACGGTTCGGGGCGGCCCGCTCGACGTGCCGCAAGCGCAGCGAGGTGCGTATCCCGATATTCGAACCCTTGGGTTACCTGCAGTATCCGCAGATGAACTTTTTCAAGCGGCGCTTTCTACCGCCGAGGACATGGGGTGGACCATAATCGCGGCTGATGAAAGCCGCGGGCGGATTGAGGCCTGGGACCAAACGCTTTGGTACGGATTTATTGATGACGTTGTCATTCGAATTTTGCCGAGCGGAACCGGCAGTCTTATCGATGTGCGTTCGGTCTCCCGCGTTGGGACCAGTGATGTGGGTAAGAATGCGCAGCGCATTCGCGCCTACCTCGATGCGCTTAACGCGAGGTTGATGTAACTCGCCATTAGTCCGTTCAAAGGGCCGTCCAGGTAAAGAATGCCAACGTCGCAAGTAATATGGCCGACGTTGCGACGCTATTTCGGAAATCTGCGCCGATCCATTGGGCGCGCCCATTGAAGATCAGCAAAATCAATGCGAGCAGCGGGATAATGCTTGCCCCGATGATGGCGTAGATTTTTTGAACCTCTTGGAAACTCGCAAAGAGGCCGATCATCGGCACAATCGCTAAGGCAACCAGGTAAGCGCGGTAGGGCGAAGAGCGCGTATCAATAGCTGAAGGCGGCGGAGCTGTGCCGTCGGTTGAAGATCGCCGCCTCACCAATTGCCATGCATCGGCAAAAAGATACGGAACCGCTTGCCATACACCGAGCAGGCTGCTGAAAACCGCACCGAGCGCGGCAATTAAAAATAACCATTTCCCCGTTGGGCCAAGAGACTCGCTCATTTTGTCGGAGAGGGAGACCAAAAGACCAGCCCCGGACCCCTCGATCTCGACCGTGCTGCCAACGATGACCATGGCGATGCCGAATATCGCGGTCATCACATATCCCATTCCCAGATCTACCCGGCAATCGCGCAGATCGTCTGTTCCGCTGCGCCCCTCTTCGCGGATCCAATAGCCGTAGCAGAGCACCGTGAAGGTGCCGCCGACCCCACCGAGCAACGCCACCGTCCATGATAAGCCCTGACCATCGATGTCTGGGATACGTGGAACGAACAAGCCCTCTAGAACGGCGGCGGTTCCGGGCCAAACCATCGCTGCGGCTACAATCACCGTTGCAAACATCACGGCGATGCAACCTTGCATCACCTTTTCAAAAAGCTGGTATCCACCGGTAAGCACCAAGGCGAGACCGATCACGCTGGCGGTAATTCCGAAAACAATTTTTCCAGTCGCAGCTTCGAACACGGGAAAAATTGCATGCAGTGTTACACCGCACGCACTCATTAACGCAGAGGCGACAAAGAACGACCAGAACATCAGGTAGGGAAGGAATACCCATCCTGCGGTTTTACCCACCCGGTACACAACGCCTTCAAGCAAGGTCATCCCTGTCGCCAATTGCCAGCGCGCGAGACCTTCGGTGACGACGAACTTAAGAAAAGCACCAACGATCACCGCCCACAAAATACCAGTACCGAGCAAGCTGCCTGTAAAACTTGCCGTCGCGAGGTCTCCGGCGCCAACGCCGGTCGCTGCCAACAGTAATCCCGGCCCTATAACCGCAAGCAGGTTTTTCCCTTTTGGTGCCGCCATCACAAAGTCCCCCTCAATACCGGTTCATCATAGCCGAACACCTGCGTGCGCGTCGCTGCTCACGTTACTTCGCATACAGGCAGTCTACCAATCCTCCGAGCCTCGCCGCGCGTCCCAAATTGACGCGAGAACGCGACTGTACATAAGGGCCCGGATTTGAGGGTGACCATTTCAGCGGGCTAGGAAGGACGGTTGCGAGAAGCGCGGCCTCATGCGCTGTCAAATTGCCCGCACTCTTATTGAAATGGTGTTGGGCCGCGGCCTCCGCGCCGTAAATACCTGGCCCCCACTCAACAACATTGAGATACATCTCCAATATGCGCTGCTTAGTCCAAAGCGTTTCGATGTAAACCGTCAGCCAGGCTTCCAACCCTTTGCGGATCCAGGTGCGCCCCGGCCACAGAAAAACGTTTTTCGCTGTTTGTTGACTGATAGTGCTGCCACCGCGCACCGTGCCATCCGATGTTCCATAATTTTCCCAAGCTCTTTTTATGGCTTCAACATCGAATCCCGAATGCGAACAAAAATTTTGATCCTCTGCAGCGACGACCGCGCGGCCGAGCTGCGCAGAAATATCGTGCAACGGCCTCCACTCATATTCGCGTGGATAGTCATCCAAACCACGAATAACCATTAAGGGCGTTAAAGGAGGCGGAAGAACTCGATAAATTAGGACAAAGACCGCCGGAGCGAGCACGATGACCGCGAGCATCCAAAGTCCCGCGCGCACCACGCGTGATCGGCGCGAGGGCTTTTTGGATTGCGTACGAGATTGGCTAGGTATGTCTCCGATCACGCCATTTGCCCTGGACAGTTAACTCGCCCTGTATTTGGCGTTAGCTCCACGATTACCAGCTCCGTTACAGGGCCGTTCTTGGATAGGTGAGTATCAGACCGCAAACGGACTCGGTCAATCAAGTCCGATGAATATTTGGTTTAAGCTGCTTTTGGTTTTTTGGCCCACGGTCGCTTTTTACCCCGGCGCGGGTCTCGGCTTTTCTTTTGTGAATTGCCGCGCGACTGATTGGCTTTCGACCCTTTTCCCCCTGAAACTTTTCCATGAAAAGGATGAGTCACGTCCACAGGAATTGCTTGTTGAATCGCCCGTTCAATGGCGCGCAATTGTCCGCGTTCACTGGCATCACAAAAGGAAATCGCAATGCCCTCCGAGCCGGCTCGCGCAGTGCGTCCAATTCGGTGGACATAGCTTTCGGGCTCGGAGGGGAGTTCGAAATTAATAACATGCGATATGTCGTCTACATCAATTCCCCGCGAAGCGATATCTGTAGCAACGAGCACGCGCACTTTACCCTTCTTAAAAGCGGTCAAGCTGCGTTGACGCGCATTCTGGGACTTGTTGCCATGAATAGCATCCGCCGTAACGCCGGATTTTTGGAGTTGCTCGGCAACCCGGTTGGCACCGTGTTTCGTTCGCGTAAACACGATCGCCCGGTTTACCGCATCATCCCCAAGTATATTGGCAAGTAATTTACGTTTGTCCTCGCGCGGAACCAGCATCACGCGCTGGGCAATACGCTCGACCGTGGTGGATTGCGGCGTCACCTCCACGCGTGCGAAATCTTTGAGCAAACCCTTAACCAAGCCGTCCACAGCGCGCGGCATTGTTGCAGAGAACAAAACGGTTTGCCTTTTGCTTGGGACAGTCGCGGCGATAGATTTCACGTCGTGAATGAACCCCATATCAAGCATGCGGTCGGCTTCGTCGAGAACAAAAACCTCAACCGAACGCAAATCGATATGGCGCTGATTGATCAAGTCAAGCAAACGCCCTGGCGTTGCGACCAAAATATCGGTGCCGCGGCGCAGAGCGCCCACCTGTGGCCTCTGGCTTACGCCGCCGAAGATCACCGTGTGCTTGAGATTTAAATATCGCCCATACGTCTTAAAGCCCTCATCAATCTGCAAAGCGAGTTCACGCGTCGGCGTTAAAATAAGCGCGCGGGCACTTTTCGGCATGGCGCGACGGGAGTTTTGTGAAAGCTGCTGCAAAATCGGCAGAGCAAACGCGGCTGTTTTACCGGTTCCCGTTTGGGCAATACCAAGAACATCGCGGCCCTTTAACAAGGGAGGAATCGATTTGGTTTGAATAGGAGTTGGTGCCGAATATCCCTCAGCGTTGACCGCTCTTAAAAGGGTGTCGATCAATCCGAGGTCGGAAAATTTGGTCATTAGTCTAATAGCTTTCAAAATATGCAGACGGTCTCGCGGTCCTGCACGTCCCGGCCAAATGCGGATATCCATACAGAAACGTCGATTGGCTTGCGGTAACCCGGTGGGCACGCAACCGACGGGAGAGGAAAAAAGAACTTCTCAGGAAACAGTGCCGTATGGCCATTGGCCGTAAAAAGGCACCTGCGCGCGTATCGCAAGATGTTGTCCGCAGTGTGCGGATGGCGCTCAGTACGCGCTTAACCCTTGCGCGTCAATCATTTTCCGCGTTTGACCGCCTGCACCGTCGCTTCGAGTGAATCTAAAAACCGCGAGCGGTCGCGTTTGGTAAAGGGGGCGGGCCCACCGGTGATATCGCCCGTTTCCCGCAGGTGGGTCGATAAGTTGCGCATTGCGAGCGCCATCCCGATTGCGTCTTCGGTCAACGCTTTTCCGTTGGGTTGTATAACCTTGGCTCCCGCCTCGACGCAGCGGGCAGCAAGGGGAATATCAGCGGTGATGACGATATCTCCTTTTGCGGCACGCTCTGCGATCCAATCGTCCGCGGCGTCCGGGCCTTCGGAGACAGTGATCATCGTGACCAGTGGGTGCTCGGACCCGCGCATCCACGTATTGCTCACCATCGTCACTGAAATTTTGTGACGATCTGCAACGCGAAGGGTTTCGTCTTTAACCGGACAGGCGTCGGCATCGATGAATATAGTCAGCGTAAACCTCGCCTAGAGAGTTGCGACTATGCGCCGATAATATAATCGAGAAGAAGATACGCGGCGAGCATCGCCACCGCCCAAAACGCCATCCGTCCAGTGGGCTGAGAGCGCGCGAGAGCGCCGGACGGCCCGTAATACCGGTAGGCAAACGCGCCGAAATGAGAAAGGCCGGTCTGAAGCCCGTTTAACAATCTGGACCATGCCGCACCGAGTTTGTCACCGATCTCCACCGTAAGTCGGGCGCCCAGACGCCGGTAGAACCAATCCGTATCGAGGGTAATGGTTTCCGTGCGTCGCAACCAACTTAACATCAGGAAGAAGGCGAGCCCTGCAAACAAAAGAAGTTGCAGCTGCGTGACCACATGATCGGCGGTGTAGGGGACGTAGTCGACCGGATAGGGAAGCATAGCGTAGAGCGGGCCAGGCACAACACCGAGGGCAATACATAAAAAGGCAAACAGCACCATGGCCGCGCGCATATTCCACGGCGGATCAGGTGGGCGCAATCCGGAGTCCTTTTGGAAAAACACAAACCACGGGAACTTGATGCCGGCATGTAAGAACACGCCCGCTGATGCCGCGGCTAGAAGCATCCACACACCCATCATGTGTTCACCCGCCGCTGCCGACGAGATCATCGATTTACTGACAAAGCCTGACGTCAGCGGAAACGAGGAAATCGCAAAGGCGCCGATTATTCCGCACACCGCTGTCAGCGGCATCGATTGATATAGACCGCCAAGCTCGCTGCACTTGCGTTTTCCTGTCATGTAGAACACCGAGCCCGCTGACATTAACAGCAGCGCCTTATAGATAATGTGCGTAAAGGCATGCGCGGCGGCGCCGTTGAGCGCGAGCTCCGTTCCAATCCCAATGCCCGTCAGCATAAAGCCAACCTGGTTGACGATGGAGTACGCTAAAATGCGGCGCATATCGTTTTCCAAAATGGCGTAGATGATCCCGTAAAAGATCATGGCGATCCCGACCACCATTAAAACGTCTGCTCCGGGAAATCCGCGCATCAATACAAGAACCGCGGTCTTCGTTGTAAAGGCCGACAGCGCCACCATCCCGGTGTAAGAGGACTGCGGGTACGCGTCCGGGATCCAGAACGACATGGGCACGGCACCCGCGTTGATCAGGAAACCGATCAAAATCAGCCAGTGGGCAATGCTATCGGCGGCCATGGCCGTGAAGGCGATATCACCCGTTTGCTGAATATGTCCCGCAATCCCGGCCATAAGAATCACACCGCCGAGCAGGTGCACGAGCAGATAACGCATACCGGCCGCATACGCACTCTTTCCCGCCGCCCAAATCACGGCGGTCGATCCGAGCGCCATCACCTCCCAGAAAATGAACACGGTAATAAGGTCGCCGGCGAATACCACACCCAGAGATGCGCCTGCGTATACGAGCCCCGCTGAAAGCTCGAGCGTATTTTCCTGCTTCAGCGCGAACAGTCCCCAGGCGAACGCCATCAGCGTGAATACCGTCCCAAAAAGACGCGCAAGTGCATCACCTTTCAGCGGCATTAGTTCGTACGAGAAAAAGGGTAACGTCAGGGTTTGGCCTAGCGGCACCTGCCAGACTAATCCCAGGGCCGCGAGAGGAACAGCGAGCAACGCGGCTTTGCGAACGGGACCGGGCAATATCGGCAGAAGAAAGCCGCCGAGAATCAGGATAAGACCTGGATGAAGCAAAAGGTCACTCGCCGTCATAATACGAGTCCTTCCGCTTCAAAGCGAAACCAAGCAGCTTAGCAAAAACGATCATGACCGCGCATGTGCCCAGCCCGTACCACGCGTGAAATCCGAACACCGCATCGATACCAAATTCAGTGTGACGATGAATAAAAAGCTCGGCGACAACCGTTGCGGCCAAGATCGCAATGAAGACAATCCACAACCAGCGGATTGTTTGGGGACGGCGCAGCCAGTGTTCGCTCATCAGTTAAACTCCCGCCAATTGTTGGGCCAGGGATTGAACAACGTCGGGATACAAGAACAGCACAACAGTTCCCGCCGCCGTCAGGCATAAGGCCAAAACGATCGGCCATGGCGCTTCACCGTGATTTTGATCGGGCTCAGCGTTCGTTGGCGGTTTAAGAAAAGCGGAAAACACAATCGGCATGAAGTACGCCGCGTTCAACAATGTGCTCGCGAAAATCACAATAAGAACGAAAACGTCGGCGCTTTCCATCGCCGCGGACAGGATATACCACTTGCCCAGAAAACCAGCCGTAGGCGGCAAACCGATCATGGAGATAGACCCGATTGCAAAAGCCGTCATGGTCAAAGGCATGCGCCAGCCAATGCCCTGAAGTTGGCTGATCTCGGTTTTGTGGGCGGCTGTATAAATTGACCCGGCGGCAAAAAAGAGGGTGATTTTACCGAGCGCATGCGAGGCAATATGCATGGCCGCCCCCATGATCGCGAGTGGTGTCGCCATCGCAGCGGCCATGACCACATAAGACAACTGACTGACCGTAGAATACGCGAGGCGGCGTTTTAAATTATTTTGCCGAAGGGCGATCACCGACGCCGCGACAATCGTAAATCCTGCGACATAAACCACCCACCCTGTGCCACTCGAGGTCGCGAACATGTCCAGGCCAAATACATAAACAATCACTTTGACCACCGTGAACACACCGGCTTTCACGACCGCAACAGCATGTAAAAGAGCACTGACCGGCGTGGGCGCGACCATCGCCGCCGGCAACCACCTGTGAACCGGCATCACGGCCGCCTTGCCGATCCCATAGATGAACAAGAACGCAAGAATTCCGAGCGTCAAGTTATTGGTCATCGGATCAAAGATGCCGCCTGCTCCGAATTCCAAAGTTCCCGTTAGGAAAAAGGTCGCGATGATCGCCGGAAGCAGAAAAACAACCGATGTGAACAGAAGAATTGAAAGATACGTCCGTCCGCCAGCGCGCGCCTCGTCGCTCCCCTTGTGGGTGACGAGAGGATAGGTCGACAGCGTCAGGATTTCGTAGAAAAGAAACAGAGTAAAAAGATTGCCCGCAAATGCGACGCCCATCGTTGCGGAGATAGCTATGGCAAAGGCAACATAAAATTGAGTCTGGCGCGGTTCCTTGTTGCCGCGCATGTAGCCTATGGAATAAAGCGAGTTGATTATCCAAAGGCCCGATGCGATCAAAGCGAATAACATACCGAGCGGTTCGGCGTTAAAGGCGATGGACACACCAGGCATTATCGATATTGTCGAACTTGCCGGTCGCCCGCCCGCTATAATGTCAGGGGCCAGCGAAAAAACGACGATCATAAGAATGGCGCTGAAGAGGATTGTATACCCTTCGCGCAGGTTCGGATGCCGCCCCGATGTGGCGATAAAAAATGCACCGACCAGCGGCAGCAAGATAGCTGCAATCATGAAATCGGCAGCGCTCATCGTTCTGCTCCGATCAAGGCGTTCGTAGCCTCAAGGGCGGTGCCGACCGTAAAGTCTGTATCGATGCCGAAATAAATGCATCCAGCAAGCAATAGCCAGGCGGCCGCGAGCATTGGCGCCGGTGGGTCAGACAACGGCTTGGCGCCTTCGGGCCGCGGGCGGAAGTAAGCGATCTCGATTACACGGCCCATATAAACAAGCACCAGGAGTGAGCCGATCATCAGAATGGCGACAATCCACCACGCCCCGGTTTCAAAGGCGCCAATTGCGAGATACCACTTACTCACGAACCCGACCGTACCGGGTACGCCGAGCATGCTCATGCCGCCCAAAACGAAACCTGCCATGGTCAGAGGCATTTGTCGGCCGATACCCGCCATTTCGTTGATGCGGACCGAGCCCAGCTGCAATGCAACCCCGCCGATCAACATAAACAGCGCGCCTTTCATCAATCCGTGATTGAACAGGTGAACCAGCCCGCCGACGAGCCCGGTGCTATTGGCCAGTGCAAGACCAAGAGTGATGTATCCGATTTGCGCAACGCTCGAATATGCGAGCATGCGTTTTACATTTTCCTGAAAAATAGCTGTGGTCGATGCCGCAAGGATTGCGATGATCGAAAGTGTGATCACCACTTCGGGAACCGCAGTTTCTAAAATGGCGAAATCGAAACCGAAGACCGAGTAAAGATACCGGGCGAGCAGGTAGATAGAAACTTTTGTCGCGGTCGCGGCCAAAAACGCTGTTGTTGACGATGGTGCATACGCATAGGCGTTGGGAAGCCACAGATGCAACGGGAATAAAGCGAGCTTTAACGACAGGCCGACAAAGATAAATGCCATTCCGGCGATGGTGGCCGGCGAGGTTAAAATCGGCTCCAAGCGCACACCCATGTCGACCATATTAAGCGTGCCGGTTTGCACATAAAGCAATCCCGCGCCGATGATGTACATGGTCGCACCAACGGTTCCCATAATCAGATATTGGAACGACGCGGCAAGGGCGCGCTTGTCCCGCCCCATGGCGATCAGCACGTACATTGATAGGGACGACACCTCCATGAACACAAAGGCGTTGAAGGCATCGCCGGTCACGACGATTCCCATCAATCCGCACAGGCATAAGAGGTACATGCCGTAGTACCAGCCGCGCAGTCCGTCATCGATTTCCGCAAGTACCGTCCGGCGGCCATAAATATGTACAATCGCCGCAATCGCTGAGACCAAAATCAAAACGAATGCGGTGAGCAGGTCGACCCGGTATTCGATACCAATCGGCGGGGCCCACGCGCCAAGAGCATATGAAATCGGCCCATCTACGCGAACCAAATTCAAAAGCGTAACGGCTGCGCCAAAACATCCCACGGTTACAGCAAAGGTGAGCCACCAGCATACGGCTTCATTTCTAAGAAGCGCGCAGAGGGCGCCCGCGAGCAGCGGAGCAACGATAATAAGGACGGGAAGGTGTTCCAGCACGGTCTAGTCCTGGCCGTCCTTATAGATCACATCTTCTTCGATTGATCCGTAGGCTTCATTGATGCGCACGACAAGAGCCAGCCCCAACGCCAAAGTAGCGACACCCACAACAATGGCGGTGAGGATCAGAACGTGCGGCAAGGGATTGGAGTAGAGCTCCCACTCTGGAGATAAAATAGGAGCAGTTCCGCCCATAATTTTTCCGGGCGAAATGTACAAGAGGTAAACGGATGTCTGGAAAATCGACAGGCCCACCAGTTTTTTGATCATATTGCTGCGTGCGACGATGATGTACAGCCCGGCCACAATCAAAAAGACCGTGATCCAGTGATTGATATTTCCAATTATCGATAGGGTTCCGAGATCATCCATTGGTAACTCACCGCCCCCGGCTTGCGAATGTGTAAAAAATAGTGACCAGTGTGCAGAACACCGTCACGAAAACACCGGCTTCAACCAGGATAATCCCCAAGTGTTGCCCCGCGACCGGATCAGCATGGTTAAGTGCGTTGTAGTCGAGGTAATTGCCGCCCGCCAACATATTGGCGACGCCGACCCCTGCAAAAATAAGTACGCCGAGAGGCACGCCAATTTCGACGGCGCGTAGCGGCACCGCTTTCTCGGCTGCGCGCCGCCCGTATATCAAAGCGTAAAGCACAATTGCCGCTGCGGCGATTGCGCCCGCCTGAAACCCGCCCCCCGGTCCAAAGTCGCCGTGCATTTGGACGTAAAATGCAAACAGCAATAGGAACGGGATCAGCAACTTTGAAACGACCCGAAGGACGAGATGATGTTTCATACAACGTCCTCCTTCCGGTCGGACCGGCGGCGATTAAAATTTTGCTGCGTGTTGCGTTTGCGCCGCCCGCGCAACAGCATCATGACACCCAACCCGGCTGTGAAAATAACCACCGTTTCCCCGAGAGTGTCATACCCGCGGTAACTGGCCAGCACCGCGGTGACAACATTGGGAATGCCCATGTTCTCTGGCGTTTCTTCAATGTAGTACGGTGCTACATGTTGGTGTGTGGGGTTGAGCTCACCGTATCCCGGCAAATCCCACGTCCCATAAATCAGAGCGGCGCCGGTAATAAGAGCGAGCGCGGCGGCCGTGGGTTTAAATACGCGTCCTGGAGCTTCTTCTGTTCGCGCAAGATGCAAGGCCGACAGCAGGAGGACGGTGGACACGCCGGCGCCGACAGCGGCCTCGGTCATGCCCACATCCACAGCGTCCATAG
>CBDDHW010000062.1:0-11335 GCA_965228575.1 Rhodospirillaceae bacterium | reverse complement strand
TTCAAGAAATCTGTGGATTCGGTGAAGGGTCTGATCGCGGCCTGTAAGAAGATCGACAAGAAGCTGAAATAGAGATTTATCTCAAGTAACGGCCACGAAAGGGGCTGGCTTTGTGGCCGGCCCTTTTCGCGTCTTTCCCCCGATTGGTGCCTTGGGGCGAGCGCCCCGTTGCACGCTCGGGCGTGGGTGCTATAACAGCCGGGCTCAAATCAGCCCGGTTGGGGGAACCGCTGGAGTCGATTTTGCCAGGTGTTTTGGCAGAGGGGCTTACAGCGCTAATCAAAGCGGAAAACCATGAATATCCACGAGTATCAAGCTAAACAGCTTCTCAAAAAATTCGGCGTGCCAGTTCTCGATGGCGGCGTCGCGTATACGGCCGACGAGGCAGAGACGGTCGCCAAAGACCTTAAGACCGATGTTTATGTCGTGAAGTCGCAAATTCACGCCGGGGGCCGGGGAAAGGGAAAATTCAAGGAGGATGCAGCTGGCGACAAAGGCGGCGTCCGAGTGGTGAAATCTCCCGGCGAAGCGAAAGCCGCAGCCGAACAGATGATCGGCAACACCCTGGTCACGCATCAGTCTGGTCCGGCTGGGAAACAAGTCAAACGAGTTTACATCGAATCTGGATGTGACATTGCGCGCGAGTTGTATCTCTCAATCCTGGTCGATCGAGGCACCTCGCGCGTTACGATCATGGCGTCAACGGAAGGCGGGGTGAACATCGAAGACGTCGCCGCCGAAACCCCTGAGAAAATCATTTTTCAATCCATTGATCCGGCGACCGGTATTCAAGGATACCATTGCCGCAATGTTGCTTTTGCCCTTGGCTTAGAGGGTGGACAGATCAAGTCGTGCGCTAAACTTCTCATGGCGCTGTACAAGGCGTTTTTGGAAACGGATGCGTCCATGCTCGAGATCAATCCTTTGGTGGTCACGGGCGACGGAGAAGTTCTCCCCCTCGATGCGAAAATGAACTTCGATTCAAACGCGCTTTACCGGCATCCAGATGTTGTTGATTTGCGCGATGAAGATGAAGAAGATCCGATGGAGCTTGAGGCCTCGAAGCACGATCTCAACTACATCAAACTCGATGGACAAATTGGATGTATGGTTAATGGTGCCGGTTTGGCGATGGCCACCATGGACATCATCAAACTGTATGGAGCAGAGCCCGCAAACTTTCTCGATGTTGGCGGCGGAGCGACCAAAGAGCGCGTGACCAAGGCGTTTAAGATCATTCTTTCTGATCCCAATGTCGAAGGTATTCTCGTAAATATTTTTGGCGGGATTATGCGATGCGACGTCATAGCCGAGGGCGTTGTCGCTGCCGCGCGCGAGATTAGTCTCAATGTCCCTTTGGTCGTGCGCCTTGAAGGAACTAACGTTGAGTTGGGTAAAAAAATTATGGCTGAGTCTGGATTGCCCATCATTACCGCGGACAACCTTGCTGATGCCGCTGAAAAAGTGGTCAAAGCCGTGAAGGAGGCCGCGTAAGATGGCTGTTCTCGTTAACAAGAATACAAAAGTTATTTGCCAAGGGTTCACTGGAAGCCAAGGTACGTTTCACTCCGAGCAGGCCATTGCGTATGGCACAAATATGGTTGGTGGCGTGACACCAGGAAAGGGTGGAAGCAAGCATCTTGATCTCCCGGTGTTCGATACGGTTGTGGCCGCGCAAGAGGAAACAGGGTGCAACGCGTCGGTCATTTATGTCCCCCCACCATTCGCCGCTGATGCAATTCTCGAGGCGATAGACGCCGAGCTAGAACTCGCGGTGTGTATTACCGAAGGTATCCCCGTGCTCGACATGGTGCGCGTAAAACGTGCTCTCCAAGGCTCGAAGACCCGCCTTGTTGGCCCTAATTGTCCGGGGGTGATTACACCGGGCGAGTGTAAAATTGGTATTATGCCAGGCCATATTCATAAACGCGGGAAGATCGGTGTGGTCTCACGGTCGGGAACACTCACCTATGAGGCCGTCGCACAAACAACCGCGGTTGGTCTTGGCCAGACAACGTGTATTGGGATTGGTGGAGACCCGGTCAACGGCACCAACTTTATTGATTGTCTAGAGTTGTTCCTGGGTGATGATGAAACCCAAGGAATTATTATGATCGGTGAAATTGGCGGCACCGCTGAGGAAGAGGCGGCAGAGTTTTACAAAGCGGCCAAAACCAAAAAGCCCATTGTTGGATTTGTTGCGGGCGCAACGGCGCCGCCTGGACGCCGCATGGGCCATGCCGGCGCAATCATTTCGGGCGGCAAGGGAACGGCTCCTGCGAAATTTGAAGCCATGAAAAGCGCTGGTTTTAAGGTTGCGGAATCTCCTTCATCTTTAGGGTCCACCATGCTTGAGGCTATGAAAGGCTAGCGGTGCGCCTGTTTTTTTTAGGGTCTTTGGCATGAGAATTTCACGCATTGCAATTTTGAATGCGAGTCTCATTGCGGCATTGGTCTTTTGTGTTGCGCCCAAAGTCGTGAACGCGGCTGACCCCGCCCTTGCGACCTTTAGCGGCGGTGTGTTTGATCTTGTATCCCACCGTACGCAAGAGTTCGAAGGTCGCGTCGAATACAGACACGGGCGGGGCTTTTTCGAAACCAATGGCATGTTCCGCGGTTTTAAACCCATGCTCGGACTCATGGGAAACTCAGCGGGCGCAGTATTCGGATACGGCGGGTTTGCGGCTCCATTTGCGTTTGATGATGGCCGGTGGGAGTTCGTGCCCTCTGGAGCTGTCGGTGGGTATCATGAGGGAAGTGGTATATTCCTTGGCGGCACGTTTCAATTTCACATTGGAGTTGCCGCGTCCTATGAGATCGTCCCTGACAATCGTGTAGGCCTCGCCGTCTATCATATTTCGAATGCGAACATTCACAGGAAAAATCCAGGTGTAAACTCGATCCTTCTGCAATGGTCGGTAACCCTCAATTAGAAAATTGTCCGCCGTTAATAGTGTTGCACCTCAGCTTCCAACGTCGCCGACCTCTACTAAACAATAGGATTTGATATGAACGCTCTTCTCGATGAAGGTCTTCGTCACCACAATGCCGGTGATCTTGCGAAAGCCGAACAATGCTATCTTGATGCGGTTGCGGAAAATTCGTCAGATGCTCAGGCGTTGAAGCTTTTGGCGGTTGTGCAATCCGAGCGCGGTGAGTTTGACGACGCGCTTTCTTATGCGGAGGCCGCAGCGAACTTGTTGCCTGACGACGGCGAGTGCTCACATTTACTGGGTCGCATCCGAATTGAACGCGGGGAATTTAAAGCCGCTATTCCCGTTCTTCGGCAAGCTAGCCACAAAGCAAGCGCGAATCCTGCCGTATGGGTTGACTTCGGACTTTGCCTTGAGCGCACGAGTGCATGGACCGAGGCGAAGGACGCGTTCGAGAAAGCTCTTGCTCTTGAGCCAGATCACCGCACCGCTAAACATGGACTAGGCCGGGTGGCCCAAGTGCTCACCGACACAGATTTGGCTGAAAAATCGTTTCGCAGTCTAACCGAGGCAGATCCGAAAGACGCGGAGGCCTGGGTTGGCCGCGCGTATGTTGAGCAGCAACGCGGAAGCTTCGAGGAAGCTCTGAAGCATGCCGAACACGCCTGCTCGATCGCGCCAGATGCAGCGTCATGTACGACAGCGCGGGACGCTATTCGCAAGGCTCTTGATGAAGCCGAATCGGGCGGGAAGAATTAAAGCCGCTGTATTGTTGCGCACTTACCCTCTGTCCAGTATGTGTCGTGGGACGATACGCCTCTAAGTCGTTGTCCATAAGGGAATTTTCGTCTATTACTGGAGATAGGGCCGTTTCGGCGGAAGCTCTCGGGGAGGGTTCCGGACGGTCCGGGTAGGACCTGCAACAAGGACCTCGTTGTGGACGCTTCATTTTTAACCGGCTCAAACGCGACGTTTATTGCTGAGCTGTATGCCACCTACCTCAAGACGCCCGATGCAGTTGATCCCAGCTGGGCGGCATTTTTCGATGACTTGGATGAGGAAGAGGCAGCTCTTTTTAAGAGCCTAGAAGGAGCAAGCTGGGCGCCTTCAGATGCAACGGTGATCGGTGCAGACGATAGTGACGAGCCGACTTCCGCAAAAAACAAAGCAAATGGTAAAGCCGCAAGCGAAGAGAGTTCTCTGAGCAAAGGTCAGGCGGAAGCGTCCATTTCCGCGCTCCAGTTGATCCGCGCATATCGTGCGCGCGGACATCAAGTGGCAAACCAAGACCCATTGAAATTGCAGAAGAGCGAAAGTCATCCTGAGCTCGACTACAAAACTCATGGATTTACCGACGACGATCTCGACAAAGAGATTCAGCTCGCCGGTGTGCTTGGATTAGAAAAAGCGACGCTTCGGGAAATCATATCAACCCTGAAAGATACGTATTGCGGGACCATCGGCGTCGAATTCACACACGTACAGGATCCGGCGCAAAAATCATGGCTGCAAAAACGCATTGAAAGCGATCATCTAACACCGCGCTTTTCTAACGATGGCAAGAAAGCGATTCTTGAACGTCTAACCGAGGCGGAAGGTTTCGAGAAATTTCTCGGGATCAAATACACAGGCACCAAACGATTCGGCTTGGATGGTGGTGAATCTGCGATTCCCGCACTTGAGCAAATCGTAAAACGTGGTGGGCAACTGGGCCTAAAACAGGTCGTGATCGGTATGGCGCACCGCGGCCGGCTCAACGTGCTCGTCAACGTCATGCACAAACCGTTTTCGGCGCTGTTTTCAGAGTTCCAGGGCAACTCCCCTAATCCTGACGAAGTCGAAGGGTCCGGGGACGTCAAATACCACTTGGGGACATCGGCGGATCGTGAATTTGATGGCAATACGGTTCATCTTTCACTCACCGCCAACCCTTCGCATTTAGAAGTCGTTAATCCCGTCGTGCTGGGGAAGGTGCGCGCCAAGCAACTTCAAATGGAGGATACTGATCGCCAGCAGGTCATGGGCCTCTTAATCCACGGCGATGCGGCGTTCGCTGGCCAGGGAATTATCGCAGAGTGCTTTGGTTTCTCTCAGATCGATGGGTACACCACCGGCGGTACACTGCATTTCGTGATCAACAATCAAATCGGATTTACCACGACACCGCGCTACAGCCGTTCGGGGCTCTACTGCACAGACGTTGCGAAGATGGTGGAAGCGCCGATCTTCCATTGTAACGGGGACGATCCGGAAGCCGTTGTGCATTGCGCGCGTATTGCAATGGAATACCGGCAAGAGTTTGGCGTCGATGTCGTTGTGGACATGGTGTGTTATCGCCGCTTTGGACACAATGAAGGTGACGAGCCGAAGTTTACCCAACCGCTCATGTATAAGCAGATCGAAAAACAACCAACCGTTCGAACCATCTATGCGTCGCGGCTTGTTGAAGAAGGGCTCTACTCTCAAGAAGAAGCCGATCTCATGATGAGCAAATTCATGCACATGATGGAGGTGGACTTCGAATCATCCTCCAGCTTCCGCCCCAATAAAGCCGATTGGCTAGAGGGTCAGTGGAAGGGAATCGCGCAAATGGGCGAAGAGGAAGAATTCCGGGATGACAAAACGGGCGCTCCTCTTGATTTGCTCAAAGAAGTTGGTGAGCGCATATGTACGCCGCCGGACGGTTGGGCGGTGAATCCCAAAATTACCCGTCAGCTCAAGGCTAAGCGCAAAGCGATCGAAAGTGGTAAGAACATCGATTGGGCGACCGCCGAGGCGCTGGCGTTCGGCACACTGGCGGTCGAAGGCTCAACGGTGCGGTTGTCTGGACAAGACTGCGGCCGCGGGACGTTTTCCCAGCGACATTCGGTCCTCGTGGACCAAAACACCGAAGAGCGCTTCGTGTTTCTCGACAACATTCGCCCGGGAAAGCAAGCCCCCTTTGAAGTCATCGATAGTCCGTTGTCGGAGCTTTCAATCGTCGGGTTTGAATACGGCTTCAGTCTTGCCGAGCCAAACGCTCTGGTCTTGTGGGAGGCGCAGTTTGGAGATTTCTCCAACGGCGCGCAGATGATTATTGATCAATTCATCAATTCCGGTGAGAGCAAGTGGTTGCGTTTGTCGGGGCTGGTCTTGCTCTTGCCGCATGGGTTTGAAGGACAAGGTCCAGAGCATTCCTCCGCGCGAATGGAACGCTACCTACAGCTCTCGGCGCAGGACAATTGGCAGGTGTGTAACTTCACGACGCCAGCAAACTATTACCACGCACTGCGCCGGCAAATTCATCGCAATTTCCGCAAGCCCCTCGTGATCATGACACCGAAGTCTTTGTTGCGGCACAAGCGCTGCGTCTCCACGTTTGAAGAGATGGCGGAAGACTCTGGATTTATGCGCGTCTACGGTGAGACGGGTAAAATTGCCAAACCCGATAAAATTCGCCGCATTGTGTGCTGTACCGGGAAAATTTACTACGACCTTCTGGCGATGCGCGAAGAGAAGGACATCGATGATGTGGCTATCGTGCGTGTCGAGCAACTCTATCCTTGGCCGAAAGAAACTTTGGGCGCCGAGCTCGCAAAATACAAAAATGCGGAAGTGATTTGGTGCCAGGAAGAGCCAGCGAATATGGGCTCATGGACCTTTGTCGACCGGCGTCTTGAGTACGTGCTCGAGGGATTGGACATCAAAGCAAAACGCCCGGTATACGCGGGCCGTCAACCTGCGGCCTCTCCGGCAACGGGCTTGATGAAAACCCATATTCGCGAGCAGAATCAAATTTGCGAATGGGCGTTGGCGGCTCCCATTGAAGATATTCCACAACCATTTCGCCGTATTTCAAAAATCGGAAAAATTGCCGCAGAGTAGGCAACAGACAATAAAGGCTGTGAAAACAGTTTGAATTGAGGACGCGATGTCGACCGAGATAAAAGTACCGACCCTAGGAGAATCCGTTACCGAAGCAACGGTGGCGAAGTGGTTTAAACAGGTCGGCGATGCCGTCGATCAGGACGAGCCGGTTGTTGAGCTTGAAACCGACAAGGTCACGGTGGAAGTTCGGGCCGAGTCTGCCGGAACCCTCGGAGAAATCATCGCCGACGAAGGTGCAGAGGTCGAAGTAGGGGCGGTGCTGGGAACCATAGGCGGATCCGGCGCGGGTGCAAAGAAATCTGCAAAGAAACCAGACGAGAAAAAAGAAGACAAAAAAGAAGAAAAGAAAGCCGAGCCTGAGAAAAAAGCCGAAGAGCCCAAAAAAGACTCCGCCCCCAAACCGCCGGAAAAGAAACCTTCCGCGCCTGCATCAGCAGTTTCATCCGATCATCCCCTCGCGCCATCTGTCCGCCATCTGGTCGAAGAACATGGTCTTGATCCCAACAAGATTCCCGCGACCGGCAAGAACGGGCGGTTGGTCAAAGCCGACGTTCTAAAATATCTCGCGGGCGGCCCTGACCGGACAACTAAAGCCCAGGTGCCCGAACGCGGACCTCTTGAAGAGCGCGTGAAGATGACGCGCCTTAGAAAACGCATCGCCGAGCGCCTGAAGGACGCCCAAAACACGGCGGCCATGCTCACCACGTTCAACGAAGCTGACATGTCGGCGGTCATGGCGCTGCGCAGCAGTTACAAAGCCGCCTTTGAGAAAAAACACGGCGTGAAAATGGGGTTCATGTCCTTTTTCGCAAAAGCTTGTGTGTCTGCACTCAAAGAGCTTCCCGCCGTCAATGCGGAGATCGACGGCGATGAACTCGTTTATAAAAACTACTACGACATTGGTGTTGCCGTGGGCACACCCCAGGGCCTCGTGGTGCCGGTGGTGCGCGATTGCGATTCCAAATCTTTCGCGGAAATTGAAGCGGAAATTTCTGGCCTCGGCCGCCGTGCCCGCGACGGCAAGCTGACCATGGAAGATATGACCGGCGGCACCTTCACCATCACCAACGGCGGCATATACGGCTCCATGCTCTCGACGCCGATTCTCAACGCTCCGCAGTCGGGCATTTTGGGCATGCACAACATCAAGCAACGCGCCGTGGTGCAGGACGACGGCTCAATCGTCGCCAAACCCATGATGTACCTGGCGCTGTCGTATGATCACCGCATTGTCGACGGCCGCGAGGCGGTCACCTTCCTTGTGCGCGTGAAAGATTGCATTGAAGACCCCAGCCGTCTTCTGATTGAAACGTGACCCCGGCGCTCGAGGCGAACATGCTTTTGACGGGCGGGTGTTTTTGCGGCCAGCTGCGCTACGAAATATCAGCGCCGCTGCGTGCCGCGCGCAGTTGCCACTGTTCGAAATGCCGCAAAGTTTTTAGCGGCGCCGGTTCGGCCTATGCAGAGGTGGAGCCGGGTTCGTTTACTTGCTTGGTTGTCGGGTGGCGAAACGCTCAAAGAGTACTCTTCGGCCCCTGGCTGGGCCGTTGGGTTTTGCGGCACTTGTGGGTCCACCCTCTGCGGTTTGCATAAGGGCGAGGTGCACGGGGTGACACTGGGAAGCGTGGACGGCGATCCCGGCGTTCAAATCGAGATGCATTTTTTTGTTGGGTCGAAAGCCCCATGGGATCACATTGGGGGTAACGCCCCGCAACATGCGGAATACCCGCCGGCGGATTAACGCGCGGCAAAGTGTAAGGGAAAAATCTTATGGCTGATTCATTTGATGTCATTGTTATTGGTGGTGGCCCTGGCGGCTACGTGTGTGCGTTGCGCGCCGCGCAGCTCGGCCTCAAGGCCGCCTGCGTTGAAAGCCGCGGCGCTCTCGGCGGCACCTGCACCAACGTCGGCTGTATTCCCTCCAAGGCGCTGCTCCAGTCCTCGCACCTGTTTGACGAAGCCAACCACGCCTTCGCCGACCACGGTATCAAGGTGGGTAAGCTCGATGTTGATCTTGCCACCATGCAGGCCCGCAAAGATGAAGTGGTCGATCAAAACCGCAAGGGCATCGAATTTCTCCTCAAGAAAAACAAGGTCACCTACATCAAGGGCTTTGGCCGCATCAGCAAAGCGAAGACCGGCGCCCATGAAGTTTCCGTCAAAGACGACAAGGGCAAGGAAACCGCCTACACCACCAAATACGTGGTGCTCGCCACCGGCTCCGAGGTCACCCCGCTCAAGGGCGTTGATGTCGATGAGAAAACGATCGTCTCCTCCACCGGCGCGCTCACCCTCGGCAAAGTCCCCAAATCAATGGTGGTTATCGGCGCCGGCGTCATTGGCCTCGAGATGGGCTCGGTCTGGCGCCGCCTTGGCGCGGATGTCACCGTGGTTGAGTTTCTCGATTTCATTCTTCCGCCCATGGATGGCGAAGTGCGCAAACAAATGCAGCGCATCCTCGAAAAGCAAGGCATGAAATTTAAGCTCGGCCACAAGGTCACCGAAGCCAAAGCCGGAAAAGACGGCGTGTCCCTCAAGGTTGAGCCTGCCAAAGGCGGTAAGGCGGAAACCCTCAAGGCTGATGTGGTCTTGGTCGCCATCGGCCGCCGCCCATTTATAGAAGGTTTGGGCCTCAAAGAGGCGGGCGTTAAAGTCAGCGACCGCGGCTTTGTTGAAGCCGACCAGCATTTCCAAACCAATGTCGAAGGTATCTTTGCCATCGGCGATGTCATCGGCGGCCAGATGCTCGCCCACAAGGCCGAAGACGAAGGCGCGGCCTGCGCCGAGATTCTCGCCGGTCAGCCCGGCCACGTGAATTACGAGGCCATCGCCTCGGTTGTTTACACCTATCCCGAGGTTGCGGGCATCGGCAAGACCGAAGAGCAACTGAAGGAAGAGGGCACCGCTTATAAAACCGGCAAGTTTCCCTTCACCGCCAATGGCCGCGCGCGCTGTAACGGCGATACCACCGGCTTTGCCAAAATCCTCGCGGACGAAAAAACCGACCGGGTGCTCGGCTGTCACATCGTCGGCGCCGAGGCGGGCGATCTGATTATGGAAATCGCCGTGGGCATGGAGTTCGGCGCGTCAAGCGAAGACATTGCCCGCACATGTCATGCGCATCCACAGCTCGGCGAAGTGATCAAAGAGGCGGCGCTCGACGCCGATGGCCGCGCGCTACATATTTAAAATAATGGGCTTCGCAGAGTCTCTGTCATGCCCGGGTGGATAAAAAAATTAATCGTGTTTCTAGCCGTGGGAGCGCTGCTTTATGTGGCGGTTAAGTACGGCATTGCATTGCTCGCGCTTCTTGTTGCGGCATTGGCTATCCTTTATGCCATGATCGAAAAGATTCTTTTCGCCGCTTTAGCAATAGGAGGCGTCGCTCTTTTAATTTGGATCGTGTTTCAGTTTAGAAGGGGCAGTGAAAAAGACCGAATTAACCGTTTATAACTGCGTTTTACAAGCTTGGCGCCAAACGGCGTATTCCTATGGGTCACCACCGCCCGATTGAGTCGCGCAATCACTTCTCAGTTCACTCAAATCTACGTTTCTTCGTCGAAATTTCAAATATAGTGCATCGTTGACCACCCGAGCGGAACAGACGATGTCAAATTGGATTATGTTCCATGCCCCGCACGACCCCCACCGCCGCCGTCATCATTCCCGCTTATAACGCCGCGGCTACGTTAGACCGCACCATCGAAAGTGCAGTCGGCGCGTTGGTCTATTGCACCGAGGTCAAAGGCCTTGCGGTCCAAGCCGACATTATTGTGGTCGATGATCAGTCCACCGATGAGACCGCCGCCATCACCCGGTCCTGGGCAGAGCGCTACCCGGTCGTGGGCCTTGTTCAAAATTCTGAAAACCGCGGCCCTGGATTTTCCCGCAACGAAGGCGTCCGCCAAAGCACCGCATCGTTTTTGTTTTTTCTCGACGCCGACGATGTGTTCTACCCCGACCACATCTACCTGTGCCTGACGGAACTTCTCGCCGACGACTCTCTTGGCTATGTGTTCACCTGCATGAAAATTGATATGCCCATGCATCCCGATTGGCCGCCGTCTTTGGACGAAAGCTGCCCAATCAATTTTTGTGTGCGCCGGGTCTGGCACGACATGATCCAAGGCTTTGCCGAGGAAGAGGACTTTCGCACCTACCGTACCGAAGATACCTTGTACCGCAAATGCCTGCGCGATTTGGTGCGCCACAAAAAAATCGATGCGGAAACCTGCGAGCAATTTATATCGCCGGGCAATGCCCTTGATCGTCAGCGCGAAAAACTCGCGGTCTCGAAATCCGAGTGGCAGGCCATGGGAATTGACGACGGGTTTGTCATGACCGAACAGATGAAAGAGGTGGCCCTCGCGCGTCTTTCTCATGTGGCTAAACTGCAAGGTGCTAGTTAATAAGTCGTGGGCAAGGTCAATGCTTATTTACATTTGCTGCATTAACGAGCTCGCGGGCTTCATCTCTAATTGACTTCGCTTCGGTGTTGTCGGTACTCAGAGCTTCCAGCCGGGTTAGTACTGCAT
>CBDDHW010000061.1:52500-123352 GCA_965228575.1 Rhodospirillaceae bacterium | reverse complement strand
CCTTTCATCCGACACATCTCCTAATAGGATCGGCGTCAGAAAATCCCAATCTCTCATAGCGGCGCGCAGAGTTACTGACATAATTGTTTTTACTTTTCATTCGTAAGAATATAGACGCCACAAGAGCGTACACTGCACCCGTGTAAATGTAACGCGAAGGTCTTTTTAGCGGACCATTTTGTCGCAGGTACCCGCACCCCTCTAAAGTTCGACAGACTTTCTTTCCTAGACGTCTAAATCGAGGAGGCATACCCGCTCTATATGCAGATTTTCTCGAATTGGTTTTAGAGAGCCGCGGCAGTGAAGAAAATAGAGTTACGGCGCCGCTATGGACCAGTACAAGCCAGCGGTCCCCGTCATCGAGGTGCCAATGTCGAATGTTTCACTGGGATCGTCTGATACATAGATTGTCCATTCGTCATGCCCAGTCATATCGCCGGGTTTTTGGTCACCGTCGTACGTCCACAATGCATATCCTTGGTAAACCCACTGCTTTTTCCCATCGTTGCGCGTCAAGATTTCCCAAAACCCATGCGGCCGCTCTTTTTCCGTTGCCAGAAATGGCCGCCATTTATCGCATTCGACGATGCACTGTGGCTCCGCACCAATATCGCGCCCAACGGCAGGTCGCGGAGGTTGCCCCCTGCGCGTGCTGTGTCCACCCGCTGTTTGAAGGATGTGTCCATCGCGCCGATACAATGTTTGCCCGTCAGCAGTCGCCAACACTTTTCCTAAAGCTTGGGTCGTTTGGAGCGACACGTCCGAGGGCATAAAGTAACGAGCGACCATTGCAACGCTCCATTCCCCACCTTCATCAATACCGTTCGCATAACCAGGGGCTAAATCTCGGGCGTACTTATATAAGGCTTCACCCTTATACGCCCATTGCCGAATGCCATCTTCTCTGTCTATGACCGAAAAATCCCCCGTCGGTTCAACTAAGAGCGGGGCGACCACCGGCTTCCAATCAGGCTCGCTTATTTCGTCGGCACTGTTGTGGACATAGAGAGTATGACCATCGTCACGAGTAAGCGAAAAAGCGGCGACATCCGGCACTTCCTTGATCAGAAATCCCGGCGGAAGATTTACGCCGGTAACGGGATAGAAAAGCGCTGGCGCCCAACCTTCGGGGAATGGGTCTGGGTCTGGGATATCACCTAGCCCACGCACAACAACCCGGCCTCTTGCACCCACTAACCTGCCCGCTCCATTGCGGCGCATCGATCCTTTGTAAGCAAGGTTTTCTCCGCGCACCGAACCGGGATCCACATCATATATATAGGTATATAAGGGTTTGCCATTTAGAGCCCATTGCAGAGTCCCATCTTCGCGCTCAATTGCAGACCAGTTCTCAAACGTCTTGTGCTGGGTGTTTTGAGCGGTCGGCGGAGCTGCAAAAGGCACAAAGACTCTCTTACATAGGTCGGGACAAACCCAAACGTCTTCTACCCCCTCACGAGTCCACACGTAGAGTGTTAATCCGTTTCCATCGGCGTACGCTATCTCATTCCTCGGCACAGACTGGGCCGCTTGGGCTCCAAGATCGTACCCTTGCCCCTTACCCAAGGGTTGCAAAGTTATACCCTCAGGCGCGATCAGCGGCGCGCTATTAGCAAACTCTAAAGCAGCTTCGGGCGGTTGGTGCGTATCCGCCACACTCTTTGGCTTAGTAGTCGCGCACGCCGTTAACGTCAGCAATGCAACGGAAAAGGCTGCGGACCGATAAAACAACGCGCTTAAGCCTTCTCTTTTTGTGCCTAATTGACTGTCGATCACGCCATTATCTCTGTAATTGTCCTAGATGTTTCGTTGGACAGACGTCCCCATTTATTGATGGGAACCCCCATCGCCTGTTGCACGGTCAAACCCACACGGGCCGTCGTGTCGCCGACGGGAGATAAGTGCATGCCGGTTCTAATTCGGCCTCCGCCACTTCCAACCAACAGTATTGGAATATCATCCATGGTATGCGCCATTGCATATCCATGGTCCGTTTGCCAAAGCAACAATGATCTATCGAGCACGGACCCATCGCCTTCTCGATATTTGTCTAAACGATCAATAAACCTCGCGAACGTCGACATCCCAAAATTAATAAACCAAGCGACATCTCGCTGATATCCGAGCTCCGGATCGATCGGCTCTTCATGGGTTAAATTGTGCCAATCTCTCACCCAACCGCGCCGACGAATTCCGTTTGCCCAGAGAAAAATATTCACAACCTGTGTTTGCCCGCAAGCGATCGCATGGGAGAGAATATCAGCGAAAAGCTCATTGTTTTTTTCAACAGCGTCGACCAAGACGCCCGGCTCAACCTCGGCTCCTTGCTCAGGCGAGCTGCATGCTTGCAACGGTAGAGGTTCACTCAGCTCGATATCCAATTGCTGTTCGATTTGTCGCAGTGAGGTAAAGTACTCCTCTAGCCTTTCGCGGTCTGCGGATCCGACACGCTTCATTATGTCTAAGCGCTCATCCTTCACCACCGAGAGCACGCTGCGCCGCGTCATCACTTTGGGATCAGGTTTAAATTCTGCGGCGTTGGGATCCTTAAATTCCGGACCAAAAATCCGAGTGTACAAAGCAGCTGGCGAGGGCTCGGAGGGGTTGACCGCTCCACCTTTTCGCCTGCTCCAACTGCGCTGAGACCCATTGAGCGAAACTTCAAGAGAGCGAAAGCGTGACTTTGTCCCAACAACATCTGCTATGAGCGTGTCGATAGTTGGATCGGATTCAGAGCCAACGGGAATAGACCCCATTGTGGCCACTTCCAGTCCGGTCGTGTGGGTGGACATGGGACGGCCATCAAGGAAGTAATTCATACCACTGAATAAATTTAAGCGGTCTTTAAACGGCTCGAGGGGTTTGAGCTCTTCACCGAGCTCAAAGTTGGTGCCGATCTCACGCGGTTTCCAGCGTCCCGGTGTAAAACCTAAGTTCTGAATCCACGAGCCGAAAACGGGCGGCAATGGCGCCCCCGTGCTCGCGAGCGCATCTCCATTGTCATTGAGAAAGCAATTTAGGAACGGGAGGGGCAGCGAGACGATTGCACCATTTAGCGCTCCCTTAAGCACTCTACGTCTGTTCAACGATTTCATCATCTTCATTACTCCACCAAATTCGTGTGTTGTGGCGTTAAATCTGTTGGCCCTTGCGCCAAAGTCGAAGTATTTGCCCTGCCTGGGAGATCGTACAAAGCATCACTTAGTGCGATTTCTCTCATGAGGTCTGGCATTCGAAAACCTACCTCTTCAAACGCAGCCTCTAAATTTTTGATCCAATCTCTGTAGTAAGACTCTTTAAGCTCACGTCCGGATGCATAAGATGCCAACCTCTTAACCAGGCACGATGTTGCCGCCGGATCGTTATACACGGCCTGTGTGAACCCATTCGGACCATCGAACTTCATGCCATTGAGTTCGCCGCTAGCATCAATTTGCGTCCCGTTATCCGTTGTCCTGAACTCTCCGATGCCATCAAAGTTTTCTAGTGCCAAACCGATAGGGTCGGTGATCTTGTGGCACCCGGCACACATTGGCTCTGTTGAGTGTATACCAAGACGAACACGGGCGGTGGCGCTTCTTAAATCGCCAGCGCCCTCAAAGTCGCTAAAATCAACATCACCGGGCGGAGATGGCACCTCTTGGCATAGCATGATTTCTCTCAGCGCTTTGCCGCGTGTCGTTGGCGAACTCCGACCGGGCGGAGAATGGAGCGCGGTGAACGCTACTTGAGTCAAAATACCAGCGTAGGGCTGTGAGTCCGAAAATTCGTACGGTTGCCAGTCGTCCGGAGACCCGTTTGGCCCGTCCTTGAATACGGGCACATGATATATGCTGCCCAATTCAGGGGTCACGAATGTTTTTTTCGTCGTAAATATTTCCCGGTAGTCAGCGCGTCTGGTTAAAACTACGTCAATAATGGTTCTCAAGGTTTGTTCCCGTGCTTGTTCAGAAATCGCCGCATCAAACTTCGGAAACAGAACGGGATCTTTCGAGAGAGTCTCAAACTCATCAAGGTGGAAATTATCTGTGAAAAATTCTCGTACGCCACTCTCCAAGCGCTGGGAGCGAATCATGCGGTCTACTTGTTTTTCTAACCCGGCCTCGGTCTGCAAATCTCCGTTTCTAGCTGCTGCCAATAACCGACGGTCGGGACCTGAATTCCAGAGAAAGAAGCTCAACTGCGATGCGATAGAATAGGAATCCAGTCTAAAAACTTCTGGGTTATCCGGATTTACCTCTACGTGTTGTTCGCGGAATAGGAATGCGGGGGAAGACAGCATGCTCGCAAGACTAAGGGACATTCCTTCGTAAAAATCGCCAGATGAGTTTGCACCTACTCGCGCCGCGCGAATGTAGGTATCCAACTGATCTTCCGTTAGCGGCCGTCTATATAAAAGTTCTCCCGCCTCCTCGAAAAACTTCCGCGCGCACTCATCATCAGCTTTTTCGGCCGCCATAGGCTGACACGGCAGCATAAGATCGCGGCGGGAGGCATCAAAAACCTGCGCAGCTACGGCCCGCCCCATCGCGTCATACTGCTCTAGCCCCGACGCGGCAACACTTGCGTGGCTTGCACCCACTGCATAAAGCCCATCAACGCGACGTTCCGGCTCAAACCGGCCTCCGAGATCAATGTCCGAACCAAACACTTCCGCAATGATGTTCTGGTATTGTGTTGGCGTAAGCCGGCGTGTAACGGTTTGTTCTCTCGCGTCCGACAGATCTGTATTGGCTTGAGGCATTTGGACGCCCGCGAGCAAGACGCATATTGAGACAACCAAAATTCGCTTTGCCAACACCGGACCTGATTCCTGCGCACAACTATTTTTCATTCGTATGAGCCTTACGTTAACGTCGCTGTTTCGCTAATTCCGAGCTAATGTATGCGGGAACGGCTTCTAGATAATAAGTCGCCGAGATTGAAGCGTTTTGCCCGGTCTCCGGATCGGGATGAGCATCTGCGTACCGTTTTAGGAGATGGTAAAATTGGGTCGCGTCATTACTGACCATTTGCTCTCCTTCAACGCCTAAGCTGCCGAATGCCCAATAGATGTCATGCCAGGGTTGATATCCGGCCATAAACCCTTCTAAGGAGCCATCACTTTTTGCGTTCAGCCGCAAATGGAAATTCGCAAGCTTCATTTCTGGAGCGACCAAGGGGTTTTGAAGCAATAACAAATCATGGTGCTCGGTTACCCTAATGGTTCCATTTTTTATCTCGCCCTTAAATTCGTTTTGAGACCTTGGATCGGGATCGACCCGATAGGACATATAAGATCGTGGACTAGAGTCATTATTGATACGTAGGTGCTCTAGGGCCCGGTCAATTCTGATAGTTATGGGCCCATCACGATCAAGATCCTCCCCAATGAGGGTAATCAGCCACGCGGGTTGGGAGCCGTCCAACTGGTCCCAAGACCAAGCCCAATACACCGGGGGTTCTTTCAATGTGCCGCGGAACAATCGAGCGCATCCAAGAGCTCGGTACAACTGATGATCTACACCGATTTCGCGAGTAAGAGGATCCTCAAACCCATCGGGATCGTCTGCGCCCCGTCCGTCAAGATCAAACCCGTATCCGTATTTCCCGTCCACACCTGGAAGGTTTAAATCCACGACGGACGCCGGAAAAAGTAAAGCATCGACGGGTTCACCATCGATACGCCCTCTTACGGCCATTAATTGACTGATTGGTCCACGATTACCATTGATGTATTCGTGATAAAGCTCTTCTATTCTTGAAGGGCTTTCCCCCAAGCGCTCTAGGTATTGCACGTAGATTTCTTCGATAGGTGGGTGCACGCCCCGAGAACAATCACCCTCCTCCGAGTTTGTAGCGTGACTATACCAGCTAACAACGTAGCTGCGGGTTTCAGCCGCGGCCGCAGCCGGTCCAGCGCAAAACGCAAGAAGCGCGGCGCATCCCATACTCACAATCCGAATTTGCAATCTTCTTTCAATAATTCCCACGCCGCCTTCCCCCCGCGGAAAAAAGCCATCGTACACCATTGACGATTGACGGAAAACCAAGCGAAGCGACGAGAGGGATGAAGGCATAGAAAACAAATGCTTAGCGCATTTCCGCTGGTTGGGTCGAAGTTGCCAAATTTCGACCCACCGCGCCATCCCATCCGTTCTGAGGAAGTTTCAGCTAATCCTAGGTTTCCGTGAAATTGACGCCCTAATGTCAGTATTGGGAGCCGGGGAAAAACTGGATTCTACAGTTGGGCGGCTGAAGTCATTCCAGGAAGCAGAATAGGAGGTTTCGTCGCACGCGACCGCTCTTGTCATTCACCACACCTATCCGAATTCCTAACGACCTGTCTTGGGTGCTGACAACCCAGCTCGATGGTTTATCAGTTGCCCTGGATGCCGACGACGGGGTTTTTTACGAGTAGCGTCGACGCCCAGGGATATTTTTTGGGAATTCTGAACTCACCCCAATGAGGGCTACAGTAATATCGCCATCGAAGTGGAGGCACAGCCGCGCTTGGTCTAGCTGCCCACCCACAAGCGAGTTATGCTATCGACCGTCACGGAGGAGCATTGGAGGCAGTTGCGCAATTGCTTGCCTGCTTTTATTTTTTGGGCCTAGCTCAATCTGTAACGAGAAAACCAACTGAACCGCTGATAGCCTGTAGAAAAAGCATGAACGTCTTTCATGATGACGATTGTAACGCCTTAGTGGAGGACCGATGTCTGCTTCTTTGCCCCTAACAAACATCCGTGTCGTCGAAATGAGTCACTTGATCATGGGACCGTGCGCCGGAATGTTCCTGGGGTTTCTGGGCGCAGAGGTCGTTAAAGTCGAACCGCCGCAAGGGGACAAGACGCGAAACCTTAAAGGCATGGGGTCGGGGTTTTACCCAACCTTCAACAGAGGTAAGAAATCGGTAACTCTCGACCTCAATGCCCCAGACGATCTAGCTAAATTGCACGAGCTTTTGAAAACTGCGGATGTGTTCGTGGAGAATTTTCGCGACGAAACTCTGGCGAAGATGGGGTTGGCGCCAAGTCAATTACGTGAAACCTACCCATCTCTAATCGTCGCCTCATGCAAGGGCTTCCTACATGGTCCATACGAGCACCGCGCGGCGACGGATGAACTCGTGCAAATGATGACCGGCATGGCCTACATGACCGGGCCTTCCGGGCGACCTTTGCGGATCGGCTCTTCAGCCAACGATATTATGGGTGGATTGTTTGCCGCCTTCGGCGTGCTAGGAGCATTGATTGCACGCAGGGACTCAAATGACGGAGCAACCATCCGCGCTGGACTCTTTGAAAATTGCCTCCTTCTTATTGCTCAGCACATGGTGCAATACGACATCGAAGGAACCGAAAGCCCGCCTATGCCAGAGCGCGAGTTTTCGTGGCCAATCTATGATTTGTTTAAAACCAGTGACGATAGGCTTGTATTCGTTGGTGCAGCAACGGACGGTCAATGGCTAAACCTCTGTAAAGGTTTATGCCTCGAGGAACTCTTGGAAGACGCACGACTCCAGACACGGCCCGATCAGATCGAGGCACGTAGTTGGACAGTGCCCTTGGTCGCTCAAAAGATTAGTTCTGAGAAATTTGTAGATGTCATTCAGGTGCTAGAGAAACACAATGTCCTATATGCGCCCGTCTCCCGCCCGGCTGAAATGTATGACGACCCGCACGTCAATAGACCTGGGGGACTTCTGAACTCAACGTTTGGCGAGAAGACTTTCCGTGCGCCCTCTTTACCGCTCGAAATTAACGGTCTTCAGGTAGCTCCAAAGACAGCCAACGTATCCTCGGTCGGTGAGCACAATTCTGAGATCTTGGACCAGCTGGATGGAAATGTGATGAAATGAGCGCCGTGAATGTTCTCGCCGCTTATCCGACCGATCGCGTTGCCATCCGCGAGGTCGGTTTGCGCGACGGCCTTCAACTGACACGAACTTGGCCATCAACTGCACAGAAGATCGAATGGATCAACAAAGAGTTTGCGGCTGGCATCCGATACTTTGAAGTCGGAGCATTTTTACCTGCCGACAAAGCACCCCGCTTTGCGGACACCCGAAACGTCATTGCTGGCGTCGAGAAGCAAAAAAGCGCACACAGCATTGCTTTAGCATTAAACTTACGGGGTGCGTCCGACGCGCTGCAAACTCCTGTCAACGAAATCACAATGGTGGTGTCAGCTAGCAAAAAACACAATGAAGTAAATGTTCGTCGCACCCAGGAGCAAAGCCTAGACGAGATCAAAAAGGTCGTGCAGCTGCGAAACGAGGCTGGGTCCGACACGATCATTAGCGCAGGCATATCAATGTCCTTTGGGTGCTCATTTTCGGGCCGCGTCCCTGAAGACGCTACATTACGTATGGTTGATCGATGTATGGAAGCTGGTGTCGACATGATCGGTCTGGCTGACACCGTCGGATATGCTGGCCCAAACCAGATTAGCTCCGTATGCAGCAAAATGGAAAGTCACGTCGGACCCGCACCCTATGCGATTCACTTGCACGACACACGGGGACTCGGGATCGCAAATGCAGCTGCAGCTTTAAATGCCGGATGCCGTGTTGTCGACGCATCGCTTGCCGGATTGGGAGGTTGTCCGTTTGCGCCTGGCGCGACGGGAAATATCGTGCTCGAAGACATGGTTTTTTCTTGCAGAATCCATGGGATTCAGGACCGGGGTTAACATCGAGAAAATCATCGAGATTCGCGAACTTCTCAGCGTTGCCCTCCCGGGTGAAACGCTTTACGGCGCAGTAGCCGCTGCCGGGATACCCAAAGCATTGAGTTGGCGCGACGTCGCGCACTAACAACACCGCAAAAAACATAAAACCAATAAAACTACCGACGCAGTACGTAGCGAACAACACAAAGCGAGTTGCCAAACATGAAACCAACTCTTAGCAACACTTTGGTAAGTGTATTGGTCGCCGGATTCGTTGCGAGCACCGCTAGCGCCGCAACCCCCATGCGGTGCAGCCACCAATTGCCTCCGGCAAACGCGGTTTCGCATGTCATTGATCGTTGGGCTGAGGAAATCGAAACGCTCTCAAATGGTGAGATCGACGTCCAAATATTTGGCGCGAACAGCCTGGTCGGCGCCGAAGAGAACATCCTTGCGGTTGCAAAAGGCGACATCGAATGCGCTTTCTCTGTTCAGTTCCAATGGGGCAGAACGCTGCCAATCATGACGATCACCACCAGGCCATACTCCTTTGTTGACCTCGATATTTGGCGCAACTGGCATGGGTCAGATGCAGCAATCCTGCTTGAAGACAAAATGCGCAAAAAGGGAGTCGAAAACGTTGTCTGGCTCTTCCAGACAAATGAATCTGTTTTGACATCCAACGACGGCTTCTTGAAGACACCGGATGATTTCAAAGGTCTGAAGTTCCGTGGGCTTGTGCCATCATTTAACGCGGCGCTGGAAGCTCTTGGCGCAGCCCCTGTGAGCATGCCAGGGGGGGAAGTGTACCAAGCGCTCGCCACCGGGGTCATCGACGGTGCGATGACCGGATTAGACGTCGCTGTGTCGCGCAAACACTTCGAAGTACAGGACTACTTTACGATTACGCCGGTTATATCAGTCTATTTCCATGGCTACCTAAATCCAAAGTTCTATGCGTTGCTTTCGGATAAGGCCAAAGCTGCGTTGAAGCAGGCAGGTGCTAAAGCTGCAGTTTGGGCCGTCGATGCAGCGGAAGCCGGCGTAGCTACGGCGCCCGCGGAACTGGTGGCACGGGGTGCCAAAGTCTATCGTCTAACTGACGACGAAAACGCCGCATTTGAGGCGATCATGCAGCCCGCGTTTGACGACGCGTTCAAGTCGAACGACCCGGACAGCGAGAAACTTATCAAATTTATCGATAAGCTGCGGTCAGCTGACTGAATTCCGATCCATGGCCGATTCCAAATACAAAAAGGCTGGCCCCGCTTCAATTGACACTCCTATTGAGACGAGCGTTACATCGGCATCGCGACTTGGCGGAGCAATAAGTTCAATCCTTATTTTGCTTACACTCGGGCTGACGACTTATTCAGTCTTCATGCGTTATGTCTTGAACAGACCTCCCGTTTGGATTGACGAGCTTATCGGTTATTTGCTGGTTGCAATTGTCATGATCGGTGTTTCCGAAGGGTATCGATTAGGCAGCCATATATCGATCGACCTCTTGACTGAAGGTCTTTCGCCACGTTGGAGGCGGGCTCGCTGGGTCTGGAGCGATCTTTGCGTACTCGCTTTCTCGATTGTTTTAGGCGTCAGCACGTGGGAGGCCATTGAGTTCGCGCATTCGTTTGGTTCCTACTCCTCCGGCGCGATTGAGATCCAAACCTGGATTCCACAAGTCCCGATGCTGGTTGGCGCGGTTATGCTCGGTATCATTTCGCTCGTACGGCTCGTCGGGCGCTTTTTGGACGGGCGCGAGCAATGACCGCTCTTCTCATCTTTGGCGGTTTGATCTTACTGTTGTTGACGGGAATCCCGGTCTTTGCCGCATTGGGTTTGACCGCGACCATCATTCTTCTCGTTTTCGAAGGCCAAATCGGATCTGTTGCGGATACTGTTTTCTCTCACCTCAATAAACCGATCCTGACCGCAATCCCTTTGTTTGTGTTCATGGCGCAGGTCATGATGCGAGCGAAGGTGATCGACGACCTCTATGAGATGGCGCAAACACTTGTGGGTCATGTTCGCGGCGGACTAGGTGTCGCCACGGTGACCGCATGTACGATTTTCGCTGCGATTTCAGGATCTTCTGTGGCAACAGCACTTTCTATAGGCTCTAGCGCCGTTCCCCAAATGCAACGCTATGGGTATCCGCGCCGAAAGGCGCTTGGAGCCGTTGCGGCTGGCGGCACCTTGGGAATTCTAATACCTCCCTCGGGACCAATGATTCTCTATGCGATCGTTTCAGAAGCATCTATCGGCGCACTATTCCTGGCGGGGATAATTCCAGGCCTTCTTTTGGCGCTCATTTTTTCACTTTACTCGGTGGCCAGCGCGTCTCAATCAGGCTTAGAGCGGCCCGCATATGCCGGAACGCTGAAGGTTCTAAAGGCAGTCCGTAAATCGATCTGGGCCGTTATGGCACCACCTGTTGTCATGGGCGGTATCTACTTTGGCATCTTCACCGCCGCCGAGGCGGCAGCTGCCGGTTCGATCTACGCTTTGGCCGTTGCAACACTCGCCTACCGCAATTTTAACCTAAAAGACCTTTGGTTCTGCACTCGTGAGACAATGCGAACGTCGATCATGGTTTTCATGATCATTGCAGGAGCCGCAATGTTTGGTCATGCGATCACGATTATCCGACTACCAGTTGGGGTTACTGAAATGGTCACCGAGCTGGGACTCGGGCCGATGGGTTTCATGCTCACAGTAATGGCTCTGATATTTGTAATGGGGATGTTCTTTGAATCAATGGCAATCATCCTCATTACAACGCCAATATTACTTCCAACCATGGTCGCGCTTGACATCGATCTCATCTGGTACGGCGTACTCCTCATGGTTAACCTTGAGCTAGCGTTGATTACTCCACCAGTAGGGATGAACCTTTTTGTGATCAAAGGGATAACCAACGCCCCATTAACGGAGGTTGTCCGAGGCGCTTTCCCCTATGTGTTACTGATGTTGCTTGGATTGTTTTTGTTGCTCGCCGTTCCAGAACTAGCAACATGGCTACCGTACTCGGTTGGTTTTGGTCGCTAGCTCACTTCGCGAGGACTTGTTTTGATTACTAGGCCCTCAGGCATTGGAGGACCCAATTGAGTCTCGCACCAATCGCGTCCAGCAGTTTCCACGAGGTCAAGCGCTGACCAAAACATAAAGATTAAGCCCGCCAACTCATTAAGTTAACGGGCTTATTTGGTTGCGGAGACCCGCATCAATCTTTGACAAACTATTGGGCACTGTAAGAAGCGCCAAAATCGGAGTGACCGAAAACGACTCACCCCTCCTCGCAGGCGACCAATCCGCCGACTGGCATCACCATTTCCCAACCGTCTTCGTCGATCAATCGTACACTACCTTGCGGCACCACAACACCGCGGGTCATTCCCGCGCGCCTTTCAAAACGCATCTCAAGGTGCACCGTGTTCCTGTCATTCTGAAAGATTTGCCTTTCAAATTGCGCTAAAATCTGCGCCCCTTCGGCGCTCACACGCGGAATAGTCACTTCTTGGCCGTTAATCATCATACGTGCTGTCGAATTCGGCCCACTAAAAAAGATCAGGTCACGATCAGAAGACCGCAACCACAAAAAAAGGCCACACTCACCCGCCTCAAGGGATTGAGGAGCAAGAACACCAACCCTATTTTTTTCGAAGTCTTCCTGCGCGATTGTATTTGTGTGTGGGTCCGGGCTTATCTCCGGACGGTTTTTTTGCAGCCCCTCGCCCACAGTCTCACAGCTGGACAGCGAGACAGCTAGGACAAGCATCCCCAACGCTTTGCCCGTGATTCCTATTTCAAATCGGCTCATCCCCATCGCCCTTCCTGTGAAAGCGTATATGCCCCATCGCTCATAGAAAAGCCGACAACACCAAGCATAGCCGCTAAAGAGTCGTCTTCGGTGTTCACTTCAGCATCAATCGTAAATAAACCGTTCCTTTGAATCTCCACAACAACCGAAACTCTCTCGGCCCCCTCGCCCCCCTCGAGTGGAAGGACCACTTTTCCATCTACGCATTGCGCAGACCCCGACAAAACAGGGGCACGCCAATCAAAACCTACTGTGGATTGCCTCATCGCATCTGTCTGCAAATCCGCAACCAAATTTTTGCACCCCTGAGCGTCAAATATCGCCTCTCGGACCGTGAATTTGGCAGCCCCCCTGATGGGCAAGATCATCGGCATATCATCTACAAGGACAGATATTTCTGTATCTTCTATAGAGATGGTCGAGGTCACACCACGCGCTATATTAAGAGAGCCTTCCACTGCACCAGCGTTTTCGATTTCCACGCGCGCAGCTGCGCGCCCAAGCAACAACGCCAAGGGTTTCAATGTGATTTGGACGTCGCCAACTCGGACACCCCGCCATGCAACATCTGTTAATGATCCGCTCCAAATAGACCCTTTTACCTGCCCATAGGACACGCCGTATCGATCCACGTTCATCCACGAAATCGCAGCAGACATTGGGACCTGTACAATTGACAACAGCACAAACGTCGAGAGAAAGAGGGCAGTCAGGAAGCGCGCGCTCATTGTTGCGAACCTCTACTTAACGTTATTTGCGCGCGAACTGATAAATCATCATTGCGTTGAATATACGCGCGGGTGACAATCGCCCGCTGGTCTTGGTTTAACCGTTCTACCCATTTGAAAAGACTGGCAGCTTCGGCACTGTCAAACCAAAGGTCTAATCCATCATTCGCAGTGGGTTGTACGCGGGCGATTGTAAGCCCGAGCTCCTGTGCCGTAGAGTTCGCGGCGACCCGCAAGGGTTGGGCATTTTCTGTTGGAACGCCCCCGGAACGTTCCTCCACCGCGACAATTCTATTGGCAAACATTTGCGCCTCTCGCACATAAACAGAAGCCGCTTGGTAATTGGCCATCGCCTCCGTTCGAAAATCAACGATAGGCTTGAACGCAAACTGATAGATCAAAAACATACCGGCAAGAGTTCCAAGGCCCGCCAACAAAGCTTGCTCTCTAAGCGATCTCTCAAGCCACCATTGTCTTGCAAAGCTCATCATGGAGTCCTCACCACGACGTCAGCAAAAATTCTTTCCCCTTGTTGGCGCGCGCCCCCCTCTACGAAGGTTGCTCCGCTTGACACCACCACGCCCCTAATTTCCTCAATTGACTCAAATGAGGGTAAAGAAAGACTGGCCGCAACTTCGTTTTGTACGCTGTCAAAACGCAAGGAGTCGATAATCACTCCTTCTGCTGCTGAAACACCAGCATACAAGAATCCGCTTAAGTTCAAGAATTGGTTTGACGTGTTCGCATCAAGTGTGTCCGCATGCGCACTTAATTGAGCGCGCGCGTTTACCAAGCGCGTGCCATCCGGCATAACTTCATGAAATACGGCATTCGCCCTTTTGTATGCCGCGTCGGCATCTCGATTAAATCGAATACCGTCTGCTATCTGAGCGGCGATGGTCAGTGCAATTAACGCGCCAGCAAGAGCGGCGGCACGGCGCCAGTGAAGCCCTGGAGTCGCCCACGAGCGCCGCCGAGCAAACTCAAACTGTAGAAGATTAAGGGGAATGCCGGACGACAGTGTTCTATATGCGGATTCAAAAAACCCCTTGGACGTGAACGCCGGCGAAACAACCGTCTGATCACTCTCAACGAGGCTCGGGGGCAACGCCTGCGCGAGATTATCAGACCAAATGTGATGTACATCCTTAGATGACAAAAGGTCTTCCGATAGCGCAATAAAGGCTTCACGTTCGATCGTGTACCCTCCATCGGGACAGCGAACCAAAACTTTTCCATCTTGTTCTATTATTGAAACTCGCGGCTCTGTAGCAGGGACCGAGAGAAAGTCAGGAACCATTGCGTCAGGCTGTATCCCCAATTCAGACGCCTGATTTCGCCAAGCGGACATCTGTTCCTTTGCAACGCAACCAACCAATCGATGACCGGAGTGTCTTTTACCGAATGCAAAATGGAGCTCTTCACGATTTTCAGCGAGGTCATCTTCTAAAATAAAGGAAACAACATCTCGGGTTCGCATCTCACCAAGTGCGGGGACCTCGACCGCCCTGGCAGTCACAAAAGACCCTGGCACAAGCACCCATGTCCGATAGGGCTCAATAGTATTTTGCACCGAAATTTTCTGACCCGCAGCCAATCGCCCTTCATCGGCGATGGAATTCAGCTCATCGTCAAAAATCGCCCAGGAAACGGGTTGTGCTGGGTCGATCGGTAACTTTGCAACAAGTGTGTAGGTCATTCGGCCGCTCCAAACCGACGTGCCAATATTCGGATTTCACCGCCATGTGTCACCTCAATCACCGAGTTCATCTCCACCAGAGCATCATGGAAAACAACACGCGCCTCAAAATCAAAGTATCGCGTTCTGAGGTTAAATTGATTTCGCACAATGTCATTCAGGGAAAACTTTGTAAGAGCTTCGTCAGACAAAAACTCATCAATATCGCTAAACCCCTCGGATGGACGGCGTACAATCGCGCGAGCCGCTTCAGACAGACGAAGGTCGCGTCCCATCAGCATCACGAGAAGCGGCGCATCAATTTCATGCAATGTATTCACGTTTAACCTTGAAAGGTCGGCATTCTCGAAAGCACAAACAAAGGGACGAATACGCTGATAAATTTGCTCCGAATAACCTTTGATCGCGCGCAATTCACTCGGCTCGACTAACAATCCCCCTCCAGTACGGTAGGGCGGCGATAGATTTGCATAGAAATAGTCCTCACCCCCCTGAGAACCCGGGACAGAATCTGTGTCGATCCAATCCACTAGCGTTGACGTCAGTAACGCAGCTGTATTGCGTTCAACTTCCAGCGCCTCAAGAAGATTGCGGTATTGGAGCATTCCAATTTCGTGTTCGACTAACTCACCCCGCTCGTCTGCCATAACCACACTGTTCAGGTTAAAACAGTTTCCGCCGTCTTCAATGACAGCGGTTATATGTCCACCATCGATTGGGAAGTTTGAAGAGTCCCGAGCCCATGAATCACTCAAAGTTGACCGACTGGGATTGCGTTCCCAGGCCGACCAAAGAGTTTGTCTGGCCAACTGTTCGGCGCCAAGAGCATACCATTGTGCCTGCTCGGCCATTTGCAAGTTTGCGGTGCGGCGAATGGAAAAACGAATATCATCGGTAATCGCCAGCGCAACCGACGACATAAACACGATAAGCAGAAGCACCGTAATGAGTGCAACACCACGTTCGGAGTTCGAATAAGATTCCCGTTCGCCGGATGCATATACGTCAAGATATTTAATCAACATTCTTCATCGCCCCTGCGCCAGGAAAACCTGACGAACATTTCCTATGCCTGCAATGTTGACCTCTATGGCCACGGCATCCGGCAAAGAGATGCTTCCATTTTTTTGGGCTCGCCATTGCCCTGACCAAATCCCGTTTGAAAGAAAGGAGACGGTTACGTCGTCGACATTACCTATTAAAGGCGTCGATTGAATGGGGGTCTTCGATGCCAAATCCAATCGCGACCGCGTTCGTCGCACCATATTTCGGTCTTTGAGGACATATTCCACATGTTGCAGCGAACTCCGCGTTTCCGCACCCATGGGATTGACCCTCCCGCGCCTCACAAAAGCGACCAATGACTCCCCTGGAGGTCGAACGCCTCCTTCAAAAGCAAAGCGAGAAAATTCACCAAACTCACCGCGTACGGGACGCAATACGACCTGTGCGAAATCGGCCTTCATGATCGCTCTCGCCACCTGAAGATCACGGATGTCACCGGATACTTCGCTCAAAGCGTCCTTACTATTTAGCGAGAACCCAATGAGCGCGACAGCCGCACCAGTCAGCAAAGAAAAAGCGAATAATGCGACAAGCATCTCAACCAATGTAAAACCGGCGGACCGCGATTTCATTTTTCGCCCCTAAATAGAGTGACCTCTGACAGCACTGTCTCATCACCCAAACTGCGAACGGAAACACTGATTTGAGAAATACCCGCAACCGAGGTTGTGGAAACTTCTTCCGACCACACCCATTTTTCACCTGCGAGCTCGGTCTCACCTCGGCGCACTCCAGCAATCGGCGATTGGGGCGCAGTAAATGACTCTATCAGTTTGTTTTCAGCCACTATCGCAGCCATTGTACGATCACGTATCGCACTAGATGCGATAGCGCCCTCCCCCTGCACATTGAGAAGTGCGAGCGCAGCAATGCTAAAAACTCCAAGTGCCACCAACACCTCGATGAGTGTAAATCCTCGATCTTTTCGATGAGCTCTATAAGTCGCCATGAGTCTTTACCACCGTTTCACCGCGACTATTTCCAATCACATCGTACCGTTCTTCATGGTTTGAGAATGAAACAACGAATGGCGTGCTTTGACCAGTTGGCTCGAAAAGTATGGTTGGGAGTAAAGAAGCGTCATCGCCGGGTGTGCTACGGGTCAAACGTTCCTGATCGCGTTCAATGGATATTGTTCCTACGGCGTTCCAAGTTTCGCTGCCGAACATCCGATCATCTGCGAGCTCTTGCCACCGTCCGTCTTGGTATCTGAAGAACGCGTAACCGCTGTGTGAGATTGCAAGCCCCATCGGCCTATTCGCGACGACCCCCTCCTGAGACACCATGTTCACGCGCGCAGCAAACCTATGAACTTGCTCACGGAGCACATCATCTCGATCAGGCAGGGTCAGCACGACTGTTGATGCGAGCAGGCCAATAATCACGAGCACAACTAAAATCTCGATCAGAGAAAAGCCGCGGGCACGTGGCGCTCTCATAGCATCAATTCCAGTTGCCGATGTCGGCATCCTGGCCCTCTCCGCCTAGGCGGCCATTTGCACCCAATGAGTAAATATCGAACGTGCCACGCTCACCTGGGTACATGTACTGGTACGGACTCCCCCACGGATCATCAGGAAGGCGGCGTACATAGCCTCCCTCACGGTATCGTTCCGGGTTTGCCAAATTGTCTGGTGGCGAAACAAGGGCATCCAGACCGTGTTCGGTCGTCGGATACGCGAGATTGTCCAAGCGATACATCTCCACAGCTTGCTCCAACAAGCTGATATCAGCTCTCGTTTTTTCTATCATCGCTTGATCCTGACTCGGCAGGACATTCAGTACGACAAAGGTAGAAAGCAAACCGATAATTACGATCACAACCATAATTTCGATAAGTGTGAAGCCAGCCTGCGCATGCTTACGAGAAAAGAGTTTTGGAATTGGTTTAGTTGTAATTTGTAGTGCCATGATTCAAAGAAGCGCCAAAGAGTTGAGTTGAAGGATCGGTAAAAGAATTGCCAGAACAATGGTCGCGACAACGGCGCCCATAAGAACGATAATAAGTGGCTCTAAAAGGCTAATTGCCGTAGACGTAAAGGTCTCAAATTCATTTTCGAGATGGTCTGCGGCCTTGCCGAGCATTACATCTAGACGCCCACTATTCTCGCCGACTGACGCCATGTAGGTCACCATCGGTGGGAAAATGTCGGCGCGTTTTAAAGCGGCGGACAAGCTCGCCCCTTCTTGAATGGTTGAAACAACTTGCGTCACCGCGTCACGAAAAACCAAATTTTGCATCGTATCTTTTGCTGAACTAAGTCCCTCGACCACAGGCGACCCACTCGCTACCAACGTACTGAGAGTTCGGGCTAAGCGCGCCGCATATAATCCTCTTAAAACTTTTCCGATCACCGGTAATCGGAGCAGCAAATCATCAACACGAAAACGGAAATATCTCTGCTGTAGCGCCATTGAAAACAGAGCGCCAGCGATAGCTAATATGATTAGTGCGGGCGCACCAAAGGTGCTCATTCCCTCAGAGATACTGATCAATATGCGTGTAAGAAGTGGCAACCCCTGCCCAAGCGTGTCGAACTGAGAGACAACTTTAGGCACCACGAATACCATTAGTAATGTGACCACTGTTGCGGCGACAAAAGTTAAAACAATGGGATAAATCAGAGCTGCAAGAACTTTTGACCGCAGGCGGTCATTCTTTTCTAGATGGTCGGCAAGGCGTTCTAAAACAATGCCAAGGTTTCCAGACAATTCGCCCGCGGCGACCAAGGCCGTATACAAGGAATTAAACACATGGGATTGCTGGGTCAACGCGTCGGAGAGTTTAAATCCCTCCATAACGCTCGCGCGCACGGCCAGCAAAGCAGATCTCATAATTTTGTCTTCGGTCTGAGACCCAACAGTGTGCAGAGCTTCTTCAACAGGCGCCGACGCGCTAATCATCGTGGCAAGCTGTCGGGTTGTTAGCGTAATTGTAGACGTTTTTACGCCGCACCGGCGGATCCAGCCAAATTTAGAAAGTTTGGATGTCGCTGCTTTCTGAGTGACTTGCTCCAATTTGACAGGCAGCAATCGCAGACGCCGTAACTCACGCCGGGCAAGGCGAGCTGTATCCGCTGAAATCACGCCCTTCTTGGTGTGACCAGCGAAATCTATGGCTTCGTATTCAAACGCTGCCACGACTACCACCGTCTTGTCTGCAAGTGCGCAACACCTCTTCTATTGAGGTTGTTCCTGCGAGAACCTGGTGAAAACCACTTTGCAGGAGCGTTTTAATATTTGCCGAAGTGACCTTCGCGATTCGATCTTCGGAAGCATCATCGTGAATTAGAGCTCTGACGTCATCGTCAACGACAAGCAACTCATAAATTCCTATGCGCCCGCTGTAGCCTGTATTTTTACAAGCGGGGCAACCGGCAGCGCGATAAAGAGTAACCGGTTGACCAGATTGTACCTTCAACAATTCCCTCTCAGCGTCGCTGGGTTCATGACTTTGTTTGCAGGTGCCACATAATCGGCGTACCAGGCGCTGAGCGATCACAGCCTTAACGGTCGATGCGAGCAGAAAGGGCTCCACACCCATGTCTCGCAAGCGTGTTACCGCACCCACCGCATTGTTTGTGTGGACTGTCGATAGAACCAGATGGCCGGTGAGGCTTGCTTGAACGGCGATTTGAGCCGTTTCGACATCGCGAATTTCCCCAACCATGACGACGTCCGGATCTTGACGCAAGATAGCCCGCAATCCTGCGGCAAAAGTCATTTCAACCTTTGAATTGACTTGCGTTTGCCCGATACCTTCCAGCGCATATTCGATGGGATCCTCGACCGTTAGGATATTGCGGGATTTATCATTGAGCTGGGTCAAGCCAGCATAGAGCGTTGTCGTTTTTCCAGATCCCGTTGGACCAGTAACCAAAACGATACCGTTTGGCTCCGACAGTGCTTTGCGGTACGCAGCAAGGATTTCCGTGCCCATGCCGAGCTGGTCAACATGAAAATGATCCAGAGATTTATCCAGGAGCCGCATAACCACACGCTCCCCATGCTGCGCAGGAAGCGTTGAAATACGGACGTCCAAGGCCTTGCCGCCAATTGTAAGAGAAAGGCGGCCATCTTGAGGCACCCTTTTCTCGGCAATATCAAGCCGTGCCATCACTTTTATTCTAGAAACTAATAGCGGCGCTATGCGTCCTGGTAAACTCGCGATCTCTTGCAGTACCCCGTCGATGCGCAGTCGCACAGAGAGTCTTTGTTCAAAGGGCTCAACATGGATGTCCGATGCCTTTATTTTAACGGCTTCTGAAATCAGCCCGTTGATGAGCCGTATGATCGGCGCTTCATCGTCAACCTCAAGAAGATCTGCTGCCTTTGGAATACCCTCGAGCAAGCTGAAGAGCGATTTTTCCCCATCTAGTTCTTCTGAGATTTCCTCAGCGCCTAGACCCTCCACCGAATAGATCTCGGCGAGATGGCGCTCAAACGCTTGTGGCGTAAGTCTCTCAATCTCAATAGGTTTTCGTGCCGCGCGCCGCACTTCCAAAACGGAACGCGCGTTCGACCCATCCTTGACTCCAACTCGGGTAACCTCACCGACATCGAGCAGTACGACGCCGTGCTCGCGAGCAAAAGTATAATTTAAAATCGGATCAAATCGCTCGGCCATGGAACATCACTCCACGTTGCCGTTGGTACGGCTGGATGTCTCTCCGCCGCCGACGATTTGATTCATCATTTCATCAAGACTGGACGCCCCTTCCTCGCTACGACGAATTTGTTCCGACTGAATGTAGTCGTACTTGCGCCCTGTAACAGCACGCAGCTCATCAACGTCCGTAACAATGGTTGGACGTAAAAACACCATTAGGTTTGTGCGTTTACGTGACTTTCCCTCGCTACTAAACAAATGCCCAAGAACAGGAATGTCACCGAGCAAGGGAATTTTCTCCAACGTAACCTGCTCGTCATCTTCAATAAGTCCGCCAAGGACGATGATTTCACCATCGTCCACCATAACGGTGGTTTCAATTTCGCGTTTATTCGTAATGAGGTCAGTCGAAAGTTCATTGATCGGCCCAATAATGCTTGAGACCTCTTGGCGTATGAGGAGTTTTATAGCCTCCCCTTCATTAATTTGGGGTTTGACCTCTAGCTTTACCCCAACTTCTTTTCGTTCAACCGTACGAAAGGGATTGGTGTTGTCGGCTCCAAGACTCTCACCTGTGGTAATCGGGATTTCCTGCCCCACGAGAATTGAAGCCGCTTGATTATCCATCGTCATGATTGACGGCGTCGAAAGAACATTCGAACCGTCGTCTCTTTGAAGGGCGTTCAAAATCACTCCAAAAATGGATCCGTCGCTTCCCTCTCCTGCAAACCCGGCGGTAAGGCCTGGAAAACCTAGCAAAGAATCAACGGCAAGCGCCTGTAGTGATTCTATAACCTCGTTGTCTTCGCCGCTGGTCTCACGATCTGTGATGATTGCGCCCGTCGCCGCGAGTAGATTTGGAGACCCCTGGAAGTTTGTCGCCGTGAATGGAATATCGCTGCCTTCAGCGCCAGCGAGCATATATTGAACGCCCAGCTGTCTTGCCGCCGTGTCCGAAACTTCGACGATAATCGCTTCAACCAAGACCTGCTGCCGGCGAATATCCAATTTACTAATAACGTCTGCGAGTTCTCGCTGGACGTCCGGCGCCGCGTTAATCACCAGGGCGTTGGTACCGGCATCCACGGCGATATTGGCGCGCCCAATAGCTCCTTCAGCCCCGCCTCCTCGGCTCATTGCGCTAACCCGTTCTAACAACGGTTGGAGATCTTCCGCCGCTGCATGGCGTAGATAAACAACCTTTGTGCCGCCATCTGCTGCCCCCCGAGCATCCAGCTCTTCCACAATCGGCGTCATGCGGTTTAAAACTTCCGGCGGACCGCGCAAGACGAGCAAGTTGCTACCCTCAACGGGCACTGCTGTAAAATTGATCAACGAGTTTGCGGGATCACCTTGCGCTTTCACAAGCTCAGTAATTGCCTGAGACATTTGAATTGCCGGGGTGTTCCGCAAAGAAACTATACTCATGACCGACGGGTCTTTGTCCAAAGACGCGATCACTTCTCGAATACGCTGCACGTTGGACGCATAGTCTACGACGATAATCGCGTCACTGCCCCGGCTGCTCACAACACGGCCCTGCCGGTTAATAATGGGCTGAATCATTTCCAGCGCAGTGTTTACGTCAGCGTACCGAAGCTTAAAAACTTCGGTGATGACTTGATCGCCATCCACGGTGCGGTCTATCGGAACAGCGTCTTGCGCTGCAGTTTCCTCGGGCACTATTCGATAGGTCCCGCTTGACGTGGGCACAGCGGTGAACCCGTTCACCCTCAGTGTAGACATAAAAACATCGAACACTTCGCTGGAATTCAGCGGAGATTGCGAGATAACCGTTACTTTGCCTTGAACGCGCGGGTCAACGATAAAAGTGCGCCCTGTCATCATTGATACGTCACTGATAAATGCACGAATGTCTGCATCACGCATATTTAAAACTTGTTCTTGTGCAATCGATCGTTCGGGAGCAGTCAAAAACAGAAATGCAACCACAATCGCCGCAGCAATTTCATAAAACCCGTTCTTCTTATTGAGCATTGGTATTTTCCATCAAAATTCTGCGCGTCTCTGCACGCCCATTTCTTTCCAATGTAAGTTCGATCTCACTCGTCCCGCGCAAAGAACTCGCTAACACCCCGAGAGTGTCCACATCGTTCACCGGCGTTCCGTTGATCGCGATGAGAATGTCGCCGTTGGAGAGTCCTGCCCGCTCCAAAACACCCCCTTCGCCGCGCTGCCTAATGATCACGCCTGATCCTGTGTCTCGCGGGAGAAGAAATAAGTTAGAAAAAAGAACGCCGACTTCACCGTCGAATTGTTGCACTCGATCAGCAGAATTGGCCGCCACCTGCGCTTGGTTCAAAGCCGCAACTCTTAGCCGCTGCTCCTCGTCCAAGAATAAACTTTCAGCAATTCCGTTGCGGCGAATAATGATGCGGTCTTGTAGTACCCGTTCTAAGCGCACACCATCCATCACCTCCTCACCGACGCGGTAAACGTCTTGGGAATTGTCAGGTGTTCGAATAATGGCGCTGTCGCCCAAATTAGTGCCGCCAAATCGAACACCGAACAGCTGCAGGTTCAACTGAGTCGCTGGGGCATTCACAATGCGGGACGCAGCACCGCCCGGCACTTGTTCCCTGTGAAATAAATCAGTTGTCGTCAAAAGTGCGATATTCGCACGCTTTGCATACGCCTCTGATGCTCCTTCAGCGACAATAGAAACAGTCGATTGGGATGCGTACGTAGATGGTGCAAATACGGTCCAGAGCAAATCGGCGGATAGCGCCGCGAGCGCCAATACAAAGGCGACCTCCACGACCGCGACCCGCCGCGCAACAGGAACCTTCCCGGCCAACCGCTTTAGTTGGCCAGAAAATGTCCTCAGTCGCCCGACGGCGAAACGATATCGATCGGAGCTAGAGTTGCCCCTCTCGAAAGTTTTTAAAAATCGCATGGTCTGCTCCTGCTTCAACCAACGCTCTAAGTGAGCTTGGTTGTGCGTGTTTTTGTTTAGGTGCCATGTCAGTCAATCGTGTCTTAAAACCAAAATTTCGAGCAGTTTGTATCAGATATCTAAAACGACCTTTTGAGACTAAACGAGAACTTCTGTCCGACGTCATATGTATCGACGTTGACAGTTGTGCCGCCAAATTCCTGGACGGCTCTGTACTTTGAACCAAGAAGATTCTCGGCTTCAAAACCGAATTCATACTCACCGCCCCACAAATCAAAGGATCTGCTGTAGTTAAAATCCAAAGTGACGGGCGGACGTTCAATGATTTCCGGTAGGCCTTGCGGTGCAGTCGCGCGAATACGCTTACTCGAATAATTCAGCAGTAACGTTGCCGCCGAGTTTGCCTCCACATCTTCATAGCCGAACTGGACATTGAAAAGATGTTTGGAGTGGCCTTGAAGGGCACGACCATCTACGACCACAGATTCTGCAGGGAGCTCCAACCCGCTGGGTCGGATGACCGTGTCACCTGCCTTAATATCGATGCTTGAGTCACTGAAGGTGTAGTTTGCCAGAAAGAAAAAGTTCTTCGACGACAAAAACTCAGAGTCCATAGATCCTTCGAGGACGTACTTTAATTCCGCCTCTACACCGTAGACCGTTGCTCTAGGCACATTCTGGAAGGTCGTCCGCAAATTGTCGCCCGCGGCATCAACGGTTTCTTCGATCGGATTTTTCAGGTCTTTATAAAACCCACCAAAGGTCAGATATTCTTGATCGTCGAAATAATACTCCCACCGTACATCAAAGTTATTGATCTTTGAGTTGGTGAGAAACGGATTACCGATAAATTTCCGGTCCGTCGCGACGTCGATGAACTCTGATGGCGCTAACTCACGGAACTGAGGCCGGCCGATCGTTTGGGACGCCCCGAAACGCGCTTGCATATTTTCCGCAAAGTTCCAGGTAATGGTTCCTGCAGGCAGCCAGAAATCTTCATCGATTTGCGTTTCGATGCCCGTGTTAGGCGTATAAAAATTAAACGTATCGACGACCTGTTTACCCGTCTCGAACCTTACACCTACCGCGGCTCTAACAAAGTCGATCACTTCTGCATCCACGCCTGCATACATTCCATGCACCTCAAGCGAGGCATCGTAAGCGGGGTCAGACGAGCTCCCGGTCACTTCGGTAAGAACAAGACGATTTGGATTGATGTTTTGATCCGCAAATATGAAATCAATACGACTGAGCAGCAGCTCATCGGGGATGGGACCGCCCGTGGGAAGTAAACGGTAATCTCGTTTTCCAGACGTTCTGTCCGTATCGGTGAAAAGATACCCAGCCTTAAAGACCGCCTCTCTTCCGTCCATATCCGTTGTGTAGACTAAATCCAGAGCTCCAGAGAACAACTTGTCATCAACGTTGCTAAAGCTCGTGAGATTGCGACCACTCAGGAAGTCATACCGAAGTGTGCCGTCGTTGAAGAAATCACGATAGCGGACGGATCGCTCGTAAGGCGCATCACGACCGGCTTCAGAATAGGAAAATTTCCAATTGGCCGTTAGGTCGCCACCCATCAACCGGTGCAAACCTTCCAATTGGTTGGTCCACAGCTGACGCTCAAACCATTCCGAAAAATCTTCACGTACAAAACGATCAACCTGCTCGGAGTTTCCTTGAACGGTCCGTGCTTCCTTGGTCACGGTACGGATAAGAAGACTGGTGGCCTTAAGCTCGGTGTTTTCCCAATCCGCACCAACCCCCAATAACGCATGCCAATTGACGTCATTTTGGGTGCTGACAAAATTGAAATCATCGGCGACAACCAATGCTGGATTGCCTTGAGAGTCCGATCCGAATTGACCCGACTGTTGCTGACCGCGCTTTGTTTGCCAGCTGTTGTCGTAGCCAACCGAAGCCAGAAAACCGAAGCTTACGTCCCCACGAATAAAGCGGTCACCGTAAGTTAGGTCGACGCCTATATTGCCAGGAGTTGTACCTTCAAAAAGAACCCACAGCTCAGAATTCACCAGACTCCGACCTATGGTTTGAAGTTCGGTCGGCGTGAAGTTGAGGCTATTCAAGCGAAGACCCTGATCAATCGCGGATTGCAGTGGGGCCGGTACATCGCGAATTCCGCTATCAAAACCGAGCCAGTCGTGGCTGCCACCGTCATACAGCAGCCCATCTTTCCAGGTTGTTTCGGTATCACCGCTGACCGAAACACCCACCTCAAGAATTCTGCCGTCTGGGATCGCTTTGGTGCGGATTTCAACAAGCCCGCCACCAAATTCGCCAGAATATTGCGGTGAGTAGGTCTTTTGGGCAGCGGCACTCTCCATGATGGATGCAGGAAACAAATCAAGAGGCACGACCCGTCGCAAGGGCTCGGGGCTCGGCAGCGGAATGCCGTTCAGCAGAGCGCTGTTATATCGTTCGCCGAGACCGCGCACGTAAATAAAGCGGCCTCCAACCAAACTGAGTCCAGTGACGCGGCGAAGTGCCAACGCGGCATTGCTGTCCCCTTGGCGCTCAAAGTCCTCTGGACTCAGGAAGCTAGAGATTTCCGAGGTCTCACGCTTAGGCTCGGGAATATAGGCGCCCCGAACAATAATCTCTTCGATCACTTCTTGATCAACTGCGTCTTGCGCTTGCGTAGCCGCTATTGACCCCCACGTTAACGCCGTGGAAGACAGGAGCGCACCAGCCAAAATTGACCCAAACCGTTTCATTATTATTACCTCTTCCTTTTTCCCTGAGAGGGTATCGAGACCTTAAGAATCAAGACTTGAAACACCGGACGTCTAAGTCATGACGCCCGGTGTTTCTCGATTAGTCACTAACAAGCGGGTGCGGGCGAACCTAAGCCGCAAGCCCAACCGCCCTGCCACCACGTATCATTCGCATCCCGCACCGCGCCGATGTAATTGGTGCTGGTGAAGAAGGAGTTGATCGTCGTTGGGTCCACAGCGGTTCGGCCGTTTTCAGTAGCGCCGTTAACAAACGTGTTGGTGAGTGTGTTCGCCACGGTGCTGGAATTGTTGGCCCCTGCTTCAAAAATGGACTGAGCTGCAGCTTCGTTGCCATCGGCGGTAAACGCCACCGGGCAATCCAACAACACCGAGTTAAACGTGGTCCCGGCTGTTTCTGTCGCCGTGTCATCCACATCGAAGCAAGAGGGCGAGCCAGCAACTACGCCATTGTAAAACTGGCCAGCCACACCACGGCGATTCAAGATCGCCTGACCGTTTGTAACACCCTGCTTCCCGATAAACGTGAAGTTAGCAACGGTTGGGTTTGTCAGCGGTGTCCGCAAGTGGTTTGAAGGCAGATTGTCCGCCTCGATGATGCGGTCACCTTCGTCATCAAACTGCTCGGCTAAGAGAAATTGAAGGTTTCCGACATAGCCTGACGCCCAATCGAAGGAGTCATCGCTGATGCCGGTGGCCACAAGATATTTGGCGTTCATGGTGCCGCCAAACCACTCAAAACCGTCATCAGAAGTGAGGTGTGTTTGGACGTATTCCACGGTCGTGCCCGAACCGACACCGGCGAAAAGGATTCCGTTCAATTCATTGTCTTGGAACACTTCGAAGCCAGAGTGTTTGATCTGGACATACCGCAGACTACCGGAGCTGTCGTCCGATGTAGCCCCTCCGTAGAAGCCCTGCGGCACACCTTCGGCCAAGGCCTCACAAGTCACAACCGCTGGAGTACCGGGGCAATCGCTAATTGGAGCGCGGCCAAGAACCACGATGCCACCCCAAAGACCACGCCCAGTTGCAGAGGCTGTGTTGTTGACGTCTTCCAGGGCCGTGAAAATCACTGGCGATGTGCGTGTTCCGTTTGCAACGATTTGCGAGCCGCGATTGATTTGCAAAGCGTCGGCTCCGGAATTCCCGAATACGGTCACACCAGCATCAATCGTGAGCACCGCCGGATCGCCGCCAGCTTTTGCACCATCGCCGCCGATATCGGCACCGATTTCCACAACACCTGTAAGCTGGTAAATGTTGCCCGCGGTTAGGTGCAGATCATCAGTTACCACGCCGGTGATTTCACAGCGGTTCAATCCATTCAACACGCCAACGCGCGTTGTGCCAGTCGGACAGGTCGCCGGTGCAAAGAGACCCGTTGTCCAACCAAAGGCCCAGTTGTTGCTCGACGTTTCTGTAGGCGAGAACGCACCAACATAATCGGTTGAATCGAAGAAGCCGGACAAAGTCGAAGGATCGGTTGCCGTCATACTTTGCTCCACCGGACCGGGGAAGTAGGAAGCGACCAGCGAACTATTGCCTTCTAAGTTGTTGCTGCCGGCATTGAAGATGGCTTGCGCAGCAGCTTCGTTGCCATCCGCGGTAAAGGTCACGGGACAGCTTAGGAGTACCGAGTCCATTTGTGTGCCGGCTGTTTCTGTGGCTGTATCATCAATATCGAAGCAGGACGGAGAGTCAGTGACGATACCATTGACAAAATGGCCAGCCACACCACGACGATTCAAGATTGCCTGACCGTTTGTAACCCCTTGCTTTCCAATAAACGTGAAATTCGCAATCTTGGGATCGGTCAGTGGTGTTCTCAGGTGGTTGGACGGAAGGTTATCCGCTTCGATGATACGGTCACCTTCATCCGTGTTCTGCTCGACAAGCGCGTATTGGATGTTGCCCACGTAGCCAGAAGCCCAGTCGAGGGAATCGTCGCTGATGCTTGTGGCAACGAGATACTTGGCGTTCATGGTACCGCCAAACCACTCGAAACCATCATCCGAGGTTGCGTGGGTTTGAACGTATTCAACGGTGGTTCCAGCGCCAACGCCGGCAAACAAGATGCCGTTCAGCTCGTTGTCCTGGAACACTTCGAAGCCCGAGTGCTTGATTTGCACGTAGCGCAGAATTCCCGAATTATCGTTGACCTCGGCGCCGCCGTAGAAACCTTGCGGAACACCCTCAGCCAAGGCTTCACAGTCCGCTACCGCAGGTGTGCCGGGGCAGTCGCTGATGGGTCCACGACCCAACACAACAATGCCACCCCACTGACCGCGAGATGTGTCCGTGGCTTGACCAAGAATGTCTTCACGGCTTGTGAAAATAATCGGCAAAGTGGAGGTGCCATCGGCAATGATTTGCGAACCGCGGTTGATCTGGAGTGCGTCGGCACCCGTTTGACCAAAGACGCGAACGCCTGGCTGGATGGTCAATGTGACAGATTGCCCGCCAACTTTGTTGCCATCGCCGCCAATATCCGCACCGACTTCAACGACACCTTCGAGCTGATAGATCACACCACTTGTAAGAGTGAGGTTTGATAGGAGCTGACCTGATACGGAACAGGTGGTGTTATTCCCCACAGACGTGGTTTCCGTTGTCCCGGTCGGACACGTGCCAGTATCTCCGCCGCCTCCACCACTGCCGCCGCCGGAATCACCGCCGCCACCACTATCTACTTGGTTGCCTCCGCCCGGAGACGTGACGTTTGCGTCACTACAAGCTCCAATGGCAAAAGCAGCGCACGCAGCGAGAAGGAAGTATTTAAGCGAAGTATTGGTGAGCATAACGTCCCCTTACAGATGACAGCCGGTCAATACGCGGCACAGAACGCGGCTAAAGTTCAGCGCCAATAAATTGCCGTAGGGGTATATCGGAAGGTCTGCGACACATCCGTGACGAACAAATGACGAATAGATGACAATCAGCGAAGCTTCAAAAACGCTTGCTGTGCGGCGCAAAACTCCGAAGTTTCAAATTGAATTTCTGAGCAAAATAAGAACGGCTGGGTAGCGAATTCAGGTTCGCGTGTGTCGTTCATGACTAATTGACGGGACACTGCATGCGACTCGCTCGCCGATGTTTGAGTTGCAAAACAAGCACGAGAAAAGTGAGCGTGTTTATTTCTTTCGTCCAAATCACCAAAAAACTCTCGCGTTTTTTGCGACGCGAAATGTGACAATTTGCTTGGCAACGCTTTGTTTTGCTGACAACTCGGTTTAACAAGAGTATTATAAGACTGTCACAAAACTGAAATATCTAGATGCGCGTTAACTACGTTTGAGGTTGTCATGAAGTTCAAAACAACACTTTTTCTGGCCTGCGCCGTTTCATTGAGCGGCGTCGCAGGTGCCAGCGATCTTGGCTATGAGTCCATCCAGCAAGGAAATTGGGTGGCGGCCGAGACCCAACTTCGTACAGAGTTGAGTGAAAATCCCCATGATCCAATGCGACTTTTAAATCTGGCTTACGTACTTCAGAGCCAGGGCAAGAGTGAAGAAGCCGCGCAAGTTTATCAGACTGTGCTTGAGCTTGATCAAGATCCCCTAGTAGACGTCGGCTCGGATAAGCGCGCACGCCCCATGCGTGCCAAGCTCGTTGCTCGAAAGGGAATGAGCGCACTTGAATAGAGCGTATAGGCCAACGCTGCGTTAGCGGCGTTGGCCTGCGTGGGTTTCTAATACTAAAAATTCGAAGACGCTAACTTCTCTAACAAGAAGAAAGATTAGCTTGTGCTAATTTAGAGGTTCTTCGCTAGCTTCTTCCCCACCGACTTCGACCCCCTCTCCAACGACCGTTTCTGGGAGCGACATCGCATTCCGGATAGCTGACCAGGGGACAAGCTTGAAGTTCTGATTAGCGAGTTTCCCCTCAGGTCCTTCGTAGTTAAATCCGTCTTGCGCAACGAACACACCACCAGGAAACGCCGGCCCAAGGTTTGCGGTGGTCACATCAATGCCGTCGGTTTCCTCGACGCCGTCTATATTCTCACTATCCGCAATGACGAATGCACCTCGGAATTCGTATGGAGGGGCGCGGTCATAAACATTGTAAGAGTTTGACCCTTGGCTAGATACGATGATGTATCCTGCACCATCTTCGCCTTCGCGCACGACTGCAACGCCCTCTGCGTCCGCAGTCAGATTACCGCCATCGACCGTATCTATGATGAAGCGCGCCTGTCGGCGTCCTTCCGGTAATCCGGGTTCTGCCCAATAGGCATAAAGACCGACATTCTCCTCTGCAATGAAAAGCAATTTCTGCTCGTCATCTGCTGCGCAACCCTCGGCCTGAGAACCTACGCGCAAAGTACGGTCCATACGTTCTGCTTTTGCCTCACCGTTCTCGGACATGGTGAGTTTCCATTGGCCGACATAACCCGTATCTGCTTCCGTTGCGATAGCATAAAGAGCACCATCTTCCGGGCTTAAATACATACATAGTCCGTAAGGATCACCAAACCCCGTTTCGATTGGGGGAAAGATTGGCGATAGCGACTTGGAGTCCGGGTCAAAAGCGTAGACGACAATAGTCTTGTCACTGCGGTTCGTCGCTGCGACCACATCTAGCGTGCGACCGCCTAATGTCACACGCTGACGAATATCAACATTATTTATTCGACCATCTTGGCGGAAAGACAGCTCAGTACCGTCCAGCGCGTAAACACCAACACCGCGCCGCTTGTTAGTGCCAATAATGACGCTATCTGCTGGATTGTTTGGATTTATCCAGATCGCAGGGTCATCTGCCGCGTCGTCCGAATCTTGAACGGCTTCCGTTTCTACCGCAGCGAATACCGCGACAGCCGGCGTTTTAGGGGAAGTTCCTTCCGGCGTGTCTTCGCGACCGCAAGCAACCAAAACACAAGACAATAAGACAACCGTTAAACTTTCACCCAGCGCTTTCATGTCAGATAACCTCTTATTCAATCTCTCATGCATATTCGACTTTGGTGGCAGCCCGGCGATAAACCAACTGGCATCTCAAATCAACTGACGTGTAGGTGGTATTTACCAGTTGGACCAAATCGCGTGCTTGTGAAAAAGGCCCCGCATCCGTGGCAGATGCGGGGCAGTTGGGTTTTAAGGCTGGCGATGTTGCACCAGCAATATCCAACCTAGAGCCTGAAATACGTAATTGGTGTTGCAGAGAAGTGAATTTTTGATGACGAACGGTCTGCATAAATTTCAAGGATAGCGAACACTCCGCCCACGTAAAAAGGCGGGCACACCAGGCGTCGTCCTTAATTTTCCTGTGATAGTAGGTGATAGAAGCAATCAGGGTAGAGATATTGAATTTCACCAATAAATGAAGAGATGAAATTTATTTTTTACCGGTCAAGCGCGTCCATGGCGTTGCCGATTTTAAGAGTCCAGCGGGAGAGGACGTCAGAAAGTTGATCTTTCAACTCTCCATGCCCTCCAGCGGATTCACTTGCGGCCATAAGCCCGCCGACGGTCGTATGCATAAAGCGACGCAAGTCTCTTAAAGCCGACATCTTGCTGGTGATCGAAGGTACGGACGCCTCAGTTTCCTGACCCGCAGCCGACTCAATCGATGCCCACCGCGCCTGAAGCAAACGCTCTACATTCACGACCACACCATTTGGCACGACTGAGGCTAGTTCAGACGCCGACACAGGATCTGGCGCCGAAGTAACCGACGGGCCAATTGCGCTCACCGCCGGTTGAGCACCCAAAGCGGCGAACATAAAAAGGCCACCCAATGTCGCGCAGGAGGTTTTTCTGAAGGTATGCAATAACATGGGAATGTTTTTAAGTGCCGCTCGTTACAGCCTAGCGACGTTATTGTGACACTTTGATGACATTCCCGCTCATGCGAAGAGAAAAGAAAAACCGCTGACTTCGATTTGAAATCAGCGGTTTTCGAATGGTTGCGGGGGCCCGCGTCAACCTTTGTCGAACAAAAGGCCATTGAAAACAGGTCCGGACCTCAAGCCGAGCACATCCCTTATGTCAATAAAGATGAGGTTTCTTGGATGGGACGTCCCGCTCTGAAGCTTCGCTGGATTTTACTATTTCTCAATTCTTGTTGCGCATTTCTGCTGAGGCCGCACGCCCGAGCTCGATCGTCTTAGGATCGCGCGTGACCAGAATTTGCCAACCGGCCCGTACGCGTTCGGCCACGTTGTCGGGTGTCACCAATCCTCCAAATGCAACCTCATGCTCCCTACAAATAGCGGCGAGCTCATCCATCGTCGCAACGACTTCGGGATGAAAACGCTGGCCGGCCAGCCCCATGCTTGCCGACAAGTCCACCTCACCTAGCAATACGGCGCTAACGGGAACTTGTTTGAGGATTTGCGGTAAGTTTTTCGCTCCCTTTACGTCTTCGATAATAATGATGACCATGATGTTGCCCTGCGGGTCCATGGGCCACACTCCGGCAAGCTTGCTATATTGCTCGATGCTGGTAATTCCCCACCGGCGCATGGCGCCCGAAGGACTAAGGCCGCGAACGCCAGTCAGCTCCGGGGCAACATTGGGACTATCTTTTGTGGGTGGATAAGCGGTGGCCCGTATCATGCGCTGCGCTTCTTCAACCGACCCGGTGTGAGGGAAAATGACTCCGAAAACGCCGGCGTCGAGAGCTAGCTTAACTAACCAGTCTGGAGATTCATGACCGTTCACGGGTATGCGCGTAAGGGGCACCACGTCAGGCGCAAGGTTTCCCTTTTCGAGAATTCGCCGAGGATCCATCTGATATTGGAGCGAAAGATCAAGTAGGGGAAAATCCAGCCCCGAGTGTTCCATTTCAAACCAAACGGCATCCCAGTCGCGCGGCGCGAGCTCTTTCGACCCGTTACTCACTGAACCTACAACAATAACCTCACCATTCTGCAGCTTGGTGATGAGGCTATTCATCCGAGCGGGTACAAAACGGTCTTGAGTCGGTGCCGGCGTAGCCGATTGTTCCGCGGCCGGCGCCGGACCGGCGGAAAGAATTTGAATGGCACTCGCGACCAAGGTTACGAGTCCAAGAAATTTTGCAACGCGACAAAAGCGTGTATTGGTCATTGATAGCCCCCCAAGATCCACCGTATGAAAACCGCCTACCGACACTGATCTGTCTGACAGGCTTTAGAGATATATTTTTTTCGAATAGGTGCGCGAGGATAATATTTTAATTTTGGATGATAAAGGTCGAAAAAATATACAATATCGTCGACGCGATGAAATCCACCGGCATTCTTGAACGTTGTGGCAATGCCCAAAAAAGACCCGGCACTGTTTCCAGTGCCGGGCTTGCAAAGCAACTAAGTTGGTTGCGGGGACCCGCATCAACCTTTGTCGAACAAAGGCCCGTTGAAAATAAGCACAATTCAGGGCCCAAAAAACCGGCTATTCGTAATACCGGTTACTGACATCTGAAGCGCCCATTCTGCACTCTCACTGCTGCATCAAAGGCTCGAATCTCCCTGGGAACTCCACTCGCGATCCAAAGAATGCACTTTCATCATCGATGCAGCGAAACAGGTGGACTAGCAGTCACAAGCTCCCACTTGAATGGGCGGACACTTGATCGTGCCAAAAGAACAATATACGCAGCAATCACCTTCCTTGGGACGTAACAACGTCCCGCACCCCTTACAGTCATAAAAAAACTGACATGCGTCCGTCGGCATGGTCTCAATTTCCGCATGACCGCAACTTGGGCAGGTCAATTTAGATTCAAGAATGATGTCGGCCGCGTTCACCCGAATAAAAACCGCAGGACGCGGCCCTCATACCACGGCATTACGTAGGCGATGGCCGTGAGGCCAGTTGCTGTGCCTAGAATAACCATTGTTTTAGTTGATGGTTTTCTGTTGCCCCGGTACGCGACAACAAATGCTAAAGCAATGAACAAGGCACTTGCTGTCAAAAAATAAGGTTTGGCCACAGCAAAAAATGCGAGGTTTGCAATCCAGGCTCCACCGAGCCCAATGTTGACCAAGATAAGCGGTAATACACAACAGGATGCACCGATAAAAGCGGCCACTCCGCTTATAAGGCCGCCGCTTGCCAGGGCATCCTTGGCTACTATGGGTGTCACAGATTCTTTGACAGTCTCCTTAGTCATGGGTGTATCTTAAAACCTGTAGTAACTACAGCTTCAAGGACAATTAATTAATGGCAACTATTGGCCAAATCAGCGACCAAACAGGCGTGAGCATTGAGACTATCCGCTATTATGAGAAAGAGGGAATGCTGCCTAATCCTCCGCGAACAGCAGGTGGCCACCGCGTGTACGACGGAACTTTAAAAGACAGGCTTTCGTTCATCAAACGCAGTCGGGAACTTGGATTTTCCATAGGAGACACACGTTCTTTGCTCTCCATGGCTGATGGCAGCTTCACGTGCAAACAGGTGCATGACCTAACCGCCGAACATATTCACTCCGTTCAATCAAAAATAAAAGACTTGCAGCGTTTGCAGCGAACCTTGAGGAAAATTGCCGACGAATGTAGTAGAGGCAACGATCCAGACTGCCCGGTGATTGAAGTATTGTCGGGCAAGCAACGCAAAAATTAAGGATTGGTATCCTTTTAGGCGCTAAGAAGTGGGACTCCATAGTGGGGCTTTAACTAAAAATCTATTGCTCATTTTCGACACCCACCGCATGCCGACTCTTATGTGCCTTAATTCATAGAATTTCGTCGTTGTCGCACGACAATAAAGTGCGAACGCATTGAAACCCTAGTTGCGAGCGCCCACTAAAATAAGCAAGCATGCAAAAGTGAAAGTCGCAGCACACAATTGTGAACGGGTGCTGCTCGCATAGGGTGAAACAGCGCCTGATCAAACAGTAATGCTATTACCTGCGCTAAGTTCTTTCATCGCTTGGCGTATCACTTGATATGACGCGATAAGTGCCAACCCCGCCATAATTGATGCTACTGCAATATCCGGCCATGCTGTTCCCGTTCCGAAAACTCCAATTGCAGCGAATACTACAGCGATGTTGCCAATGGCATCATTTCGGCTGCAAAGCCATACGGAACGCATATTGCTGTCGCCCTCTCGAAACGAATACAGAAGCCAAGCAACGGAAACGTTTGCCACGAGTGCAAGGAGTCCTATTCCACCCATTGTGAATGATTCGGGCACACTCCCAATGAATACATTTGCGACGGAGTTTCCTACGACCCAAAGGCCAAAAAGGCCCATCATGATGCCTTTCAATAGCGCAGCAGCACTCCTCCAGCGCAGCGCCATTCCCAACACAAACAAGCTTATACCGTAGTTGGCGGCATCGCCAAAGAAGTCCAGCGCGTCCGCTTGAAGCGAGACAGATTGCGCAGCAAGGCCCGCCATAACCTCTACAGCAAACATCCCGGCGTTTACGATTAGGGCGAACCACAGTACGCGCCGGTACCGGCCATCGCTCTCGAGTACATGTGTGGTTTCGTGGCAGCTAGCCATAAACTTATCCAATCGGTTCTGTGGGCAAGCCCATTGAAATTCTGCTCAATGTCCTTAGCTTGAGACCTACAGCGACTAGAGGTTCAAGGGTAAAAAATGAACCAAAATATTAAGGAAATACCTCGATTTTCCATTGGCGAACTGGCTAACCGTGCCGACTGCAAGGTTCAAACTATCCGCTATTACGAGCAAATCGGTATTCTTCCGCATCCCGCCCGCAGCGAAGGTGGACAGCGGAAATATGCGGCTGGGCATCTGAGCCGCTTATTGTTCGTGCGCCGGAGTCGAGATTTGGGATTCTCATTGGATACCGTGCGACAGCTATTGAGGCTAGCCGACAAGCAGGAAGATGACTGCGCAATCGTCGATGGCATCGCCACAGTCCATCTTCAAGAAGTGCGTCAAAAGATTCACCACCTTCGAACATTGGAAAAAGAACTCAAGAGGATGATAAGCGAGTGTAGCCATGGCAAGATATCTGACTGTCAGATAATTCATGCGCTCGCGGGAGACAACGCTACATAGCCAAAGAAACGCATTTTCTTCGCAACGTGACCACTTGCAATGGTTCCGTGATGCCCTTACCCTTATTCTTGATGATTCAAAAACTCCTCATAATTCTCGTTGCCGTCTTGCTCGTGGCGCCGCCTTTAACGAGCATCCTTGATGATGGTGACAGCTCGCATGCACACGCCGACCATATATGGCATCAAGTCGGTGCTGAGGATTTGACACATAATCATACCAGCGACCAGCAGGACTCGAATCACTGCGACATACACATGAGTTGCGTTCACACAGCAACAATGGCGATCTTTAACACCGATTCCTCTTTCTTATTGCCTGTCATATTGGCAAATCCTCACTTCAGCACATCGACAGTGTCGGGCCGCGACGTCAGTCCGCCGCGACGTCCCCCCCGGATCAACACCTAGCTGTCGCGGCTTGAATGCCGCCTGAAGTAGCCGTCTAACAACGCGGCAATCGTTCAATTCGTGATCGATTTAGCGCATCCGCCTTTAGGTGTGGTGTGCGTGTGCGGACACGATTGATTCGGAGGATTTCAATTGGAATTAACAGGAAGATGGTGGCGGAAGACCACTCAAACTATGGCGGTCGCAATAGTAAGTGTGGTTTGTCTACTCCCTATCAACGCAATAGCAACCGACAACGGCATAAATACCGATTTCGAATCCGTTTCGTTGATAGACGTTATTCGTCGCGTTCAAGACACTAACCCAAGACTCTTAGCGCAACCCTTTGCACTTATTGGAGCGAATGCGCGCCAAGATCAGGCAGCACAACGGCCAGCTTTTGAACTCGAAGCTGAGGTCGAGAACGTTCTTGGTTCTGGTGGTATGCCTACCTTCGATGCCCTGGAAGGGACGTTAAAACTGAGTACAGCTATCGAGCTGGGCGGCAAACGTGCGCATCGAATATCAGCCGCCGACCGGGCCCGCGGCTTGCTCATGGTAGAGCAATACGCTGAGCGCCTAGACGTTATTGCTGATGCTGCTCAAAAATTCATCCGCGCGGCAGAAGCCCAACGCATGCTCACAGCAGCAGAGGAAAATCGCGAGCTAGCGCAGCGTTTTGCCAGAACGGTAGCTGACCGCGCTCAGCAAGGCGCAAGCTCGGAAGTGGAACACAGCAACGCTCAAGTCGTTCTAGCACAAGCTAAGGTCGACGAAGCAAATCGACGAGCCGATTTAAATGGTGCACTGACTCTGTTGGCGGCGACCTGGGGCGGTGAACCCGGATACACCGCGAAGGTAGCGGCCGCCTTTTACGAATTGCCACGCTCGGAGCCATTTCAAAGTCTGATAAAAGATCTCGATGATAATCCGGATATCTTAAGGTTTGCCTCTCAGCAACGCGTTTATGAAGCGCAACTTCGGATGGCTGAAGCCGAGAGCGCTCCAGACCTTTCGGTTGGCGCCGGAATACGCCGTGATCAAAGCGCTCGCGGACAATCATTTCTTTTATCTTTGTCAATTCCACTTGGAACCTCTAGCCGCAGCAAGCCGTTTGAACGCGAAGCTCGGGCTCAGTTGAACCAGCTTCCCTATGAGGTGGCCGCTGCTCGGGCTGAGTTGTCGGCGACACTCTTTCAGTTGCATCAGCGACTTCAGACAGCGGAAGAGAACTTTAAGCTCCTGCGCGAAACCGCCCTGCCATTAGCTGAACAGGCCGTAAAACAAACGGAAGCAGGATTTAGATCAGGGCGGTTTTCGTTTCTCGATTTGACTACCGCGCAGCAAAGGTTGCTCGACGTGCGTCAGCAGGTCACTTCAAACGCAGCGGCCTATCACCAACTGTTCCTCGAAATCGAACGCTTAACCGGTCAAAGCATCGGAGACCAACCATGAACCGCCATTTTATCGCCATCGTAATTATCACAGTTGTCGTTGTTATCGGCGGCGCTTTCATTCTTATGCCTGAATCTGAGCATAGTGGCACTGAAGATGCCCACGGCGACGAACACGCCAGTGCCGATGAACACCAAGACGAGGAACGCCATGTGGAGATGGACGATGCCACGGTGCAACGGGCCGGTATCCGACTCCTTGCGGCCGGAACCGCCACGATTTCCGAGATAGTGCCGGTGATTGGCCGGATCGCTCTCGATCCGCGCAGCATTGCCCGGATCGGCGCACGCTTCCCCGGCACGATCACAGAATTGCGTGTTTCGATGGGAGATGTTGTGCAAGTCGGAGATACTCTCGCGGTTGTTGAGAGCAACGAAAGTTTGCAGCGCTATGCACTGAAATCAAGCGTGAACGGCACCGTAGTGCGGATCAATGGCAATCTCGGCAGTGCAGCTGACAACGAACCAGTGGTCGAGATTGTGGGCACCTCGCGGGTGTGGGCCGAATTCCATGTCTTCCCAAACGATCTTGGGAAAGCTCGAGCTGGACAGAACGTTGCTGTCAAAGACCTAGATGATCGCAGCACTTCACAAACCACAATTAATTCAGTGCTGCCCGTAGCCGACGAAACAAGTCAATCAGTGATCGCTAGGGCACTTCTAGAAAATTTGGAGGGACTATGGACGCCGGGAATGACCGTGCGCGGCGATATCGCGGTCGATCAACATGAAGTACCCGTCGCTGTCGCAACTGAGGCCATACAAATGATTGATGGTCAGAACGTCGTCTTTGTCCGTGAAGGCGATGCGTTTGAAGTGCGAGAGGTCACAGTCGGGGAAAGTGACGGAAATTGGATCGAAATTGTTGGAGGCATAACTGCCGGAGAAACCTACGCGGCCGCAAATAGCTTTCTGCTAAAGGCAGAACTCGGCAAGTCTGCCACCGAACATTCCCATTGAGGTCACAGCATGTTGGAAAATCTTATCCGTTTTTGCATAAATCAGCGCTGGCTTGTGCTGGCGTTGGTTTTTCTAGCCGCCGGCATCGGAGTTTACAACTTCAACCGGCTGCCTATCGACGCAGTGCCGGATATCACAAATGTCCAGGTGCAAATCAACACAGAAGCACCGGGTTATTCGCCTTTGGAGGTGGAACAGCGCATCACCTTCCCCATTGAAACGACTATCGCCGGATTGCCAAATCTGGATTACGTGCGGTCATTGTCACGATACGGGCTTTCACAAATCACGGTGGTTTTCGACGACGGCACAGATATCTATTTCGCCCGCCAACTGGTGAATGAACGCCTACAAGAAGCTGTCGGGCAGATTCCGCCAGGACTCGAACCTTCCATGGGTCTTATCGCAACTGGTCTGGGCGAAATTTATATTTATTCGCTGGAAGCTGATGCCGACGCACGTAAGCCAGATGGTTCTGTATGGACATCGACAGATCTCCGAACCCTGCAAGATTGGGTCGTCAAGCCACAACTGCGAACCTTACGCGGTGTCACGGAAGTCAACAGCATCGGCGGGTACGTTAAACAATTCCACGTTGCACCTGAACCGCAGAAGCTTGTCGCCTTCAGACTCGGCATGGGCGATGTCATGGAAGCTCTGGAAAGAAATAACGACAACGTGGGTGCGGGCTACATAGAGCAGCGAGGCGAGCAATACCTAGTCCGATCACCAGGGCAAGTCAAAGACCTGGAAGACATTCGGCGCGTGATCATCTCGCGCCGTGATGACGTAACCTTGCGGATCGAGGACGTGTCGACGGTTTACCTCGGTGAAGAACTCCGAACAGGTGCGGCCACCAAGGACGGTGAGGAAATCGTTATTGGCACAGCCATGATGCTCATCGGTGAAAATAGCCGCGAAGTCTCGCAGCGCGTCGCCGCCGAACTAGAGAACGTGCGACGCAGTCTGCCGGAGGGAGTAACGATCCACACACTATACGACCGCACGGAACTTGTGGATCGGACCATCGCAACGGTCCGCAACAACTTGCTAGAAGGAGCGGTTCTCGTCATCGCGGTGCTGTTCTTACTACTTGGAAATTTCCGGATTGCGTTAATCACAGCGGCGGTAATCCCCCTTTCCATGCTCCTGGCCTTCTCGGGCATGGTGACAAGCCGCGTATCGGGCAATCTCATGAGCCTTGGTGCGATTGACTTCGGCCTGCTTGTTGATGGAGCGATCATCGTCGTCGAGAATTGCATCCGTCGCCTATCCGAAGCGCAACGCGAGGAAGGCCATGCCCTCACTAAACGTGAACGTTTGGACGTGACTATCGCCGCTACCAGCGAAGTCATCCGGCCAAGCCTTTATGGCATGGTGATCATCACGGTGGTGTACATACCAATATTCACACTCACCGGTGTGGAAGGAAAAATGTTCCACCCCATGGCCTTTACGGTGGTTGCGGCTCTCGTCGGCGCGGTGCTTCTTCTGTTGACGTTCGTCCCGGCTGCGGTGGCGGCGTTCCTGACCGGCCGCGTTTCCGACAGTGAAAGCAAAATTATGGATCGGGCCAGTTCGGGCTATGCACCCATGCTGCGGTTTTCCATGAAACATCGGATACCGGTGGTCTTCGCCGCGCTCGGCCTGACAGTTCTTAGCCTGTTGGTGGTCCCACGCCTCGGTACTGAGTTTATTCCCAGTCTGGATGAAGGCGATATTGCAGTGCAGACGTTGCGGATTCCAGGCACGAGCTTGTCCCAATCTCTTGAGTGGCAGAGCCAACTCGAACGGCGGCTTAAAGATTTCCCGGAAGTTGACACCGTGTTTGCCCGCACAGGCACGGCTGAAGTGGCCACGGACCCAATGCCGCCTAGTATCGCCGACGGATACGTCATGCTGAAGGACCGTGAGGATTGGCCGGACCCAGATAAATCCAAAAGCGATCTCGTTGCGGAAATGGAACAGGCCCTGTCTGAAATTCCTGGCAGCAACTATGTTTTCAGCCAGCCCATTGAATTGAGATTTAACGAATTAATCTCGGGCGTGCGTAGCGATGTTGGAGTCAAAATATTCGGCGACGATCTGGATGTCCTGGTAGAAGCCGGCGAACGAATTGAGGCCGCGCTCGCCGAAATTCCAGGTGCAGCCGATGTTCAAGCCGAACGCTCTCAAGGATTGCCGGTCCTGAGCTTAATTCCTGATCGAAGAGCGCTGGACCGATATGGGCTAGATGTCGCCGATGTGCAAACGGTGATTTCCGCCGCTGTGGGGGGAACCGCTGTAGGAGAAATCTTCGAAGGTGACCGTCGTTTTGATCTGATCGTGCGCCTGCCAGAACGCATCCGCTCTAATATCAACGCTCTTAAGCGCATACCCGTCCGCCTGAAACCTCTCGAGCATGAAGACCGGGGTTGGGGGCATGGCGGCATCGTGCCTGCGTCATATGCCCCCTCACCCCAATATGTTCCGCTAGGTGAATTGGTAGACTTCGAGATTGCACCCGGACCTAATCAGATTAGCCGGGAGAACGCAAAGCGCCGCGTTGTGGTTTCAGCCAATGTGAGAGGCCGTGATTTGGGGTCCTTTATTGAAGAAGCTCAAGCAACAATAGAAAATCAGGTCCCCTTGCCCCCCGGCTATTGGATTGAATATGGAGGGACCTTTGAGCAACTGGAATCTGCAACAGCGCGATTACAACTTGTTGTGCCTGCCACGTTGCTCATCGTTTTCATGCTTCTGTTTATGGCATTTGGCTCCGCGAAAGATGCAGCGCTCGTGTTCAGCGGCGTTCCCTTGGCCCTGACGGGTGGAGTGCTATCATTGTGGCTGCGAGACATTCCCTTGTCCATTTCCGCTGGGGTGGGGTTCATTGCCCTCTCGGGTGTGGCCGTGCTGACTGGAGTGGTGATGGTTTCCTTCATCCGTTTGCTCAGGGCAGAAGGTCTAACACTGGATGAGGCAATTGTTCAGGGCGCGCAAGGAAGGTTAAGGGCTGTGTTGACCATTGCATTGGTCGCCAGCCTGGGCTTCTTGCCGATGGCTCTCAACACAAGTGCGGGCGCAGAAGTTCAGAGACCGCTGGCGACAGTTGTGATCGGCGGAATTATTTCCTCGACGATTTTAACCCTTCTCGTGCTACCTGCTCTATACCGCATCTTCAATAGAGATGAAGCCGAAGGTTAAGCGGTCTTAAACTACGCTTGAGGATAGCGCTTTAGAAACAATCAGGAGTTACGCAATTGCTTATTGGTTGGACCGGATAGAAAATGAGACTGATCCAATTATTGGATGTGAATCCGCGATTCCGACGACCTGATATTCCACTCGGTAAGTCCCATCTTTCAGGGACTCATTCAGAGGGATGCTTAGGATTTTCCCGTCAACTTTTGGCTGACCAAGACCTCCGACTTTCTGCTCCTTCGCATCTAATATTGAAGCACCTATAACCTTAATATCTTCGGTAAAAGTGAGTACTATTTCGTGCGGCACGTCCTCAAGGATCTCTCCCGCCGCCGGTATCGATGATTCAAGACCGGCATGAGCGAGAGCTAGCCCGCTCACACCCATCGCGCACACAATTGATAGTGTTAGCGTACGCAATAATCCGATTCTGTTATTCATCGTTCAATTCCTTCTAAGATTGCGATTCAAATCTATTTTGGTGTTTCCTTGGCACCAGAATTCATAAACATAAACCGCGATGCATTGCGCTTATAAACTCAATGTTTATGCATCACTTCATGTTGAGAATCATTGCGTGTGCGCAGAAAAATCCGTTCGCCAACAAAAACAGCAAACAATCCGACTGCCGCGATTCCTACAATCAATATGTCAGTTTGAAATTTAATCGTGATAAACGCGCCCAGCACAACGGCATCAAATATAATCGCTAAAACAAGGACCATCGAACTCGCGCCCACTTCCTCACGCAAGTGTCGGAGCACGCCCCAATGAATTGCGATATCCATCACGATATAGAAAATTGCACCCAGCGAAGCGATGCGGCTGAGGTCAAAAAATACCGTCAATACCGCCGCGAGTACGACGGTATAAACAAGCGTGTGTTTTTGTATTCGCCCGGTCATCCCGAAATGACTATGTGGAATAAGTTTCATATCGGTCAGCATGGCGAGCATCCTAGAGACTGCAAATACACTAGCAATCAGTCCTGAGGTCGTGGCAATGATCGCCAGAATGACCGTAAAGCTCACGCCGTAATTTCCAAAGGCAGGTCGGGCCGCTTGAGCAAGAGCGAAATCCTTTGCCTTAACAATTTCTTCGATTGATAGGCTAGAACCCACAGCAAATGCGACGAGCATGTAAACAACAATGCAAATAAGTATCGAAAATACTATCGCTCGGCCAACATTGCGATTGGGGTTAACAAGCTCAGATCCGCTGTTGGTAATTGTCGTAAAACCTTTATAGGCGAGTATGGAAAGAGCAACTGAGGCTACAAACTCCCCTATTCCCGTAGACTGTGCGCCTTGACTCTCCGGCCCGAATGAAAATCCGGACACCGACAAGCCAACAATGGCAAGAGCAGTGATGCCCCCAATTTTTAGTACCGCCATCGCTAGGGAGAAGCCTCCAAGCAACCGATTACCCGAAATATTAACTATAAATGCGAAAATGATGAGGCCAACACCGAGCACCGGGACCAAAACGCTCGAACCCTTAATATCGAAAAGCTGCAAGGTGTAGGTTCCAAATGTACGCGCAACTAGGCTTTCATTTATAACCATTGAAAAGGCCATAAGAAGGGCGCCCGCACCCGTCACTACGCCTGGACCATAAGCCTTATTCAGATACATACCTATGCCGCCCGCTGAAGGAAAAGCGTTCGACATCTTGACGTATGAATAGGCACTGAATCCTGTCACGACAGCGGCAACTAAGAACGAGAGTGGAAATAGTGTTCCGGCGAGTTCAGCAACCTGGCCTGTGAGCGCAAATATTCCAGCGCCAATCATAACTCCGGTACCCATCGACACCGCGCCGATCAGAGTTAAGCTATTCTTTTCATACTCACCATTCACAGCTCTTTCCTTTCCCGAGTATTTTCGAAGTTCATTGCACTGGGATCTGTTTAATTTGCGATTCCTTGACCAGGTAAATTCCAATTAGGCTCAAAACTATTCCAGATATCTCCAACCACCCCAAAACCTCACCGAAGAAAATCATACCCATCGACAGCCCAAAAATGGGTACTAGGAAACTAAACGCATTTGCTCGGTTCAACTCAACTTTCTGGAGGATCACTGTCCAAAGCCAGTAAACAAGAGCTGTGCCAGCAAAGCTCAACGAAACGAGACTGAAGACAAACCGGCCAGACCAAACAATATCGGAAGGTCGTTCCGTCAACAGCGCCAACATGCCCAGGGGAACACTGCCGATTATCATCTGCCAGCCCATAGCCATCAGCGGATCAACGCGGCCATCTAATCTCTTGATCAATACATTGCTTACAGTAATGCCCAAAGCAGCGAGGACGACGTATACGAGGCCAATTTGGTAACCCTCGCCTTCCCCCAAAGCGAACCCCGGCGAAGCAATCATTGCGATCCCAAGAAATCCAAGTAGAAGACCAATCTTCCCTCGCGCCTCGAGGGTCTCTCCCAAGAATGAGTAGGCGAGGAGTGCGGCCAAAAGAGGTTGTGTACTGGCAACAACAGTAGCGATGCCTGGTGAGACAAACTCCGCAGCATGAAACATACCGAAAAAGCCCAACGTCGTGGCGCCCAAGCCGATCGTGCCAATCAAAATCCAAATTGAAGTGCCTTGCGGCATGGGTCGCTTAAGGAGCAAGGCAACCAACAACAACGCGATACCCGCAAGTACTGCGCGAAGGGTAGCGAAAGATAGATGCGGCGAATAGGTAATACCAACCGTTATAAGCGGATAACATATTGCCCAAAAAAACATGACCAATATGACCTTACCAGCAGTGCCCTTGGTCATTGAGCAAGCTTTCGAGCACTCACGATCTTTGGATCAAATGGAAAAACGATATCCGTTCTTGGGTGACCCATATGCTCTTCTTTATCCGGACAATCTATTCGGTTGAGCAAGTCACGAATCACATTGATGCGCGCGAGACGCTTATTGTCTGTTCGAACCACAATCCACGGCGCTGATTCAGTGTTGGTAGAAAGCAGCATTGCATCGCGTGCACGGCTGTATTCAGCCCATCGACCAAGAGCCTGCTCATCGATCGGGCTAATTTTCCATTTCTTTAAAGGGTTTTTGCGGCGATCTGCCAGGCGCCGGCGTTGTTCTTTCTTCGTGATATCCAAATAGTACTTAAAAATGCGGATACCTGATCGTGCAATAATCTTCTCAAAATCATTTACGGTATCGAGGAAGATCTCGTACTCAGCAGCCGTACAAAATCCCATGACATGCTCGACACCTGCCCGATTGTACCAACTACGATTAAATAGCACCAACTCTTGAGCCGACGGAAGATGTTGAGTGTAGCGTTGAAAGTACCAAGATTGTTGCTCAAGCTCACTTGGCTTTCCCAACGCGACAACTCGGGTCTCTCGTGGACTTAGGTGTTGAACGATACGTTTTATAACGCCGTCCTTACCGCTCGCATCACGGCCTTCGAAAACAACAAGAATTCTATGGTCATGTTTAATTATATGGCGTTGAAGCTTAACTAGTTCCACTTGCAAAGCACGAAGTTCTTTTTTGTATTCCTCATGCGTCGGAACGCTCGCTTCTGCGGATTTACGTTTCATAATTGCGACTTCGCAAAGATGGTTAGTTTATTTAACTTCGCTGAACACGTTGATCAGTAACTTTCTGAGTGCTCATTGTGGTGCTTCTCCCAATCGCCCACGTCAGATTCCGTCGATCCGTCATCGCCGTTTGCTGCACCTTCCATTGACCCATTTCCTTGCTGCATATTATGGCCTTGCATTTCCCCGTGATGCATGGCGCCCATTGGCATTTTCCCACTCATCATGCTGCCCATATCCATGTCCTTCATGGTTCCCATATGTGCGGACATCGGATACGCGTTTTCAAAAGCGCCCTGGCCCTCATACTTGAACCAAAAATATCCGGTACACAGAGCTCCGGCCGTACCAACGACAATCAGTATTGCGGCAGCCGCTTTAATTAACCCTGCCGCCTCCTTCGAACCGAAGTGCCAAAAGATTAATCCGGCGGCGAATAAAGCTGCCCAAAGAGCAAATGCAATATCTCCCAAGAATTGAACCATTTTTTATCTCCTTCTTTTTCGATCTAACGTGGAATTAAATGCTACGTACGTAATCAACGAGAAACGAAATAACGAAGGCTACGGAATTCATACTCCCACTCTCAAAACCGTAAATTCCGAAGCCGCAGTGCAATCCTCACCGGTCCACCGTGAGTTTCACCCGCTTGAGAAGAAGCGAGTTGCCGATAACCGAAAGCGAACTCGTGGTCATGGCAACGACGCCGATCATGGGGTGTAGCAGACCCACAGCGGCAATGGGTATGGCGGCGAGATTGTAGAGCCAGGCCCAAAAAAGATTCTCGACAATTTTTCTAAAGGTCGACTTCGACAGCCGGATCGCCTCGATCACTTTTGTCAATTCGCCGCTCACAAGTGTCACATCGGCGGCTTCGATTGCCACGTCAGCGCCCGCACCAATGGCGATGCCCACATTTGCCTGCTTAAGGGCCGGCGCGTCGTTGATACCGTCACCCACCATAGCGACTCGCTGACCGAACTTCTCCTGCAACCTGCGGATCGCATCCACTTTACCCTCGGGCAGCACGCCCGCGAGCACCTCGTCGATACCGACCTGGTCGGCGATGAAACGAGCCGTGCGCTCGTTGTCGCCGGTGATCATCACTGTATGGATACCGAGTGCATGCAGCGCAGCTATGGCCGCCTTTGAATCTTGTTTGATTGTGTCGGCAACGGCAACGATACCGGCAGCGCGGCCGTCAATAGCGATCAACATCGCGGTCTTACCTTGGGTTTCGAGATCGGTCAAAGCAGCGTCAAGACCACCGAGCTCGATGCCGTTCTCGTTCAAAAGGCGGCGGCTGCCGACTCGCACATGCGCGCCTGCGACCATGCCTTCAACGCCACGGGCTGTAATCGCCTTAAAATTCTCTACCGCAGGAATATCCAGACCGCGTTGGCGGGCGCCGGCGACGATGGACTGACCGAGAGGATGCTCTGAACCTGCCTCTACAGAGGCCGCTGCCTGAAGCACCTGATTTTCGGTGAAGTCAGCTGTGACAGTTACGTCAGTCAGAGCTGGTGTCCCCTTGGTAATCGTGCCGGTCTTGTCGAGAACGACGGCGCTGATGTCCTTAAAAGTCTGAATAGCCTCACCAGAGCGGATGAGCACACCGCGCTCAGCGCCAAGGCCGGAGCCGACCATAATCGCCGTCGGAGTGGCGAGACCAAGCGCGCAGGGGCAGGCAATCACGAGCACCGCGACAGCTGAAAGGATGCCAATCATCAGCGGCGAGAGCCCGGGATCGACCCAAGGCAGGACCGCGGCGCCCCAAACAAGCACCGGCCGCAACTCCTCGGCAAAGACAAGCCAAACAGCCAAGCTTACGAGACTAATTAGAAGTACAGCGGGCACAAACTTCGCGGTCAGGTGGTCGGCAAACTCCTGTATGGGAACCTTGGAGCCCTGAGCCTGCTCAACCAGGCGGATCACTTGCGACAGAAATGTGTCGGCACCGATGCGCGTCGCCCGCACTTTGAGCATACCTTCCTTGTTGATGGTAGCGCCGATGACGGTATCGCCGGGACCCTTCTCGATGGGCACGGACTCCCCGGTAGCGATAGATTCATCAAGGTGACTGTTGCCTTCGACGATTTCGCCGTCGGTGGGAATCTTGGCACCGGGGCGCACCACCATGACATCACCCACGGAGAGTTCGGCCACGGGCACCTCGACTTCTTGTCCATCGCGCAGGACGGCAGCGGTTTTAGCGCCCAGGGTGAGCAGCTTGCGAATCGCTTGAGAGGCACGGCCTTTAGCCCGGGTCTCAAGATACCGCCCGAGCATGTGGAAGGTCATGATGGTGGAGGCCATCTCGATAAACGAGGTCATGGGGTAGAAAAAACCAATAAGACCTATGAAATAAGGCGGCAGGCTGCCCATCGAGATCAGCACATCCATGTTAGCCGTGCGGTTTGTGAGCGAACGCCAGGCAGAACGGTGGGTCGCCCAACCACCGCGCAGAAAGACGACGGGAAAAGCGAGCACTGCAACAATGGCGAGATAACCGGGTATTGGAACCCAGAACATGTGCACCATCATCAGCACCATGATGGCCGATGCGGGCACTGCGGAAATCCATAAACGCCGCCATGCCTCAGTCAGATACCGTTCCTCAGCGTCGGCTGCCGAGGCCTGGTGTTTCGATGACGTCTCTGCGTCGTCCTCAACAGCAGACACATCATAACCTGCTCGTTCTACAGCGGCGCTTAGAGCATCTGCACCAAGGTGCGTGGGATCGAAGTGCACATCGACACGATGAGCGGCGATATTGGTGCCTACCTCGACGACGCCGTCCAAACGTTTGAGGGACGTGGAGACAATACCCGCACAATGATCGCTACCCATACCGGGCACAATCAACTGTACGGATTTCACAGGCGCGGCGGGTTGGCGTGCCGCAGTACCAACGGTGGCGAGGGATACATCATTCATTTTATGCTCTCGGTGCACATCGGCCCGTATTCTCGTTCGATCTTCGGCACCCGGCGGCGGAAATCTGCTACCCTAGGGTCATGATCATATCCGCGGCTGTGGCCGTATCTCTTGCTAGAATGGTGTGAGTGTTTGTAGTCGTAAGAGTGGCTATTTGGCGCCATCACGGAAGCCTCGCTGCGTTAAATTCTTTGCGGCTGAATTTTGGTATAAAAGCGGGCACCTTCTGCGCGTAATCCTCGTAAATGGATCCGAAGGTCGCTCGAGCCTCAGCTTCTTCGCGTTTTGCAAGCCGCCAATACATAAAAACAAGAATGGGAAACATCACGACAGTGACTAACGTTGGCCACTGGAGCAAAAACCCGAACACAATAAGTATAAGGGCCACGTATTGCGGATGACGCAGTCGTGCATAAAGACCCGTCACAGCCAGTTGGCCTTCGCGTTTTGCCCGAAGTAGGACCTTCCATGCAGACGCCAACATGATAAAGCCGCCGACAGTTAAAAAGAGACTCCCAATGTGAAAAACACCCCAGTGCGGGTCACCTTCGACACCCAAAAGGGTGTGCCAGAGGTGGCCATTGTCATGCAGCATGAAATCTATTTCCGGATAGTGGCTGATTAACCAACCGGAGAAGAGATAAATGGTCAGCGGGAAGCCATACATTTCGGCAAATAGCGCCACAACGAACGCAGAAAATGCTCCGAACGATTTCCAATCGCGTGTAGAAGACGGTTTGGTAAAGCTGAAAGCAAAAGCGAGAATGACGGCTGAATTTAGAAATACGATTATCCAAAGGCCATAGGCGGGCTCGCCGGTATGTTCCATCGCTAACTCCGTTTGTCTTTTTTGCTACCCGTGTGATCATGCCCACCGTGCATAAAGATATGAAGCAGTGGACACGCGAGTAGGATTAGCCAGGGGAGAGCTCCAAAAAGATGCACTCGGTGCTCTGTCACAAGATAGAAAAGGACGGCTACAACCACGAACGCTGTTACAGCCCAGTGGCGGACAACCCGATCTAACCAATCAGGCTTACGCCCGGCGACTTTATTGGGCGATGATTGTGCAGGCAGATGGCTACGGTCCCGTTGCATCACTTCGAATCCCCTCGCTGTAAATTATTTCACTGCCTACATCGAAAGATCGCCAGATAATCATGTGAGCTCCAATTTGGTGAGTTTGCTCGCACGTCGTTCAAACCAAAATCATAGAACTAAGGGGAACAACACGAAGGTCGGTGACGCTTGTCGTCAGCTTTGTCTCGCGACTCGTTGTACTTCTCCAAATTCCGACCGGTGTCATTAATATGATCGGCGCTTGGTCCAGTCTGATTGCAACAGTCCGCTACCTGATGCCGTGAAGCGTCACGCCTTTTGGGACAGCCATAATAGCCCTGGGCTTGGAGATTCGGGTGCACACGGGAACTGCCGCTTTTTACTGAAGAATGAGATTTCAAGTCGCTCATACTGACCTCTCACAAATCGCACTATTTTGCGTATACCCCCATGGGGTATTTTTATGCTTGCCTTGATATACCCCCATAGGGTATTTTGTCAAGCATGCAAAATGATATGAAAACCAGCTGCCTAAAACGATTGAAGCGTGTCGAAGGACAAGTGCGTGGCCTTTCTCGAATGGTGGAAGATGATCGCTACTGTATTGACGTTGTGACTCAGATTTCGGCAGCTCGAGCAGCGTTGCGCCGCGTAGAAGAAGAAATTCTTCGTGATCACGTCGGACACTGTGTGCAGCATGCTATAGATTCTGGCGACAAGGACGACAGCCGGGAAAAAGTAGACGAGCTTATGAGCGTGCTGGGTTTGAGGGATAGATGATCGGCAAATTACACTTAGTATTTTTGTCGCGCCGGCCCATATCTGCTGTGCTGGTCCTTTTGTTCGCGATATCGATAGGTACGATCACGCCCGCCTCCCAAGGGACCACAATGCATCACGAAATGATGCCACAACACGGCGCATCGGACATGATGCCATGCGACGACCGCATGGAAATGCCAAGCGATTGCGATTGCCCACACGGTAGCGGCGCCCATAAATGCGACCAACAATGCGCGGCCCTATGTGCGGCCAATATGACAATGTATGTGAACTTTACAGCGCAGATGCAGGGCACACATGCCGCATTTCCTCTCTTTTCCGCTAGTATTTTCAAGCGCGGTTTAACACCGCACGGCGACCCTCCCCCTCCCAAACCATTTTCATAAGTCAGACTCTTAGCGGGCCCGACTCTTAGCGGGTCAGTCTCGTTATTCGATGTGATCGCTACGCTTAGCGGAGCGGATGGTCTGTCGTCATGCCTTTGTTGTGACAGACACCGAGGCATTCGACATATGAACAACAGAATCGGGAAATGGGATATGCAATTAGTACCCAAGTTACGCGCTATGGCCATGCTGATGGTCATGAGTGCACACGGCACTCCCGTGGTCGCTGCTGAATTAGGCGTCGATTTGCTCACACCTGAGCAGCTTGTCAACATTGTTCTGGAGCGAAACCCAGGCTTATCAGGTGCAAGAGAATTGTCGGATGCCGCTGTGTTCCGCGTTGCGCCTGCCGGAGCCCTAGACGATCCAAAAGTCGGTTACCGCATTGCGCCCGAATCAGTTGGGGCGAGCGGCATCAATACCGGCCAGACGGTGGAAATTACCCAGCCCTTACCTTGGTTCGGCACTTTGTCAGTGCGGGAGAATGTGGCCCGAGCTAACGCCCAAGCTCAAACGCAATCATCCGAAGCAGTGCGGTTGAACGTAATTGAGTCTGCAAAGGTCGCCTTTGCCGAATGGTATTTCGTTCATGAAGCTATACGACTCAATGTCAAGCAACAGGAACTGGTCAAAGACCTCATAAGCGTCGCCCAAGCGCGATTGGCCGCTGGAGATGGTCTGCAGCAGGACGTGCTGCGCGCTGAAACCGAGCTTGCCTTACTGGAGGATCAAGCTCTTGGTCTTTCTGCGGCGCGAGCAGCAGCGGCTTCCCGGATTAACGCTCTCACAAATTCGGACACTAACGCCTTCGTCCCACCGCCCTCGCCGCTGACAATTTCCTTAAGCTTACCGGACATCGAAAATGTATTGGACGCGGCGGCGGAATATCATCCTGAAATCGCTCGCGCCGAAGCAATGGTTTCTGCAAGCCGGTCGAAAGTTCGATTGGCGGAGAAAGAGTTCTACCCGAGCTTTGGAGTTTCAACAGGCTACAACAGCTTAATGCCTGGAGAACGCATGCGCTGGACGGTGGGCGTATCCCTCAACATCCCATTGAATCGCGGTAAGAGGCAATCAAGCCTGAGCGCGGCGCGGGCCGATGAACGTGCACGGGAATTCAAACTCATTGACCGCCGCGCACAGCTTCATTCTGAGATTACATCTGTCCATGCTGATGTCACGCAGGTGATCAAATCAATCGCCCTGATTGAAGGCCGCATACTTCCACTAGCGCAGCAGACCCTCGACGTTTCAATCTCGGAATACCGTAGCGGCGCAGGAGATTTTTTGAGTGTAATCACCGCAGAGCGCAATGCGCTGACCACAGAACAATCTTTGTACCGAGCCCGCGCCGATCTATTTCGCCAACTCGCCGCTCTAGAGCGGGCCGCGGGCGGGCAGCTCAATGACCTGCCTGTCGCGCAGCTAAGCACACTGCCCAAAGATATGCGCACCACTTCAGAAGGAACTCTACCATGAACACCCAATTTAACTTAATTCGTGTCGTCGTTGCCATGATAGCGATCAGCGCCGTCGCAGCGGTTGGATTTTATTTCATGAGAGGGTCGAGCGGCCCGGAAAGTACGATAACCGATACAAGACAAATGCCCTATGCGGCAGGACCCTATAGGTTTTCAGTTACGGTGGAGCCCAACGCGCCGGTAGTCGGTTTTAATAAATTGATTATTGTACTTCGGACAGAGGATGGTCGACCCATAACAGGCGCGGAGATTAAGCCGGTTGCGGAGATGCCCGCCATGGGGGCTATGCCCGCGATGCGCGCGGCTGCCCGCATGGAGGAAGTCGCGCCCGGCATTTACGAAGGCGAGTTTCAGCTTTCCATGGAAGGAGCATGGCCTCTCACCGTCGAGATCCATAAAGATGACTTTAGCTCGGCTCGCGTTTCATTCGACATGGCGACAGGTCGGTCAAATTTGCGTTTGTCGCAAGGCGCCACAGCAACCTCACAAATGACGCCCGCCGTATCAAGCCTTCCTTACATGGCCGGTCCGTTCCGTTTTTCAGCTACCGTCAACCCCTCTACCCCGACCGTCGGCGACAATACTCTCAGCCTCATTTTACAAAATCAGAATGGAGAACCAGTGACCGGCGCAAGTATAGATCCGGTTGCGGAAATGCCCGCCATGGGGGCTATGCCCGCGATGCGCGCGGCGGCTCGCATGGTTGAAGTCGCGCCCGGTCGTTACGAAGGTGAATTTCAATTATCTATGGAAGGCGCTTGGCCTTTGCGCATTCGAATTTCGAAGGATGGCATGGGGACCGCCGAGGTGGGTTTTGATATGGCGACGGGTCGCAGCGGACTGAGACTATCTCATGGCGCCGAGGATGTAAGACAAGGCGCAACCGGCCAAACAGGCATGAATCAAAATGTACCGGCAGGCACCATCACGGTGGACAGCCGTAGGCGCCAAACCATCGGCGTCAAGACAACCGTCGCCGAGGAAAAGCCCCTCGTGAGAAACATAAGAGCTGTCGGCAAGGTCACTTACGATGAAACGCAAGTGAGCGATATAAGCCTAAAATATGAATCCTGGATTGGTGATTTGCGAGCTGATTATGTAGGCATGCACGTGAATAAAGGAGACCTTTTGTTCACGGTGTTTAACCCCAAGCTCTACTCTGCCCAACAGGAATACCTAGAGGTATACAAACGCACATCCCAAGGTGGATCAGACCGATTGCTATCGGCGGCGCGAGAGCGGTTGCGGCTTTGGGACGTCAACGAGTCTCAAATAGCAGCCCTGGAGCAATCCAGCAAAGCACGCGACTATCTCCCAATCTACGCCCCAAGTTCAGGAACGGTGATTGCCAAAAATATTGTTGATGGTGCCTCGCAGATGGCTGGATCAACGCTTCTGCGGATAGCCAATCTATCTGACGTCTGGATCGAAGCGGATATTTACGAAGCTGACATTCCGTTGGTTAAGATAGGAATGGAAGCCGAAGTAACTACTCCATATCAACCGGATGTTCGCCTCACGGCTTCGGTGGACTACATTTATCCCTATCTAGATCCCGCCACCCGCACGGGTCGAGTGCGGATGTCGTTTAACAACCCGGATGGCACCTTAAAGCCCGATATGTATGCCGAAGTGAGCTTGCGAGCACCACTGGGCACGCGCCTCACCGTACCCGATAGCGCGGTGATCGTGGCCGGCGAGAACCGCGTCGTTTTCGAGGATCTTGGCAACGGACGATTAGCACCCCGTCTGATCAAGGAAGGTCACCGCACAGGAGGATATGTGGAGGTACTCGCGGGATTAGAGCCCGGCGCCCGTGTGGTTTCCTCGGGGACATTTCTTATCGCCTCAGAAAGCAAGCTCAGATCAGGCCTTGCCCAATGGTAGATCAAGCGACCTCAACGCCGGAAAGTGACAAGGGCTGGGTCGCCAGACTCATTGAGTATTGCGCCCGCAATCCGGTTCTAGCCTTTTTCGTCGTGATCGCCATGTCCGTCGGTGGTTATCAGGCCCTCATGCGCATACCCCTAGACGCCATTCCAGATCTCTCAGACGTCCAGGTCATTGTCTTCACTGAATGGCCGGGCCGTAGCCCCGATCTTGTCGAAGATCAGATAACTTACCCGCTGACGACCACTTTGGTCTCCGCCCCAGGTGTTCAGTTTGTTCGCGGTCAGAGCTTTATGGGCCTAAGCTTTGTCTACGTTATTTTCGATGATGGCGTGGACATGTACTGGGCGCGCTCGCGCGTCCTTGAGTATTTGAACGGGGCGATCGCCGATTTGCCCGAGGGCGTGCGCCCGACACTCGGACCTGACGCCACTGGCGTGGGTTGGGTTTATCAATACGCGCTGGTCGATAAGACCGGGCAACAAGACCTATCCGATCTACGTTCGATACAGGATTTCAATCTGCGTTATGCTCTGGAATCCGTCGAGGGCGTTGCTGAGGTGGCGTCCGTCGGCGGATTTGTACGAGAATACCAGATCAATCTGGACCCCAATAAGCTGGCATCCTTCGACATCCCCCTCGGCAAGGTTATCGAATCCGTCCAGAAGTCAAACAATGATACCGGCGGGAGGGTGCTGGAAATCGCCGGATACGAACATTTTGTCCGGGGACGCGGTTATGTGTCATCTACGGCGGATTTGGAAACGGTCGTGGTCGGACTCGGTGATGGAGGTGTGCCGATCACCATCAAGGATTTAGGGAATGTGCAACTCGGCCCCGCGATGCAACGCGGGCAGGCGGAGCTAGACGGAGACGGTATTGCCGTCGGCGGCATTGTCGTCATGCGTTATGGCGAAAACGCCCTCGGTGTCATCGAGCGGGTAAAACAACGGATCGAAGATATCAAGCCAGGGCTTCCCGCTGGTGTGGAAATCATACCGGTCTATGACCGTTCGATACTGATCAACGACGCCATTGGCACCTTACGAACAACACTCATCGAAGAAATGATCATCGTCTCTTTGGTAATCGGTATTTTTCTACTCCATGTCCGCTCCGCTCTTATCGCAATATTGACGCTGCCCGTCGCGATTTTGCTTGCGTTCATTCCAATGTATTTTCAGGGCCTGAACGCAAACATTATGTCGTTGGGCGGCATTGCGGTTGCCATCGGCGCCATGGTGGATGCTGGCATCGTCATTATCGACAATATACATAAACGACTCAATGCGAGAACGGCGGACGGCGCAGTGTTGAGTGAACCTGAGCGCCGAAACACTATCATCGCCGCTATGCAAGAAGTAGGACCGAGCATATTTTTTTCACTGCTCATTATCACAGTCTCGTTCCTGCCGGTCTTCGCTCTGGAAGGCACCGAGGGACGCCTGTTCAAGCCCTTAGCCTATACTAAGACCTACTCCATGGCATTCGCCGCCATTCTTGCGGTTACGCTGACGCCTGTCCTCGCAATTTGGCTCGTGCGTGGGCGTATTAGAGGCGAGGAAAGTCCGTTAAACCGCGCACTGGTCGCCGCTTATAAGCCCGTAATTCGATTTGCGGTACGCTTCCGCTGGCCGGTGATCGGCGTAGCAGCGTTGGCATTAATTGCGACGATCCCCGTTTTCCGCAATCTTGGCAACGAGTTTATGCCGCCGCTAAACGAGGGCAGTATCTTGTACATGCCGACCGCCTTGCCCGGCATGTCGATCACCGAGGCGACGCAAACACTTCAGACCATGGACGCCATTATCAAGGAGTTCCCGGAAGTAGAGCATGTATTCGGGAAAATCGGTCGCTCAACAAGCCCTACCGATCCAGCGCCCTTATCCATGGCCGAGACCTTAATCACTTTGAAGCCACGGGATCAATGGCGTGAAGGTGTGACATGGGACTCCTTGATCCAGGAGATGGACGAAGCCGTTCAGTTTCCGGGGATGCCTAATATCTTCTGGATGCCGATCCAGACCCGTACCGAAATGCTCGCAACCGGTATCCGTTCGGCGCTCGGCATCAAGGTTTTCGGAGCCGATTTGGAAACAATCGAAGAAACAGCGGTCACGATCGAGGAAGCCTTGTTGGCTGACGAACGAACTGAGCCCTACACACGGTCGGCTTTCGCAGAGCGCTCTACCGGGGGATATTTTCTCGACTTCGATATCGACCGACAGCAGGCAGCCCGGTTTGGCCTTCGTATTGAGGACATCGAAAATGTCATAATGGCTGCAGTTGGGGGCATGCCAGTCTCGCAAACCGTCGAAGGTCGCGAGCGCTACAACATTCTGGTTCGGTATTTTCGGGATTACCGGGACAGCCCCGAAGCTCTTGAACGAGTTTTGATCCCTACACCTACCGGTGCGCAAATACCCATTACACAGGTGGCAGAGATCAATTTTCGCACAGGACCTCCCATGATCCGCAACGAGGACGGACAGTTAGTTGGGTTTGTATTTGTTGATGTGAGAGACACGATTGGTATTGCCGACTATGTGGATACCGCCCGTGCAGTCGTGTCTGAAAAAGTAAACATCCCGGCAGGCTACAGATTGGCTTGGGCGGGTCAGTTTACGTACTTCGAGCGAGCGAAAGAGAGGCTCGGCTTTTTAGTGCCGCTCACGATCTTTCTGATTTTTTTCATGCTGCTCGCTCACCGCAAGTCTTTAACGGAAACGTTGATTATCATGCTATCGATACCGTTCTCCGTCGTCGGTACGGTATGGCTTTTAGCACTTCTTAACTTCAAACTCAGCGTAGCCGTCTGGGTCGGCGCGATTGCCGTCGCAGGATTGGGCGTCGAACTTGGTCTGCTGATGATGCTGTATCTCGACACTACATTCCGAAATCGCATTGCAGATAACCGATTGCAATCCTGGGATGATCTAGTCGAAACGATTTGCGATGGAGCCGGAACTCGCATTCGACCTATGTTGATGACAGGACTTTCGACGTTTTTGGGCCTTGTGCCGATTATGTTCAGCTCAGAAACTGGCGCGGACGTGATGCAGCGTATCGCTGCGCCCATGATTGGCGGCGTGGTTTCGGCACTCCTTATGGTGCTTCTCGTATTCCCCGCCATCTTCGCGGTTTGGCGTGGACGGCCGATTCTCATGGCAACGACCCAGGTCTAAATGCCCAGAGCAAAAATGGAAATTTGTTTTTTCGAGTTGGGCACACGCCAGTTTCATGAGCGCTGAAACCCGTTTTTCCGTTTCAATTCAGCGCTTGCCGTCAGCATCTGAGGCGTCAGCACTCGTTGTTAAGCCGGCTCTTGCTCGCTTTCGGCCTATTTGCGGTCGGAGGAGAGATATTTCACCAGCGCTGCAATACCGAGGACAAGAAAAACCAAAACCAACAAGCCAAACAACCCCATGCCCCAGCCCATTCCTTCCATTCCATACATTGACTGCTTCCTTTCATCGTTCAAAACGCCTAAGTCCTCTATCTTGCGCTTTCTACGATTTGATTTATAGACGTTGGATTGTATCACAGCTCGATCACCATGACCTTAGCGTCATTTTCTCAGAAAACAGTTGCACACCATTTAGTGAGTTGACGTGAATCAAGGATTTTTCTGATCACTTCTATACGATTACATCATGAAAATTGGTTGTTAGACATGAATCGAGGATTTAAATCATGGCTATCCAACCTTTGGACGCCGTTACTTTACATGATTTAAGCGCGCGCTTTCCATTCTTCAGCGCCTTACCGTTCGTCGGGATGGATCACCCTGTCCATCCGACACTTGATCCTAGCCGCCAAGTACCGGAGCCTAGGGCGAGCAACCCGACCCATCTTAAGCTTGGGGATATCCCTTCAGAAGATATATCCCGCCATTTCGGCGCAACACCCACCGAGGTTAGTGCACGACGAGGGGCACGTTCGGTCTCTTTTCCTCTAACGGCTCAAAATGTCCCGTCCGCAAACAGTATCACGCTTATCGCTGGACTGGCCGAGCGGCACATAGCGCCGCTTCAGTCGATTGCGCTATACGAACGCACCGCTCAACCAACTCATACTCCCCGCACCGTTACCATTGGATGACGCCTCATCAACGCGACGGGTAGAATTCAATAGAAAAAATCGTAGGTGATACAATTTTCATAGTATTCCATACTCTGTTAATTCGCCTACCACATCGACCAGATCTTCTGCAACGGTACAAGTTATTCGCAGCAAGACAAAATAATGCGAAGAGAGATACTCTGGCTATCTCGACTTGGGATAACCTAGGATACTTGACCACATAACGTGAATTATGTATCGGAAGATCAAATGAAAAATCCCGCCAGCCTAGACTGCTGTTGTTTGGCACTCGCAATACTGGCCCGAACTATTTTCCATCGTTCACCCTTGGATCTTTCCGGCTTCACACCAGAAGATAGCGAGAGCCTACGAAAAAATACCCTGAAGAAAGGATCTTAGGCAGGCATTCCAAGCTCGATTGCAGACCAATCCAACTTCTGCCCCGCCTCGATCATCGCTTTCATAAATTGTGGAAAGAGCTTGGTAGCCCTTTCAATGACCTGTCTATTAGTTGCCTTAAGGGCGCCACCATGCGTGCCCTTATTGCGTAACTTATAAAGCCCCGCCAATAGATTTCTGTTACTCTGCCTCTCTTCGAGCGTGCCCCCAATTATCAACGCAGGCCTAATACTCACTTTCCAACTGGCGGGAATGTTATCTCCTGAGTGTATTGTAGCCGCAATCTCATAGGCCAAAACCAAGTCCAGAATACGATCTACTAGTTCGTGTCGGCACTGGCTCAGCGAAAAGCGCTTCATGGATCGCATTAGGTTTGATCGCATGTTCTCAGGCAACGCATAAAAGCGTGTGACGTGTTTAGCGATTTCCCTAGATGGACTTATTTCCGGACGCCGAACAGCCGGCATAACCTCTGCGTGATGCCATGCGAAGTTTTCGTCGTCGTGGCCAATTTCAATTTCATCGTTTTCGTAATCAAACCAGTACGCCGATACAATCGGAGAGCCCGTAGCGATCCCTTCTAGTAGGGAAATAACCTGGTGTACCTGAGCCTCCAGTGACTGCCGCTTCTCATACGCTTCGCCTTCTTCTCCAATATAAGGAAAATGGTCCGTGCGAATGACTAACGCGGCACCGGGTAGCTCATGATTGAAATAGTCAAGCCAGCACTCTTCGTCCCCAAGCTCGTACGATGAACTAACTATTGATGACTTATTTTCTGAGGTGGGAACCTTGCTAAAGGGCAAAAGCTTGACGTTTTTTGATAGAGTTACAGAGCGAGACACAGCAAGTCCCCAAAGCGCTGCCACCACTCTGGCGCTAACATTTCTCGAGTTAAGAACACGGTATAACCAATTAATGGCCTTCTCTGGCCCGACCCTGCTAGCGCGATCAAGAAGTGAGTATACGTAGGTGTAATCAGCCACTTCACGCGCCCACCCACTCACGTAGACCATCTTACCCGCGGTCGCTTTTAATAGTCGCGTGCTTGCAAGTACTGCCTTTAATTCTGCCGTCGCGTCTTTTGTCCCCTCCTCAAAAACATGAATTTTCTCAGGATGTCTTACACGCCAACGTTTTAAGCTCGTAGAAAGAGCCTCCATAATGCGTGCCTTGTCTAGAGCATCTATAACTTGCACACCCCGAGGCATCGTCGCACCTACAAAAGAGCCTCAAGATACGGTCGCATCAATGCAGATACCTCGTCATAATCTGCTTCGCGCAGAATCTGATTTTTACGCTCGCCAACCTGCATTATTTTTCCGTCTTCTTTGGAGAGCCCAAATAGACTCTCAGTGGCCATTATGACTTGGGTATCAGGAGGACGTTGGTCTGAGATAAAGCGCATGACCTTTGGCATGTGGTCATCATCTTGCCCTTGTTGGTTGGGAGCATCCAAGACGAGGGGACAATATGTCATCGTGGAAAATCTGTGCGTGGTTCTCAAGGTAGCATAGTAGAAAGCCAACAATGCTCTAGGAAGTTCACTGCCACGAGCTTCGATCTTTGATGTAACCTTGACTTTCTTTTCTGGAATTCGCACGTCGAGCTGGTCAGCAAAGGAACTATACGTCTCAAAAAAGTATGACTGAATATTTTGTGTTCTCTCCTTAGACGTCATACCATCCATCTCTTTCTGTGCATCCGTAATCAGCCGCATTTGGTTGGCTATTTTCTCGTCACTCTCTTCTATACGTTGTCGGAATGCAGCCCATGCGACATTCCGACCTTCTGCTGCAACCACCTGCTGAAGGGAAATGGCTTTCTTTTTTGTAGATAATATTTGTCTGATTTCATATAACGATTTCTCAATATCTCGAAGCAAGGCGCTTTCGGCTTTATCTCGTAGTGTGATTTCCGATACCTTGGTGTTTGCTTCGGTGAGTGCAGCAGTCAAGCCATCTCGGTCTTCAATCAGCTCAAAACGTTCCATGATCGAGTTGTGATACTCAGCGCCACACACGGGACATTCAACCTCTTCTAGCAACTCGGCAGCCGTCGCGAAATTTCCGTCAAGTTCTGCTAACGCTTTTTTCAAGAGATGTGTCTGATGAAGCCAAGCAGATCTTTCTTCCGACAGGTCTGATATCTTCCGGCGATATGCGACTTGTTCAGAATGTAGGGCGTCACTGCGTGCCACAAGGAGCTCGGTCTCTTTGCGAAAGTCTTCAAGGTTGTAATTAAGCGTAATGGCGCCGCCGGTCTCACGAAATTGGATGAAGGCGCTATCTAAAGCCTTGCGCTCGACGCTTAATTCAGAAAGTTCTGCCTTAAGGCGATCGCGCAAGGCTTTCGCTTCATAATATTCGTTGGGACGCAAACCTGTATGGAACTCTGCCAAGACTTTACTCGAATTGGGAAGATATAATCTATCGAACGATTTCCATGGAGCCTCCCATCCGGCATCTTGGTCGATATAGAAGGGCGCAAACATATAGGCAGGAGGCGGTATGATTTCCTCGCTATTACGATCCGCCATCACCAGTTTGAAATTCAGAAGCTTCGCCAAAGTTTCTGTAAGCGCGCCACCTATCTTCGTGGATTTGACCAGCAGCTTGTTGTTCGCGTCGAAAAGGCTGTAGTGGCCTCTCGCTTTAAGTGCTGCTAGATGTGTGTTGTCGATCTTGAACTTCACCAAGATTGCGACATCCGCGCCCTTCCAAGAATTGTCGATCTTATGTGGCTGAGCGCCGAAGGCGTTATAGAGGCTTTTTATCAGTGCGGACTTGCCCGTGCCATTTGCCCCTTGCAGGATATTCAGCCCGGATTCGAACGGAATTCGTATTGCCCTTTGCTCGTTTCGAGAAAGCAAACATAGTTCTGTAAATTTCATTCCCTGCATCGTTTCGCTCCCTGAGGCTTACCAGGAGACGTCGCAATCCGTTCACTTTGGGTCGCTCCATGCTATGCCTGCCCTTTACTAAACTGTTGAAATGCCTCGACCAGCAACGCGGCAGTTAGTTCGCGCGGCCTCAATTGGGTTTTGGCATCACCTAAATTTTTTTGTTTTAAGAGAGCGACAGCTTCGCTCAGTGATTTGCAAGATGCGAATTCAGGAGTGCCACTAAACTTTTCGACCTTTTGTTCAATCTCGCGTGCGATACGGCCACCTCTTATTTTCGCAACAATGTGCTCAAGGCAAGCACTCTTTGTTTTAATGATTTCAAGATTTGATGCGCCGCCGCTAGAAAGCTCGTCTTTAATCAGCGACCAACACTGTCCGAACTGCACTTTCGACTTGGCGGATTCGATGATTGGTGCGACTTGCGCTTTTGATATGGTTTTTTGAGCGAAGAAGTCCGCGGACGTCTCGAATTCATTTGATATGCCGCTTCGGCGACTAACTTCGGCAAATAAAGTTTTGTAGATCGCTCCTATAGGGAGGTTATCGGCGTCGCTCAAAAGTTTATTGAGTTCATAATGGAGGCGCCCGATCACGAATTCGGCCTGACTGTGAAGCCCTAACGGACTTCTCTCAAAACTAAAGATTGCTTCAAAATCGTGCTTCCTAGGCGAAGGAAAGTCGGGCTCTAGGCATCCTTCGACGGTCTTGAGTTCAGCTGCACTCAAATGGGACGCAAGAATTAGAATATGATCGTCATTTGTCTTGGTCCCATCTTTCAGCTCAAACGCATAGCCAAGATTTGAGATAAAGGTGGCTTTCGTAACTACCGAACCTAAATCTTCTACGGTGCCATACATTTTTCCGATAAAAGAATTTGGAGCTGGTCCCTTATGCTTTGCAACGAGGTTCGAGATCGACCATTTGCCAGACGTTTTCGTTTTGACCTGATACAGGTGAATACTACTTGGTGAACTGGAATGATCTAGCACCATCAGATCATCGAAATAATCACATGCGACGCACCAGTCCGCATTGCTCTTTAGCAACTCGAGAATCTTGAGGATGGCTATGTGTCGCTGATAGTCATACCTTGCCGAAGTCCAGCTTCCTGACTTCTCGCGTGGTTTCTTTATCACCAACGAATCCGCGACTTTGTTCATTCAAGGACGTTATCCAACATCTTCGCCGAACGCAACCATGGGTTGCACAGAGCGTGGTTCTTCCGAAATTTCCGCACCCTCAACCAATTGCTCATCCGCTGAGGGGGCAATCATGGACTTGGGAACAACAGAAATTTCGTCAGGGGCGGTCGCCTCGAAATCGAGATGCTTACCTCGAGGGCGCCTTCACAGTGAGTCCCCATTAGCTTGGATTCCAATGCGCAGTATCAAGTTAGAGGTCGATGATCCGGCGCCAAGCCGCTCGGCATGCGAAATTTGAAATGACGAATAATCGTAATTTATGAGTCCTCGCTCAAAGGCGTATCCCACCCTTATTCAATCTCCAGAAATTGATCAATGCACTCACCCTCGGATTGAGCCCCTTCCCTAAAGCAGTCGCCCAACTCCTGAACAGTCATTTCGGTGGCCTGTGGCCGCAACTGCATTAGCCCCGCGGAAAACGAAATTCCGACTAACACCATTAAACATATGGAGGCCCCAAAAACTGGTCGCAACCAAGTAGAGGGAACTACGGTCAGCCGATTACTGATGCCCGGAGCCCGGTCCCAATCACACACACCTTCCCTTTTGAGGATGTTAAAGTGCATCCAGAACAGTGGAAGTTGTAGAATTGGAAAGAATAGATATAGGCCACAACCTCCTACGAGGACGTTGAGGCTTCTCTTGAATGCGCCCCAAAAGGTCAGACGTTTTCCATCCCCGCAAACAACGCGGATTCCCATGAGCGCTTTGCCAGGCGTCGTACAGAAAAGCGATAGGAAAGCGGCTTGCAATACAGCGGTCACGGCCACTGTGATCAATGTGCCCACCAAGATCGCCATCACAATCTGTCCAGACCAACGCCACCCGGTTACCAGTAGAGCTATGTTCACGCCGGCAACGACCAATAAGAAGTCGATATTCGTAGCCCAGAGACGTCTCCACGCTTGTGAGCTTAAGGGGAGCGCTGGAATATCTACGGTACAAATATTATCTTTCCGCCAATTTGATGACGAGGTTTGGCTGCACGCCAGAAACAGCCAACCACATCCGGCCGCAAGAGCAATGCCCGCCCATTGGATTAACAGAAGTTGAATATCAACATTTGCGGTTCTCTCACCTATGGCCGGTGGCAGGAATATTGGCGCGTAGCCCATATTATGTTCGATGTTGGGCCAATTCATGGTGAATGGCGGGAACACCAAAGTCGTTACCACAGCGAGACCCACGATAAGAATTAGAAGCCTTTGGCCGCGCGTCACTTCGCCCACGACAGCTACTCCGTTCCGTTAACCATTCGACCAACACAACCCTAAATACATAATATAGTTGATAAACTTATAGTGCGTATTGGTCAACGCTTACGCATGGACATGCGTAAGCTTGTAGGCCGCAATCTGAAACGAATTCGGCAAGAAAAGCGGCTAACTCAGGAAGAGTTTGCTGATCGATCCGGCTTCAGCCAGCAGTATTTGAGCGGGTTGGAGCGAGGTCAGCGAAACCCGACAATCGTCACTCTCTACGAATTAGCTTCGGCACTTGGCGTCGGTGTGATTGATCTCGTCAAGAGCGGCAAGCGGTAACGGCCACCCTAGACAGCCAAAATTAACTAACCAAGGGACTCTCTGGTTAATCAGATATGAGCCGTCGTTGCATTTCGATTTCCACATTTGAACGAGTTGACCGGCGTCGGAGAAATGGCGAGACCATAGAAACCGCTTGTGCCAATGAAGAGATATCGCAAACAGCGTATTACGCCCATCGCGCCCGAACCGAGGAAACGCGCTACGCGGCTATTCAGAATAACTGGGACGCTCTTGCCAAAACCTTCAAGCCGAAAGGCGTAGGCCGGCTGACTCCTCAAGCCCGCGAGTCCCTTGCTATGAAGACGGGAAGAGCTATCGGCGAATCGTTCTCCAATCCGGCGCCAATGACCACCAATCACCGGCTATCCGCATCATTGAAACGGGTTGTTAAAGTTATACCACCGCTTATTGAAGCAATAAGCGATCTTAGTGACTCGGCTAGGCGGGAAATCGAAGACGCCGTAGAAGGTAATTCTAAACTACGTGAGTTTCCGGATCGCGACGTGGAACGTCTGGGGGCTGCACTCCGCATCTTACGCGAACACGCCAATGATTTGGCGGCTATGCAGGGACAAGTCTTGAGCGACCGCGGCCGGAAATCCGATCCTAGAGTGGCAGCGGCAGCAACTCGGCTGGCGCGAATTTACTTTGAATTCACTGGTGAGCAACCAAAATTCACCATTGACCTGGAGACGGAAAAGCCTAAGTCACGGTTTTACTTCTTTGCGGCAGGGGCATTCGCACATTTTTTGCCCGAACATCCGGTATTTCCCTACGCTATGCGCGCTGCTGTACGCCATGCAGCGGCGCGCACGCTTTGGACAGAGTCTGACCTAGGCTGATTCAGTTATTCCGAAACTCCGTTTATGAAAGCGGAGTTTACCACTTGGACTTGCTGGGGCATTTAAACAGAGAATTGCGCGTATGAAGCGCAGCTCCCCAATCGTATCCAACACCGCTAACAACGATTCGGACCTCTCCAAAGGTCCTTATCGGCACGACGCATTGACCGCTTTGGCTCGTCTCCTCGCCCGCCAGGCTGCGGCCGACGTCGCGAGTCGCACCGAACAGTCCAACACCAGCTCCGGAGAATACGACCATGACCAAAGCAACTAATTCGTTGCTCGATGCGCAAGTAAAATGGCTCTCCGTTAAAGAAGCCGCTTTGCGGGCCGGCGTGAGTTCAAGAACCATCAAACGTTGGATCAAGAACAAGCTTCTACCAGCTTCACGCCTCCCTTCTCCGAAAGGTAAGGGTCACCTGCGCGTTCGCTTGAATGATCTCGAAGCGTTGCTCGCGCACGGCACGCTGAGCTGAATGGTTTGTCCCGCAATGTCTTGTTTTTACTCATACGTTGGGAACATGCCACCTCGGAATACCCGACCGATAACTATGCTACAGGTTCCCAGAAATGACGGTTTGTCCGGCTTTGACGTCCTTAGTCACCACCTTGAATTGAAGGAATTGATCCCATGAACTATATGCCCATGAGCGCAAGTATTGATCCATCTGTAATTTCTTTAGATCAAGCCCTAGTCAATCTCATTTCACGAGGAGATATTCCGCACGGACGTATCGATCGTGTTAAATGCGCCGTTACTAAAGCCGGGCGGCTTCTCAGAAAGTCTACCGCTCAACTACCCGCCCACCTGCCGTACCTCATGCGGCAACTGAACCGGACCAAACCCGGGCCTGGTGAAAAGGGTAGAAAAACCCTAGCGAACACCAAGTCGGAACTGAGGTTTCTGGTCCGGACGGTGACAGGGAAAGGGCGAGCAACGGAGTTCGTGCCTCTGAGCCATGAATGGGCAGCATTGCGGGCCCACGTCGCCAACCAACCCGTTCTCTGGAAACTCAGCCGATTTATGGCTTTTTGTTCGGCTTCAGGTATTACTCCTGAACGGGTCGATGACAAGGCCGTTCAAGCCTTCCGGCGCGACATCGTCGCCAGTCAGGACTCGGACAAACCCGAACAGCATGTGCGTGCCGCGATCCGCGCATGGAATAGGTGTATCAACGAGTATCAGGGCTGGCCGAATAGACCCCTTCACCTGGAACCGCCGCGCAAATACAGATGGACCCTGGAGGAATCCCGGTTTTGCGAGTCCTTCCAGCAGGACGTGACAAAATGGTTGGACAGGCTTAGCCGTCCCGACCGGTTGAGTGCTGAAGGTCCACGCCGTGCTTTGAGGTCAGCGACCATCAAGCACAGGCGCCATCAAATCTATAAGGCCGCCTCGGCGCTCGTGATGTCCGGGTTCCCAAATGAAAGACTTGTTGATTTATCGGTTCTCATTGACCCCGACAACTTCACCTCCGCCCTTGAGTTCCTACTAAACAGGCAGAACGGAGTGCAGACCGATGCCCTGTTTGGTCTCGCCAATGCCCTTCGTGCGGTTGCCAAACATCACGTCAAAGCCCCAGCGGCTCAACTTAATCTTTTGCGGCGCATATCGTTGGGACTTGAACCGCAAGAAAGCAGGCTTGGAGTTCGCTCGGAGGAGCGGCTGGAACCTTTTGAGGACGAGCGGGTTTTGGCTGCACTTCTTCACTTACCTCGGAAGCTCTTAGGTATTGCGGAGCGCAAATCCGTCAAACCTAGGTATGCCGCCGTCTATGCCCAAGTCGCCATTGCCATAGAGATTGAGCTGTTCGCGCCCTTGCGCCTGAAAAACTTAACAGAGCTCAACCTGAACCAGCAAATTCAGGAGGTACAGAAACGGGGCAAAACACACTGGATCGTCCGGGTGAACAGGGCGGACACCAAGAACAGCAACAAACTGACCTATGTCATTCCCCACGATAGCGTCGCGTTCATCAAGCGAGCACTGCGCCTTTATGATCAGAAAGGCGGCTGGCTTTTTCCAGGCCGGGGAGAAAACCACAAACGCGAAAAGACCCTCGGCGATCAGATCTCAGAGAAGATCGAAAGTAATCTCAGCGCCGAGTTCAACACCCACCTCTTCCGCGCTTTAGGTGCCACCTTGCACCTTAAGGAAAATCCCAACGCGTTCGAGGCTGTCAGGGCCTTCTTGGGTGATAGAGACGATACAGTCATCCGTCATAGCTATACATCGTTCGCAGAGCGGCACCTGATTGCAGCGGCCCAGAACACCATTCTCAAGTCCCGGGCCCGTTTGGCCCCGCAAATCTAGGTACCCACCATGGCCAGAACTTACGATCCCAACCGCCGTTGCTTGCCTGTCGTTGAGTGGCCGGAGGCAGACCAAATCCTTTGGCAAAAGGCCATCGGACCGGTGCGGTTATTGGACCCGAATTGCAGCCGAGCGGCCGAGTGGAGTTCAGCGACACAGCACAAGTTTCGCCGCGGCTATGGGCGTTGGCTGGGGTTCTGTATCCAAGCAGGTATTGATACGTCATTAACACCGCGGCACCGCGTGACACCTGCGACCATGGAGCAGTACATCGATCACCTTGAGAGTCAGGATTGCGCGTCCCAGACCATCGCCCAGCGGATCGCGGAACTCATGTGCGTCATGCTGGCGCTAATACCAGGCCACGACTGGGAATGGCTCAAGAGGCTGGCAAATTTTGTCCGCGCTGAGGCAGACGAGAACCACGAAACACAAGCCCCCACCCGGCTTGCGCCCGAAGTAGCTCTCAAAGCCATAAAGGCTCTGCGCAAAATTCCACTGCGCAATGGCTCCCACCCAATGTCCGGTGCCGTAGCGTACAGGAACTGGCTAATGGTCCTCCTCCTTTGCCTAGCGCCCATGCGTCTCAAGAACTTCACAGCTTTGCGGGTCGGTCAAGAATTGAGGCAACGCGGTACTTCCTGGTGCATCAGCGTCCCTGGCGTGGACGCCAAGATGGGAATTCCTTACATGGCGCTTTTACCTAGCGAGATTATCCCCTTCATCAAACGCTACCTAGACTCCGTGCGGCCCGCCCTTTTGAGGGGAAATATCTCCGAGCGCCTTTGGATATCGTACCGAGGCACACCCATCAGCGAGCACGGGCTCTCCCTTCAAATGACTAAGTTCACGCGCCGCGAGTTAAACGATCACATCAATCCTCACAAGTTCCGGCGTATGGTCGCCACGAGCATCAGCGTACTCAAACCCGAGGAGATCGATACCGCCCGCGCAATGCTCGGACATGCAACGCGCAAAACAACACATGAGCATTACATTGCCGCCGAGGCTATACTCGCGAGCCAAAGGCACGCTCAGCTCATCCATCGTCTCAGACGTACTCTTCCCGGAACCAAGCGTCCGCGCAATGTTTCAAAGTCAACCCTCCAAAGGGGATCCAAATGAAACCCAATGCAGCTATCTACGCCAGATATAGTTCGGATAATCAACGCGAAGCATCAATTGAGGATCAGGTTCGGATATGCCGGGCTCACATCCAAAAAATCGGTGCTGAATTGGTCTCAACTTATACGGATCACGCCATTAGTGGCGCGACACGCCTACGCCCCGGCTATCAAAAGCTCCTAGAAGATGCTCGTTCATCTGCATTCGAAATTGTGGTTGTCGAAGCACTCGACCGGATATCCCGTGACCAGGAGGACGTAGCAGGATGCTTTAAGCTCCTGACTTTCGCCAACGTAAAGCTCATCACCCTGTCGGAAGGAGAGATCAACGAGCTCCACGTCGGTCTCAAGGGGACCATGAACGCGTTATTCCTGAAAGACCTTGCGTTAAAAACACATCGGGGTCTTGAAGGTCGGGTAAAGGCGGGCAAGTCAGCTGGGGGCCGGGCGTATGGGTACCGCGTAAAACGAGAGTTCTCATCAGAGGGAGAACCAGTAACCGGCCTCAGAATCATTCACCCCGGAGAGGCCAAAGTCGTGCGCAGAATATTTGGCATGTTTGCCCGTGGAACATCGCCGCGGGCAATCGCAAAAACCCTGAACGATGAAAACGTAGCCGGCCCGGACGGCCGCCTTTGGTCCGATACAACAATTCGGGGACATGCGCAGCGCCGAACAGGAGTTCTCAGAAACGATCTCTATCAGGGCAAACTCGTTTGGAACAAACAGCGGTACGTAAAAGATCCGAGGACTGGCAAACGCCTTGCACGTGTCAATCCAAAGTCCGCATGGATCACCCAAGACGCACCTGAACTGCGTGTTGTCGATGACGACCTATGGACGACAGTGCAAGAACGACTGGAGTCTATAAACTCGTCTCCGGCGGTTAAGAAAGCCAAAGCTAAGAAATTTTGGGAGAAGCGTCGCCATAAACACTTCCTCACCGGCATCGCGGTGTGTAGCGAGTGCAGCGGTCCGCTATCAAGTATAGGCAAAGACTATATGGCCTGTAGTAGAGCTCGAAGATTTGGCACATGCACCAACAAAGCAAGCATTCGTCGATCTGTATTGGAAGAAGCAGTGCTCAGCGCCCTCAAAGACAACCTTATGAAACCGCACTTGGTTGAGGAGTTTGTCGCTGCATGCCAAAAAGAAATCAACACCACAGCCGCAGCTGCGTCAGCTGAACGGGAAGCCTCAGAACGTCAACTCTCCAAGGTAAAGAAGCAGATCGATACCATTATCGATTCAATTGTAAATGGGTACCGGTCTGAAAGCCTGAAACAACGGCTCGAGGATATGGAAGCCAGACGCGAACATCTTGAACGTCAAATCAATAAGCCAAAACCAACCAAGGTTAGATTTCACCCCCGCCTTCCTGATCTTTATCGCAAGAAAGTGGGGCGGCTAGCCGATTCACTTGCCGAACCAGGAATTCGGGACGAAGCTGTGACTCTGCTTCGGGAACTCATAGAAGAAGTTAAAGTCAGTCCGACAGAAAATGGCTGGGATGTGGAAATAAAAGGCGAGGTTGGCCGAATGGTCAACCTCGCCGAAGGAAAAACCGAACAAAATCAATGTTCGGTAAAGGTGGTTGCGGGGAGAGGATTTGAACCCCTGACCTTCAGGTTATGAGCCTGACGAGCTACCAGACTGCTCCACCCCGCGTCAGTGTAAACCGCCTGCGCGGATCACAATTCGCCGAGACGTTTCCCCGACCATAAATTGAAAGGAACAATAAACAGCCGGCGAGAATGTCTCTGAGCATCGTGACAGGTTGAAAGAAAACGCTATTCCTAATTTTTATGTTTCGTTTTCAATCTTTTCTTCCGCTCTGGTCTCAGAAGACCTGGCGACGTCCTACTCTCCCACACCTTAAGATGCAGTACCATCGGCGCTGAGGCTTTTCACGACCGAGTTCGGGATGGGATCGGGTGTTTCATCCTCGCCATTATCACCAGGTCATCTGAAACCAGAGACAAGAAGAAAAACTAAGGTCTGCTTTTTTAAAGCTATTCCGCATGCGGGAGATGTATCTCGGCGTCTGAGCATACGGGCTCTCAAGCCGATCGAACAATTAGTACCAGTTAGCTTCACACATCACTGCGCTTCCACACCTGGCCTATCAACGTGGTAGTCT
>CBDDHW010000061.1:0-47500 GCA_965228575.1 Rhodospirillaceae bacterium | reverse complement strand
TACTTGATTTGCGCGGATGCTTAGGAACGTTCAATACTCAACAGAACGCCGCCTACGCATCCCTTTCGTTCTCTCTTCACAATGTCAAAGAGCAGCGCAGAAGCGAATTAAGCCAAATTTGGCGGAAAAGCGCCCATTCCGAGAAACAACAAAGTCGCCCCTCGGCTGCGGAGACGGGGTTCTAAGCGTTCGCGCAACCCCCGTCAAGCGCCATTTTGGCTTTGAGTAAAATTATTTTGAATCAAAGGTTTATATAGCTGTGGATAAGTGGATTTCGGCGCACTCCATAGGGGTTTTTTGTCACCATAGATCATCGCGTCCATATCGATGACTGGTCGAAAATTCTATATTTTTCAATGTATTGGGCGTCAAGTCGCCGTAGTCGCGGCCCGAATAAGACCTGGGGCAGCGGCTATGGCTTCTGTATAAATTCAAGAAAACCTGACAATCGATTGATTCCCCAATAGAATCGGAGTTGACAGGTAGAATCGACTCGGTCAAAGTCCCGGGCAATCGCAAGTAATGAGCCAAAAAAGGTAGGAAACCTTTAGGGGAAATCGTTTTCAGCGGAGAGTGGATCGCGAAAACGCAAGGATTCTAGGGAGCAAGATGACTAAAAACCGCCGACCTGGAACATTTTTGTGCGGCTGCGCTGGTGGATTGGTTGGCGCGGCATCAGCCTTAATGATTTCAACGTCTGTGTTCTCGGCCCTGCCGACAACACCTGAAGATCCTATTTCGATATCCACATTTAACCCAGAGGTTCTGCACACGAATTCAGACGCTGCGAACTGGACAGGCAACATTAGCGGCGTGCTCCGGGCGGCGATGGGTCTTGCGGTAAAAACCACCACAATTGATCGTGGCGACACACTTGCCGATGTTCTTGCGCACGCTGGTCTCGACAACACGACAAGTCATAACGTCGCGCAAGCCATGCACCCAGTATTTAATCCACGTTACTTGCGCGCCGGGCAAAAAGTTGAGCTCGCGTATGACGCATTAGGTGTAAACGGTGAACCGCTCATACTTTCTGGAATCAGCATGGAAATTAGCCCGGGGCATACAGTTTCTGTAACTCGACAGGCTGATGGCGGTTTCAGCGCAAAAGAGATTATGGCCGAAACTCATAGTGAATTCGCGCGCGCCACCGGTACGATTTCGTCCAGTCTTTACGAGGAAGCGGTCAAGCAAGGCGTACCCTTGGACGTTTTGACGGCTATGGTTCGTTTGTTTTCTTATGATGTGGACTTTCAGCGCGATATTCATCCTGGTGATAGCTTCGCTCTTATGTACGAACAGGAAGTGACGGACGATGGCCGCCCTGTACGAACTAAAGCGATTCATCTCGCGGAAATGACGCTTCGGGGAACGCCTCTAAAGTTTTATGCATTTCAACACGACGATGGCGACTACGGATATTACAACGAAAAGGGAGAAGGTGTTCGCAAAGCGCTTATGCGTACGCCCGTGAATGGTGCGAGGCTCACGTCAAGCTTCGGCTCACGGCGTCATCCTATCCTCGGATATACCCGTATGCATAAGGGTGTAGATTTTGGAGCACCAACAGGTACTCCCATCATGGCTGCTGGCGATGGCGTTATAGAAAAGCGCGGCCGATGGGGAAGCTACGGCAATTACATTCGCATTCGACACGGCTCAAATTATTCCACTGCATACGCACACTTGAGCCGTTACGCACGTGGAATCAATGTTGGCACACGTGTCAAACAAGGTGAGATCATTGGTTACGTTGGCGCCACGGGTGGTGCAACCGGCCCGCATCTCCATTACGAAGTCATGCACGCGAAAAAACAAGTCAATCCCATGACGATTAAGTTTCCCGCGTCAAAGAAATTAAATGGCGAACAGTTATTAGCGTTCCAAGAAACGCGCGCTCAAGCAGAGCAAAAGTTCGCCTCACTCGCTATATCGGGTGATATCGCGATGATTGAAACAGAAGACTCGACTACGTCGAGAGAATAAATCTCGCGCTTAAGCGGCAACCTTTATTTTCTCGCCATTTACAATAATACCACTCTCATCTGCCGACACTTCAACGGTTGTCCCGTCACCGATACTGCCATCAAGAACTGCCACAGCGAGAGGATTTTCCAAATTTCTCTGGATAACTCTCTTGAGCGGTCGCGCACCGTAGATTGCGTCGTATCCGCGTTCAGCCAACCAGGCGCGTGCATTTTCATCTAAACTTAGAGTGATACCACGCTCTTCAAGGCGCTTTGTCACATGGTCCATTTGAATATCTACGATGCTCGTCATTTGGTCTTTAAACAGCCGGTGGAACAACAACACTTCATCCAGCCTATTTAGAAATTCTGGCCTAAACGATGCGCGCACAACTGACATGACTTGTTCGCGAACCGCACTCGAGTCTTCACCCTCGACTTGATTAGCGAGAATGTCGGCACCTAAATTTGAAGTGAGGATAATGAGCGTATTTTTGAAATCGACCGTGCGGCCCTGTCCATCCGTAAGCCGGCCGTCATCAAGAACCTGCAACAACACATTAAACACATCTGGATGCGCTTTTTCGACTTCGTCAAACAATACAACCTGATAGGGGCGACGTCGCACTGCTTCAGTTAGCGACCCGCCTTCTTCGTATCCCACATAACCCGGAGGAGCGCCAATAAGGCGGGCAACAGCATGCTTTTCCATAAACTCCGACATGTCGATACGCACCATCGCGGCTTCATCGTCAAACAAGAACTCGGCCAGTGCTTTTGTAAGCTCGGTCTTCCCGACCCCCGTGGGCCCAAGAAAAAGGAACGAGCCCATCGGTCGGTTCGGGTCTTGCAGTCCCGCGCGCGAACGGCGGACTGAATTAGATACAGCCTCGATAGCCTCTTTTTGACCAACCACGCGACGACCCAACTCTTCTTCCATGTGCAGAAGTTTCTCGCGCTCGCCTTCGAGCATTTTGGTGACGGGAATGCCCGTCCAGCGCGATACGACCGCTGCAATATGCTCAGGCGTAACCTCCTCGGCAACCATGCCATCATTACCGCTATCCGAGCTTTCAGCAGCTTTTAGCTGTCGCTCTAATTCGGGAATAATTTGATGCTGAAGTTGACCAGCTCGGTCATATTCACTTCGGCGCAAACATTGCTCCAGCTCTGACCGTGCATGATCAATTTCTTCTTTTATTTTGTTCGATCCTGCGAGTTTTGCTTTCTCCGCTTGCCAACGTCCGGTTAGATCCGCGGCCTCCCCTTCAAGCTGTGATAACTCGCTTTGAAGTTTCTCCAACCGATCTCTTGACGCCTCGTCCTTCTCTTTTTTCAGAGCTTCACGTTCGATCTTTAACTGAACTATGCGCCGATCCAGTTCATCCAATTCCTCGGGTTTAGAGTCCACCTGCATCCGCACACGGCTGGATGACTCGTCCATCAGATCAATCGCTTTGTCTGGGAGAAAACGGTCGGTAATGTAGCGATTTGAAAGAGTGGCCGCAGCAACCAATGCACTGTCAGAAATTCGCACGCCGTGATGCAGTTCGTATTTTTCCTTAATGCCGCGCAATATAGATATACTATCTTCGACCGTCGGCTCGCTAACAAATACAGGTTGGAATCTGCGTGCCAAAGCCGCATCCTTCTCGACATATTTCCGGTACTCGTTGAGCGTCGTAGCCCCGACGCAGTGCAATTCCCCGCGCGCTAGCGCTGGTTTCAAGAGATTGGACGCATCCATTGACCCCTCTGCAGCACCGGCCCCAACCAAGGTGTGCATTTCATCGACAAAGAGAATGATTTGACCGGCTGCGGCAGAAACATCGTTGAGTACGGCCTTCAATCGCTCTTCGAATTCTCCGCGAAATTTAGCACCAGCAATTAAAGCGCCTAGATCCAATGTCAGAAGCTGTTTATCACGCAAACTTTCAGGCACATCTCCATCTACAATTCTAAGCGCTAGGCCTTCAACGATGGCGGTTTTCCCAACTCCCGGCTCTCCAATAAGAACGGGGTTGTTTTTTGTTCGGCGTGATAGCACTTGGATAGCGCGTCTGATCTCTTCATCCCGTCCGATGACGGGATCAAGGCTGCCATCACGCGCGGCTGCCGTTAGATCGCGTGTATATTTCTTGAGCGCATCGTATTGGTTCTCAGCGTTTGCACTATCCGCGTTGCGGCCTTTGCGGAGTTCGCGAATTGCGGCACCCAACGCGATGGGCGTTACACCGGCATCCTTCAGTATCCGACCAGTAGACCCGCTCTTTGTCGTGGCGAGCGCAAGCAGCATATACTCGGCCGTCACAAAGGAATCGCCCGCTTTATCGGCGGCTTGCGCCGCCTGATCCAACATGCGTGTTAAATCCTGCGAAAAATACATTTGAGCACCGGCACCTTCAACTTTCGGTAGTTTAGCCAGTTCCGCTTCCGTAGCTTTTAGCGCTTTCGCTGAATCACCGCTCGCCGCAGAAATAAGTTGTGCGGCTAGCCCTTCTTTATCGTCGAGCAAGGCCTTCAATAGGTGTTCTGGTACAACCTGTTGATGGTTATCGCGCAAGGCAATCGTTTGCGACGCTTGCAGAAACCCTTTTGCGCGGTCGGTAAATTTTTCTAGATCCATTCTCAAACCCTCGAAGAACGACAGTGCTCACAACTCAAATATCGAGTGAAGCTTTCTATGTAGGGGTGCTTAAAATATTGGAAGGATAAGACTAAGGCGCAAGAGGGTGCGAACAATAATCACAGACAATATGAGAATGAATATCAAATAGGCTTAAAGTGGCTGTCAAACCGCCCTACTCGCCTGCAGCAGCCGCTGCCGGTTTTTCTGCTCGACCACGACGTTTCCGGGTTGGTTGACGGGTGCGATTGGGTTTTTCAGCATCGCTAGCGGCAGCTCCAGAACCATTTTCGGCTTCTGCCGAAGGGGCAGCCTCAAGTAATCCCGGTGGCAATCCAATGTCAGCATCTGGCGCAGGCGATTCTGATTTCCTTTTCGCCGCGCCAGTCGATTGCTCAGACGTGTTTTGAGAAGAGTCCGAATTACCTTGAGATGCTGATTTATCCCCCCGGTCGGTCCGAGTATCCTGTCCATTACCCTGAGTTTGCTGGCTGCCACGGTCTTCATTTTGTGAACGGCGCCCGCCCTGCTGCTCGAGCCGCGCATTTACAACACGGTAATAGTGATCAGCGTGTTGATAATAGTTCTCCGCTAGAACTCGATCACCACCTGACGCCGCATCACGTGCCATCGCCAAATATTTATCCATGAGTTGCTGAGCGTTGCCCCGCATGCGGTTATTATTGCCGCCATCGTAGTTAGAATTACGCCCCCCTTGAGAGCGCGACTTTCCACCAGAGCGACCGCGCTGGCGGCCCTTCATATTATTTTGTTTATTCATTCAAAAAAACTGAGCCTTCTGAACCCAATCCCCACCTGAGATTCAACTACTCTCCGCCTGCAGTGCGGCAAACTAGCCGCAACGACACTCCATGTTTTGGGGGTTGCTCACAAAGCGGCCCTTAGACCGCTTCTCATTTGCGAACGCCACAGCCGTGGTCAATGACCTCGCCACTATCATTAGGCAACGCTGTTTAGGCCCTCGCCCTAACGATTTGATGGTATTCAGCTTCACTTCTTTTTCCAACACCTTTTTTAAAAAAGTCGGCTGTTTTTTTTGCCCTAGACGGCGCGGCCCACGATGCAACGCTCAACTCCCGCCAAATCGCGGTGACACTTGTAGCTTTTGAAGCCGGCCGGTGGCAGCATTTTACCGACAGCGTCAGCTTGGGTTGCACCCAATTCCAAAGCCAGGAACCCATTAGGTTTGACGACCCTGCGCACCGCGGAAATCAGGTCACGATAGGCAGATAGTCCGTCGGGCCCACCAAATAGCGCGATGGATGGATCATACCGCTCAACATCTTCGGGCAATGCTCTGCGGTCGTTCTCAGCGATATAAGGTGGATTGCACACCACGATATCAAATTCTTTATTTATGCACTCAGCCCAGTCACTCACCACAAATGTCGCGCGGTCATCTAGCCGAAGGTTGCGAGCATTCGAAGTCGCAGCCGCCACAGCACCGACGCTAATATCCGCTCCCGTGCCCGTTGCTGCCGGCCACTCGTGAAGTAGAGCAAGTAAGATACATCCCGAGCCGGTTCCAAGATCCAATATTCTTACCGGCCGATCTCCAAACTCCGTTTTCAATTGCAGCACGGCCGCAACCACGGTCTCAGTGTCTGGGCGGGGATCAAGTATGTCGGCATTGAGCTCGAAGGTAAGTCCCCAGAAATCTCTCTTACCTATAATTCGGGACACCGGCTCTTTTGCAAGCCGCCTTTCGACCAACGCACAAATTTTTTCCTTCGACGCAAAATCGATAGGATCATTCGATCGCGTAAATAACTGGCTCGGCTCTGTTCGAAGGACGTGAGAGATCAATACCCGCGCATCAAGCCTAGAAGTCTCGATCCCGGCCGTATCGAAACGTTTTGCGATTTCGTTCAAAAAAAGACCGACAGTGGCAAAGTCTTGGTCATAACTTTGGGCTGGAGAATGCATTTAGTTCATGGCCGTCATTTTTGCGGCCTGATCCTCGGCGGTCAGTGCGTCGATAAGTTCATCCAATCCAACACCACTTATAACTTCGTCTAAGGAATATAACGTTAAGTTGATTCTATGGTCTGTTACCCTGGATTGAGGAAAGTTATACGTACGTATGCGTTCGGATCGATCTCCAGAACCCACTTGGCTGCGTCGATCTGCAGCTCTCTTTGAATCTAGCTCTTGGCGCTGCACATCATAAAGCTTGGCCAAGAGCATCTTCATAGCTTTGGCTCTGTTTTTATGTTGGGACTTTTCGTCCTGACATTGCACGACGATTCCGCTTGGCGCGTGGGTAATGCGAACCGCGCTATCTGTCTTATTGACATGTTGCCCTCCGGCTCCCTGCGCCCGGTAAGTGTCAACACGCAAGTCATCGGCATTCACTTGAACGTCGACCTCTTCGGCCTCAGGCATAACAGCAACAGTCGCCGCCGACGTATGAATCCTTCCGCTCGCCTCGGTATCGGGCACACGCTGCACGCGATGCACTCCAGACTCGAACTTGAGCCGCTCGAAGACGTTTCGGCCAGTGATGTTTGCCACCGCCTCCTTAAAACCACCGATCCCTGTTTCGCTGACGTCCATCACCTCAAACTTCCACCCTTTCCGGGCCGCATAACGCTCGTACATTCGAAATAGGTCAGCAGCGAACAAAGCTGCCTCTTCTCCTCCTGTACCTGCTCTTACCTCAAGGATGGCGTTTTTCGCATCCGCTTCATCCTTTGGGATTAAGGCTATTCGAACTCTTTCCTCTTGTTCTTCGAACACGGACTTGAGCTGTCGCACCTCATCTTCCGCAAGAGCGCGCATCTCTGGATCGCCTGCGTCAATCAGAGCCTTCGCGTCCTCCAGCTCTTGGCCAATACGCCGCAAATCGAGAATCTGTTGAACAACAGGTTCCAGCTCGGCGAATTCTTTTCCCAACTGAGCGAACTTACTACCCGCATCCGCCTCGTTCATTAGAGCCTGCAACTCGTCATAGCGAGCGAGTAACTTATTTAGGTTTTCATCGAAGTTCATTTTAGCAAATCGAGATATTCGACAAGCTGCGTATGCTTAATGGTTTTTTGCTCACCGCTTTCTAAGTTTTTCACGGTGACGCTTTGGTTTTGGACTTCGTCATCCCCAATTATAACGGCGACCGCCGCATTAATTTTATCGGCCCGTTTCATGCGCTTTCCAACATTGCCGCTGTAACCCACGTCAACATTGTAACCGGCGTAACGCAACTTCTTTGCAACGATTTGAACAATTGACTCATGCTCCTCACCCATCGGAATGATCGCAACGGACTTTTTTTTCTTCGCATTGTCTGGCAGTAACATTGCAAGCCGCTCGATGCCAGCCGCCCATCCGATACCGGGGGTCGGTGGACCGCCCATTTGCTCGATCAACGTGTCGTATCGGCCGCCAGCCATGACGGCGCTCTGCGACCCCAGCGCGTTCGTAGTAAATTCAAAGGCTGTGTGACCGTAATAGTCCAATCCGCGCACGAGAGCCGGGTTAATAACAAAGGAGACCCCAAGCCGAGACAGGCCATCCTGAACAGCCGCAAAAAACGCCTGAGATTCTTCATTCAGATACTCGCCAAGCAATGGCGCGTCCTTGAGAACCTCACGATCACCTGGATCCTTTGAATCAAGAATGCGCAAAGGATTGCGAGTTAACCGATTTTGACTTTCTTCGGACAATTTATCTTTCTTGGCCGATAAAAACTCCACCAGAGTGTCGCGATAAACGCTGCGTGTTTCTGCATCCCCGAGGGAGTTTAACTCAAGCACAACGTCACCGGTCAGCTCTAAATTTTCTAAAATGTGGTGACCCATGGAAATAATCTCCACATCGGCTTGAGAGCTAGACACCCCTATGAGTTCAGCACCTATTTGATGAAATTGCCGTTGACGTCCCTTTTGCGGCCGCTCATGGCGAAACATGGGACCTCGATAAAACATCTTGAGCGGCGTTTGCTGTGCTAACCCGCCTGAAATAAAGGCACGCGCGATACCAGCAGTACCTTCGGGACGAAGTGTGATGCTTTCACCTCCTTTTGTCTCAAAGGTATACATTTCTTTCGTGACAATATCCGATGTCTCGCCGAGGGTCCGAGCAAACACCTCAGTAAACTCAAAAATCGGAGTGGCGACTTCTTGAAATCCATACCGCTCAGCCGTCTCGAGCGCGACCGTTTCTATGTGACGGTGGCGAGAGGCTTCAGCAAATAATAAATCGTGAGTACCTCGAACGGGCTGGAGTTTAGACACAGGAGAGTCCTATTTCTTACGAGAACATAGGCACGCCGTTGCGGCCCGTTACTCAGCGGCGCGCGTTTGAGCAGAATCCGAATTTGCGGCTTTTTGAGCCTCGATCTCGGCCGCCTTTTGCTCAACCATTTTTACAATATGGTCTAGCTTTTCCTCATCGCGAATATTATGGTCCGCTACCCCATTCAAATAAACTTTGTGACTGCCGCTTCCACCACCGGTAATTCCAACATCCGTTTCACGTGCTTCTCCTGGTCCATTGACCACACAACCAATGATCGACAAAGAAACAGGTGTTGAAATATGGGCCAGTCGCTCCTCTAAAATTTGAACGGTCTCTATCACATTAAAGCCCTGCCGCGCGCAGCTCGGGCATGAAACAACCCGGACGCCTCTATGCCGCAAATCCAACGTCTTCAATATATCGAAACCAACTTTAACTTCCTCAACAGGATCCGCCGACAGCGACACCCGAATAGTATCTCCAATCCCTGCCCATAGCAGTGACCCAATACCAACGGCAGATTTAACCGTGCCGCCGCGCAATCCTCCAGCCTCTGTAATTCCTAGATGCAACGGATAGTCGCACGCATCAGCAAGGTGTTGATATGCTGCAACAGCAAGAAAAACATCAGATGCCTTCACGCTAATTTTGAATTCTCTAAAATCATTGTCCTCAAGAATTTTGGCATGCTCGAGTGCGCTCTCAACCATGGCTTCTGGACAAGGCTCACCATATCGTTCGAGTAAATGACGCTCCAAGCTGCCGGCGTTAACGCCAATGCGCATAGAGCAATTGTAATCCTTCGCCGCTTGCACCACATCTTTCACACGCTGGGCCGACCCAATATTTCCGGGGTTGATACGCAAACATGCTGCGCCAGACTTCGCGGCTTCAATGGCGCGTTTGTAGTGAAAGTGAATATCCGCGACCACGGGCACGGAAATTTGAGTGACAATCTCTTTTAATGCCGCCGTCGAGTCTTCGTCAGGACACGAAACCCGCACGATATCTACGCCAGCTTTTTCAGCAGCCTTGATTTGAGAAACCGTTCCCGCCACATCACTGGTCAAAGTATTCGTCATTGTTTGAACGGAAATCGGGGCATCACCGCCAACGCCAACTTGGCCAACATGAATTTTGCGAGATTTCCGGCGGTAAATATCTCTATATGGACGCAGGCTCATAATTCTCTCGTTTTCTGGCGTAGTGACGCCGCAAGGGCAGGATCTCAGATAGCGGCTTATACCTTAATTTTTCAGTTGAGCCAAAGGCCAAGCTAAGACTACGGGGCTAGCTCTTTTTCCTAGTCGGTCGAGCGGGACGAACGTAGCGGGTCTATTGGCAGCCCGCGCACAATCGCTCCCTCTTCTCCCAAAGGCGCCATGACCTCCCCGTCCACCAAGACCTCCAAACCACCGGCGTTTCCAGACATAAGAGTTAATCCGGCCTGTTCGGGCACTCTAAAAGTCTCTCCTTCACGCAAGAGGCGGGTCAACACCAAGTTGTTACCCTCGCGAAGCTGAATCCAGCTATCAGATATCGCCCGAAGTTCGACGACTGACCCGGAGCTCCCATCGGTTTGTCCACTATCTAAGGTTTCGTCTGAAATTGACCCTGCTGAACCATCATCACGTTCATTGCCCGGTGATGGGTTTAGGTCTTCCTCTCCCACAGACGCATCGTCGTCGGTATTCTCAGAAGGCGGCAGCTCTTCCAAATTAGCGTCCGAAACATTCCGTTCTTCATTTGCGTCGAGAGAGCTTTCAGGTTGAATCGGAGCAACAGAAGAGCTACCCGATGTCGTGTCCACCATGCTCTCCTCGTCAGATATGACAGTGTCCTCAATCAATTCAGCACTTTCGGGCGGATCTGAATCTTCAGGCCGCGCACTTGATAATTCGCTGCTCCCGGAAGTATCGGCCAAAGCTGTTGCTTCGATCTGTTCTGGATCCACTGGCCTTTCCACAGGAGCGGCTGGGCCCTGCATTCCGTTTTCGAGCAGAGCCATTAACCGATTGGGGACTTCTTGTATGAGTTGAATTGCGCTTCTATCCGATCCTGCAATCGAATACCACGAACCGTAAACTATCATTCCGAAGACAACCGCTAGCAAAAGTAGGGCCCCAGAAGGAACTCCTGAATCCGGCGTCGGAATCGGAAATTCAAAAGGAATTTTTTGACTAATTCCGGCGTTTTCTTCTTTGAATCTACGAACAACCTCAGCGCCGTCTAAACCCAAATGATCAGCATAAGCGCGCACAAACCCAACAGCGTACGCTTGTCCGGGCAGGTCCTCATATCGACCGTCCTCAATAGCGACAAGATAGCTGTATCGAATATGTAAAAGTTGGGCGACCAACTGCAAATCACGCCCTAATCGCATGCGTGTTGCACACAGAAGAGTGCCCACGCTGGATGTTAAGGCTATCGCAGTCGCTTCTTCTCTTACATCGGTGGCAGAAGCGCCTGAGATTGGATCTGTGCTCGGATCACTAGATACACTTTTTTCACTGATGTTCGATTCAGACATCTACACAAATAATCTCTTGAAATTCATTTACACAACGCCACACAAACAACAGGGCGCAAATCATTGATCTGCGAATGGAATTTACAGGCAATAGCCAAGAATTAAAAGGACGGCGCCTATGAACTTGAAACTGCATCGAAGCTCAAGTTAGAGAGATTCCTCGATCTCGAATAAAAGCTCTAAATCTCTCGCGTATCGAAACTTCATTGCTATCAAGCGCCTGCCTAATAAAAGGTTCAATATCGGATAACAATACTTTGCGTGTGATGGCGCGAACCGGACCAATTCCGGACGCCGACATCGATAGGTTGCGGTACCCCAAAGCAATAAGAGCCAAGGCATCCAACGGATGCCCTGCCATTTCGCCACAAACTGAGACTTCTACGTCGCTCTTATTGCAAGTCGACAATACTGTATCAAGCATTCGCAATACGGACGGAGACAACGAATCATATCGAGTGGCTACACGTGTGTTCCCACGATCAGCGGCGAACAAAAACTGAAGCAGGTCATTCGTTCCCACAGACAAAAAATCGACACGAGACATCAACTTGTCTAGTTGCCACAGCAGCGAGGGCACTTCGAGCATTGTTCCCACTTTCACACTTGAGGGAGAAGACCCACCCGCACGCAAATGTCTCTCTAATTCGATATCAAACTGATGCCGAGCGGCGTCAAACTCTGATGGAGAGGCAATCATGGGGAACATTATTCGTAAACCCCGTTCCCCGGCAGCGCGGATCAACGCCCTTAACTGCTGACGGAGCAATGCGGGACGATCTAGCGTCAGCCTAATCGACCGCCACCCAAGAGCGGGGTTGTCTTCCCCAACGCTCGCTGAAGAGGCGGCGATTTTGTCGCCGCCAACATCCAAGGTCCGAAATGTAACAGGCTTGCCAGATGCGTGAGAGAAAACGTCTTCGTAAAAGCGTTGCTGGGTTTTGACATCTGGTAGAGTTGGTAGCGAAAGAAAAGGCATCTCCGTACGATAAAGACCGATACCGTCGGCATTAGTTTCCGCTAGATTTTGCATGTCGAGCAAAAACCCAGCATTCAGAAGCAATGAGACTTCAACGCCATCCAGCGTCACTGCTGGCAGATTTTTGATTGCCGCGTAGGCCGCCACTTGCTGCGCGCGCGCCTCTACCGCTCGTGAATAAAGATCGACGAGCTCCTCAGCGGGCCGCAAGATGACCTGACCCGCGTTCGCATCCAAGACAACCGGATCAAAAGCACCGATGCGGGCAAGCGCGCCGTTAACCTGTGCGACAACGGGGATATCTAGCGCTTTCGCAACCACCGTGGCATGCATAGTCGGCGAGCCCTCCTCCATGATGATCCCCTTGAGTTTAAGGGGGTCGTAATCAAGAAGTTCGGTCGGCCCAAGTGAGCGGCAAACAAGGATGGCGTTGTCGGGAAGCTCTTCTTTTTTCCCGCCGCCCACCAGAATGTTGAGAAGACGATTTGCGAGATCATCTAAATCTTGAAGGCGCTCGCGAAAAACTGGGTCCGTGAATTGTTGCATTCGCACACGGGTGTCATCGTGCACTTTTTGAACTGCGGCCTCCGCCGTCAACCCTGACTCGATAACCTCCGAAATGCGGTTAATCCATCCGCGGTCATCAGCGAACATTCGATAGACTTCGAGAATGTCGGTGAATCCGTCTACATCGCTATGTTCACCATGGATAAGTGCGTCGACTTCTTCTCTGAGAGCAACCAGCGCTGTATCGAGACGACCCTGCTCGGCCTTGGGATCATCACTAACTAGGCGACCAATTCGGATGTGAGGCTTGTGCATAACCGCCACACCAACCCCAACACCAGGGTTTAAACTGACCCCCGTAAGACGCACGTGTAGAAGTGCGTTACCCTCTGCTTCAAATAACTCCTCTCGTTTAACGACTTGCGCCGCCGCCATTAGCTCGGCGATCACCATCGCAACTGTTTCTAGAGTCTCCAACTCCCAATCATTAAACGGTCTCTCTTCGCGCGTTTGCACAACAAGAACACCTACAACACGCCCAGCTTGAATCATTGGCACGGCCATCAGCGAGCGGAAAAAATCCTCTCCTGTCTCAGGCCTATAGACAAACATTGGGTGAGACCACGCGTCAGCCAGCGCGAGAGGTCGCGCGTGCGCGGCAACCTCTCCCACCAAACCCTCTCCAACTCGAAGTCTTGTGAGGTGAACAGCTCGTTGAGAGAGTCCAAAAGTTGCAAAGAGTTCGAGAACCTCTCCTGCTCGCATTACATAGCAAGAGCACACATTGGCTTTGAGACCCTGAGCGATAAGCGCAACGACTTTGTCGAGCCGCTCCTGCACCTCGCCAGAGCCTGCCATAACGTCGCGCAGTTTCGACAACATGCGCCTGAGATCGCCGCCGCTAAACGCGGTCATGGCGCATACCTCACGGCGCTGAGCGCGTCGTCAACGCGGCAGCCGCTTGCTCAACGAGTTCCGCGATGATTTCCGATATCGACTGCTCTCGCTTAACCATGCCCACGCTTTGACCCGCCATGAGCGATCCGTATTCAACGTCTCCCTCAACGACAGCGCGGCGCAATGCACCGGCCCAAAAGTGCTCAACTTCGAGCTGAGCGGCCTGTTGGTCAAGTTCACCTTTCGTGAATTTCTCCGCGACCCGGCGCTGCGTATCCATAAACTCTTCGGTGCCTTTATTTACGAGCGCGCGAACTGGAATAACCGGGAACCTCTTATCAAGTTGAACTGTCGACATAGCGTCTCTCGCTGACGCCCTAATAAAGGCCTGTTTAAACTTTGGATGTGCGATGCATTCCGTAGCACACACAAAGCGCGTTCCCATCTGAACGCCCGAAGCGCCCATCTCCAGAAATGACGCAATTGCCTCTCCCCTGCCAATACCACCCGCAACAAATACTGGAACGTCTCGCACCACCGGTAGAATTTCTTGAGCAAGAACCGACGTCGATACGGGTCCGATATGCCCGCCCGCTTCAGAACCTTCGATGACCAAAGCATCGGCGCCATTTTTTATTAGTCGTTTCGCGAGTACAGCCGCTGGTGCAAAACAAATGACTTTAGAAAACTCTTTAGCTTTCTTGATCACCTCACCCGTCGGCACTCCGCCCGCGAAAACAAGGTGCGAAACGTCATTTCCTCGACACACCTCGACAAGGTCCAAAAGATCAGGGTGCATGGTGATGAGATTTACACCAAACGGCCGTTTCGTGAGCTCTTGCGTTGCCTTTATCTCCGTATCCAAGAGTTCTGGCGTCATCGCACCGCACGCAATCACGCCAAAACCACCAGAATTGGAAATTGCGGCCACCAGGTTTCGTTCAGAAATCCAGGTCATCGCGCCGCCAAGTATCGCCACGGGACATCCAAGAAAATCTACCCCGCGAGACCAAAGACTGGCGAGTTGGGGAGGAATCTCTACCGCCCCCACCGCAAGATTTTGCTCGTTTGCAACGGCGTCTGACATCACGCTTCCTTCTTCACGAAGCACATCTATGCTGCATCTAACCCATAAGCCGTATGCAATGCGCGTAACGCCAACTCTGTATATTCCTCACTGATGAGAACACTCACTTTTATCTCTGACGTCGAGATAATGTGAATGTTGATCTTCTTCTCCGCCAGCGCGGTAAACATAGTTTGTGCAACACCAGCGTGACTGCGCATACCTACACCCACAACGGAAACCTTTACGACTCCACTGTCGGTGTTAATCGAGCGGTAAGGTACGTTTATATTGTCTTTGACAACCTTCAGCGCTCGCTCAAGGTCTGCACGGCTTGTCGTGAATGTGACATCAGTGGTCCCATCTTCAGATGCGTTCTGCACAATCATATCGACATTAATGTTTGCATCTGCCAGCGGCCCAAAAATCTTAGCGGCGACACCGGGCTGGTCTTCTACCCCCAATAAGGTCACCTTCGCCTCATCTCGGCTATGCGCAATTCCGCTTACTAATTCTTTTTCCACAATCTCTTCCTCATCACAGACCAGTGTACCTGGAGCGTCAGAAAAACTCGAGAGCACCTGAAGGCGAACGCGTTCTTTCATTGCCATTTCGACCGAGCGGGTTTGCAAGACTTTGGCGCCGAGCGAGGCCATCTCCAGCATTTCTTCATAGGTTATTTTGTCTAGCTTGCGGGCAGTTGGCACTATACGAGGGTCAGTTGTGAAGATTCCCTCGACATCCGTGTAAATGTCACATCGGTCAGCTTGAACAGCAGCCGCGAGTGCGACAGCCGTCGTGTCCGAACCGCCTCGACCAAGGGTGGTAATTCGATTGTCGGGCCCAATCCCTTGAAACCCAGCCACTACGGCGACCTGTCCTTGCCCCATGCGCCGCACTAATTCTTCAGACCTAATTTCAAGAATGCGCGCTTTGCCGTGGGCTCCATCCGTAACGATCGGAATTTGCCAACCCGCCCACGACCGCGCTTCAACTCCCAAATCTTGTAGAGCGACGGACAGCAGACCCGCCGTAACTTGCTCTCCGGTGGATACAATTACGTCATATTCACGGGAATCGTGCATGGCAGCGATTTCTGTACAGTAGTCGACGAGCTGGTTTGTTACGCCTGCCATCGCTGAGACGGTCACCGCAACTTCGTTGCCCTGATCGACCTCCGCTTTTACGCGCAGCGCAACGTTACGTATGCGGTCCAAGTCGCCGACGGATGTTCCACCGAATTTTTGTACGATTCGCGCCATCGATGCGCCCCTGTATTCCTTCTCAGTCTGCACCACTATTGTGGCAAAGGTCGCGGCACGCAGCTGACTGGCGCTCCCACAACCCTCATTGGTGGTGTCTAAAGACCCGATCGTTTAGAGCGCGTATAGATAGCCAAAGGGCCCTTTACTCACAAGGCTGGAGCCGAACAAACTCCATCGATATTATCGGCCGAACACTGCGCCAGTTGCGTGAACCAATCGGTACCATATAGTAGGTAAAACACCGATTAAGGACGCGGAACACCCATGGATTCTACCGTTTCACCTGAAGAAATCGCCAAATTTGAGTCGATGGCTGACACCTGGTGGGACCCAGACGGCCCATTCCGCCCCCTACACAAGTTCAATCCTGCTCGGATTCGATATATCCGCGATCAAGTTGCCAGTCATTTTGGTCGAGACGTGAAAAAACCGCGTCCCTTTGAGGGCCTTTCACTCCTCGACATTGGTTGCGGTGGCGGCTTGATTTGCGAACCGATGGCTCGGCTTGGGTTTAAGGTCACAGGTATTGATGCTGCTGAAAAAAATGTGAACGTCGCTCGAATACATGCGGCACGTTCAAATCTGGATATTACGTACGAAACAGCTGCACCCGAGACCCTTCTAGCGCGAAAAAACCGTTACGATGTTGTGTTATCGCTTGAGGTCGTTGAACACGTCCCTAATCTCGAGACCTTCTTGAAAGCAGCAAGCAAAATGGTGGCGCCAAATGGCGTGCTCATCGCAGCAACTTTGAACCGAACGCTAAAGTCTCTAGCGCTAGCGAAAATAGGCGCCGAATATATTCTCCGGTGGTTGCCCCCCGGTACTCACGAGTGGCACAAGTTCGTGAAGCCGAGCGAACTAACCGCGGGGTTGAGGGATGGCGGCATGACGGTGAAAGACATTACCGGACTTACTTATGACATCATGACGAACACCTGGACAACGAGCCAAGATCTCGCCGTGAATTACGTCGTATTCGCGACACAAAATTCCCAATTGGATTAATCGGTAAGAAGACACCAACTCTATCAAGAGTCGGTACGACGAATATTCGGGATAGAAAAAACTTCTATGCCCTCGTCCAATAACTCCTGCGTCTCTTCTTTGGTTGCATCACCATAGATTCCGCGCGGGTCAGTTTCTCCATAGTGAATGCGTCGCGCTTCTTCGGAAAATCGTTGTCCGACATTGTCGAATTTTTTTTCGATAGCCGCACGTAATTCAGCGACAGCTTCCTCCGCCTTTTCCATGGCAGCAGTTAGTTCTGCACTTTCGTTCTTGCGCAGGGAAACTTCACCCTTAGAAGATTTGTTGATGCGCGGCGCCATAGGCGCTTTCTGCACGTCCTTACTCCCGCAAACCGGGCATTGAACCTGCCCCGCCTTAATAAGCTTGTCGACCGCCTTACTATTGCGAAACCAAGATTCGAAACGGTGGTCGTCCGGACAACTAAGATCGTAGAGAATCATGTGCGCTCAAATTTTGTTGTCTAAATGATGTAGGGCTGCTTGCCGCGCATTTCAATAAATCATGGCAGAACAATACCATACCTTTACGCAAGGCTCACAAATTAAAATTGGGTATTGAGACTCAACGACGGGATTTTCTCTCTCGCACGCGTCACTTGATCAGGATCAATTTCCGCGACAATAATCCCAGGATCTTCGCCGGCATCCGCAAGAATCTCTCCCCATGGATTGACGATCAATGCGTGCCCAAATGTCTTTCGTTTTCCATGGCTACCTGTTTGAGCTGGCGCAAACACAAAACATCCCGTCTCAATTGCCCGTGCACGCATAAGCACATGCCAGTGTGCCTCGCCGGATATTTTTGTAAACGCGGATGGAACAGTTAGAAAGTGCGCACCTGATTGCGCGAGATGCCGATAGAGATGAGGAAAACGCAAATCATAGCAGATGGATAATCCAAGCCGACCCCACGGTAAATCAACGAACGCCGGCTCACTTCCCGCATCAAATGTTGAACTTTCGGTGTATCGTTCGCCAGGCCCAAGGTTCACATCGAACATGTGAATTTTGTCGTACCTCGCCCTGACCTCTCCACCTGGCCCAACAACATAAGTTCGATTAGCGACTTTTTGATTTGGAAGCAGGATCCCCAAACTGCCGCAGTGCAACCATATGCCAAGCTCTTTCGCCAAGGCACAGAACGCTGCAAGACCCACGTGGGTCTCCTCGGTCATCGCTTTGGCGACAATGTTGTCGCGGCCCCACTCCATCATCACAACATTCTCTGGCATCAAAACAATGTTCGCTCCAGCTGATGCCGCTTCGCGTATCAAGCTTGTTGCAACCTCGATATTTTCATCTAGGTCGTTGGACGCATTTACTTGTAAGCACGCCGCCACAAATGGGGAAAATTCCTTCTCATCACTCATAATTAATTGTTCCCCATCAATAGAGCGTCTAATTCGCCCTTTGCTTCGAGCGCATAAAGATCGTCGCACCCTCCAATATGGCGGCCGTCAATAAATATTTGGGGCACTGTGCGCGCACCGCCAGCGCGCTCAACCATCTCGTCCCATACCTTTTCTCCGCTCATGACACTCAATTCCTCAAACATCACGTTCTTATCTTTAATTAACCGTTTTGCTTGATGACAATACCCACATAGCGGCGATGTATAGATTTCGATTTTGGTCATGGCACGATAAACTTACAGATGAATCGCATATGCATCATTGAATTATACGCATTCCGGCATCACCACTTATAAACGAGAATACGCACCTGTGGCCATCACCAGAATCATACTTTTAACCGGAGAAGCGGAGGGTCCGGCGTTATCCAGTGAACTCTTGCGCCACAATTCCGCACTAGATATTCAGGTCGTTCATACTGAGCGTCAGCTAAAACAAGCCGCGAAGAAAATTGACGGCGGCACTCGGCTTCTCTCCTTTTGCACATCTATCATTGTACCGCGCAAGATACTCTCCACATTGACCGGTCCGGCTTATAATTTTCATCCTGGTCCGCCTGAACGACCAGGACGCTTTCCAAGTGTCTTCGCGCTTTATGAAAACGCATCCGTATTTGGATTTACGGTACATGAGATGGCTCCCTCGGTAGATTCGGGGCCGATTGTTCGCGCAGACTGGTTCGACATTCCCGATGGGTGCGATCTCGTTGAACTCGAAAGTCAGACATTAATTCGCCTCGTCAATGTTTTCCGCGACTTCGCCCCCTATTTGGCTCACTTCTCTCTCCCCCTCCCCAAACTAAAAATTTACTGGAGCGGTCGAAAAACAACCAAAGCGGATTGCGACACCTTGTGCCGCATTACGGCGGACATGAGTCCAGAGGAAGTTATGCGCCGCCGCCGTGCGTGCGGCATGCACGTTGGCTAGATGCGCAAGTTAGGTTGCAGATAAGTGGGAAGACGAAACACGGGCTAGAACGAGCACATCTACACTCGTGGCACCTGCGTCCAAAAGAGCTTTCGTACAAGCATTTGCTGTCACACCTGTCGTTAAAACATCGTCGACTAGCAAGATTTTTTTACCTTCGATATTAGTCCTATCTGGACCTGAAAAAGCCTTCGCAACATTTCTACGGCGCGCTTTTCTACTTAATCCGCCTTGGCTCCGGGTCGCTTTTATCCTCTTAAGCGCACCCGCATCGACCGGAATACCCGCCTGTTTTCCGAGAGCATGGGCCAGGAGCGAAGATTGATTATACATCCGCATGAATAAGCGCAAACGGTGCAACGGTACGGGAATAATAAGATCACTATTTTGAATCAGGTCCGCACCAGATCTCGCCATCCAACGCGCCAGATGAACAGCCGCGTCGGTTCGATCACTATGCTTGAGCTTTAGAATTAAGGGGCGGCTGACATCGTCATAGAGGAACACAGCTCTTGCGCGCTGGAAAGTTGGAGCCTCACGAATACAAGCCCCGCACATCAAATCGTCAGCGACAAAGGTATCTAGGGGAACGCCGCATGCCTGACATAGAGGGGGTACAATGAAATTGAAGTCTGAAAAGCACCGGGGACACAGACTGCCCGGCGCCCCCACAGAGGCGCCACACGCCATACATTGCGGCGGCATCAGGGCATCCAACAACATTTGAACGCCCGTTTTCACCGACGAAAACTGCGGCCCAATCGTCAAGAAACTGTCTCCTCGCTTCAACGACATCCGAGAAAATGCCATAAGGTCGTCATGTCCGATACCATGCAAATCTTTGACCGAAATTTGGTGAGACTTCGGCGAGACAAGGCCGCCAATACTCTTCACACGGCGGACTTTTTACTCGCTGAAACAGCAGAGCGGTTAGCCGACCGCCTGCTCGATGTGACCCGTACATTCCCCCGCGCTCTTGACCTCGGGTGCCATACCGGCCAGTTGGCTCCTCATATCAAATCCTCCAATAAGGTTGATCTACTTTTACAGGCAGAATACTCGGAAAATATGGCGGCTACTGGGCACAAGAAAAATGGCCTTCTGACTTTGTGCGCGGACGAGGAATTTCTCCCCGTCGCTGCGGAAAGCCTTGATCTTGTTCTCAGCAACTTATCACTACACTGGATCAATGATTTGCCGGGGGCGCTCACACAAATTCGCCGCAGCATTAAGCCGGACGGGTTATTTTTGGCCACCACGTTTGGAGGCGAGACATTAAAGGAACTTCGCGAAGTTTTGATGGAAGCCGAATCTCAAACAACCGGAGGCGTTACACCTCGCATCTCACCGTTCGTTGATGTTCGTGAGGCAGGCAATCTTCTAAGCCGCGCAGGATTCGCCTTGCCGGTCGTGGATGCGGAAAATATTGAAGTGACCTATGAGAATATTTTTAAGCTTATGGCCGACTTGCGCGCGATGGGCGAAACCAACGCTGTATTGGAACGAAGGAAATCTCCCTCAAATCGGGCGACATTCATGCGCGCCGCCCAATTATATGCGGAAAAATTCACTAATGAGCGAAACCGCATCGTAGCGACATTCCAAATTGTAACCCTCACTGCATGGTCTCCCCACGCATCGCAACAAAAAGCTCTGCGACCTGGCAGCGCGAAAGCAAAATTGGCCGACGCGCTAGAGACAAACGAGATTTCTTTGGATGAAAAAACACCCTTCAGCAAATAACGAGATCAAATTGTCATGAAATTTGACACCCCACTCATCGAAGGCGAGTTGATCAAACGGTACAAGCGGTTTCTAACAGATGTGAGGTTGAAGTCTGGCGAAATTGTTGTTGCCCACTGCGCTAACCCAGGGTCGATGTTGTCCGTGAATGAACCTGGCTCTCGGGTGTGGCTATCGCCCGCAACCAACCCGGCCAGAAAACTCAAGTACACTTGGGAAATTGTTGAAGCGAAGGGCGCAATGGTGGGAATTAACACCGCGCACCCCAATCAGATCGTCGCAGAGGCAATCTCTAGCGGGGCAATCAAAGAACTCAAAGGGTACTCATCTCTTAAGCGAGAACAAAAATACGGAAAAAACTCGCGGATCGATATTCTCCTAGAAAACGATGGGAAACCTCCGTGCTACGTAGAAGTCAAAAACGTCACCATGAAACGCGGTGACGGCCCGAAAGATCCTGCCGAATTTCCCGACTCGGTCACCGCCCGCGGCACCAAACACCTGGTCGAAATGACCGATATGGTCAAGCAAGGGGCGCGCGCGGTCATGGTTTATTTGGTCCAGCGTGGCGATTGTAAAAACTTTTCAATTGCCGCGGACATAGACCCCGCCTACGCAAAAGAGCTAAAAACCGCCCTCTCAGCGGGGGTAGAAGCCATTTGCTATGGTTGTGAGGTCAGCCCGAATGCGGTAACCATCGCGGGTCCGTTGAGATTGAATTTACCAAATTGACGGATAAAGCTTTAAAATTTCCACAGCCGAAATAACCGAAGTAGAAATGAACCTAGATATGCGCGAAGCCGCTTTAAAACGTCCCTCAGGCATTGAAATCCACGGACCAGATGCCTTCGCTGCAATGCGCGTGTCTGGTCGTTTCACCGCCGAAATTCTTGATTTCATTACGCCGTATGTGAAACCCGGAATTACGACCGGCGAGTTAGACAGACTCTGCCACGGTTATCATACGGCACATGATGCCACTCCGGGCCCTTTGAATTACCGCGGGTATCCCAAATCAATTTGCACGTCCATCAATCACGTCGTTTGCCACGGCATTCCTGGCGACCGAGTCTTAAAGGACGGCGACATCATCAATATCGACATTTCCCCGATCGTGAACGGGTGGTACGGAGATTCCAGTCGGATGTTCTTGGTTGGGGACGTCAAAATAAAGGCGCGCCGGCTCGTGGAAGTGACATACGAGTCAATGATGCGCGGCATTGCAGCCGTGAAACCTGGCGCGACCTTAGGCGACATTGGCCACGCCATTCAAAGTTATGCGGAAGGACAGCGGTATTCCATTGTTCGCGATTTCTGCGGTCACGGAATTGGGCGTGTGTTTCACCAACCTCCAAACGTGATGCACTTTGGTGAGCCGGGCGAAGGTTTGATGTTGGAACCCGGCATGATCTTCACAATTGAGCCCATGATTAATGCCGGTCGCCCTGATACAAAAATTCTCGACGACGGATGGACAGCAGTAACTCGCGACAAATCGCTTTCCGCACAGTTCGAACATACCGTTGGGGTGACGGAAACCGGCGTGGAGATTTTTACGCTCTCGCCCAAGGGATATACGTGCCCCCCCTACGGAACGGACGTTGGCGAGACCGCCTGACGCCATGGGTAAACCCGGCTTACGGGACCCAAATCTTCCCGAACTCACGCCGGACGAGAGCACTCAATCTGCTGGCTCATCTGCAAAACCCAATCCCGATTACCTAGGTCACCGCAAACGGTTGCGAGAGCGTTTTCTCCAATCGGGTAGCGATAGCTTGCAGGACTATGAACTTCTCGAGTTGATGTTGTTCGCAGCCCTTCCCCGTCGCGACACCAAACCGATTGCTAAGGACCTCCTTCGACAATTTGGGTCGTTTGGAGAAGTGATCTCGGCAGATCCGGAGAAGCTCAAAGCGGTAAAAGGCATGGGAGATGCCGGCGTCGTGGCCCTTAAAGCCGCCCAAGCCTCAGCGTTACGTCTCCTGCAAACCAAGATGCGCGACGCGCCCACTATTTCGTCCTGGCAGGCTCTCGTTGACTATTGCACGGCGCAAATGGCTTACGGTTCAACCGAACAATTTCGCGTTCTCTACCTCGACCGCAAAAATAAACTCATCGCCGACGAAGCCCAACAAAAAGGAACCGTAGACCACACCCCGGTTTATCCACGCGAAGTAGTTAAACGGGCACTTGATCTCAACGCCAGTGCATTGGTGATGGTTCATAATCACCCTTCAGGCGACCCCACGCCATCACGCGCGGATATTGACATGACGCGCAAAGTAAAAGACGCCGCAACCGCTGTGGGCGTAACGTTGCACGACCACCTCATCGTCGCGCGGGGTGGGCATACGAGCTTTAAGAGCCAGGGCTTACTTTGAGCCTTGCTCTCAAACTGCAGTTCTTTGCGAAACAACGGCTTCCATTCTTAATCTTCGTATCTTGAAACCGGTTGCGGCATACAACAGTGCCACGAGCGGACTCACTAGATTAAATATACAATATGGCAAGTACGCTAAAGTCGGCACACCGAGAGTTCCCGCCATAAAGGCCCCGCACGTATTCCACGGCACAAGTGGTGAAGTCACCGTCCCTGAATCCTCAAGCGCGCGCGATAGGTTGACCGGGTCCAGTCCCCGCTTCTTAAACTCAGCTGCGTACATACGGCTGTTCAATACGATGGAAAGATATTGATCAGAGGCAATGGCGTTAGTTGCGAAAGCGGTCATTCCCGCGCCCGCGATCAAAGACCCATCTTTTCTAAATAGTAAGAGCAGCGAGACAAGAATACGTTGGAGCATCCCGGTTCGCTCCATCATACCGCTAAAAAACATCGCGCTAACAATTAGCCAAACGGTGGTCAACATACTTCCCATACCGCCGCCAGAAAGCAGATCGTCAAGAACTGCATCTCCGCTACTGGCTTCATATCCAAACGCCGCCGCCAACCAATAGGTTTGGATGTGATTCACGATGCCGGAATGATCGTTTGGATCGATATTGAAACTTTGCACCAATCCACCCAGAAATGCGCCGATCAAAGTTGAGATAAAGATTGCGACAAAAGCGGGAACGCGCTTCACCCCTAACAAAAACATCGCCAAAAGCGGCAAGAACAATATGGGATGGATTGAAAATATTCCGGTGATCGTGGTTTGCAGATCGTCGATCCGCGACATCGCCGCCGCGACGTCCATAGAAAACGTCACGATAGAGAAAAATAAAATCGCGATGAGGAATGCAGGAATTGTTGTCCAGAGAAGGAAACCGATGTGATCAAACAAATCTGTGCCGGTTAGGCCCGAGGCTAGGTTTGTCGTATCGGACAAAGGCGACAATTTATCGCCAAAATATGCACCGGATATTATTGCCCCCGCTGCAACTTCGACAGACAAACCCATGGCGCTGGCAATGCTAATGAGAGCAATGCCTAGAGTCCCAGCCGTTGTCCAGGAGCTGCCGATGGCAATCGAAACGATCGCACAAACGCATAAGGTCGCGACATAAAAAATTGAGGGCGCAAGAACTAACGATCCATAGTAGATGATTGTCGGAATAATGCCGGCGGCCATCCACACACCGATCAACGCACCTACAGACAACAGTATTAGAATTGCGATGGCTGAACGGCTAATTGACTGCACTACAGCCTTTTCAAGACTTGCCCAAGTTACGCCTTTGCGTATTCCGAGGGCAGCGGCAACCATCCCACAGACGATGAGCGCTATCTGCGCCGGGCCGCCAGTCGTTTCGTCACCAAACGATGCAACGGCCCCGGCCAATAGGAGTATTAGTAATAAGATGGGGATTAACGCTTCCCATAGCTTAACCTCAGGTGCCTTAGGTAAGTTCTCGGTATCGCTCACAGGCGCTTACTCCCATCCTTATCCAGGCCTTAAGCTACACGTGGAGTAGCAAGAGCGCGAGTGATAGAATTGGGGTTTATCTGGCGTTTGCATTTTCGAGCGCATCAAAAGTATTTCGAGAGTCGTTGAAAGGTAAGGCGGTGCATAAGTTTTCACGCGCCCATCGCGGGTTTTTGTTTACATGAACTATCTGTTGATTGGAGTATCGGCGTATCTCTTGTTGGGCATCTTCCTAACGCGCTCGATATTGAAAACAGCGCCAACGATCCGGATTCGTCCGCGTGACTATCTGGTCGGAGCCTTCTTGATGCCTGTTCTGCTTGTCCTCGCGTTACTCATGATGCTTTTTGAAAAGCTGTGGGCTCGTCTTTTAGTTTTACTAGATTTCGATCCACCGGAGAATATGCGCGCGGGCCCTGCGCCTCCTCAGAACCACGAGTCAAAAAAATCCAATCAGTAGGCACAACTACAGAGCTTACTTTTCCTCCATCAAGAGGCGGCGCAACAGCCCCAATACGTGCTTGAGGCTGGTCTCGCGCGAAGGGCCGGTTTGAATTCAAACCGGCCCCGCGTCCAGAAAAGTTCTGTTTTTTTAGGCAGCGGCAGCTTCGGCTGGTCGTGTTCCGCGCCCCCACATCGCGATGACGAACGCGCCGAGGCCCGTAACGATGGCCAGGAATTGGACCAAGTTACCGAGAACGGGGATCAATCCCACAACCCCGAAAACAACCAGTCCGGCAAGCATCCAACCTAGACGCGGCCAAATTTTTGGAACGTCATCGCTCGCTTTAGTTAAGCCGCGCAATTTCAAACCGGCCCAATAGGCAACAACGATTACACCCAGCCCAAATAGAACGGCAAAAGCGGCAATAGCAAACAGTCCAAGCGGGATACCAATGATCGTTACGAATAAAATAACGGCCGACGTAGGCAAGCCGATAGCGAGCAAAACACCAAGACCAAAACTTTGCAAAGGTTGGGTCTTCATTACGCCGTTTGCTCTATCGAAATGAGTTGAGAAAATAGCCATTAGAACCGCAGCGAACACAAACAACGCTGCTAAAGTGGCCGCCATCGCCGTGAGCGCAATAGCAATGATTTTGCCAAAGCCCATTTCCTCGAAAAACTCATTATCATCTCCGCGCCACGCCTCACGCGTAATAACTCCTTCAACAGTTACCTCGGGACCCAATGTCAGTTCCCTAGGACTGCTGTACGTCAAACTTCCGGCCACCGTTGTACCTGGAGCGAGATCAATTTTTGAGGCGCGAATATTGGCGTTTCCACCGACAGCCCCCGAAAGCTCGACTTCTCCGCCGACCGCTATAAAGTCTCCGCCGATATCACCCTCAAAACTCACGTCACCCCCGGCAAGAACGACATCACCGGCGACTTGGGTGTCGTTTTCGACATCTAGTCGGCCGCCCGCGGCGATGAGGTTTTTGTTGATCGCTCCACTGATTTCGAGATTTCCACCCGAAATGATTGCGCGGTCTGTAGTTACGTCCTTCACAGAAACGTCACCACCAACCACCGTAATTGCGGAACTCACAATGGAGTCAATATCGACCTCCCCACCTGCTGCAAAAAGCTCGTCAGCAGGTTCACTCACCTCGACCTCACCTCCTGCATAGAGGTGCAAACCCGATGATGTTGCAAAGTGAACCGTGCGATCGCGGTCGCGTCCCGACCAATCACGCCCAGAGTAGGACTCGTCTACGGCATCCAGGTCTGCGATCGCTTCAGCCACCGCCGCGGCTTCATCGCCGGCTTGATCTTGGGCAATGCTTGGCGCGGTCTGCAGAACAACAACTGCCAACAATACAGCGGCGACACTACGCGCCACTCGACCCGACAAATTTTCCATAAGTGACATGATGAAGATCACGACCGTTCCTAACATCGCTATCAAAACCAAGCTCATCGAGAAATCGAATTGGTCCGCCATTTTTTTATTCTCCCAGACTATATGCGCTGATCGCGCTTGCTACACGCCACATATCAGCAAGCCCCGTGCCAGAGTTGGGATTCACATAACCTATTGAAAAATAATGAATATTAATTTTTGCCCTGCGCAGGACAAACTTAAACTCGCTATAAGATCGTACTTTTCGCTACTAAATGATCTTACAACACAAGTTTGTACAGTGTCGGCATGCGCTGCCAATTGTGAATGGCTATCACATTGATATTTATGGGCTCTGAAGCGCTGACAGCCCTGAGTTCCAGTTGTATTTAGGAGGGTAGCCTCCTATACATTCTGCATGACCCTCGATTTAGGATTTCACCAATGATTCCGCGCTATGCCCGGCCCGAGATGGCCAAAATATGGGAGCCGGAGAACAAATTCCGCATTTGGTTCGAGATTGAGGCCCACGCGTGCGACGCACAGGCGAAATTGGGAGTCATTCCGGCAAGCGCCGCCAAAACCGTATGGGAAAAGGGCAAGTGGGACATTGCCCGGATTGACGAGATTGAGGCGGAAACCAAGCACGACGTCATCGCCTTTCTGACCAACCTCGCCGAGCACGTCGGCCCGGACGCGCGGTTTGTGCACCAAGGGATGACGTCCTCCGACGTCCTGGACACCTGCCTATCGGTGCAACTCACGCAAGCAGCCGACATTCTGCTCAAAGATATTGACGATCTCCTGGCCGCTCTCAAGCGCCGCGCGGAGGAACACAAGATGACCGTCGCCATGGGCCGCAGCCATGGCATTCATGCCGAGCCCGTCACGATTGGTCTGAAGTTCGCGAGCTTTTACGCCGAATTCGCGCGCAACAAGCAGCGTCTGGATGCTGCGCGCAAAGATATCGCGACCTGCAATATTTCAGGTGCCGTCGGAACCTTCGCGAACATAGATCCGTCGGTCGAAGCCCATGTCGCAGCACAAATGGGACTAACCGTTGAGCCGATTTCCACCCAGGTAATACCCCGCGACCGCCATGCACATTTCTTCGCCGCCTTGGGCGTGATTGCGAGCTCAATTGAACGCGTGGCTACTGAAATTCGCCACTTGCAGCGCACCGAGGTCCGCGAAGCGGAAGAGTATTTCTCCGCGGGACAGAAGGGCTCGTCGGCCATGCCGCACAAGCGCAATCCTATTTTGACCGAGAATTTAACCGGCCTCGCGCGGGTCGTGCGCGGGTACGTGACACCGGCTCTGGAGAACGTTGCGCTGTGGCACGAACGCGATATTTCGCACTCGTCCGTTGAACGTTACATCGGGCCGGATGCAACCATTACATTGGATTTTGCTCTGGCACGGCTGACCGGCGTCATCGATAAACTGGTTGTGTACCCTGACGCCGCCGAGAAAAATCTCAACTTGATGGGCGGTCTCATATTCTCCCAACGGGTCTTGCTTGCTCTTACCCAAGCGGGTGCAAGCCGCGAGGATGCATACCTAATTGTTCAGCGCAATGCGATGAAAGTCTGGAACGAAGGCGGCCAATTACAAGATCACCTCTCAAAAGACCAAGAGGTGATGAAGCATTTAAAGGACGATGAATTGGCCGAGCTCTTCGATATGAGCTACCACACCAAACATGTGGATACGATTTTCAAGCGCGTCTTCAGCTAAATGCCGCGCGCCTAAAAAATCGCGCTATTTGCTTTCTTCGGCAATTTGCCGCGCGGCTTCACCGTAAGCATCAAGCAACGCCGATCTTAATTCGCTATCGGAAATCTCCAGCTGCTTGGCCTTAATGTCGGCCTTCACTTTATCCAGCATATCCTCGTCGCCGGGCTTCTCAAAATTCGAATCCACCACCTCAACGGCATACGATTCCAGTTCAGCGCCAGTTATTCCAAGCTTAGCGCCAACCCATTTCCCGAAGATGCGATCACGCCGCGACTGCGCCCGGAACTGCTGATCCTGGTCCAGCTGGTATTTCCGCTCAAACCCTTTTTCACGTTCCCGAAACGCTTCGTTCATTGATCTCTCCGCTTAACCTATGAGTTGGTACAACGCGAAAGGCCCGCGTTTGAAACCTTGATATAATGGTGTGCACCTCGAGGTGCAACTGGCGTGAGGCTCCGCACACCGTTAGTTTGCGATTTCGAGGCCCGATATCAAAATCTAGCTGGTCGTAGCCATGTGCACCGTTGTTATTCTCCGCCGTCCAAATCACCTATGGCCCGTTATTCTGGGCGCCAATCGAGATGAAATGCTCGACCGCCCCTGGACACCTCCGGCTCGCCATTGGGACGACCGAACCGATGTCATCGCCGGGCGGGATGATCTGGCGGGAGGCACCTGGATGGGTCTTAACGATGCCGGCGTTGTCGGATGCATTTTGAACCGGCGCGGGTCCTTGGGCCCTGCCCCTGACAAGCGAAGCCGCGGCGAGCTGGTGCTGGAAGCGCTTGATCATGCGGATGCGGCCGAAGCCAGTGACGCCTTAGCCGACATTAACCCCGACGCTTACCGGCCCTTCAATATGATTATCGCCGACAATACGTCGGCATGGTGGTTGGCCCTAACCGAAGAGGCCGCCTCGATGGGGCAAAACGTGAGTGTCCAACCCATTCCCGACGGTCTGTCTGTCTTCACGGCTTACGATCGCAACGATACGACCGACACGCGCGTCAAAACCTACCTCCCGCGCTTCGAGGCTGCTGACCCACCCGACCCAGACGCAAACAACTGGGCGGCATGGACAAGCCTTTTGGGCTCCAGCGAGACCGAGGGAGCGGCCTATAACGCCATGAGTTTTAAAATGGAGAGCGGATTTGGAACATCCTCTTCTTCCCTCCTCGCCCTACCCTCAGTCGATGCATCTTTTGGACCCGAGGCAAAACGGCCTATTTGGCTCTTTGCGGCAGGCCCGCCCCAGTCCTCGCCTTTTACACCTGTGGATATCTAAGGCCATTGGGTGCGTTGTAGCCGCCTCGTCCACCTGCTATATGGGCGCTCCTCAGCACATTGACCGCTCGCCGGTCACACTATCGGTTGCACAACAAGTGAGAGGCGCATGGCCCGCCGGAAACAAATTTACGAAGGCAAAGCCAAAGTCATTTTTGAAGGCCCCGAGCCCGGCACCCTTGTTCAGTATTTCAAGGACGATGCCACCGCCTTTAACAACAAGAAAAAGGGTACCATCACCGGAAAGGGTGTCCTCAATAACCGCATCTCCGAATACCTAATGGTGAAGCTCGAGGAAATCGGTATCCCAACGCACTTTGTGCGCCGCCTCAATATGCGTGAGCAACTCGTCAAAGAAGTTGAGATTATCCCCGTTGAAGTTGTCGTCAGAAATATTGCGGCCGGCTCAATCTCCGAACGTTTCGCGATCCCGGAAGGAACCCGCCTGCCGCGCTCGATTGTCGAATACTATTACAAGAACGATCAGCTCGGCGATCCGTTGATCTCCGAAGAACACATAACGGGCTTTGGTTGGGCTGCGATCCACGAAGTCGATGAAATGTTGAACATGGCGCTGCGGGTTAACGACTACTTGTCCGGGCTGCTTCTCGGCATCGGAATCAAGCTGGTAGATTTCAAGCTTGAGTTTGGCCGCTTGTTTCACGAGAACGGAGAAATTCAGGTTGTGCTCGCAGATGAGTTATCGCCGGACAACTGCCGTCTTTGGGACGCTCAAACCAACGAAAAAATGGATAAGGACCGCTTTCGCCGCGACCTTGGAGGCGTTGAAGAAGCCTATCAGGAAGTCGCCCGGCGTCTGGGCATTCTCCCGGAAGGCGGTCCAGCAGATCAGCAGGGTCCATCCACCTTGCAATAACGCCTGTTTGGTATGTCAGGAGCGTAGCGTTGAAAGCGAAGGTTCACATCACATTGAAGAATGGCGTGCTCGATCCGCAGGGCAAAGCCATCGAACACGCCCTACACTGCTTGGGGTTTGAGAGCGCGTCCAATGTGCGCCAGGGCAAATTCATTGAACTGGATGTATCGGAAAGCGACAAGGCCGCCGCCAGATCCAAAGTTGAAGATATGTGCCGCACCCTGCTCGCGAACACCGTCATCGAAAATTACAGCGTCGAGATTTTAGACTGAGTCCATGAAGGCTGCTGTTATCGTATTCCCGGGATCAAACTGTGATCGCGACGTTGCCGTCGCCCTCGAACGCAGTATGGGCCGCCCGCCGCAAATGATTTGGCACCGAGATACGGAACTGCCCGATCTCGATCTCATTGTTGTTCCAGGAGGATTTTCGTACGGGGACTACTTGCGGTGTGGAGCGGTTGCCGCCCATTCACCGATTATGCGTGACGTCAAACGCAAAGCCGAACAAGGCGTGCGGGTCCTTGGCATCTGCAATGGATTTCAAATGCTCACAGAAACGGGCCTATTGCCGGGCGTTCTGATGCGCAACCGCGACCTCAAATTCATCTGCCGCGATGTAAATTTGAAGGTCGAAAACAACGACAGTGCGTTTACGCGCGGCTACAAAACCGGAGACGTGATTCGAATTCCCGTTGCGCACCACGACGGCAACTATTTTGCCGACGAGATGACGCTAAAGAAATTAGAGGCCGAAGACCGCATCGCGTTCCGATACTGCGAAGCGAATGGTGCGGTTTCGGAAGCCGCCAACATCAATGGCTCTCAGCTCAATATTGCCGGTATCTTTAACAGGTCACGAACAGTCCTTGGCATGATGCCGCATCCCGAACGCCTTGCGGAGACAACGTTGGGCGGTGTGGACGGACGGGGCATGTTCGACGGCTTGGTTGAGGCGTTGGCATGAGCTCTCAAACGAACGCGGTGACCGCCGAAGATGTGAAGTCTCACGGGCTTACGGACGAAGAATACAAACGTGTTCTCGAGATCATGGGCCGGGCCCCAAACCTTGTAGAACTCGGTATCTTCTCAGTGATGTGGTCCGAGCACTGCTCCTACAAGTCTTCGAAGAAGTGGCTGAAGACTTTGCCGACGACAGCGCCCTGGGTCATCTGCGGGCCGGGCGAAAACGCAGGCATCATCGATATCGGAGAGGGTCTGGCCGCGGTCTTTAAAATGGAGAGTCATAACCACCCGTCGTATATCGAGCCCTATCAGGGCGCGGCCACGGGTGTTGGCGGAATATTGCGCGATGTGTTCACCATGGGCGCGCGCCCAATTGCGAATATGAACGCGCTTCGGTTTGGCGATCCAACTCACCCCAAGACACGGCACCTGGTCTCGGGCGTCGTCGAAGGTATCGGCGGCTACGGCAATTGCGTCGGCGTGCCGACCGTCGGCGGGGAAGTGAACTTTCACGACAGTTACAACGGCAATATTCTCGTCAACGCCATGACCGTTGGCCTTGCCGACAAAAACAAAATTTTTTACTCGGCGGCGTCGGGTGCGGGAAATCCCGTCGTCTATGTTGGTTCCAAAACTGGCCGCGACGGCATTCATGGAGCAACCATGGCCTCGGCGGAATTCGATGAAGACTCAGAGGAAAAACGCCCCACTGTTCAGGTCGGCGACCCCTTCACCGAAAAACTTCTGATCGAAGCCTGCATGGAGCTGATGGACACCGATGCGATCGTCGCCATCCAGGACATGGGCGCGGCCGGACTGACCAGCTCTTCGTTTGAGATGGCCTCAAAGGGCGGCATGGGCGTTGAGCTCTTCATGGATCAAGTACCAACCCGCGAAGACGGCATGACTCCATACGAGATGATGCTGTCCGAGAGCCAAGAGCGGATGCTGATGATATTGAAGCCCGGGAAAGAAGACGTCGCCCGGCGCATTTTTGAAAAGTGGGAACTTGATTTCGCCGTCATCGGCACCCTCACCGACACTGGCCGTATGGTTCTTAAAATGCATGGCGACGTAGTTGCGGACTTACCCATCGACCCGTTAGCCCAAGCCTCACCCGAATACGACCGGCCTTGGGTTCCCTCGCCCAAGCAGGCGGTTATTGCAGCTACAGAGGTAAGGGAAGTTCCCTGGCCCGAGGCTCTGACAACTCTCATGTCTTGCCCCGACCTCGCCAGCCGCAGATGGATCTGGGAACAATACGACCACATGGTTATGGCCGATACGGTTCAACGCCCTGGCGGAGATGCTGCCGTGGTGCGCGTGCACGGCTCGAACCGAGCCTTGGCGATAACCACCGATTGCACACCCCGTTACGTCAAAGCCGACCCGTTCGAAGGCGGCAAACAAGCGGTCGCTGAGACCTGGCGCAATATTTGCGCTGTTGGCGCGAAACCCATGGCCATCACTGATAATCTTAATTTCGGTAACCCGGAAAAGCCGGAAATCATGGGCCAAATCGTCGAAGCGATCGAAGGCATTGGCGCAGCCTGCGATGCGTTGGACTATCCGGTGATTTCAGGAAATGTGTCCCTGTATAACGAAACCGGCGGCAATCCCATTCTACCAACGCCTGCCATAGGAGGAGTTGGTCTGCTCGAAGACATCGATCACATGGCAACGCTCGCCTTCAAAACCAAAGGCGAGGTAATTTTTTTGATCGGTCAAAGCGAGGACACGGAGGGTTGGCTGGGACAATCTCTTTATTTGCGCGAAGTTTGCGAGCGCGAAGACGGCGCGCCGCCGCCGGTTGATCTTGTCCATGAACGGGCCGTGGGTGAATTTGTTCGTAATCTTGCCGGAAATGATCATGTGACGGCCTGTCACGACATCTCTGACGGCGGACTTCTTGTGGCAGTTGCCGAGATGGCCCTCGCGGGAGGCATCGGCTGCACACTCGACGCCATCCCATCATTACACCCAGGACGTTTATTCGGCGAAGACCAAGGCCGCTACGTTGTCACGGCCAGTACGAACCAAGCGGCGACAATTGAAAAAGACGCTAAGAAATTGGGAATAGCAGTCACGGCAATCGGGAAAACCGGCGGCGAGACCATTACCTTGGGGAAAGACAAAGTCGAACTTGCGCATCTTCGTGCCTTGAACGAAGGTTGGTTCCCGTCCTATATGGCTCCTAAGAGTTAACTGAGATCAGGATACCCGTCATGGCGATGGCCGCATCAGAAATTGAAGCCCTCATCAAGGAAGCCTTTCCCGACGCGGAAGTCTCGATTGAGGATTTGCGCGGCGACGGTGATCATTATGCCGCTGTCGTTGTCTCCAAGGCGTTTGAAGGAAAAAGCCGGGTCCAGCAGCACCAAATGGTGTACGCGGCCCTAAAGGGAAAAATGGGCGGTGAACTCCACGCCCTGGCCCTGCAAACCAGCGCGGAGTAAGACTTTCAAGGCATCGCCTTGTGATCTTCTGCCAGCAGCTTATATTGCGCGCATGCAATCAACCCCTGCCGGGTTTGGCCTGGCGGAATTGTAAGAGGATCCTATGACCGACAATCCGGCTATCGAGCAGATCAAAAAAGATATCGGCGAAAATGACGTGGTGCTGTTTATGAAAGGCACGCCCACGTTTCCGCAGTGCGGGTTTTCCGCAGCCGTCGTTCAGGTCTTGAGCCACCTTGGCGTAGACTTTAAAGGCGTTAACGTTCTCGAGGATGACGGAATCCGCACTGGCATCAAGGAATTCACCAACTGGCCGACCATTCCCCAGCTCTACGTGAAGGGCGAGTTTGTGGGCGGTTGTGATATCGTACGCGAGATGGCTGAGAGCGGAGAGCTCGCCACTTTGATGAAAGAAAAGAACGTCGCGGCGGCCTAGACCACAGCGACACCGAATAAAAAAACGGGGCTCTTGAAGAGCCCCGTTTTTGTTTTTTTAGCGAGAGTAAAACTCGATCACGAGGTTCGGTTCCATTTGAACCGGATATGGAATGTCCTTAAGGCCGGGCACCCGCACAAACTCGCCGATCATCTTGTTGTGATCAACGACGATGTACTCTGGCACTTCACGCTCGGGAAGTTCGACCGAGGCAATCACCGTGCCGAGTTCTTTTGATTTTTCTTTCACTTCGATGCGGTCGCCGACTTTGACCATGTACGAAGGAATGGTGACCTTATTGCCGTTTACCGTGACATGCCCATGGTTCACGAATTGACGGGCGGCGAAAACGGTCGGCACAAATTTCATGCGGTACACAACGGCATCAAGGCGGCTCTCCAGAATGCCAACAAGGTTCTCACCGTTGTCGCCCTTGCGGCGCATGGCTTCCTGATAGTACTTGCGGAACTGCTTTTCCGAGATGTTGCCGTAGTAACCTTTGAGCTTTTGCTTGGCCATCAACTGCACACCGAAGTCCGATGGCTTCTTGCGGCGCTGGCCGTGTTGTCCGGGTCCGTATTCCCGTTTGTTGATGGGGCTTTTGGGCCGTCCCCACAGATTGACCTGTAGACGGCGGTCGATTTTGTATTTGGAGTCTGCACGTTTTGTCATAATCGTCCTGTTTTTTGTATGTATTGTCCCGGTAGTCCCATCCGACCCGAGGGCCGGCGGGCGATGAAGCAGCACTTTTTGACCGCCACATGCGTTCCCGGAAATAAGGCGCGGAGTATAGGGACGACGAGAGTGAAGTCAATGCGAGGTTTTCGCGCCGTTTTCCTAAAACGATATAAAAATCAATAGGTTAAATATTGCTCCGACGTTAGCCCGTCTGGCGTTTAGGCCGATCGTCCCGCCGCCCGTAGCGCAGCTCGGTGATGACGCCGTGCAACGTGCGGACTTCCTGCTCGGTCAAATTCGCCCGCTGCAGCATATTGCGAATATTAACCATCATGCTGGGGCGCTTTTCTTCGATGCGCAGGAAACCGCAATTCACAAGTTCTCTCTCCAGATGGTCAAACAACCCTTGGAGAAGTTTCTGGTCGGCGGGTTTTTGAATCTTATTGTGGGTGACCATGGCGTCCGGTCCCTCGTACCCCGCCTGAAACCATTCGTACCCGACAATCAAAACCGCCTGGGCCAAATTGAGCGACGAGTGTTCCGGGTTGAGCGGAATTTCAATGATCGTATTGGCAAGACTAATTTCGTCATTCGATAAACCATCGCGCTCTCGGCCGAACAATATTCCCATGGCTTGATCATTAGCGGCGTGCACACGCATGTCAGCCGCCGCCGCATGGCCATTCATCAGCGGTTTTACCATGTCCCGCTGGCGGGCTGTTGCGGCGTACACAACTTCGAGATCGGCAATCGCCTCTCGCACGGTGTCAAATCGTTTTGCTGATTCGAGAATTCGATCCGCACCGGAAGACGCTGCCCGCGCGCGTTCGCTCAGCCAATCTTTTTGCGGATTGACGAGGCGCAGGTCGTCGAGCCCCGTGTTCATCATCGCCCGCGCGGCAGTTCCCATGTTTTCGCCAAGCTGGGGTTCGACCAAAATCACAGCAGGTGGGTTTCTCCCCGGCTTCGCGGGAAGGCGCGCTTTGTCCGCGTAAGATGTTGATTGGGTGCGGCCGTGCAATGGGTCATTCATTTTTGGTTCACATCATTTACGACAACACACTGTCGAGCAGAAATTCCGCCATGTCCGCCGGCTTCAATTTAGGAACTTTACTATCTTTGCCTTCCATCGTTTTCTTGATCACGATGTTGGCTTCGATTTTGCGCTGATCCAATTTGACGATGTCTTTAGCGCCTTTAATCCGCGGATAATAAAGCGGGTCCAGCGTTTTTTGACGCTCCGCCGCGCGTTGCAACAGTGTCTCTTCGTCTAAATCCTCGCCGTCTCGACTTCCCGCGAGCTGCCAGTCGGTGTGACCCGCGTAACTTTCATCGCACATGTTCTGCACCGCGTCTTGCGCCTCGCCATCGGTGAGACCGACTCTGTAAAGGTGTTTACTCACACCTACGTCCGCCCCCCACTCCTGCATGGCAACGCTCATGGCAACAAAAACGACGGACATGTTTTGAACCTTTCATCGATGTCGAGTTGGAAATTTGTTGCGGCGACCATAAAGATGAACACACCGCGTTTCAAATTTTCGGGAATTGCGCAGGCATTTCACGATTCTGCGGTTGCAAGACTGAGAACCATTCATTCACCAGACAAAAAGGGCCGATCAGCCTTGTCGTCACCGCGCAAAATAAGCAATTCACCACACTTAATTCAGCTCTCAAGAGAGAAATTGGTGCGCACTATCCTTTTTTCATTTCCTTCGCCCAGGTATCACGCAGTCCAACGGTGCGGTTAAAAGCAAGTCCTGAGTCCTCGTCACGGCAAAAATAGCCAAGGCGTTCGAATTGCACGGTTTCTCCAACTGCAACCTCCTCAAGTGCGGGCTCGACCTTCGCCGCTGAAATAATCTCCATGGAGTCTGGATTTAGATTGGCAATCGGATCGCCATCAACACTTGGCTCGGGACGTGTAAACAGCGGGTTATAAAGCCGAGCTTCAGCATCTTTTGCATGCGCCGCCGAGACCCAATGCAACGTCGCCTTGACCTTGCGGCCATCGGGCGCGTTACCGCCTTTGGTTTCAGGATCATAACTACAGCGCAGTTCGACGATTTCACCGGCCTCGTTTTTCACGGCCTCACGGCAGGTGATGAAATAGGCATAACGAAAACGAACTTCTTTACCGGGAGATAAGCGAAAAAATTTCTTGGGCGGATCTTCCATAAAATCATCTTGCTCGATGTATAGCTCGCGGCTGAACGGCACTTTACGTGAACCTGCCGAAGTGTCTTCGGGGTTGTTCACCGCATCGAGCTCTTCACTTTCGCCTTCGGGATAATTCTCGATAACAATTTTAAGGGGTTTTAACACGGCCATATAGCGCGGCGCTTTTTTATTGAGATACTCGCGGGAACACGCATCGAGCATCGCCACTTCGACCATGCTGTTGGCACGAGCAACACCGATACGATTGATAAAGTCGCGCAAGGCTTCGGGTGGAATGCCGCGGCGGCGCAATCCTGCGATCGTGGGCATGCGCGGATCATTCCAGCCATCAACATGACCGTCGCGCACAAGCTGCGTTAGAACGCGCTTCGAAAGAACAGTGTATTCGATGTTGAGCCGGGCAAACTCATACTGGCGCGGACGCGAAGGTACTGGGAGATGATCAAGCAGCCACTCATAAAGCGGGCGATGGTCTTCGAACTCAAGCGTGCACAAAGAATGGCTGATGTTTTCAATCGCATCAGACTGACCGTGAGCAAAATCATAACTCGGATAGATGCGCCAGTCCGTTCCGGTACGCGGATGTGCGGCATGAATAATGCGATAGAGCACCGGGTCACGCAGATTGATATTCCCCGACGCCATATCGATCTTGGCCCGCAACACATGGGTGCCTTCCGGAAATTCGCCGGCGCGCATGCGGCGAAATAAATCTAAGTTGTCTTCCACTGACCGATCACGGTACGGACTGTTTGTTCCTGGCTTTGTGAGCGTACCCCGGTTTTCGCGTATTTCATCGGCGGATTGATCATCGACATAAGCGTTGCCGTTTTCGATGAGATGTTCCGCCCACGCATAGAGCTGCTCGAAATAGTCAGAGGCGTGATACAAATGTTCGCCCCAATCAAACCCAAGCCAACGCACATCCCGCTGAATGGCGTCGATGTATTCCTGCTCTTCTTTTGCCGGGTTGGTATCGTCAAAGCGCAAATGACAGCGGCCGCCGAATTCTTCGGCAATACCAAAGCTCAGACAAATGGCTTTGGCGTGGCCAATATGAAGATAGCCATTAGGCTCAGGGGGGAAACGAGTAACAACAGATTTCGTCCGGCCCTCGTCCACATCCCGCCTGACAATGTCACGGACGAAATTGGCAACAGGAACGGGGGCTTCTTCAGACATAACCAATCCTAACGATTTCTCAGCTGCGGACACACGCCTAGGCGATGTCGTCGAAGCCGTTGGTAATGGGATAGCGGTAATCCCGACCAAACGCGATGTGAGTGATTTTTACTCCGGGCGGTGCTTGGCGGCGTTTGTACTCCGCGATCTTTAGCATGCGGTATACTTTACGCACCACCGCCTCATCAAACCCTTGGGCGGCAACCGCCGTCACACCCATCTCACCCTCGATCAAGCCCTTCAATATCCCGTCAAGAATATCATACGGCGGCAAGGTGTCTTGATCGGTCTGGTTGGGTTTTAACTCGGCTGTCGGAGGTTTGGTGATAATGCGCTCGGGCATGACCGGGCCATCCGGCCCAAGTGCGCCCTCAGGTTTTTGGGCATTGCGCCAACGGCACAAATCAAACACTGTTGTTTTGTACACGTCCTTGAGGACCGAATACCCGCCGCACAAATCTCCATAGAGCGTGGAGTATCCAACGCTCATTTCACTCTTATTGCCTGTCGACAAAACCATGTGTCCGAACTTGTTCGAGATCGCCATGAGCGCGATACCGCGCGCGCGGGCTTGAATATTTTCTTCGGTGGTATCGGGTTCCGTTTCGGTGAACAGCGGCGCCATCATAGACTCATAAGCCTGCATCGCGGGCTCGATCCTCACCGTATCCAACCTTGCGCCCAGCATTTCGGCAGCGCCGCTCGCATCCTCCAGACTTTCTTTCGAAGTATAGGGTGACGGCATCATCACGCAGCGCACTTTGTCGGGTCCGAGCGCATCCACCGCAACCGCGGACGTCAAAGCACTATCGACGCCCCCAGAAAGACCAATGACGACCCCGGGAAATCCATTCTTTCGCACATAGTCGCCAATCCCGAGCATGAGCGCACGGTAAATGTTTTCCAACCGATCGAGTGGTTTGCTTAAGTCTTGAACCGAGCAGGACCAAGTTTCGTTCGACTTACGCCATTCGGTAACCGCGAGAGCCGGACGCCAGCTTGGGAGCTGCGCGACCAAAGACCGGTCCGCACCGAGTACAAACGAGCCGCCGTCAAAAACAAGGTCATCTTGTCCGCCCACCTGATTCACGTAAAGGAGTGGCAGTTTAGTCTCGCTCACGCGCGCGACCGCGTGATTCAGACGAACGTCGAGTTTATCCAATTCGAAGGGCGAGCCGTTCAGGACCACGAGAATCTCTGCGCCGGACTCTAAAAGAGTTTCGGCAACATCCTCGAACCACATATCCTCACAGACCATTGCCCCAAGGCGCACGCCGCGAAAGTTGAGCGGTCCTGGTACCGCCCCGGCGCTAAACACGCGATGCTCGTCAAACACGCCGTAGTTGGGAAGGTTGTGTTTATACCGCACGCCGATCAGCGCGCCGCCGTCTAAGAGTAAACCTGCATTGTAAACGGGCGCTCTTCCATTTTTTTTCGTCGCCGTACCTTTGGACTGATCGCGCCACGGCGCACCGATGAGCACCCCTGGCCCACCATCGCCAGTTAGGGCGGTGAGCTCGGAGACACCCTGTTCAACCGCATCTAAAAATGCCGATCTGAACACCAAGTCCTCGGGCGGGTAGCCGCTTAAAACCAACTCGGAAAAAACAACAAGATCGGCGCCCGCAACGGCGGCCTCAGCGCGTGCGCTCTTAATCAGCGCCACATTGCCGGACACATCGCCGACCTTCGGATTCACTTGGGCAAGCGCTATTTTCAAAGACGTTGTCATGGGAAGGTCATAGCCCCTCGCCGCACGAGGGCCAACTGCTTATTGCGCGAGGGCGATGCGCGAGTCTTTTTGGCGCTGTTCGCGCTCGTCTTTCAGGCCCTCGGCCAATTGGAAAGCGAGCTCAAGCGCCTGGGAGGCATTGAGGCGCGGGTCGCAGTGGGTGTGATAGCGATCACCCAAATTGGCGTCGGTGATGGCCTGGGCCCCGCCGATGCATTCGGTCACGTCCGTGCCCGTCAACTCGAAGTGGACACCACCCGCATGAGTGCCTTCCGCGCGGTGGACGGCGAAAAACGCTTTGACCTCAGCGAGGATACGGTCGAACTGGCGGGTTTTATATCCGCTTGTGCTTTTCACCGTGTTCGCATGCATGGGATCACACGACCACACAACTTTGCGGCCCTCGCGAACGACCGCCCGCACCAAGCTAGGCAGGTGCTCGGTCACCCGCTCGGCGCCCATACGCGTGATTACCGTCAGCCGCCCGGCTTCATTGTCGGGGTTGAGCGCATCGCATAGGGCCAGGAGATCGTCCGGCGTTGTTTTCGGCCCGACCTTTACACCAATGGGGTTTTGCACACCGCGCAGGAATTCAATGTGGGCGTGGTCGAGCTGACGCGTGCGCTCACCGAGCCACAGCATGTGGGCCGAACACCCGTACCACTGGCCGGTGGTTGAGTCGTTGCGCGTAAGAGCTTCCTCATAAGGAAGCAACAACGCCTCATGCGAGGTGTAAAATTCCGTCTCGCGCATTTGCGGCACGGTTTCCGCCGTAATGCCGCAGGCGTTCATGAACTCCAAGGTTTCTTGAATGCGGTCGGCAAACTGACCGTATTTTTCCGCGACCGGCGTGTCGGACAAAAAGCCGAGGGTCCACTGATGAACTTTGTGCAAATCGGCGTAGCCGCCTTGGGCAAAGGCGCGCAGCAAATTCAGTGTCGCGGCAGATTGGTTGTACGCCTGCACCATACGCGCCGGATCGGGAACGCGCGTCTTGGCGTTGAACTCCATACCGTTGATGATGTCGCCGCGATATGACGGCAATTCTACGCCGTCGACCGTTTCCGTTCCCGACGAGCGCGGTTTCGCAAACTGTCCCGCGAGACGACCGACCTTGACGATGGGCAAGGAGCCGCCATAGGTGAGCACCACCGCCATCTGCAAAAGCACGCGGAAGGTGTCGCGAATATTATCGGGGTGAAACTCCGCAAAGCTTTCCGCGCAATCTCCGCCCTGGAGCAAAAACGCGCGGCCCTCGGCAACCCTCGCAAGTTCACTTTTGAGGCGGCGCGCTTCACCGGCAAACACCAACGGCGGAAACCCGCGCAGCTGTTTTTCCACAGCCGAAAGGGCACCGGTGTCCGGGTACTCCGGGACCTGAACGATGGGTTTTGTGCGCCAGCTTTCGCGGCTCCATTTGGCGGCCTGATGCGCGGCCATGACTTGCCTCAATACTCGGTGCCCGGAAAATGCGCGGGCGGGTGTAAATCGGAACGCACCCTATAATGACTCACCCCGCCTTTTTCCAGGGTTAACGGGGACTGAGAATAGCGTTCAACAAGTATTATTGGCGGTATTGGTTGACTTTTAACAAGTAAATTTGACATAATTCACATTCTCCGCCGTGTGGGCTGCCTGCCCTGCGGCGTTTTTTGTTCTCTATTTTTCAAGGACTTAGACTATGGACGAGCCCACTGGGCCGCGCCGGGCCGCCTCTGCGGCAGGGCGGGCGATGTACAACGACGAGCCGGAAACCCTATCTGCCCGCGAGAAGTACCGGCGGGTGGCTGAACACCGGCGCTACCCCAAGAAAAGGCGCTACAACCTGGAAGACCTGGCGCTTGGCTTGATGGCCTCGGACGCGGGCGTGAACCGTTACTACGCCATGCATGCCGGGCGCGCGGCCAAGAAGGCGCTGCATTATCTGGCGCAGGCAACGGGGGCGAAAAAGCCGGAGGTAAAATCCAAATCTCTGCGCCTTGCGCGCAAGCACTTGGCCGACATTTCCGCCGAGCGGCACCCGGAACTGACCGAGCAAATCGAAAGCCGGTTGCTGTGGGAGGAAGGCCACCGGCCGGAGACCGAGGATGCGAAGCCCAGTGTGAATCCCGAGACCGGCGCCCAGGAGTTTTTTGGATTCAGCGATATCTTCAACAAGGTGACTGGAGGACTTTTTAAAAATGAAGAAGCACCCACTTCTCCAGCTACGCCACCGCCGACACCTGGGACTCAGAGCACTCGAGAAAACCTGACTTCACCCAAAGAAAATCCGATTTCATCTGCTCTTCTCTACGACAAACCCTGGTCAGATAGTATTGAGCGGAATGATTCCGATGGTGCCGGGTGGCTGGGTGCCCCGAGAAGGAATGAGGACGGTCCTTATGAACATTAGGGAATCGATATGACTGTCGGCGCGCCCGGAGATGCCATAGTTTCGCCCATTGATGGGATTATAAAGCGACATGGTCGGCCGTCCTTTGCTAAAGGCAAAGAACATTTGAGCCTCACCGAAATTATAGGAACAGGGCCATACGAAGGGGAAAAATGGAAAATCATGTATGTCGATCGAAATGGACCACAACCAGGAACAGCGGTTTCCAGGGGAGAAAAGATCGGGCATTATCAAGATGCGCCATCAGCCTACGGGGCGCCGAACATGAAGCATCACATTCACGTAGAGCTCCGTCGCAACGGACGGCTTATCGACCCGGGCCCACTTTTTCCTGGATGGAAGTCACAAAAACCAACCAATTAGGATAAACGTAAATTGAGTCGAAGAACGCTTTTATTAGTTCTTTTATTTTTGATCGGTGTTTTTTCAACCGAACCCGTGTACGCACAATCTGACACGGAACAGTTTTATTCGGCGGAAGATTTTGACGCTGTTTGCCCAGGCCCAAATACTGACATTTCCTGCGCCATAAAAACGTGGGTGTCCTGTATGGGTACGTTCAATCCCATACCATGCGAGATCATCGGCGGGCCCGCGCGAGACCACGAAGACAGAAGAGAGAGCGCAGACGACGGCTCATTGATCGGAGATGTGATTCACCGACCTTGGGCCACGCGCATGCGAGATATTCTTTGGGAAAGTTCGATTGGTTTTCTTTATGGCGGGTCTTCGTTTCAAGGCGTCACGGTCCGAGAGGTCGGGCCAGAGAGATTTCGATACGATGGCAAATTAGCCCCTGATCACCTCATTGGCACTCATGAGGCCATATTTAACCACTCAGATCATGGAGTTGATTTCTATACAGATAGCGTTTTCTTCCGCCGCAACGAACAAGGCCATTGGCATTTTGTGTCTCAATCGAGTTGGGAGCATAACTTCAAAGACCCACCCCGTGCATTCAAAGAATCGTCCAGCGCGCTTCCCAATGACGACAGATGTGCAATTGATGATCCAGATACTAGCAAGAGAGTTGAGTGTGTAAATTTTGTACGCGTCTATCCACCGGAATCTTGACGCGCGGTTAAATAGGCGAAGTACGGCGAATGATGCACTGCGCCATCGGGTGATGAATGCGATAGCGCTTGGGATTGTGCGTTTCGATCCGCCCCCGCAGCTCACATCTCATCGGTCTCGGCATCCGGGTCTGGGAGCGGGTCGCGCATGGTCACGAACTCTTCCGCCGCGGTGGGGTGAATACCGATGGTGGAATCAAACTGCGCTTTTGTCGCGCCGCATTTGAGGGCAACGGCCAGCCCCTGAATAATCTCCGGCGCGTCGTCCCCCACCATGTGAATACCGAGAACCTTATCGGTTTTTTTATCCACGATCATTTTCATCATGATGTATTCAGCGCGGCCTGAAAGCGTGTGCTTCATGGGCCGGAAGCGCGAGATGTAAATTTGCACTTGATGACTTTTGCGCGCTTGCTCCTCGGTGAGGCCCACAACGCTGACCGGCGGCTGACTGAACACCGCCGAGGGAATGTTGGTGTAATCGAGCACCATGGGTTGTTGTTGAAATTGGTTTCGGCGAACACGCGCCCTTCGTTGATGGCCACCGGCGTGAGATTGACGCGGTTGGTGACATCGCTGATCGCAAAAATATTCTCAACGTTTGAACGGTTGTACTCATCGACCGCGACGGCGTTTTTCTTGGTGAGTTTTACGCCGAGCTCGCTCAAGCCCAAGTTGGCGGTGTTGGGCGCACGGCCGGTGGCGTACATCACGCAATCGACCACCAACTCGTCCCCTTGATCGAAAAATACCGAGTAGCCGTTTTCTGTTTTCTCAATAGAGCGCACGACGCAATCGCGGTGGATATGAATACCCTTCTTTTCCATCTCTTCGGCCAGGGTGGCGCGCACGTCGCTGTCAAAGCCGCGCAGAATTTGCCCGGCTCGAATGACTTCGTGCACCTCGCTGCCCAGGGCATTGAAAATTCCCGCGAACTCCACGGCGATAAATCCGCCGCCAACGATCAGAATGCGTTCGGGACGCGCGGGTAAATCCAACGCTTCGTTCGAGGTGATGACGTGTTCCTTGCCCGGCACATCGGGGATCGCGGGCCAGCCGCCGACCGCGACCAGGATTTTTTCGGCTGTAATACGCTTACCACCCACCTCCACCGTGTGAGGATCGACCAACACGCCGCGGCCGTTGATGAGCTCCACACCCGCATCGCGGAGCATGCGGTGATAGACCCCCTCCAAGCGATCAAGCTCTTTGTCTTTGGCCGCGATGAGAGCGCTCCAGTCGTGGCTGGTGTCCCCAACGGACCAGCCAAAACCAAGCGCGTCCTCGAAGTGCTCGGCGAAATGCGCGCCATACACCAAGAGTTTCTTGGGCACGCACCCGCGCATTACACAGGTGCCGCCGTAGCGGCTTTCCTCAATGATTGCGACTTTGGCGCCGAACCGGGCCGACAGGCGCGAGGCACGCACACCGCCCGAACCCGCACCGAGGGTGATGAGGTCGTAATCGTATTTAGACATCGAGCTTCCTATTCCACGGTGACGCTTTTGGCCAAGTTGCGCGGCTGATCCACGTCGGTCCTTTGAGCACGGCTGTGTGGTAGGCCAGAAGCTGTACCGGCACCGCGGCGATGATCGGCATGACAAACGGGTCGAGCTTGGGCATGCAGATGGCGTGATCGGCGTTTTTACCGGCGCGCGCAATGCCGGCTTCGTCGCTGATGAGAATGACGCGCCCGCCGCGCGCGACCACTTGCTCCATATTCGAAAGTGTTTTTTCAAACAGTCCATCGGACGGCGCGACAACAACGACGGGAACATTTTCGTCGATCAACGCAATTGGCCCGTGTTTCATTTCACCGGCCGCATAGCCCTCCGCATGGATGTAGGAAACTTCCTTGAGCTTGAGCGCCCCTTCCATGGCAATGGGATAGAGCAACCCGCGCCCGAGATAGAGCACGTCACGCGCATCGGCGATATCGGCGGCTATTTCGCGGATGGCGGCGTCTAAATGCAATACGTCGGCGACGCGGGATGGCACCTCAACCAGTGCGGTGGACAAGCGCGCCTCGGTCGCATCGTCGATTGCGCCGCGCGCTTTGGCGAGATTGATTGCAAAACAGGCGAGCGCCATAAGTTGCGTCGTGAAGGCCTTGGTCGACGCGACCCCGATCTCCGGGCCGGCTAACGTGGGCAGGACCACGTCGGACTCTCGCGCGACACTACTCTCGGGGACGTTGACCACCGACAGGATATGTTGGCTTTGATCCTTACAATAGCGAAGCGGCGCAAGTGTATCGGCGGTCTCGCCCGATTGGGATACGAACAAACCAAGCCCTCCGGGCGCGAGCGGCGGCGTGCGGTATCTAAACTCCGACCCAATATCGGCATCCACGGGGACCTTGGCGAGCATTTCGATCCAATACTTGGCGATCAGACAGGCGTAATAAGCCGTTCCGCACGCGACCGCTGTAATACCCTTGACGTCCTTTAACTCGAACGGGGGTCGGCGGCAAGGTGATCGAGCGCGCCGCGGGATTAAACAACGCGCGTAATGTGTCGCCGAGCACTTGGGGCTGCTCATAAATTTCCTTGAGCATATAGTGCGGGAACTCGCCTTTGCCGATGAGCGCGCCGGTAAGCTCTGTTTGCTTGATGGAGCGATTAACGCGCCTGCCCGCCTTATCGCGCACTTCCGCACCTTCCGCGCTGACAATGACCCAGTCATCTTCTTCGAGATAGGTGATGCGCTGTGTCATGGGCGCGAGGGCCATGGCATCGGAGCCCAAATACATTTCGCCGTCACCATAGCCGACCACCAGCGGGCTGCCTCGGCGTGCGCCAAATAACTTGTCCGGTGCATCGACGATAAGAATAGCCAAGGAAAACGCGCCCTCTAAACGCGCGAGCGCTTTTTGAACGGCCTCTTCCGGTGAATGGCTGTTTTCGAGGTATTGACTAATAAGGTGAACGACGACTTCCGTATCGGTGTCGCTGTCGAATACATCACCTTTAGACTCTAAGTCCGCACGCAGCTCCTGAAAGTTTTCGATGATACCGTTGTGAACGACCGCAACACGGCCGTCGGAGTGCGGGTGTGCATTGCCCTCATTGGGCACGCCATGCGTTGCCCAGCGGGTGTGACCGATGCCAAGCGTACCGTCCAACGGCTCGGCGTTTATCCGTTCGGCTAAGTTGACAATCTTACCCGGCGCGCGCCGTCTGCTGATATCGCCGTTCTCTAGCGTGGCAATGCCCGCCGAGTCATATCCCCGGTATTCTAAGCGGCGCAAACCTTCAAGGAGGCATTCGGCTGCATTCGCCCGGCCAATAACGCCGACTATCCCGCACATACTTTATTTCTTCTTCTTGGTTTTTGGTCGCGCGTTTTTGGGCGCCGCTTTTGTTTTACCGCCTTGCTTCATCTTGCGGTATTTCACTGCAAACCCTTCGCGGGTTTCCTGATGCGAGGAATTAAGAGCCAATGCATCGTCGGGCACGTCTTTGCGCACCACGGCCCCGGCCCCTGTCATCGCTCCTTTGCCGACTTTCACCGGCGCAACCAGGACCGTGTTGGATCCAATAGATGCTCCGGCGCCGATATCGGTGCGGTGCTTTCCAAAGCCATCAT
>CBDDHW010000060.1:0-15812 GCA_965228575.1 Rhodospirillaceae bacterium | reverse complement strand
GGTGGTGCGCGGGGCAGATCATGGCGAAATACACAGAGCGTTATGCCGTCTCGTTGGGGTCACCACCCTTAAGGCCGCCGCCCTCGAAAACCTGAAAACCAGATGGCCGCCGAAAGGTCTTGTTCGTGAGGCGCAGGCTCGGCACGGCACGGACTCTCTGTGGCCATGGATCTTCCGTGTTGGATTTGAAACCCTGTTCGCATTCTTGGTTTTCCGCCTCAAACTTCGCCTGGGGGCATTCGATGCTGAAAAGTACAGGGGCGAGATCGCTGAAAATGCTGTCGACTTCGCACGGTCTGACGATGTGCTGGCGCTAACCTTCGATTGCCCGACAGACCGCCTGGACATTGTGCGCTCCTATCTGGATGAACGCAGCAATAATGGTGAATTGCTATACGGGCTCCACGAGTCCGATCATGCAATTATGACGTGTCTCGTCGCCTCGGTGACCGACAATAAACATGTGCACTTCGTGGACGGCAGCGACGGCGGATACACCAAAGCCGCCAGCGAACTCAAAGCCAAAATTAAGTCCGTTAACCCTAGGTCCGCCGCATTCTAACGGGTCGCTGTGAAACCTATTGCGACACGCCCCACATAAAGAAAGGCGCCGACATAGCGCCGGCGCCTATCCAATTTGAATGGGCTGTGAAGGTTAATTAAACGCCGGAGGTGGCGCGGGCAATGTACCCTCGATCTCGCTATAGACCCTTGCGAGAGCGCGAGCGGCCTGTCCCGAATAAAGGGTCCAATCCCGATAAGATCCCCAGTTCGCATGTTCTTCCGCCGGACACTCTTTTTCGGACGCACATTTGTGACCCAGAGCGTGAAGACGCTTAGCTTCGGCGATGACAAACTCCGTTGCTTTCAACGCTTCGTCCAAATCGGCTTTTAAGGTTTCTGCATCATCCACAAATCCGTGACCCGGCACATACCAGTCAACGTCCATAGCTTTCGCCCGGAGCAACGTCACCACCCAGTCAGAGGGGTAAGCCGTAATCATCGCCGGGAAAACATAACGCAAGTAGAGCTCGCCCAAAAACAGCACTTTCGTCTCGGGTAGATAAACGACGAGATCTCCCCCCGTGTGCCCGCGTCCGAGGTTCAAAATTTCGATCTCGGTGCCGCCCAAAGTCAGTGTGTGTTTGTCGTCCACAACTTCAGTGGGAATGGGGGGCCTTTTCTGGTTGCCCAGCAGGTTCCTCGACACCGAAGACGAAATAAACACAACGTCCGGCCACGCCTCTTGAATCGCGGGATTGGAATTGGTGTGATCGCCATGGTCGGACGCAATGACATTATACTTTACTGGCTGCGATGTGATTTTCTTGATGTTCTCGACCAGCGCTTCACCTTGCTCGATGGTGTCTTGTCCGTCCACCAGCACAACTCCATCCGAGGTCACAATAATGAGACTCACGGTTGTGAGGGTGGTGCCGCCCGCTGTTAATAGATCGGAATAAGAATACACATTGGGCGCGAGCTCTTTCCAACGCGGGAAATCTTCTTCCGTGAGATTGCGAACCGCGATATCCGCTGTGCGCGCCGCGTCCGCTGCGAGGGCAAACGAAGGCAACATCAGCGCGCACGCGAGCGCAGAAACTAGAAATCGAAATTTTATCATGTGCTCTCTCCCCAATATGTCTCGCTGCCGGCTTAAGCCCTCAATCAAGCGATATCCGACAGCTCCTCCTCGACCGCAATCATTGTGGCCCCAATCGCCTGAGTCCAGCGCAAAAACCATACTCGGCACTTGAACAGGCCAAATATAAGTGTCTCGCCTTAGGAATTTGAAAATTGAGATTGAAAACGGACGCCATAAAAGAGGGCGATGGTGCCCAGGGACGGAATTGAACCGCCGACACAGGGATTTTCAGTCCCTTGCTCTACCAACTGAGCTACCTGGGCATTGAGGCTATAAAAACCTTAGGGAAGGCGGCGTTTTATAGAAGAGAACATGGGGCCTGTCCAGTCCGTGGGACGGACCGAACAGCCTGAGAACGCAGCGTTTTTAATGAACTCGCCGCCCAAACACGCGCCGCAGAGGTCCACACCCCGCAATCGGTGCTTGCTATGTTTCGGTGTCGCCGTCTGCAGAATTCCCTTTCGGCCCCTCGTCGGTTTCAACCCGGTAACCCCCGCCGAGCCATGCCCCTAAATCCGCATCCATACAACGCTGCGAACAGAACGGTCGGTACCGTGCCTGCACAGGCTGACTGCACCGCACGCATTTTGCAGCGCTCACCCGCACACCAGAGGGTTTCGTCTCAGACTCTTCGTTTGAATCACTATCATCGTTACTCATCGACTTGATTTTGGTGTTTTGAACCCATCCGTCAAGCTGTCCTTATTTCAACACGCGAACGCGCGAAATCGGAATGGGCTTCGATTTTGATGTCACACTTTGTCAGTGTGCGCGCCTCGGCCAACGCGCCTGGAAGATCGTCGGTGAGACAGGTGTAAACGTCGGGTGACGTTGTGATGACGATACTAGATGCCCGGTTCGCCGCTACCTCGAGGACGACGCCTCGCAAGGCTTTGAGACCCACAGACCTGGCGCTGATTTGACCCTGGCCGTCCAGAAGCACCTCGGCTAGTGACAAACCCCTGCGTTGGCGCGTTAATTCAATCATTCCTAACGGGGTAACACCGGCGACTTGTGGTGATACGGGGTCAGACGCCATGGCTTTCGAGAGCAACCTTGGGAGCGCGCCATTACCTTTCGCGGGAATGACATCAATGACAATGTGACCTGCAATATTACGGCGGCGGAGTTCGCGGGCAATCGCCGTGATCGCCTCACCATTTGCGACATGAGGTGGTGATGCGCCGGAGTCAATATCAATCGCGGTGACAGCCGCGGTACTTTCGATCCTCAAGCTGCCGCCGCTCGGAAGCGGTACAACAAGATCCAACGCCGCCTCGATAACTTCTTCAACCCCGAACTCATCAAATAGATTGCCGCCCGGTGCTGTTTGCTCAACTGGCGCGTCTTCACTAAGAGTAGACTTGAGGCAAGTTGCTTCAGTTAGAGGTTCGCATTGAATATGCTTTATGGATTCGCTGTACCTTTCCCACCAGATTTGCGCGGGATGGGGGCCGGACCGAACGAGCGCAGGTGGCTTCGCGTCACCGGCTGCGCGCTTGTCACTCTCCGCTCTCAGAACACATCCTTTATCTGCACGAGGTGGGACAACGACCCGGACCACCTGCGCTGTGCCTTCCGAGGGAAATGGCGGTTTGAGCGGCAAAACGCCAGGGTCCTTCGCGCCAATATCTACAAATACGGCATCGATGCCTGGAACCGGCGCGCGAATGCGCCCGAGGTAGACCGATCCTGGCTGAATTTCGCTGTCTCGGACGTACGCAAGTTCAACAACCTCATCCCCGCCAAGAAGCGCGGCCCGCGTCTCGCCGGGAGATCGAGATACAAGAATGCGATCGGGATCCATACTGGAAGCGGGCAAGAACTAGTCTTCCTTTAGGCGCGTTCGACCGCGAGGTATCGCTGCTCGTCGTGATTGTAGACGATGATTTTGGAGGGTACTCGTTGGTCCTCCTTCATCAAATGTCCTAAGCCGACTGACGCCAGCTTTTTCGCAGTGACACGGTGGTTCAGGGTATTCAAGTCTTCTGGGATAATTGGTGCATAGCGGTTTAGAACCGTAACACACTCATCGCGGTACGCGTTGCGGTCCACCATCGCTTTGTTGGCCCCTTGCACACGATAAATACCGAAGGGCACGGGCACGACGTATAGGTCCGTTTTCATCATAAAACGCGCCCAAAGTTCAAAATCGCCCGCGAGTTTTAATGTGTGATCAAAAGTTCCGCCAACCTCATCCCACAAATCCCGGCGCCAAAACGTGCAGTCTTGAACGATCCATCCGGTAGATGGGAGTTCAAGCGAACGGATGTGCTCCCCGTTGAAAAACCCCCAATTATCTACACCCGGCAACGAGCTTGTGGAAATCACGACGCCGTCTTTGCGCGCTTGCATGGGAAAACACGAGGTAATCCATTTAACCTCGGGAAGCTGATCGAAAATGTCGAGCGCTGTTTGTATGGCCCATGGGGCCAGCTGATCGTCGGAATTGAGCCAGCCCATATAAGGCGCATCGGAGAGTGCAAAGCCAGCCTCAATGGCGTGGTACATGCCCTCATCCTTTTCGGACTGCCAATGCTTAAGATTTGGCTCGTACTTTTTGATAATGTCGACGGACCGGTCCGTGGAGCCCCCGTCCATTACGATATAGTCCACGCGCTCAAACCCACGACTGCCGATCACCGAGCGCATACAATCATCGAGATAATCCCCATAATTGTAATTGGTCGTCACCATTGTCAGACGGGACTGGGGTGAATTTGCCATAAATAAATTTCTCTATTTTCTTGTAAAAACACAGCTTACGAAAACAGTGGATCAATCCGCAAATACCTAAAGTGAATTGAAATGTTGAGACCATGAAGCCACGCCGGTGTCACACTTCCCAAATCGATAAACATCGCACTGTCCTCATCACCAGACGCAAACAAGACTGACGACTGAATCTGAACGCCGGACCAGGTAAATGCGTCGTGATGTGCGGCCGGATTTAACACAACGGCTTTATTCTTCTCTTCGCCAATGTAATTCAGCGTGACCTGATCGACCGAAATATGCGCGGCGGCCTTCGGAAACCTCAACCGCAGTCGTTGATAAACCTGTGGACCCATGGGTTTGAGCGCAGCCGTAATTTCGCCGCGGCCAAAAGAGTTCACAGTGAGGGGAACCGCGCCTTCAAGCTTGGTGTCAAATCCCACGCCAAGATCTGGGCAAATCGAAATATGTCCCAGCAGTGGGCCCGAGGTAAGGTGCCCGGCTTTGTATTCCCCGCGTACCCCAGCAGCGAAAACGTCTGCCGCAAAGGGGTTGATCAAAGTTAGTGCCGCTGCGGGCCAATAGCATTGATTTCGCCCAACGTTTTGCAACACCTGCCAGCCTTGGTATTCGAGCTGCGAGACATCCATCGCCAGATCACTCAAGCGGCGCCGGTCGGCAAGGTCGAAATTTGCTTCATGAACCCATGCGCCAATTGAACTCGCTTCCGCGCGCGTCGGGTACAACAGAGCCGCCTCGACAATTCCGCAGACCTGTTTCTTAAGATGCGTATCGTCCAGAGACTCGGGTGAAAGATTGCCGAACAGATTATTTACAGCGTTTACCCCATCCAAAACACCGCGCTGAACCATCTCCATTTGCAAGAGCTGGATTTCATCGCGCTGATTAGGTAGCAACACGGGATTACCGCTTTCATCGTAATGAGAAAGACTTCCTTCGCGGCACATACACGCATGTTCCAGAACATCCGGCGTGCGCGACAAAAGTGCCGCTGTCGGCCCGTTAAAACCCTCATGATCAAGGTAAGCGTTTAGATCGGCCCCAGCGGCAACATTGCTCGCCGCTTTGTTGTTTAAAGCGAGATACAATCCGCGCTGATGAATTTGCACGCCTTCGCGGCGTAGAATTTTTGACAGAACAGATTGAATCGTCGCGGCATACCCCAAATCCATGAGGAATACGGTCGCTGTTTGGGAAAGGTCGACGTGCTTGCCAAGACCCGCCAGCAAATTTTTCCGCAGATTTGCGGACTGCGCTAACACTTTTGTGAGCAACGCCGGAGTTTGCGCAATCCCTTGTGCGAGCGTAGGTATGGCATTCGCCGCGGTCCAGTCAAACGGCGACTCAAACACCGCATCAACCTCGCCCACCCCAAGGCCCAACCCGGCGAGAACCTCCTCTTTGCTGAGGCCTGGACTTAGGGAAATGGCTTCGGGCAAAGCGCTAAGATCATCGTCGTATAAAGCGGCACGTATAACGGCGCGGCGAGAAAGCCACAGCTCATCTGTACTCAGATCGACTTTTAGTTTCGCGGCGGTCTGGGACACCAGTTGACTAAGAAATCTGCCTTCGCGCATAACGCCAAAAATGTGAGATGCCTTCTCGTTCTGGCACGTTTCCACCACCCAACGTGCGTAGCTCGCAAAGATCGGCGCCAAAACGCTTGCGCCATACTGCCAGTACGGGAGGTCTTCGGGTTTAATATCAGTCGGCGGACGATGGTAGAGCCGCGAGCGCAACCCCGTGAGACCACGATCACCCACAACGCCTATATATGGTGCGCGCGCGCTGCGGGCATCGGGGATTTCCTTGTTCTGCGCGCGTGGTGAAAATTTCCATTTATCGTAGTGGATGCAGGAAATGCCGCGCACCTCGCACGGGTGGATATCAGCGGTGGGATTGTCGCCGATATGAACAAGGTCCGAAGCATCGACGCCAAGCTCTTTTAGAACGATGTCAAAAAGATCGATGAATTTCGGTCGCCCCATTTCACACGACGCAAACAGACGTTCGATGAATGCATCGCCCTGAAATCCCGCCGAGAGCAAAAGTTGCGAATTGTTTCAGACCCGAAGTACGTATCGGATACCAAAATGACGCGCGCACCGGCATTCTTCGCCAACTCGATAAGCGTGGCCACATCGTCATCCAGAAGCATAAGTGCTCGCTCGCACTCAAGTTCAGCGGCTTCCCTTCGCTCCGCTGAAAAACTGCTGTTAAAAATGATGTCGGGGAGCTCTGCATAAATATCTGCTAGGGTGACTTCACGCGATCCGGTTGCGGCAAACGCACGTTCGCGGGCCGATGTTTGGGCCGCACGGCGCAATTCCGCGAAGGCAATAGGTGAAATATGGCCTGCGAGATGACCCGCGTCCTTTAACTGTTGCCCCAGCACCAAAAAAACATCCGCGGGTTCAGGAACCTGCCGCCACAAAAGTGTATCGAACACATCTACGGAGAGAACTTTAAACTGCCCGGCGGACAGCGCCGCCAAGGTGGGTTGCAAACGATGATCTGTGACGCCCTTGGGTGTGCCTGAGGTCAAGAACCATACACCTTTAAGAAATGCCAGCGGTTTTGGCGCGCAATCGCATCAAACCCAAGACCGCTCGGAGCTGCGGGACGGGCACTTTCGTGTGTTCAGCGATTTCCACAACCGCTTCAACGATACTCCCAAGTTCTAACGGTCGTTTGCGCTCAAGATCTTGAAGCATAGAGGTCCTGACCTTTGCTCCGCGCATGCGTTGTAACCGTTCCAGGTCGGACTCAAGGCCAAAGGCATCGGCCACAGCCCGAGCTTCGGCCGCAACAGTCATAATGCACTCGTACACGTATGGATCTTCGAACACGTCCTTGATCTCGGCCATCGCCAACGCCGTAATCGGATTGAAGGCAACGTTGGCCAGCAATTTGGACCATATATCTTGGCGAATGTTCTCACTGATGACGCAGTCGTAGCCCGAGACGCGAAACACCTCGCAGACATCATCCACGCCTTCTGGGTCGTCATTGGGACGGCCGAGCGTAAAGAGCTGGCCGCGGGTGTGCTCGAGCGTGCCGTCGGGCAATTCAGAAACGCTGCAGTTGACCACTGCCCATATCAACTGCTCGCTCGGAATAATTTTTGACAACGTGCCGTCGGGATCGACCGCCTTAATCGTCGTTCCCGCGAGCGCGCCGCCGAAATCATCAAAAAACCACCACGGCAGCCCGTTCATGGCCATCACAAGCGGCGTATCTGCCTTACACAGAGGAGCGAGCGACGGGGCAACCGAGGCGAACGCGTTGCTCTTGAGTGTGACGATAACCAGGTCTTGCGGGCCAAGCTCCGCAGGGTCCGTGGACGCTTTAGGCGCCCCTTTCAGCGTTTGACCTTCGGAAAGCAAAGTGATGCCGCGGCTGTTAATCGCCTCGACTTTTTTTGACCGCGCAAGCGCGCTGACTTCAAACCCTGATCGCTCGAGCATGATGGCCAACATGCCGCCAATCGCGCCGGGCCCAACAATACAGACCTTACGATACATTGTGGTTACCTTCCTCTAGTCCTTAATAGCGCATTGTGCTGGGCGCTTCCACAAGGCAAACTTTCCGCGCGAACCATGAAACGCGGGCGAATTGAATGGCCCGCAAACCACATCAAACGACATAGATCCTGGATGGAGGGGATACCAAAATGAGAATACTCGGTTTGTTTGCGGTTTTGGCGCTCGTTGCTGGCCTTAACGGTGAAGCGGCGTACGCACAAGAAGCGCCGCCATATGGCGCACCGATTTCTTTTGAATCGGCTAAAAAAGTCATGGCGGCGGCAGAAAAAGAAGCCATGGATAATGGCTGGAATGTTGCCATTACCATCGTCGATAGCGGCGGCAACGTGATGATGAGCCAGCGGTTTGACAACACCTCTTATGGGTCACTCCGTATATCGGAAGGCAAAGCGCGTACGGCTGTTGAGTTTCGCAATGCGACGAAGGTTTATCACGACATGATTTCCGAAGGCGGAGCAGGACTTAGGTTGTTAACCGTCTCGGATGCCATATTTTTGCAGGGCGGCGTGCCTCTTATCGAAAACGGCATGATCGTCGGCGGTATCGGTGCATCCGGCGTGACCTCCTCGCAAGACGAACAAATCTCAATGGCGGGTGCCGCGGCTCTCAATTAATCAAACAATAAACCCGGGTGCGCGTCCGAAATTGGTGGCGCGGCGCCCGGGTTTTTGAGGCTGCGATACCTACTTAATTTGAGGCTGCGATACCTACTTAAAGAGTTTCGCGAATTTGCGCGCCCGGCGTTTCTTCCATACACCGCGGTGGTAAGCATCGGAGACAATCAGCGGCATGACGCTGGACGCTTCGGCGAACACCATCTGCTCGCACGCCGCATCCACCTTCCCCCAAGAATTGGCCTCCTTGAGCGTTGAGGACGAACACGCACCATCGCGCACGTCAGCGACGGTGATTTGCACGGCGTATTTGTGCATTTCTGCCTCGATCCCCAGTACCTCGGCGCACACAACCGTGTCCTGCGCAAAGTTCTTGGGCACGCCGCCGCCGACCATCATCAAGCCGGTTGTACCGGCTTTGATTTTGACATCTGTGAGCTCGCGAAAATCGGCAATGGAATCGATCGTGATATGACTCTTTGGATTGCGCACTTGGTGCAAGACCAATCCAAATCCAGCCGAGGAGTCGGTAAATGCGGGGCAAAAAATCGGGACGTCATGATCATACGCGGTTTCCACGAGGGAGTTTTTCTTCCGCGATTTCTGCGTTTTTAGCCACTTCCCCATCTCGCGGATGAACGCGCGAGAGGAATACGGGCCCGGCGTCATGCTATCGGCGATATCACCAATGGTCTTATCGCAGAACTGAAGCTCCTCTTCGTCGATATAGGTATCGTAGATGCGGTCGATATAGAGATCGCGTAAATCCTTATCATCGTTAAACTGTGAACCTTGGTAATGCCGGAATCCCAAAGCTTCGAAGAAATCCATATCGACGATCGAGGCCCCGGTCGCAACGATGGCATCGACCATGCCAAATCGCACCATGTCGGTATAAACCTGCATACATCCGCCCGCTGAGGTCGAGCCCGCCAAGGTCAATATCACCGAACATTTCGGATCTTTGATCATCTGACCGAAAATGTCGGCAGCGCGCGCCGTATCCCGCGAGCTGAATGACATCTTCGCCATACGGTCAATGATCGGGCGCGCATCAAAAGACGTAATATCGATGTGCTCCACGGGCGTGGACAACAACATCGCTTTCTTATTTGTCTTTAGCGTTTTGGACTTACCTGACGCGGGTTTCTTCTTCGATTTATTTTTCGACTTTTTTGAACGGGGTTTAGGCGCAACCATGGTTTAGGCGTCCGATCAAGCTAGAGATTAATGTGAGAGTGGTGGTTAAACACAATGCAAAGAAAGTGTTTTTCTATTTAACTGCAACCGCAGCGGACCGCACATTAAAATTTGACGTCAATGCGGTACTTTCTTTTAGAGATGTACTCGGAGTTAAACCTTGGGCGCGGCGGCGTTCCGCAATGTATGAAGGCGCTTCCGGCCAGACACTCACCGCCTCAGACATATGAAACCCATTAAATCTGGTTTGCATGGCTGCTCCATACGCACCCAGCATGCCAATCTCGATCCAGTCTCCTTCTTGTGTGTCTTCCGGCAGATGGAACGGACCCTTCATCTTGTCGAGATTATCGCAAGTCGGGCCATAAAAGCTGAACGGAACCAATTTTTCAGACGGCGCACGGCTATTGGGATCATTAGAGTCATTTCCGCTTTTCACCTGTGGACGCACCAATCTTACGGGGAACCGCCAATTCAGAGCGCCGGCATCGAAAAGGCTCCCGTAGGTCCCGTCATTGATATATAGACGGCGACCTTTACGAAGGTTCACGCGCACGAGCATAGATGCTCCGGCCGCCACCATTGCGCGGCCAGGTTCACACCATAACGCTACACCCCGCTCAACAAACGGCTGGGTCGCCGCGACGATCGCATCCATGTACGCTTCGAGCGGCGGTGGTGTCATGTCCGGATAGGTCGCAGGAAAACCGCCCCCGACGTCAAGAACATCGATATCCACTTTTGCCTTTGAAATAACGCTCGCCGCTCGCTCCACCGCCGCGCGGTAAGTGGCGGGATCCATACATTGAGATCCAACATGAAAGCATACGCCGACCTTATGAGCGACTTTTTTGACATGGCGCAAAAGTGTGGTGGCCGTTGATGGCGCCGCCCCAAACTTTCCGGTCAAGTCATAGGCTGCGGCATTACCCGATACCGCAAGCCGCACGAACAGTTTCAAATCCTTCGCGGAATTTGTTTCTTCCAAAATTTTTATCAGCTCTGCCGTTGTATCGAGCGAAAATGTACGCACGCCCATTTTGTACGCTGTGCGGATCGCTTCACGCGATTTCACAGGATGCATGAAATGCATCTGCGCATTCGCAAACACGCTTTGAATTAAGCGAACCTCTTCTAACGAGGCGACATCAAAGTGGCGCACGCCCGCCGCATACATATGGCGCAAAAACTCAACGCCAGGATTGCATTTAACCGCATACAATACGGACCCAGGAAAGAGAGCGGTGAATCGCTGTGCCTGACTGCGCACAGAATCCGGAAAAACGCACTGCACGGGACTCTCAGGCTTCAAATGCTTCGCGACCTCGCCCACGGAATTGTAAATGGGTCCAGCCGGCACATAGTCCAAAGCATAAGGTTTCTGGGCGGGGAAAACTTGTCCGTTCATTCTACTCTTTAGTCCCTCTCTAGTCGCCTCAGGCGACAAAAATGATTCCACCCGACCTTCGCAAGCGCCGGGCATTCCATTGATAAAGAAAGGGGAAATCAGACCCGAAGAACGTCGAACTTTGAAATCACATCTATGCGCCGCCCATTCCAGGCCGCATGACGACAGTCGACAAAAGCCGGCCGAATAAGGATCGAGCGACGCGAGGGCGCTGAGGAAAGATGATGGGGCATGCACGGCCTCCTTTGATTAATTAGACAAAAATTGGTCCAACCAACGAAAGGACGCTTACGTCGTTGCTTAACGGCAGATCGCTTTAGGCACGTGCGCGTACGTCTCCCGTGGCGTTTAAGCCAATTCGCCTGAAAATCAAGGAAAAATCACCTGTTGGCGGTCATTTTTTTGTGGCACCGCCAAAATGGCAACTCTGTAGGTCACAGCCGGAGTTGATTGGGATATGCTGACCTGAGGTTTGGAGCCCTATTCAAAGGGCCGCCTGAAGCCGGTGGGAGGACATCACATGTTAGATACTTACCCGTACACGGCCCTCGTGGTCGTCATCGCCTTATCTGTCTACACCTGGGTGACCATGCGCGTAGGCGCAGCGCGCGGAAAACACAATGTACAAGCACCCTCGACGGAAGGGCCGCCCGATTTCCAGCGCGTGTTTCGCGTTCACATGAACACGCTTGAGCAAATGATTACCTTTATTCCCGCTCTGATCATCTTCGCGATGGCATGGGGCGATATCCCTACCGCGATCGTCGGGGCGTTCTGGCCCTTGGGGCGGATTTTGTACGCGCTCGGATACTACAAAGAGCCCGGAAAACGCGGGCCCGGATTTGGAATATCGTTCTTAACGACTGCGGTGCTACTCATCGGAGGTCTGGTGGGCATTGTTATGCAGCTTGTGTAGCGCAGCGCGTGAAAGTTGGGGCAGTGCCAGCGCGGCGCACCACCAGCGGGCGGTGATCACTTTTTATTGATCACTTTCCAATTTCGCTGCTCTTCCTTGGTATAGACGTCGATTATTTTGCGGTAGACCGCTTCGATTGCGTCTGGGTTAGACTTCAGCGCTTTCGACGCACGGCGAACTTTAGAGACGATAGACTCAACGCGCGCTTTTTTTACGACTCCTTTGACCGATGGTTTAAAATGTGCGGCCTGAGTTACAGCGGTGAGGCGTTCGCACAATAGCGGTACGATTACTCGATCCAAGTCGTCGATTTTACGCCGCACTTCGGTCAAATTTTTATACGCGGCGCCTGTGTGTGACCTGAGCGATACACTGTTTGAAACCATTACAGGTTTTTTCGGTCCTGCTCCTGGCTTAGATGATGAGCGACGTTGAATCATAACGGGTTTTGTCGGCAGAGCTTTCTTCCCTGTTTTTTTGATCTTCGCCACGAACTCGTCCTTTAATAACTAAATTCGATATACGCATTGGTAATATCACCCTTCCAGGGTCCATTAAACAGATCGAGCATGTGTTCTGCAGGTGAAATACCTGAGTCTGCGATTATTCGCAGCGGATCGAGGAATTTGGTTTCATCATTCCCCGCAGCATCAAGGCGTGCACGCCTCTGGAGACCCCCGAAAGACAACTCGATAATTTCTCGTGCAACGTCCTGAACGCTTCGGCCGTTGATTTCCGCTTTAAGCGCTTGGGTCGGAACATCGTGGTAAAGCTTTTCCCGGTCTTCCTGGGTCCAAGACTTCACGAGATCCCAGGCCGCATCCAGAGCCTGATCATCATATAAAAGACCCGTCCAAAAAGCGGAGAGCGCACATAAGCGGCCCCAGGGGCCGGCATCAGCGCCGCGGAGTTCTATGTAATTTTTAACGCGCGCTTCCGGGAATGCGGTCGACATATGGTCGAACCAGTCAGCAATGGTAGGCACTTCTCCTGGCAATGCGGGGAGCGTGCCGTTCATGTAGTCGCGAAACGATTGACCCGACGCATCGATATATCCATCGCGATATACAAAGTACATAGGAACATCGAGCATATAATCAACGTAGCGCTCAAACCCCATCCCATCTTCAAATGCGAAGGACAGCTGTCCTGTGCGATTCGGATCGGTGTGTTGCCAAATATTGGCGCGCTGACTCAAAAATCCGTTCGGCTTGCCTTCTGTAAAAGGCGAATTTGCCCAAAGAGCCGTCGCGATAGGTTGTAAGGCGAGCGATGCACGCAGCTTCTTCACCATGTCCCTTTCGGACGAATAATCCAAGTTCACTTGAACCGTGCAGGTCCGGGTCATCATATCGATGCCCATCGTCCCGACCTTAGGCATGTATTCGCGCATGATTTTGTAGCGGCCCTTGGGCATCCAATGAATGTCTTCGCGCGTCCAATTCGGCGTCAGCCCGATACCCAACATCCCAATGCCAAGTTCATCTCCGACGATCTTCGCTTGTCCTAAATGTTCGGCGACCTCGCCGCAGGTCTGATGCACATTTTCCAATGGCGCGCCGGAGAGCTCTATTTGCCCCCCTGGTTCCAAAGATATTGAGCCTTTTCCGTGTTGACGGAGGCCAATGAGATTGTCGTTCTCAACAACGGGACTCCAACCGAACCGTTGCATGCCCTCCAAAAAGGCTCGGACTCCGACCGCACCGTCGTAGGGCAGCGGTGTAAAACCGGTGCGCCGGTAAGGAAACTTCTCGTGCTCGGTTCCAATCCGCCACTGATCTTGTGGCTTTGAGCCAGCCTCAAGGGTGGCGATAAGTTGCGCCTTTGAGGTGACGGGATCAGATATCTCAGATCGAATGGATGTCATACTTAAACGCAGGCCTCATTTGGAACGGCAGTCCATCAACGAACGAGGCCGCAATACAGAAATATATCAGTAAAGAAGTGTGCGCGACCTATGCACAAGAAATTCTGGGTCGACTTTAGCAATACGCTCCATTCTCAAAGTACTCTATTGGGTGGGTTTCCAATCTCCGGCCAATGCCTGCCAGCATGCCAAAGCCGCTATACCGGCCGTTTCAGCGCGAAGCAACCTTGGGCCGAGCCCAATAGCTTTAGCAAAGGGCAGTTGCCGAAGCGCGTCAAGTTCCGATTGCGCAAACCCACCTTCTGGCCCGGTTAGAAAACCGCACGGCGCAGGATCATCATCCACAAGAGCTTGAGCAATAGGGCGTCCATTTCCAGTCTCATCGAGAAAGTAAAGTCGCCGGTCTTGCGGCCACTGCGTTAGAAACACCTCAAACTTTTCAGGCTCATGCACCGGCGGCACTGTAAGCCGAGAGCATTGTTCGGCAGCTTCTATAGCATGAGCTTGCAGACGCGGAATATTAATCCGCCTCACATCTGTGTGATCAGTGATGACCGGCCACAACTTTGCGACCCCAAGCTCTGACGCTTTTTCAGCAAGGACGTCAGCGCGTTTAACGGGCGCGAACGCCAACCACACATCAGGGTCTGTTGTTTGAGCGAGTGCCTGCTCTTGGAGTTCAAACCGAACTTCACGTTTCTTGGGCACGGTAATGCTCGCCCGCCATTCCCCGTCGCGGCCATTAAAAAGGGCAACAGAGTCGCCGGACTTACACCGCATGACATGTAGGAGATAATGAACATGCGAGTCAGTTGCCGCAATCTGCGCCCCGGCAATCAGCTCATCTTCAACATACAATCGAATTTTAGAATTGGTTTTTGACATTGTGGATCAATCAACAGATGACACGCGCATTGAGTAGACGAGCGCTTCATCTTAGTCTAGCGACCTATGAGCGCTGACCAAAACCCCCGGACGGATATTCCCCGCAAAAGCTGGGTTGAATTTCTTCTGCCGGCCCCGTTGAGGCCCTACGCAAGGCTCATGCGTTTGGATCGCCCGATCGGAGCTTGGCTTCTCCTCTTGCCATGTTGGTGGAGCCTTACATTGGGGTCGATCGGGGCGCCCCACCCTTGGCTGATGGTGCTTTTTGGTCTCGGCGCGCTGGTCATGCGCGGCGCGGGCTGTACATACAACGATATCGTTGACCGCGACATAGACGCCAAAGTCGAACGCACATCCACGCGCCCATTACCATCAGGGCAAATTACCGTAAGGGCAGCGACCGTGTTTCTTGGATTCCAACTGGCCGTCGGCCTGGTTGTTCTACTGCAACTCAATGAGTTTGCGATTGCGCTTGGTGTTGCTTCGTTGATTTTGGTTGCGGCTTACCCGTTTATGAAACGCATTACCTATTGGCCCCAAGTGTGGCTCGGGCTCACCTTCAATTGGGGTGCTTTGGTAGGCTGGGCTGCAGTGTATGGCAGCTTAAATAGCGTCGCTGCCCTCCTCTACGCTGCTGGATTTTTCTGGACGCTCGGCTACGACACCATCTACGCCCATCAAGACAAAGAGGATGACGTTCTCGCCGGCGTAAAATCGTCGGCTTTAGCGTTAGGCCGACATACTAAGGCTTTTGTGGCCTTGGTTTACGCAGTCTCAATTGCACTCATATCCACAGCCGTGCTCGTCCCGTATCCGTTTAACGCTCCCACTGCAATTTTGCTGATTGCGGCGGCCGCTCACCTTGCTTGGCAGGTGATCACACTAAAGATTGACGACCAAGAGAATTGCCTACGCCGCTTCCGATCTAACCGCGACTTTGGTTTGTTGGTGGTATTTGCGCTCATCGCGATGCGTTTCTAAGAAACGCGCCTAGGT
>CBDDHW010000059.1:0-7873 GCA_965228575.1 Rhodospirillaceae bacterium | reverse complement strand
GCGGCAAATCCTGGAGGCGCTCTCGGACTCTAGCGTATTGGCGGGAGCTTTCCGCCAACAAATTGAAGCCGAAGGAATGATCTACCGTTGGATCGAGTGGGGCAATGCCCTCCGGGTTGCTCGCCTGAGCATGGCCTACGGCGATCAGGGCATCTTCGTGAGGAAATCGGTCTTCGATCAGCTCGGTGGATTCGCCGAGGAGCCTCTCCTGGAAGATGTTCTACTTTGCCGAAGGCTCAGAAGGGCCGGAAAGCTGGCTCTCTTGCCTGGTCCGCTTCATATCAGTGCACGCCGCTGGAAAAAGCACGGTCCGCTCCGCCAAACATTCCGCAATTGGGCAATTCTGGCAGCCCACTTCTGCGGTGTCTCGCCCAGTCGATTGGCTCGATATTACGAGTTGCATGGGTAATGCCTTCGGTTAAGGGTAGTTGGCGCTTTCAGAGTTCATCCCTCCAGGAATGTCTTTTGAAGTTCTACAGTTCCTTACGATCCTTACATCCCGTACGAATCGAACAGGCGCCTGGCTTTGGTTGCGGGTAGGCTTCGAGATTCTCAGAATACAGCGCCTGACTAGCATGACTGTGCGTTCTTGCAAACTAGACTTAAACGATATGGCTTGAGTGAATACCCATGCGTGGCATTGATTCGCACTTGAATGAGCAGCACCCTCTGGATTGAACTTGCGCGATAGGGAGAGAGTCAATGAACTCTTTCGAGATCTCGCGGAATCAGGATTTACGTACCCAATGAGCCTGTTTGCCGCTGACAAATTGTCACCTTACATATTGCTGTTCTGGCAGCTAACAAGTATCGGGTTCTGTATTGCGCTGGGAGTCCTTGTTGGGCTGCGCGTACGGCGACGGGGACTGAAACCGTGGGCATGGCGAAGTGTTCCGGAAGCGGTGACCATGCAGCCGGAAGTGGCTAGTGAACTACTGACCCAGTTGCACGAATCGACAGTTAATTCAATCGACTCGGTTCGTCAGCATACGCAGAATCTACAAAGTGCGAATCAAGAGTTGTCAACCACCGCCAAATCGATCGGTCGGAATCCAGCCGTATTCAGCGAACTCATTGACGCCATTGTGACAGATAACGGCCGGCTGGAAAGCGAACTGCAAAACGCCAGTAGTCTCATCGAACATCATGCAGCGCATATTCGGTGTCAGTTAGATGGGCTGCTTACCGATCCCGTAACTGTAATTCCAAATCGTCGAGCGTTCGAATATGAGTTGAAACGACGATTTGCCGAGTGGCTTAGAAACGACGTTCCTTTCTGTATTCTGATATTCGATCTTGACTACTTTAAGGACATCAACGATAGGTACGGGCATCAGGTGGGCGACGAAGTGCTTCGCCTAATAGGGCACCGATTCAAGGATAGTCTTCGCCGGATGGACCTGCCTGCTCGCTATGGTGGTGATGAGTTTGTGGCAATCCTGCCAGAAACGAAACTTCACGAGGCCAGTGAGGTGGCAGAACGTCTGCGAATGGCCTTCGAACAAGATCAGTTTGAAATTGGCGAAGGTCGCCAAGTGCAGGTGACCGTGAGCATTGGGGTGTCTGAAGTCGACCGCTCGGATCGAACCGCGGCCTCATTGCTGCGTCGCTCGGACAAGGCTCTTTATGCCTCGAAAGAAGCGGGACGCAATCGCAGCTACCGACACGACCAGTTGGAGAGCCAGTTCATTGAAGAATAAGCGGCGGACTTTCCTTGCCGGTAGCAATCCGCACGTTGTAGGCTCACAATTAGTTGAGCATGGTTAGCGGGTTCTTGCGATTCTGCAAGGGAAACGCTACTTGTTGCCCGATTCGTTGCGATTCGAAAAGTGCCACGATCATTTCTATGGCGCCGCGTGCATCGTATACGCTGCTCTCGGGTTGGCGATCTTCTTCAATCGCTGCGAGAAGATCCTTCACCGCCTCGATGTTTCCTGCGTGTAGGCCGCCGTCATCAAGGGGTTCCGGTTTGCCGGGACCTGCCGAGGAGATCTCTTGCCAGGTTGCTCCATTGGCATCCGGTACCCAGTCTGGTTCTGCAAGCAGTGCGGCCCGGGGAAGATATCCGGTGCCAAGGTAGATCACTCCCCGAGAGCCGTAGATCATCAGTCCAAAGCGGGTGCTACGAGACGCCATGTTGCGATGCGAGGCAAAGTAGGCCGTGGCTCCATTTGGCATACCGTACATTGCATGCACGGAATCTGCTGCGAGGGGGCCGATGCCTTCGTTGCCTTCGACAACATCACTCGCCTGAATGGGGCGACCCTGTTCGGTTGCCGATCCCATGCACCAAGTAGGATCGCCACCAAAGTTGCGAATCAAGTCGAAGACGTGGGTTCCCAGAACCCAAAGATCTTCGCCGCCACCCCGGCGATCTTCCTTCCCTCGACCGCGGAACTCCAGCACATCGCCAATCTTACCTTCTTCGATTAGCGATTTTACGACCGCGATCTTGGGGCTGTAACGCGTTTGGTGGGCGATGGCGAGTTTGACGTGAGAGCTTTCGCAAGCCTGCACCATCGCGTCCGCTTCTTCCAGGGTGCGACAGAAGGGTTTTTCCAGATAAATATGAATGCCACGACTGGAGGTTTCCACCACCATGTCGTGGTGCTGATCGAGCCAACGTGGGCCGATGCTAACCACGTCCGGCTTTACGTCGTCAAGCATTTTCCGGTAATCGGTAAAGGCTTTGTCGACGTTCAGCTTACGGGCAGATTCGGCTAACCCCTGCTTATTCTCGTCTGCCACGGCGACCAATTGCACGCCGGGAATGTGTTGCCAGACAACGTCTAATCCGTGGCCGTAATTCCCTTTTCCCGTTCGACCAATCACGGCGGCGCGATAGTTTTTCGTCATGGTAGATCCGGCCTTCTTGGTGATTTATCGAGAGGGAAAGTCTAAGCGATTGGACTCAACTCGCCGCCAGTGTAACGTGATCGGATGAGTGGAGCTAATTCTAAGATCCTGAATCCTTGCTAACGACCCGGTTCTAGAAACCAAGGGAGATCTGTTGTGAGCCAGTTGTAAATAGCTTCTGCGGCGATTTTGTGTGCCCGTGAATTCGGGTGGTGATCGCAAGGGTGAACCCACATTTCACTGGGGTTTTGGCCCGCGAATGCAGGGGCTAGATCCAGCACAGGTAAGCCAGCTTCCGTGGCATATTGTTCCACCTGACGATGGATCGAAGCCAGCGGGTACTCTCCGTCCGATCCTTCCATCATGGGATACAGCACCAGAGCAACTTCGGCGTTGGGCAATTCTGAGTATCGCTTGAAGATCTCCTTGAGCATTGCGGTACCGGCTGGATTCTGCTGTTCGTCGTAACAATCGAGGTACCAGTTAATGGTTTTTTCATGGATCTTTCTTGATTCCCACCATCGATGGACCAACTCGAAGAGACGAGAATGCTGCGTGAGCCAGCCTGTTTTGATGTGGGTGTCGAGATAAGATTCCCGCACATTCACCAAGTCATTGATGAGGCTTTCCTCTTTGATTTGAGCCTCGTTGGGTGAGATGTCATTTGGAATGAACACCACTAGAACACGTTGGCAGTTCAGTGGTTCGGTCAACTGATCAACTTGTGCATACGCATGCATTGCGTAGGAGCCTGATCGGGCGGCATTCACTATTTCCACATCCGCGCCGGTCAGGGCATTTAGCTGCCTGAAAAGGGATCGCTCGACTGGAACACCCACCCCCATAGCAAATGAGTCGCCGATACCCAGAATGCGAACCACGCCAGGCGGTGCCGTGGGCGGATAAACCCGATCGCGAAGCTTTTGCGGTGACATCCGATATTCTACGCACCATGGGGTCTTCTCTAGATCGGCGAGTGGCAACTCATTCGGCGGTAGCGAAGAATCGTATAGCCGCCATGAACCCTGGCTCACATCAGGAACCGGCTTTAGATCGCCACTGTGGTTGTCTGGATAGCAGTGGAAATTGAGGTTGTCGTTCTGGTTCACCAAGTAGGTCTTTGACCCCAAGCGAAATAGTTCTTGGCCGAATAGGCGGAGTCCTGCTTCGGCAAGACCGAACCCGAGGAATAGGCCAAAGACAACCGCGAAGCCTCGGAACAACCAAGAACGTGCAGAACTTCGGGCAGGCGGAGAGACCTGTGACGGGGAGAGTTGCTGGTCCTCTGTTTTCGAAGGTGTTGCCTCGATTGGTGCGTCGTCAGGCAAGAAGCCTTCCCCCGATAAGGTGTCTTTTGGACTGATTGGCCCGCCCTTCAATTATCGTCAGCTGGGCGAAGATGATGCAAGCTTCGTGGTGTTTTTGGGGGACTGCGGAAAAGACATTCCCGTGTGGTTTTGCTATTTGCGAAGCATTTACTGGCCCAAGGCCGCCAACATTTCACGTAACAACTCCATCGGCAGGCCTACCACGTTCGATTCGCTTCCTTCGACGATCCTTACCCAGCCGAGTCGATCTTGGTAGCCGAATGCACCGGCTTTGCCTTCCCAACCGCCGGTGACGAGGTACTCATCGAGTTGGGCGTCGTCCAGATGTTCCATCTGTAAGGTCGTTTTGGCGACACGAACTTCTGGCTGACCGCTGGCGATATCCCAAACACACAGCCCACTGTAGACGCGATGGGTCCGCCCTCGCAGTGTCTGCAGCATTCGCCGCGCGTGATCTTCGTCCGCGGGCTTACCCAATGCTTGTCCCGCCCACTCGGCCACTGTGTCGCAGGCGACGATTAGCCCGGCGGATAGCGCTTCGGCCACATTTTCGGCCTTTTTCTCGGCAAGTCGAGCGACCATTTCGGGTGGCGATTCTCCGCTGCATACTCCGCATTCCACGGCCTCGTCGGGCTTCAAGATCTCAAACGAGTAGCCTGCCTCACGAAGCAGCTCGGCCCGCCGGGGAGAACTACTGGCAAGAATCAATGGTCGGTGGTAGGGCGTATTCATCAAAAGAGTTTTGATTGCACGTGTGGTTCGGAATGATCGCCCCGTCGGCGGAGCGAAGGCGTTCGGTTAGGATAGACGAATTGGCTTAACTCTGATTCTAATCAGGCCGCATACGGTGGCAACGCTCCATTGAATTCGACTCCCAAGACGCTTGAAGTTCTCTACGAGGACAATCATCTCCTGGCCGTGAATAAGCCAGTCGATTTGCCGACGATGGGAGTTGCCGCCGATAAGCCAAGCCTGTTGTTGGTTGCAAAAGATTATGTGCGACAGAAGTACAACAAGCCGGGCAATGTCTACCTGGGCATTGTTAGTCGCCTCGACGCGCCCGTCTCCGGGGTCGTGTTGCTGGCGAGAACCTCGAAAGCAGCCGCACGACTGTCGAAACAGTTCAAAGATCGAAGTGTCGAGAAGCGGTATTGGGCATTGGTGGAACCGAAGTTTCACCCCACCCAAGGATCGCTGGTCGATTGGGTTCGACATGACGACCGTCATCGCAGAGTCCATATCGTTGAGGCCGAAGCGAATGATGCCAAGGAAGCGCGACTTGATTTCCATCGTGTTCGAAAACTCCCTCGTGCGGCATTGGTCGAAGTACAGTTGTTGACTGGTCGCAAGCATCAAATTCGGGTGCAGCTGGCGGGCATGGGGTTCCCTGTCATCGGCGATCGCAAGTACGGAAGTCGCAGAGCGTTTTCCGCAGGGATCGCGCTGCATGCGAAGAATTTGGAGTTCGAGCATCCCGTTGGTGGTCGTCGCGTCGAGCTGGCTGCGCCGTTACCTAAGTCGTGGCTTGAGTTTGGAGTCAGATAGCACCGATTCGTGACGGATCCGTGCCGTTCAATGCGTACAACCGTTAGATCCGATTTGAGTGGAAGTTCGTAGGAAACGCTATATTGTGATAGGTAAACGAACTGCGTCCGAACAACGATTTGCGTGTGGGGCGGTTACGTTTTCAACCAGATTGGGTCGGGTAGAGGTCGGATCCTCTGCGAGAGAATTCAGGGGTTCATTCGCGTGTCGACCGACGGACAAAACGACTTCCGAACCTGTGCCTTGACCAGTGGTCTGGTGACGGCTGAGGATCTAGATTTGGCGACCAGCACAATTCGCCAGCGAGCTCCGATTCACGGAGAAAGCGAGTTTGAGCAATCGCAGGCGATGGTGCTTGTGGAGCTGGGGAAAATCAATCGCTGGCAAGCCGAGCAACTGCTGGCCGGGCGGATGAAATTCACGCTCGGGCCCTATCGCATGTTGGACTCGATTGGTCAGGGGGGCATGGGCCAAGTCTTTAAGGCCGAGCACGAAGTGATGGGCCGCACCGTGGCCGTGAAAGTACTGCCCCGACATAAGTCGACCCCCGAGGCCATTGCCAGCTTTACGCGGGAGATTCGTGCCCAAGCCCGACTCGATCACGCGAACCTAGTGCGGGCATTTGATGCGGGACATGACGGAAATGTACATTTCCTAGTTACCGAGTATGTACCCGGCTCGGACCTGCGAAGACTACTGAGACGTAAGGGACCGCTATCGATGTCCCTCGCGGCTTCGATTATTTCACAAGTGGCTCTGGGGTTGGAGCACGCTCACGCCCAAGGGTTGATCCATCGAGACGTTAAGCCCGGCAACGTGTTGGTTACACCTTCTGGCCAAGCAAAGCTTTCCGACTTGGGCTTAGTCGAGATAGCCATAGAGGCGGGCAAAGACGAGCGAAGCAACAAGATAGTCGGTACGGCTGACTATCTCTCTCCCGAACAGATTAAGTCGCCCCGAGAAGTTTCACCTGCCAGCGACATATATGCCCTGGGTTGCACGTTGTACTACGCCGTAACCGGCAAGGTGCCATTCCCGGGTGGGACGGTTCGTGAAAAGGCTCGCGCGCACTGTAACTTGCATCCGATTGATCCTCGCCGCCTGAACGGGGATTTGACCCAGGACTTTGTGGATATCATCGCTGACATGATGCACAAGGATCCTGCTAGCCGAATTTCGACGGCCGTGGAAGTAGTATCTCGGCTATCTCCTTGGGTGGAGAATATGGAGTTGGTTGCAAACTCGATGCCGATTAGTCCACCGCCGATTGGTGGCTCGGGCAGTATTCCCGATACCGACCCCCGAATTGGTAGCTTGATCGGTGATTCGTTTGGCAATTCTGATAGTGGCGATCACGCGTCTCAGCCAACGCACCCGATTTCTGCGGCCAGTGAAGAAACCGCAGAGACATTTTCTGGTATCGATGAAGACTTCTCACCACGTTGGGAAGTCACCTTCCGGCCACCACGTTTGAGAGCTTGGATATCCCAATGGCGAATGCCAGAGAGCATCGCAGGGTTTCATCCCCTTGTATTCGCGGTGCTGGCGTTCGGTGGCCTGGTCGCATTGGCCGTGTTGGGTTCCACAGTAATATCGCTGATGTGAATGGGGTCGGTCGGTTGACGTCCTAATTTGTTTGTGCCGGGGTACTTTCCGCGGCCGGTGGTTCTGAGGATGGTGTCGCGGCGGCGGCTGGTGGATCTTCCGGCAGTTGTTCTGCTTCGGGCGTGGTCTCCGTTGGAGTTTCCGGAGGTCTTTCGTTTCGAGCCTGTACCAATTTGGCTTCCAGTTCCATGATGGGGCGAGGGTCGAAGTAGTTGGCCATCAGATTTGAGGTGTCACCAAACATTCTGTCGATTCTGCGTTGAACCACTGGGTTGTTGGATACGATTGCTTGTCGTCGCTGCCTCAGTCGTACCCGGAACTGGTCTTCGTCAAGGCGCACATCACGCAAGCGAGCAACCGCTTCGTCCGCCTTTTCGAATTCGCGGGCTTCAATGCTTGCTCTTAGTCGAAGGAGGAGCATCTCGCGTCGTACCACCAGATCTACTAGCGTTTCCTGCATGCCGGTGATAATGCCGACTACTTGAAGTCGCTCGTCATCGTTGGGAATTTCCGCCAACGTCGAAGAGACCAGACCGGGT